>CAWBWE010000011.1:0-17224 GCA_963792395.1 uncultured Bacteroidales bacterium
TCCCAGGGCTATAATATGCTCTATCTGTTCCTGCACATGGGCCGCATAGAGGGGGCCGCTGCCGGCTCCCCGGTATATCCCCCTGTAGCTATCGGCAGCGGGACAATATGTGTATGCTCCGGTGCTCCGGAGCCTCCCCTGCCGTCAAACTTATAGGAACTGACACTGACACATCCGGTGGTATTCCCATGGTAGCCCACCTCCATGGCAATCATATCCCTTTGTCCGGTATAGGCTGTGGCCATGCGCAACGCCAGTTCATTGGCCTCGCTTCCTGAATTCACCACGTGAACCACCGAAAGCTCTACGGGAAAGGTCAGGAGCAGCTCCCTCGAAAAAGCATTGATATTTTGGTGGAGATAGCGGGTATTGGTATTCAGCACGGCCATCTGCTTCTGACCTGCTCTGACCACCCGGGGATGTTCATGTCCCACATGGGCCACATTGTTGACGGTATCCAGATATTTCCGGCCCAGGTGATCGATCAGGCAGACGCCATCTCCGCGGACCATTTTCAGCGGGTTATCGTAGGAGAGGCTCAGGCTCCTTCCCAGGTGCTCCTTCCTGTAGGAGAGTGTATCGGATAGCTCCTCCACCGATGGCGTATTGAGCCCGGCTTGCCGGAAAGCTGGTTGGGATCGGGACAGAGACTCCTCCAGAGCTCCCTTTCACCGGGATAAGCCACCCCCGGAAAATCGTCTTCATAGGCGAGCAGGGAGAGCATCACCTGAAAGTGGAGATGGGGGGCCCAATTTCCATTTTCGGGATAGTTTCCAATCCTGCTCAAGGCTTCCCCTTGTACAATTTGATCGCCAGGTTTCCATTGTTTTATGCTGGCAATGGACTGGTGACCGTAAAGGGTGTAAAGCTTATACCCTCCTCCAGGTGCTTCAGGATGATCAACCCCCCGTATTCCTTGTCTCCCTCGTCATTCACGGCGGTGACCACCTGCCCGTCAAAGGGGGCATGAACCGGGGTTCCCTCAGCAACCCAGAAATCAACTCCCAGATGAATGGTACGGCTTTCTTTTCGATGATTGCCCATCCGGGAGTATGCCGCTGTGCCATAGAGGGCGCGGGGTTCCAGGTAGCTCCGGCGATTATTTTTTCCGGAACCTCTCTCTGCAGCCGCTCTGTCTTATGCTGGAAAAGATCCAGGTCCAGGGCCTCTTCCCGGTCCCCCAGCCATAAACTGGAGACGCTCAGGTCCAGGGGACAGATTTCCTCCTTCCGGAGGGAGGGAAAAAGCCTGGAAAGAGAAACGGGATTCTTTGCGGCCCAAAGGCTGAAATCTTTTTCTTTTGGATGTGCAGAAAATCCAGCAGCCAGTCTGAAGCTGTAATGGGCAAGATCGGGACTAATGGAGCTCCATTTTTCCAGTAAGGCCCAGGCGGGGGCCTCACTGACCAGCAGGTAGGCATTGTCCGGCTCTTTCTCCCGGCTAATGGCCGATTTAGTTACACTGATAACCAGGCGCATGGCCACTAAAACATAGAGCATTTCCAGCTCCTCTTCCAACAGGGGAAATAAACTGTGGTATCCTTTTATTACCGGGGTGGCCGCGTTCAGCGGATCAGGGAAGCCCATGATGGCATAGGCCAGGGTGACTGCCAGGTCGTTGATGATCTGGGTGTGGACCGCATCTCCATAATCGATGATGGCCCTTACGCACGGAGCTTCCAGGTCTTCAGAAACCAATACATTGTTATCGTTGGCATCGTTATGCACCACACTTTTCCGCAGGGCTCCATACCCCGGTTGCAATTCCACGTAGAGCTCTCTGAAATAGCGAAGGATCTCCAATTTATCCCCGGTGAAGAGATGCTCATACGCAGCGGTCCACCCCGCCCGGGCCAGGTCCCAGTCAAACTCCCTTTTTGCCAGGGGATGTTCAAATCCCTGCAGCGTTTTCGTTAGTCTTCCTGCTTCCTTCCCCAGGCTATGGAGCAGGCTCTCGCTCACCGGGTTCACCCCGGACCACAGGCGTCCCTGCACCCAGGTCAGAAGCCGGACCTTCCGGATATTGCCGGCTTTATCGCTTGTTTCACTGATATAGTTCCCCTGAAGGTCCGGGAGTGGAACAGGAGCTTTGATCCCCGAATTACTATGAGCCACATGCTGCAGCAGGGCCTGCTGAAAGTCCAAAAAGTTCAGATCTGCACCGGGCCGGCTGATTTTCAGGAGGTAGCTTTCAGACCCGCAAATCATTTGGAAATTAAAATCAAGCTCTCCGGGAAGTGAATCGACCCTGCCCTCCAGGCCATAAATCTCCAGGGCTATTGTAGCTGCCTGTTCTTTTGAGATTCCCAGTTCCTGATAGTTGGCACTCATATTCTTAAGTTCTGTTTTCTGTTGTTTCCCGCTCCTTTTGCATCAGGGAATTTGGGTGAAGGGACCAGATCCTTCCTGTAAATTCAGGCCTGTTTCGAATAGAGCTCTATGAAAGCGCTATCCAGACTGGGATATAAAAAGGTAAATCCGGTAGCCTCCATCTTGGAGGATGAAATCCGGCTCCCCGTCAGGAGAATCACCGACATTTCACCCAGTAAGAGCTTCAGCATAAAAGCCGGGAGCTTTGGGAGCCAGAAGGGTTTTCCCTGGGCACGGGCGGCCTTCCTGGTAAACTCATGGTTGGTAACATGCTCGGGTGCTACGGCATTATAGGCGCCGGCCATCTCTTCGTCCTTTATGGCCTGGATGAAGATATTGCACAGGTCATCCATATGAATCCAGGGCATGTATTGCTTTCCGCTGCCCAGGGCAGCTCCCAGTCCCCAGCGAATCGGGATGCTGAGTTTTGCCAGGGCGCCTCCTTCTTTTGACAAAACAATCCCCGTTCGGATTTTGACTGTTCTTACTCCTGCCTGTTCAAACAGGCCGGCAGCTTCCTCCCAGTCTTTACAGGTCTGACCAAGAAAATCAGAGCCGGCGGGATCGGTCTCCTGAAAAATCCTGTCGGAGTTAAGCGCTCCATAGTATCCTATGGCAGAGGCTGATATATAGGTGGAAAGTTGAGAATTGTCGTCCAGGCCGCTAAACAACAAGCTGGCTGGCTTAGTTCTGCTCTCGCGGATTGCCCGTTTTCTTTCTGCGGTCCATCGTTTTGCCCCGATGTTTTCGCCGGCAAGATTGATGATATAATCGCAGGAATTGATGACTTCCTTTGGGAGTTCATTTTCATCCGGATTCCAGGTATAATAATTAGCTGGGCTTCCGCTGTGTTTGCTTCTGCTCAGAAGGGCAACTTCATATCCGAGCTCCTGCAGTTTTCTGCTCAGCTGACGGCCGATCAGACCTGTTCCCCCGGCGATTAGTACACGTTTCTTCATCGACCGGAGTTTTTATTACAATCCTGTTCAACTTCCAGGACCTGCTGAATGTCAAATCCATTTTTTTTTGCATGTTCCATCAGTCTGGTATATATATCCTGATCAAGACTTTTACTTCTTGCAAGTACCCACAGATATTTTCTGGAGGGATCTCCCACCAGGGCATATTGATACTGCTCATCCAGGACAAGGATGTAATAGTCGCCGGCGAAGGGCCAGAAAAAAGTGACTTTTAGCCTTCCCGGATATTTCTGGTCTGGCACCCGGGCAGTCCCCCGGGCAGTTTTCCATTTTTCTTTGGCTCCGGAAGTAAACCCCTTATTTAGGACCTCAATTTTTCCATTGTCCTTCAGGGTATAAGTAGCTGTTACGCACCTCAGACCCTTTTCAAAACTGTTTGGTAAGCGGGCAATCTCATACCACCTTCCTGCATATTTTTCGATATCTACCTGCTCGACTGTGGACAGTTCTTGAGCGCTGGTGAAGGAAAACAGGGATGCCATGGCTGTGAGGATCAGGAAAATTTGCTTCATGATTTTTGTCCTAAATTAGCTAAATCATCATACTTATTCAAAATCCTTCCGGCCTTGCTATTTACTTATAATGTCAGCACTTCCATTTCTATTCATGCGCTATAAAGCCTCCCGGATTAAACCTATTTCATCGAAAGGGATCAGAGGAGGGATACATCACTAACTGTCTTTTAAAAACTACATGCTATGAAAACTTATTTACGTATCCCCATCTTTTTTCTTGCAGCTCTTTTGCTCAGCCCGGTAGCTTCCGCGGGGGAGCCCCTTGCAAAAAAGAAACAGCTGGGGATAGCCACCTACTCTGTAAAAGGCCTTGAATCGGATCTGGAAGGAACTTTCAAGTCACTCCAGGCAGACGGATACACCGTTATGGAAATTGCCAACTACAATGCCAGGGAAGGAACTGTTGAAGGGTATTCTCCCGAGGAGTATGCAGCCCTGGTTAACAAATACGGGATGGATATTATCTCAAGCCATGCCCGGGCAGGCTTTGATGTGAATGATGTGGATGGAACCCTTGCGGCATGGGGAAAGATCTTTGATGACCATAAAGCCATGGGCTGCAAATATGTGGTGTTTCCCATGAACGGTGGGCTGATAATGTGGAGCAGATGAAAGTGGAGTGCGATCTGATGAACCTTATTGGGGAAGAGGCAAATAAGAGAGGGATCAAATTCGGGTACCACAACCACAATATGGAGTTTGAAAATATCCCGGGAACGGACCAGAAAATCGAAGATTTCCTGATTGCCAATACCGATCCGGACAAAGTTTTTTTCCAGATGGATGTGTACTGGGTAACCCAGGGCAATGCGGATCCTGTCACCTATTTACAGAAATATCCCGACCGCTTCAAAGTGCTACATATTAAAGACGATTATGTGATCGGGGAAAGCGGGAACATCGATTTTAAAGCCATATTCGAGCAATTCTATGCAAATGGGTATGAGGACTGGTTTGTGGAAATAGAAGAGTTTATGACCGAAGAACAGAAGGCTCAGATGAGGGCCATGATGGAGCAGAGGAGACAACAACAGCGCGAGGCTCAGCAGGCAGGGCCAGCAGCAGGCCCGGGCGGAGAGCGTGGTCAGGATCGGCCGCCGATGAGGCGTCCGCAACGTACCCCGGAAGAAGAGGCAAAACGGCTTCAAACTTCCCTGGAAGCGATTTCAAAGAGTGCCGCTTACCTGAATCAGGCAGATTTTGTGAAATAAGCTTTTTGGCCTTGCTTTATACAGGGCTATTTACGTTTATAATACCTCCGTTTGATTCTTTCTTTGCCCTTTTCCTGCAGGCAGGAATAATTCCATGGGGATGAAGTCAGAATATTGTGGAAAGGATTCTCAACCTTTTCCTCCGCTTGCAGGAGGTGTATGGCATGGCCCCCGGGTTTCAACACCCGCTCAATTTCAGGTAGCTCCTCGCTCAGGTTCCACCCGATGGCATTGGAGGTGAACAGAACATCCAGGAACTGATCCGGAAAAGGAATGGAATCCAGGGTGCCGTCCATCACATACAGGTTCTTTAGGCCCTTTTCCGCTGACTTTTTCTTCATAAATATGCGGAAGCTGGTCAGAGGTTCCACGGCATATACAGTCTCAGCATAAGGCGCCACCAAAAAGGCAATCCTGCCCGAGCCGGCTCCCACATCAGCCACAACTTTTCCTTCCAGAGGGCAAAGGGTATTAAGTTCACTGATCTCCCATCTGATGGGGGCCTGTGCATCAAATCGCTCCGGGTGTTTGTTATAAATAATCAGATCAGCAATTTCCCACAGGGCTTCCTGGCATTGACTCTCATCAGGCTCTTTTTTTGCTTCTGGAGGGTTTTCTTTGAGGATTCCAGACAGGAATGCAGCGATGGGAGGGTATTTCGAAATCAAAAACCTGTGAAGAACCGGGTAGCTGCGAATCAGGGTAGCAAACTCTTTCACCGGGACCCTGTCCGGTAGATATTTAATCTGAAAAGTCTCCAGGAGCAGCAGATCTTCCCAGGTCAGGGATATTTCAGGAAAGAGCTTCCTGAGTTTCTGGGAATAGGTCATTCGTTTATAGTATTTGCGAGTACGTTAATCAGCTTTTTACAGCCGCCATTTCTTACAAAATCCGTATGCTCCGCTATGGTCTCGAAACGCTGTCCACATATTTTATCGCACTGCATTTCATAGTCGGTTTCTTCGTAGAATGCTTTTAAGGTAAGGTCCTTATCCGGATCATAGTTGGCAGATTTCCCGGTTTCCTTCCGATTATGGATCAAGGCATTCATCCAAATGGATGCTGCCAGGGCACCACAGCCACTACTACTTAGACCGAGTCCTCCTGCAAAGCCTGCAACCATCGCCATCTCCTTGATGCTTCCGCCCATTTGACGAACCGTTTCAGAGGCGCAGCTCTGGGATTCCTCTGGCAAACCGGTTTGATCCTGGGATAATCCTTCTCTGGCGGCTTCAAGTGCTTCCGGAGCCCATTTCCCCGCTAGTATAAGACAGTTCACAAATTTGCCACTGAGCATGTATTTGGCAAAGCTTCTTTTGTTTTGGAAATCACAGTTTGTGATATCTTCACATTCGATACTTTTGGTCCTGTTGACAAAGGATTTCATGATGTGCTGAGTAGCCAGTATAGTGATCCCTGTGGCCCGATTCAGGGTTTCGTTTCTGTGAAGGGCTTCTGCTCCGGCTGCCATGGAGGCCCCCCAGAGCATTCCGCATTGATATCCCTGCTGCAGGATCCCTCCTGCCATGGGGTCGATGGCTTTTTCTTCCTCCTCCATTGGATGTTTGAATTCCCGGTCCAGAATATAGAAAAAGGTGCGTGAACAGGTTCCTTTTTTAAGAAAGGTCCGCTTGGCTTTTAATTTCAGGGTACTGGTTTTGATGGTGTCCATTAGTCAATGTTTATATTCGGATTTTTGATATCATATGCCATCAGGGCTTTTCCATGCCGGATGTGCTGGTTGGATCGGCATGGAAAAGAGTTCCCATGGCCTGGGCGGAATCCTTTAACCCGCACACATAGAACGAGTTGTTGGCTGCAGCTACCGAGTTGTGTCCATGTCCCGATCCGTCGTAAGACCACAACAGGTCAGGTCCTTCTTCTGGCCACTGTTTTAAGAGTCCTGTTTCCAGGTAAATACCATCCCTCTTGGGACCCCACCAGTCGGAGTATTCGCCTTGTTCAGCACTTGAGCAAAGAAGTACAAGAGCAAAAAGGGACAGAATAAAAATTTGATACATAAGTAGATGCACATTGAATGAGCAGGATAAGATAATTTAAATATCTGTATCCCAGGAAATCAAATCCCACAAATAGGAAAAAATCAGGGATTGTAATTAATGGTAAGAAATTAAAGCCTCATTGGTAAACTCAACTAAATCAGCACTAACAGTACACTTTGTTGTCTTTACAATTAAGTACCGGGAGTGCTTCCAGTCGACAGTGACATTGGCAAGAGCCTGGTTGGTTTGTAGCTCATAATTGGACAGCATGTTTTTCTTGGCTTCTTCCACAAGATCTGCTTTAAAAACTCCTCCAAAACCCAGGATTCTGGTTGTCTGACAGGTCCCGTTCAGATCCCTTTGTACATATTTGAAATTGGCATGACTCAGCTGTGCAGAGTTACTCATAACGCCAGTATGGATGGCACAACTTGAAACCATAATTATTAAAACAGTGAACAGGGATAGTTTGATAGTGTTTTTCATGTCGTTGTGTTTTAAATGTTTAAGTAAAGCAACAATAATATGTTTCGCCGATTGCCCGGTCATATAGGGCAGGACAATGCCCTAAGTAAGCGGACGCCCAATGACCATTCAGTCAGGCGCTTGGATTATTTTTCTTGAATGACAATTGTATCTCTACTAACCGTATAGGCTCCAAAATACCCGAGTGCATCGTTGGATAGATTTGTTTTAGGATTTGCAGGATTTGATGCGCCGAACATACCGCCAGCAAGTGAATTCAAGGTGAGGTAGTAATCATAGGTCGATTTATCGAGGGTCTGAAGTTCTACTACTACGGTATCCTGAGGGAAGAATGGTTCAGCCTCCCAGGGCAAAAAGATCATGTTTCCGTTCATGAAGTCATCGTTAAATATATACTTCATGCCGTCGGAGCTTACTGCTTCTCCTTTTTTAAAAACGATCAATCTGTAATAGTTTCTGTACTCAGCAGGATCCTGTAAATAGCAGGTAAGCATATAGCCCTCCTTGAATTCATACATCATGGGTGGGATGTCATAGGAGAGGGAATCAATGAATACTTTTTGAGGCACTTTACCCTCGGCCATATAGTCTTCTCCCTCGGACTGAACATGAAGAATATAAGATCCAAGTTCCTTTGCCTCTAAGAGATCAGATGTATACAATCCAGGTTCCGATTCGTCAAAATCTGTAACTATTCCTAATTCATCAGTTACGGTAACTAGCGCATCTGAGACAGCCGGATAGATCCCTGGTTCAAAATAGTCACCTGTTTTTGAGAGTTTAACGGTACATGGATCATCCAAATCGTTGATGCATCCTTCAATCACCAATCTGGGTTCTATGAAGTCAAGGTCGATTTCGATTACATCTTCGCAAGAGGCGAGCAGGAAGATGAAGCTAAATATTGAAAGTACAGTTTTCATATCTAATTTTTTAAAATTTGAAATTATAGGTAATTGAAGGAACCATTTGAAATAGTGATAGTCGGACTGCTTCGGTATTACCTGGGTCATCTTTGCTTTCTCTGAAACTGATGGAATAAGGATTTCTATGACCATAGCTATTATAGACTGAGAAATTCAGACTGGATTCAAATCGTTCACGCTTCTTGATTGTATATGTGGCACCAATATCCATACGATGGTAATCGGGCATGCGATAGCCATTTCTATTGGTATAAGCTGGTACTGTATTGCCTTCAATTTCATATTTTCCGCTTGGAAATGTTACTGCACTTCCCGTATTATATACCCAGCTGGCCGACAACATCCATCTTTCGTTTAATTGATACATGGTAACAATGGAAATATCATGTGTTCGATCATGTTTTGCCGGATACCAATTGCCATTATCTATTTCATCAATAGACCGTTCCGTTTTTGAAAGTGTATATCCAATCCATCCTGTAAGCCGGCCACTTTTCTTTTTAATAAACAGCTCGGTACCATAGGCTCTTCCTTCTCCAAAAACAAGCTGAGACTCTACCTTTTTGTTCATAATGATCTCAGCACCATTCTGGTAGTCAATCTGGTTATGAAGTTTCTTTTGGTAAATTTCTATGGAGGTCTCAAACATGTTGTCTTTGAAATTTCTGAAATAACCCAGGGCGATCTGATCAGCAATCTGGGGTTTCACAATCTTAGAACTTGAAATCCACAAATCGGTTGGTAATGCAGCGGATGAGTTTGAAAGAAGATGCAAATACTGTGCGTTTCTGGCATAGGATGCTTTTATGGAACTCTGCCCACCAACAATAAAGTTTAAAGTGACTCTGGGCTCAAGAATGCCATAGGTGCTGACAACTTCTCCTTTCGAGTATGTTTCAACTCCTGTTATTTCATCAAGATCGTTGTAGCTAAATACAGTATCGGGACCAACAGAAGTAAAATTCGAATACCTCAGCCCATAGGTCATTTTAAAAATGCTGCTCACATCCAGGCTATGGGATATATATGCAGCACTCTCAAAGGCATGTTTTTTACTTAAGAAAGTTGAGTTGAAGTAATCCTCATCTTTAGACGAAATTTCACCGGGACTGAATGTATGGTAGATGGAATTAATACCAAACTTCAGTGTATTTCGTGTATTGATAAAATACTGAAAATCTTCTTTCAGGTTCATATCCATGATGCCGGAACTGATTTCTATCAGACTTCCGGATACATTGTAACCTATACTGTAATCATAGTTGCTGAAAATGAAAGAGCTATTCAGGAACAGTTTATTCCCAAAGACATGATTCCATCTCAGTGTTCCGGTTTTGTTTCCCCAATCCGTATTAAAGAAGTCGTCAAATTTAAAAACATCACTGCCAAAGTAGCCTGACAGGAAAATCCGGTTCTTATCATTGATTTTGTAATTTGCCTTGGCATTCAGATCATAGAAATACAGCTTGGTGTTTTTCTTTAATGGATCCCTTGAAAATTTCAGAAATAAATCTGCATAAGTCCGTCTCCCTGAGATAATGAATGAGCCCTTGTCTTTTACGATGGGGGCTTCAATTGTTAATCGGGACGATAGTAGTCCGATTCCACCCGATGTGGAAAATCTCTTGGAGTTACCATCCTTCATCTGAATGTCCAGAACCGACGATAAACGACCTCCGTATCCTGCAGGAGCATTTCCCTTATATAATTCAAGATCTTTCACCGCATCAGAGTTGAAAACCGAGAAAAAGCCCAGGAGATGTGAAGCACTGTAGACTGGGGCTTCATCCAGGATAATCAGATTCTGGTCGGCGCCACCTCCTCTAACATAAAAACCACTACTTCCTTCACTCCCTGCATTCACACCCGGTAGTAGTTGCAGTGTTTTGATGATATCCTGTTCGCCAAATATAACCGGAATGGCTTTGATATTTTTTGGTGAGATTTTAACCACGCTCATCTCAGATTCCCGGATGTTCTTGTCGGCAGCTTCACTCCTGATGACAACCTCCTCCATTTCAATGGGAGCTGTTTTTAATTCAATGCTGAACTCCTTGTTTTCCTTTAAATTGATCTTGATGAATTTATCCTGGTAACCGATGTAGGAGAACATCAATGAATAGTTATCCTCTGGCAGGGTAATGGAGTAAAATCCGTAGAGGTTAGTGATAGTCCCTGTCTGCAATTCTTCTACATAAATGGTAGATCCTATTAAGGCCTCACCGGTTTCGGCGCATAAGACATGACCACTCACAGTAAAGTTTTGCTGAGCTCTTACTGTGCCCGAAAACACAATCAGTAAAAGAAGGCAGTTTAGTTTTGATGTTTTCATTTTTCTAATGTTGCGGTGTTTTGAATATTCTCTTTATCATCGGGATTAACTGAAACCAGTTTCAGATTCAGGTCCCGTATCAGATTTAGAATGCCGTGGAGAGAAGCTTCGTCTACGATATTTCCGGCCAGGATCGTATTGTTTCCCCTATGAATTATTTCCATACCCTCGAACCAGTTCCTCCATTTATCATCCAGAAGTCCCTGTACCTCTATTTTTGTTATGCCTTTCATTTTTTCTCTTATTAATTTCTTATTCAAAGGTCGGGTTCACCCGGGGTAAGTGATTCATCCTTGAGGATGATTTGAGGGGTGAATCTTATGTAAATCAACTACAATAAGAAGTACAGATCGACCTGCCATCTAGGGAGGGACAAGGCCCTATGGCATTGGACGTCAAATCGTCAATAAATCAGAAAATTAAGGGTGAAAGCTCAGAGGATTCCTGCTTTTCGGGCCTTTTCTATTGCCTGTGAGCGATTCTCAACTTCCAGTTTGAAGTAGATATTTCTTACATGGGTCTTGACCGTGTTCAGGGAGATAAAGAGTTTGTCAGCTACTTCCTGGTTCATTAAGCCTTCGGCCATGAGTCTCAGGGTATCAAGTTCCCGAGTACTTAGTTCGCCTTCTTCTCTTTGTTTCAGGAACTGATCTCTTTTTTTGAATGCAAACTGAAGATTGTCGATGAATTCCCCGGGAATCCGGGTCTCTTTTGTCGCCTGGATTCTATAGATTTCCTGCAATAGATCCTCAGTTTGTGCTCTTTTCGAGATGAAATAGGTAATTATATTTTCTTCCCCTGCCATTTCCATGGCCTGCATTAAATAAGTTATTGCGCTCTCCCGGTTACCCACTAGCTTATAATATATGGAATAGAGAACCTTAATGTCTATTAGTCTCTCTACTCTTTTCCCGGCTTCTGCCAGGGCCTGAAGTTCAGAAAGCAGCGATTCGGCCTCATCCAGGCTGCCCAAATCTAGCAAGATGTGTGCAAAGGATAGATAGGCTGCTTCATTGGCATGTGTGATCTTGTTTCCAAGGCGATAGCCGTTCTCATGAAGGACCTGTTTGGCCTTCTCTAACTCATTTGTCAGTTGCAGGAAATAAACCTTCCATCCCACATACATGGAATGTAGAAACGGGGGGACTGTATTTTGACTTAAAAGCTCTTCCAGTTCATGTACCAATTTGCTTGCCTTTGGATCTCCGCGTAAGTTCAAGAGGTAGGAGTAGAACATCAGGATGAACACTTTCAGGAAGACATCCTTGCTATTTTTACCCAGGTCATAGGCGGTTTTCATGACATCATAGGCTCCCTCAGGGTTGCCCCAGGCAAACTGAGTGGTTCCCATGATTAAGTAGAGGGGTGCAAATGCCCATTCAGCTTTGGCAACTTGGCCATAGCCTTTCCTGTTCATCAAATCCAGGAGATCTGTACATGTCTTATAGGCTGATTTATAGTGACCCAGTTGTTGTTCGTTCTCTGCCAGCCTGATCACAATGGTTGACATCAAGAAGATGTTACCCGATTTCTTTCCAAATTCCAGGGCCTTGTTGAATGCCTGACTGCTTTCGGTCAATTCTCCATTTGAGAAGTATGCAACACCGTAAGAGAACCAGGCCCAACTAATCCACATGGGATCATCTTCCTCCAGGTTCTCCATGGCAGTCTTACAGTATTCAAAAATCTTATCTGAGTATTTTTTATGCGAGTAAAGCCAGGCCATGGCCACAGCTATTTTTCCTGCCAGAGTTTTCTGGTAATTCATTTTCGTAATCTCTTCTGCATGGAGTAGGAATGGCTCGGCCTTTTCAGTTTGGCCATCAGCAATCAATATCCAGGCGTAGTAAAGACAAAAGACGGGATGTTGTTTGATTACATCATCAGGCAACTGATTTCCATAGCGTATGATTGCTGCATGGTTTCCGTTTTTCCAAAGGCCTTCGATGCGTTGATTGAGCAGGGCCATACATCGTTCAAAATCTTCGACCTCCAGGGCATGGCCAATGGCCAAATCAATCATGTTTTGCTTTTCGAACCAGTTACTGGCTCTTACATGGATCTCTTCCACCACCTCCTTATCCTTCAAAAGAAGTCTTTGCTTCAGCAGATCGGCAAAGAGGTGATGATAGCGGTACCAGTTTCGTTCCTCATCCAGAGGGATCATAAACATGTTGCTGCTTTCCAGCTGTTCGATGACTAGCTGACTATCATTCCGGTCCAGCACTGAATTGCAAAGTGAGGCAGAGAGTTGTTCAAGTACAGAGGTCTTCAGCAGGAAATCCTCAACCCCATCCTGTTGAACGCTTAATACCTCTTCAATCAGATAATCCATTATGTACCTGTTGTTCCCGGCAAAGGCCTTAATGAAGTTTGCAGCATCTTCAGTTCCCTGCATGGATAAAGCTGCCAGCTGAAGACCCGCTATCCAGCCTTCCGTTTTGGTTTCCAGCGCATAAATATCTTCTTCCGAAAGCTTTATCTTCAATTTTTTATTAAACAGCAAGGAGATATCCTTTGCGGAGAAACTAAGTTCACGGGAGCGCAGTTCAATGAGCTCATTTTGACTTCTTAAACGAGCCAGGGGAAGCAAGGGATCAGATCGGGTCGAGATTACCAGGTGGATATTCTCAGGAATATGTTCCAGGAAGAAGGAAAGGAAGAGCATGAGCTCGGAATTCGAGATCAGGTGAAAATCATCCAGTACAAGTAGAATATCCTTGTCTATCTCAGTGAGATCGTTGATCAAGAGGCTGGCAATGGATTCCGGGTTGGGTTTGTTTGGGGATTTTAGAAGTTCCAAAGCGGCTTGACCGAATCCCTTATGAATTCCCTGTATTCCCGTGACTAAATAACCAACAAACTCTACCGGATCATTATCTCCTTTGTCCAATGAGATCCAGGCTTTTGAAATCTTGAGCTGATTGATCCAATTGCTGATTAGTGATGTTTTACCAAACCCAGCAGGAGCAGATACAAGAATCATTTTACGATTCAGGCCTTCGTTTAGTTGATCAAACAAATGAGGACGGTGAACATAATTCTTAGCCTTGGAAGGTGTATGTAGTTTAGTAAGAAGCAAGTATCCAATGTAGTAATTATTTTCGCCTTATACAGCAATAACCACATTCCCTTTTTTGTGCCCTTTATCAACATAGCTATGAGCTTCGATGATCTGGTCCAATGGATAGCGTTTATCTATTTGCGCTTTAATCTTTCCGGCTTCAATAAGCTTTTTGAGGGAATTTAATCCTTCACTATTTGTAGGTGGTATCCCAAATATGATTTTTTTGCTTCCTATTAGAGAAGTCCATAGTGCTGGAAGAAGAGGCCAATCAACCGTAATGTATTTCCCTCTTTGTCCAAGCGAGCTTTTACAATGTTTAAATGAAGTTTTAATCACAGTGTCAAAGATATGGTCATAGCACTGCCCGTTTTTGGTAAAATCCTCTTTGGTGTAATCAATGAGCTTATCAGCTCCCAGAGATTTCACTAATTCTAAATTCGAGGTACTACACACGCCAGTTACTTCTGCTCCAAAGTATTTGGCAATCTGTACCGCATAGGTACCAACACTTCCGGAGGCTCCATATATAAGGACTTTTTCTCCGGCTTGGATCTCCGCTTTATTAAGGAAATGCCATGCTGAGACGCCTCCAAAAGGAACGGCGGCAGCTTCTTCATAGCTCATATTGACAGGACGAAGGGCTACTTGCTTATTTTCTGGCAGACATTTGTACTCAGCATTGGTTCCACCGAAGCCAAATTCGCTGCTCATTCCATAAACCTGGTCACCTTTCTTAAATAATGTAACATCTTTACCCACTGCTTCAACTTCTCCTGCCAGCTCATCCCCGGGTATTTTTTTTCTTGGTTTTCTAATACCATAAATCAATAGTGCAAAGGGCAGGAACCAGGTAGCATATGTAAAACTTCTTTGTCTGCAGTCGCTCGATGTTACAGTTGATGCGTGTATTTTTACCAGAATTTCCTTGTCCTTTGGGATGGGTTTTTTGACCTCTTTCACGAGAAGAACATCTGGTGATCCGTATTTTGTGCATACAATGGCTTTCATTATTTCCATTTTAGACCTGTGTGTTACGCCACCTCCATGCATACCAGACAATAAATACCGTGCCTGAAATCTCGATGGCTGAATAGAATGAATAGTGCAGCTCAGGGGATCCAACAAACAGTGACCCGATTTGGGCAGCAGTCATAATGATGCCAGCGATTATGTTTGTCAAACGATTTGCACGGTAGTTCAAGACACGTGACAGTAGTATCATGACAAAGGGAATTTCCATGAAGATGGCAGACAGAAACAGGAATTTCTGATTGACTGGTGAACCCAGAAGCTCTCCTCCCTCTAACAGGGATTTTAGAAACTCAGGATTCATGTGTGAAAGAACATCACAGAAAATGTAATTCACAGTCACGAAAATCCATACGGTTGAGAGAATGACTTTTTGATTTTTCATATTATTTGGTTTTATTGTTTAATAAGAATGATTATCTCCATTACATCCTATTAAATGACTGCACTGGGTAAGCGAAATGCGACCATCTCATGACTGTTACGAACCAGCAGGATATCGTCCACCATAACGGGATGGTTCCAGGTCTTGCCTTCTATGGCTTTGAATCTGCCAAGCTCGTTAAACTTGTCTGAAGTTGCCTTGAGGAGGGCCAGCTCCCCCTTCTCTGTCAATACAACCAGCAGGTCCTGGTCGGCCAACAATATCAGCTGGCCACCATAGCGACTACTTTTCCACTTACGCCCGCCTTCTACGATGTCGACACACTCAACAAAGGGGCCGCTGAAGCCGAATGCAAGATCCTTGTGCACAACAAAGTCATTGAAAAAGGATTTCAGCTGTACAGAACTCAAGCGCTCTTCAATAATCCATCCACCGGATTCTTTGGTGACTTTCAAACGACGCATGCCCTTTCCCCCTCCTGTGCTAAGTATTATCTCCCCATCATCGCATCGGGCCGGTTGCAGGATCCGGTCTGAATGCGGCCATGGATACTCCCATAGCACTGTCCCGTTTTCAGGCTCGACGCTTATGGCACCAAGATCGTTCATCAACAAAATCTGGGGGATACCGCCAATCTCAAAAAAATGTGGTGAACTATATCCTTTGCCACCCTCTGCGGCTATCCAGCGTTGATCACCGCTTGATAGGTCATAGGTGACCAGTGTCCCGGCAAGAGCAACAACAACAACGTCGCCAGTTACCAATGGTGAGCTTGTAAAGCCCCACTCCGGAACCTCAGTGTTGGTATCGGCAGCTGCATTCCGGGACCAAATAACAGCACCATCTCTGGCATCAAGTACATTCAGAATCCCTGTGGCACCAAAGGTGCAAACCAGTCCTCCGCATAGAGTTGGTGTTGAACGTGGACCAGCACCTGCATGTGAATCCCAGAAACGAGCTTCATCACTATGCTTCCACACCGGCTCACCTGTGGTCAGATTATAGCATGAGACGACTTCCTCTTCACCACGCTGTTCCTGTGTGTAAATAAGATTTCCATGTACCGCAAAGGAGGAGCATCCGGGCCCGATGGGATGGCGCCATAGCTCGCTGGGCGGAGACACAGACCAATCGGTCGAAATCTTTGTTCCATGGGCAACTCCATCTCTTTCAGGGCCCCGGAAACCGGGCCATTCAGCTTCGGATTCCGTTGTTGCGGTATTTGATGTGAGTTCCATTGACTCCCCGGTTATTTTTGCCAGCAGCAGCTCCTCAGAAGTTTCTGCCCAACGCCATTTTATATCGGCCACAGAATGGCCGGAAATACCATCTGAGCGGACGAGGGTCCACATTCCACAGACCAGAAATATGGTCGTGAGCATTAGTATCCATCTAAGTTTGTTGGTGAGGCTACGACTAAGGACTGCCCAAACAACAAAGGCTGATGTCAGAGTTGGGAGGACGAAGGACGGAAACATCATTCCCTGCATTCCTGTTGAAAGCGACTCGTGAATGAGTTGGGATGTTATGACTATGGCAATAATCATCAGGACAACAGCTAACCATCTCTCGGTTCGGGGTGCCCGGCTAAAGAAGGCCCACCATACCAGGATTAACAATCCACCCAGGAGTCCGCCTAACACCCCGATTTCTGCAGCCATGGGGAATACAGAAGGAATGCCAAACCTGAAAAGTATAGTCAAAATGGCAATAATGATACCGGCCTTCAGCCGGAAGGTTTTCTCTTGAGTTTTTTCGTCTGAAAGCACCTCGTTTGTTTTGTGTGACATCTTGTGAATATTTAAATGATGATAATTATGGAGTATACCAGCGCACAAATACCCCAGTAAAGAAAGAACCCCCAGAAATAGGTGTAGTAAGCAAGCCAGCCCACTGCGCTATAGGTGTAAGATTTCTCTAG
>CAWBWE010000012.1:0-6659 GCA_963792395.1 uncultured Bacteroidales bacterium
TGCCGGGAATATGAATGGAGGCCGAAGTATTGGCGGGAATTTCCACCTTCATGGTCAGTTTGTTATCCTCCAGCTCCCAACCAGATTCAATGGCACCATACATGCTCTGATGTGTGGCTTTGGCTGAAGTCAATCCACCACCGGGCATAGGCTTGATAATGATATGCTTGTAGGCAGGATTATTCTCATCTATCCCAATCCCGGCTACCACCTGATACATCCATTTTCCAATGGCCCCGTAAGCATAATGGTTAAAGGAATTCATCCCCTTATCCTGAAAGGTGGAGTCGGGCTTCTGTCCGTCCCAGCGTTCCCAGATCGTGGTGGCACCCATGGTGACCGGGTAGAGCCAGGAAGGGTATTCCTTCCTGTTCAGCAAGGAGTAGGCCAGGTCATTCCTGCCTATATCGGTAAGAGTAAGTGAGATCAGCGGGGTCCCCAGAAAGCCGGTGGTGATATGTCTGAACTCTTCCACATCGCCGGCCAGGAAAGCTGCACTCTTTTTTGCTGTTTCACTGTCCAGCATGTCAAACGCAAGCGCCAGGGTGTAAGCCGTCTGGGTATGTGCGACCAGCCGGCCATTTGGAGTAACAAACTCCTCTTTAAATGCTTTCTTTATCTGTTCAGAAAGCTGGGTATAATACTGGGCCTCTTTCTCATACCCCAGAATAGCCGCGGTCTTGGCAACAATGGAGGAGGAGTAGGAATAGTAGGCGGTGGCAATCAGGTCCCTGACGGTATAGGCCCCCATATAATCTGATCTGTTTGAAGCGAAAGCAAGCCAGTCTCCAAAATGAAAATCACCGGTCCAGATGAGATCCTCCCCGGCACGCTCTTTCATAAACCCAATCCAGGCCTTCATACTCTCATACTGGTTCTCGAGAACCGTAAGGTCCCCGTAATCCAGGTAAACAACCCAGGGGATAATCACCCCCGCATCGGCCCATCCGGTAGCTCCGTTTCCTCCAAGAATATCCGGGATCACGTGTGGAATGGATCCGTTTTCCTCCTGGTCAGCCGCCAGGTCTTTCAACCACTTCCGGTAGAAGGTGGCCGCATTCATATTAAAACATGCGGTGGGAGCAAAAACCTGGGCATCGCCTGTCCAGCCGAGCCTTTCATCACGCTGGGGACAATCGGTGGGCACATCCAGGAAATTCCCCTTCAGTCCCCAGACAATATTATGCTGCAGCTGGTTTATGAGAGGTTCCGAGCACTCAAAGCTTCCCGATGGTTCCATGTCTGAGTGAATCACCATGCCCCTGATCTTTTCGGCGGTGAGTTCGCCCGGATAACCGGACACCATCACATAGCGGAATCCCTGAAAAGTAAAGTGGGGTTCAAAGCTTTCCTCTGCTCCGCCTTTAAGTTTAAAGGTATTGGTACATTTTGCAGCACGCAGGTTCTCATAATACATATTTCCCTCTTTATCCAGCACCTCTGCATGACGGAGGGTAAGCACATCACCGCTTTTCCCAGTGGCCCAGATCCGGATCCAACCCACCATATTCTGCCCCATATCCACCAGCCAGCCTTCCTCCCTCTTTTCGATGGAAACCGGCTCCAGTTTATTGACGATCTTCACAGGAGGACCTTCGGGGGCAATTAATTTCTCTTTAGAAAGCTCCATCTTCGCCGTAGCTGTCCATTGGCTATCATCGTACCCTGTCGTGCTCCAGCCAGTAAGCTCTTTGCCTGCATCATAGCTCTCTCCATTGTATATGTCCGATTCCAGGATCGGTCCCGTAGCAGCTTTCCAGCTGTCATCCGTAGAGATGGTGGCCCGGGTCCCATCCGTATATTCAACCCTGATCTCTCCGATGGCTGCCAGCTTTTCCCCCCAATTGTTTCGTCCGTCGATCCAGCCCAGATTTCCCCTGAACCAGCCATCGCCCAGAATAATTCCAATGGCATTTTGATTTGGAGCCAACAAGGAGGTGATATCGTAGGTCTGATATTGCAGCCTGGTATCATAGCTGGTCCACCCGGGAGTAAACTCCTGATCCCCTACTCTATTACCATTTATTTCAACCTGATATAATCCCTGGCAAGAGATATATAGCCTGGCTTGTTTAATGGCTTTCTCTAAGGCAAACTCCTTCCTCAGGTAAGGGGATGGTTCTGATTTTTTCGGATCCTCCTCCCAGGTCGGGGTGATCCAGTCCGCTTCCCAGTCGCCAGGCTGTAGCTTGCCCATCTCAAAGAAGGCGGGTTCGCTCCATTTACTCTTCTTGCCGTGGTTGTCCACAATCCGGACCTGCCAGTAGATCCGCTGGTGGGACTTGAGTGGCGGACCCTGATACTTGATATGAATACTCTGTGAGGATGCTACAGGTTCCGTATTCCACAGCTGTTTGCTCTTTTTTGCCAGATCGGCCGGACTCAAGGCAGCACGAATCTCATAAGATTCCTGCATGGTATTGTTCTGGTCGGAATGAATGACCCAGCTGAATTGAGGAACCGGATTGTCTATCCCCAGGGGATTGGTCTGGTAATCGGTGGTCAGCGAAGTGACCTGCAACTGTGCGGATGCGCCCAGAGTAAGCATTAAAAACAAACTGACCGGTAGAAGATTGCGGAATTTCATGGAAGTATTGGTTTGAGGTTATTAGCCTTAAATATAGCTCAAATCTGCCAAGGGACCACAGGTACATTTATAATCTTTGGAGCTGGCATTCAAATATCACCACCAGGCGTCCTCTGCCACAGTTGGTTTTAAAACGGATCTCCCGTCCCTGACTCCGGATCGGGTATTTTTTCCAGAAAGCCCAGGGAAGTCAGGAATTCATCTGCTTTATCCCGGGTATCCCTGTACAGTTCATAGTTCCTGTAATTAAAAAACCCATGTCCCTCCCCTTCGTAGAGAAACAGGTCGCACCTGCTTCCAACTTTCTCCATGACAGTTTCAAAATACCTGGCTGTTTCCACAGGAATCAGCTTATCTTCGGTTCCCAGGAAAACCACGGCAGGAGGTATTCCTTTTCTAAGGTTATGAAGGGGAGAAAACTCTTTGTATGCCTCCCCGACCCGCTCATACCCGTAACCTCCCGGGCCGTTATCAAAGACCGGGTTGAAGAGCACCAGGGCATTGGGAATACAGGAGACGGATAGATCTTCCCCCGCTTCATTAAATCCTTCAATTACAGCACATGCCACTGCCAGGTGACCGCCAGCGGACCCTCCCGCTGCGACAATTCTATCCGGATCCACCCCCAGCTCCCGGGCATGTATTCTGAGGAATCTGATGGCACTTTTTGCATCCTTCAAAGATTCAAAGGGGCTTGTTCCCTGCCTGCTTTTTACCCGGTAATCGGCCCTGAAACAAATCATTCCCCTGGACGCAAAATATTTGGCATGTGGAGTAAATTGCTCCGTCGTCCCCCCGTTCCAACCCCCGCCGTAAAAAAATACAATAGCCGGATATCTTTTTGAAGCATCGTACGCTTGTGGATAGTCCACCTGAAGGTAGAGCGAACTTGCATCCACCTGTTTATAGGAGATGGAATCATCGTGTTGTGCCTCCAGTGAAGAGGCCAGAAGGAAGACCAGCAAACCGGCCGTCCGTACTTTTATCGCAATACTCATATCCGCTTCCTTTCTTAAAGCCGTTCAACTATCTCATTGGCAATCCTCCGGCAAAACTCGGATTCTTCCGGATTGTGGTTCATCAACCTGACCGTCTCGCCCTGTGCATCCTCGATCCGGTAAAGGGAAGGGACTATTTCGGGCAGTTCTCCGCAAATCACGCGAACGAACACCGAGGCAGTGAGCAGACAGCCCAGTTCGTTGGGATGACTCCCGTCGGAGGTGAAGAGGTCCACCGAGGGCCGCAGGTCCATAGCCAGTTCCCAGGCAGGTCCAACCGGGACATTGACGGCCTCATTTTCTCTGGCGGCTTGTTTATACACCGCATCAATCTCTGCTTGAAACTGTGGTACTTTTTCCCGGGCCCAGGTATTGAACAGATAAGGTTCTGCCCCATGGCTCCGAATGTAATCTGAAAAAAGTTCCACATACTTCAAAGTGCTGTCCGGGCTGTGAATGCCCGACATGCTGAAATCCTGTAGAACCACCACATCAAAATCCCCCTCGGCAATTATCTCTTTGGTTTCCAGCCCTCTTCCTCCTTTCCAGTGCTCGCTCAGACTGGCTCCGCCAATCACTGATTTCCGGGTAATCAGCAAGGTGGGAGTCTCCCGGGAAATAATCGATACGATATGAGCCAGGTTATAGCCGTAGGTATAGCTGTTTCCCACAAACAGTACCTTCAATTCTTTTTGCTGGGCATTCACCCAGGCCAGACTCAGAAAAAAAAAGGTAAATATTAGTAGTGCTAACTTTTTCATAATAAAAAATATGGATTAAACTTATTTTAAGATCGCTCTAAAGTCCGGGTGCCTCATATCCGGCCGATACATCATCAATCACCACCACCCAGTCGGGACCGCCCATACCCTCTTTGATCAAGCCGTTCCAGTTTGTAAATTCGAACTCCCCCTGGTTATCCATGGTGGCCTGTAAATAGGCATGGCCTGTTTGAGGGTTGTACCACCATACCTTCAGTCTGGAACCCGGGATCACCTTTGTGTTGATCTTAAAACTTTTATAATAAGGCAAATAAACCATGATATAGCTAGCATCACTTTCACCGGCAGAACCATCCCGTGTGACCCGGATATGATCGGTGGCATGGGATGGATTCGCTCCAGACAGAAGAATCTGATCCGGGATCCTTGAAAGAAATGGCCTCGATTCCATCAATCTCCGCAGGTGTATCAGTTGGCCGGCACCCGGACTATTCAGGGCCTTGTCCCAGCTCCGGTTGGGCCAGATCCGGCCGGAATCATCCTCGTTATTCATCTGCCAGATATTATTGTTCCCATAGGTATGTCCAAAGGCCCCTGCAAAAACCGACCAGTAGGCCTGTTTTCGGATCTCGTAATCATCGTGCCTGAGGTTGACGGGATTAAACCAGATGCCAATCTCTTCATAGGCGGGTTCTCCGTTGACCACCGGCTTGGCCGGGGTCAGGTAGTAATCATTGCTGATCCAGTCGTACACGTTAAAGGATGGGGCCTGGTGCCCGGTCTGCACCATATTAAAATCGAGCCACTCCCTGTTGTGTAGCCAGGTGGAGCTGCTCTGCTGTCCCCGGGGGTGGTAACTTATCATATGAATCGCTGAATCTCCTTCATTCAGGCCCCGGGCCATGGCGTCCCAGATCTTTATTTGCGGACCGGCGGGCCAATCCCCCCCCAGGATCCAGACGATATTGGGAGCATCCTTGTAACGTGTTCCCAGGAACTTCCCGTAAGCATAGGCATTCTCAGGATTAAACACAGCTTCTTCATTCAGAAGGGGATGGGATCCAGGCAAAACATAACTGTGCCAGGTGGGCAGCAATGCCAGAACAAGTCCAAACTCCTGTGCCTTCTTCACTGCAAAGTCCACCATTTCAAAGTACCTTTCGGTGGGCCGCTCCGGGTTAAAATCCTCAAAAGGAAGGTTGCCTTCCAAGTTGGGAAAAGCCAAGCCGTTAATCTCGCCTACGATTACCGTCTGGATGACTGTAAATCCCTTACCGGAGCGGTTTCGCATATAATGCTCCATCTCCTGTCTGTCCAGCCTGTGCAGCATCTCCCAGCCTGTATCGCCCAGCCAGAAAAAGGGTTCACCCCCGGACCCGCGAGCTCGACAAGCTCACCGGATAAAACCGGGCGTCGCCGGAAGAACCGTTCGGGGCGATCCGCCGGCGGGGTGGACAGGTCCGGTGAAGTGTGCTCTAGGACATTCGGGTTTGCATTCGGGGAGAGGAGGGATGTCGTGTCCCAGTTCGGCCAAGACACTCTGAAGACGCGCCGCACGTTGACCGTCGGCGGCAACAGCTACGAGTATTTCAGTCTCGCCGCCGCCGCCACCACCTTTGGCGACATTTCCCGCCTGCCGTTCTCGCTCAAGGTGCTGCTCGAGAACCTGCTGCGCTACGAAGACGGCCGCACGCGTCACCGTCGAGGACATCCAGGCGATCGCCGAGTGGCTGAAGACGCGGAGCTCGGATCGGGAGATCGCCTACCGGCCGGCGCGCGTGCTGATGCAGGACTTCACCGGCGTGCCCGCCGTCGTCGACCTCGCCGCGATGCGCGACGCGATGGTCGCCTGCGGCGGCGACCCGGCGAAGATCAATCCGCTGGTCCCGGTCGATCTGGTCATCGACCACTCGGTGCATGGTCGACCAGTTCGGCGGTCCCGACGCGTTCGCCGAGAACGTCGACGCATGGAGTTCGAGCGCAACCGCGAGCGCTACGAGTTCCTGCGCTGGGGCCAGCAGGCCTTCGACAACTTCCGCGTCGTGCCGCCGGGCACCGGCATCTGCCACCAGGTCAACCTCGAGTATCTCGCCCAGGTGGTGTGGACGCGGCGAAGCCGACGGCATCACCGTGGCCTATCCCGACACCCTGGTCGGCACCGACAGCCACACCACGATGGTCAACGGCCTGGCGGTGCTCGGCTGGGGCGTCGGCGGCATCGAGGCCGAGGCGGCGATGCTCGGCCAGCCGATCTCGATGCTGATCCCTGCGGTGGTCGGTTTCAAGCTGACCGGCCGGATGAAGGAAGGGACGACCGCCACCGACCTGGTCCTCACCGTCACCCAGATGCTG
>CAWBWE010000013.1:0-186314 GCA_963792395.1 uncultured Bacteroidales bacterium
AGTAATGGGAAGACAGATACATATACTTTGGACAGATGATGAAATTGACCTGCTGAAACCCTACATCCTTTTTCTGGAGGAGCGGGATTACAGGGTAACTACAGCGGCCAATGGAACCGATGCCCTGAACCTGGTCGCGGCGAATGACTTCGATCTGATCTTCCTGGATGAAAATATGCCTGGAATATCCGGACTGGAAACACTGGAAAGGATCAAGATTCTGACTCCTTCCACCCCGGTGGTGATGATTACCAAGAACGAAGAAGAGGATATTATGGATGAGGCCCTGGGCGGAAAAATCTCGGACTATCTGATTAAACCGGTAAACCCCAAGCAGATTCTTCTGAGCATAAAGAAAAATATTGATACGAAAAGGCTGGTTACCGAGAAAACCACCTCGGGGTACCAATCACAGTTTGGCCAGATTGGAATGCAGATCAATTCAGCCTCCACCTTTGAGGAGTGGACAGACATCTATTCACGACTGGTTTACTGGGAAAGGGAATTTGATGCCAGTGGTGCCGGGGGTATGGAAGAGGTCCTGAATATGCAGAAGAGTGAAGCCAACAGGGAATTTTCCAGGTTTATTAGCAAAAACTATGAGCACTGGTTTTCCGGGGAAGGCGAAAATACGCCCCTGTTGTCTCCGGGCGTATTCAAAAAAAAGGTATTCCCTCTGCTGGAAAAGGGAAAAGTTATGGTCGTCCTTATCGATAACCTTCGATATGATCAGTGGAAAATCATCGAGCAGGAAATGAATGATCTCTACAGAAGCGATGAAGAGATTATCTTTTCCAGCATCTTACCAACGGCCACCCAGTATGCAAGGAATGCCATGTTTGCCGGAATGATGCCAGCTGAGATACAACGTCAGCATCCGGGACTCTGGGTGGATGAAAATGAGGAAGGGAGCAAAAATGCCCATGAAGAGGAGTTGTTCCGGAAACAGATGCAGAGACTGGGGGTGGGCGCCTCATTCAATTATGAAAAGATTAGCAATCAAAGGGCCGGGAAGAAACTGGTGGAGAATTATCAGGACCTGCTTAATTACGATCTGAATATCGTGGTGTATAATTTTGTAGACATGCTTTCTCATGCCAGAACCGAGATGGAGATGATCAGGGAGCTGGCCTATGATGAATCTTCTTACCGCTCCCTGGTCCATAGCTGGTTTCAGCACTCCTATCTCCATGACCTGTTGAAGCTGCTGAACCAGCATGAGATCAAACTGGTTATTACCACGGATCACGGGGCCGTTCGGGTAAACAATCCTGTCAAAGTGATCGGCGACAGGCTTACTTCGGTAAACCTGCGCTACAAACAGGGCAGGAACCTGAACTACAAACAGAAAGAGGTCTTTGATGTACTGAAGCCCGAGCAGGTTCAACTGCCCAGGACCAACATGACAAGCAGCTACATTTTTGCCATGAACAACGACTACCTGGTTTACCCCAATAACTACAACCATTTCGTAAATCTTTACAGGAACACCTTCCAGCATGGAGGAATTTCCATGGAGGAGATGCTGATCCCCCTGTCCATATTGTCACCGGTCAGTTAAAATGAGAACCATAAGCATTTTTTCACTGAAAGAGTTGGATGCTGCCGCGAAAAGTTTTCTCGAGACAGCAGGAGCGTATACCATTATTGCATTTTCCGGAGAGCTGGGAGCCGGGAAAACCACCTTTATACAGGCCATTTGCCGGAATCTCGGAATTACTGTGGAGGTGAACAGTCCCACTTTTTCCCTGGTCAATGAATATTACACTCCGGAGGGAGCTTCTGTTTTTCATTTCGACCTGTACAGGATAGAATCCCCGGAAGAGCTCTTTGATATGGGGTATGAAGAGTATTTCTATTCCGGTTCCCTGTGCCTGATTGAGTGGCCCGAAAAAGCCCAAATGTTAATCCCGGAAGATGCACTCAGGGTCCAAATAAAGGTGGGTGAAAACGAGGAGAGGGTATTACAATTCTGACAGTCCGTTCGGGCAAAAATTGACATTCCTAACGAATTGTCTTATTTTAGGCTACCCCATAACATAAGGAGCAATGGAAAATAAAGGATCATCCGCATTTAGTATCCGCAAAGAGGGCCTGATGCCCCGGGAGGAGATGCTGGAGGTAGGAAACAAGCATAAAAGTTTAATTATCGGGATTCCTTCCGAGAATCATCAGGTGGAGAGCCGGGTTCCCTTAACTCCTGAAGCCGTGGAAATCCTTACCGGGTACGGACATGAGGTGTTGCTGGAATCAGGGGCAGGGAAAGCTGCCAATTATCTGGATACAGACTATTCGGAACGTGGCGGACAAATCAGTGAAAACCGGCAGAAAGTATTTCGGGAAAGCGATGTTATACTAAAGATCAATCCCCCTACCGAAGAGGAAATTGACTGGATGAAAGAGCGACAGGTGCTGCTCTCTTCCTTCCAGGTTTTCACACATTGTAAGGATAGCTATATCCGTGGTCTGATGCGAAAGAAGGTGACGGCCATTGCCTTCGAAAAAATACAGGATGAACACAATTGTTATCCGGCGGTTAGAAGTATGAGTGCCATTGCCGGCACGACCTGTATGCTTATTGCTGCGGAGTATCTGAGTAACCAGCGGGGAGGGAAAGGCGTTATGCTGGGTGGAATTACTGGGATCACCCCTACCGAGGTGGTTATACTGGGCGCGGGAACGGTGGCCGAGTACGCTGTCAGGGCGGCCATGGGAGTGGGTTCGGAGGTAAAAGTATTTGATCACTCCCTGCACCGCCTCCGCAGACTTCAAGGGGCTCTGGGGACTATGATTCCAACCTCGATATTCCATCCGAAAGTTATTCTGAAGGCCCTCAGGTCTGCTGATGTGGTCATCGGGGCGATCCGACGGGAGGAGGGGCAGCCGGAATATTTTATTACCGAAGAGATGGTTAAAGAGATGAAAAAGGGATCGGTGATTATCGACATCAGTATTGATCGCGGGGGATCTATAGAAACTTCTGAATTGCGGACACAGGTAGATCCGGCCTTCACCAAGCACGGGGTGATCCATTACTGTGTCCCCAATATTGCTTCCACAGTGGCCCGAACCGCTTCCATTGCCATAAGCAATGTTTTTGCACCCCTGGTCATGGGCCTGGGGGAATTGGGGACCATCGGCAAGCATCTGAAAGAGGATGTAGGACTCAGGCATGGGGTCTATATCTATAACGGAACATTGACCAATGAGGCCATCGGGAAGAGGCTGGGGATTTCCTCCAAGGATATTGATCTTTTGATGGCAGCGTTTTAGAGGAACTTAACAGAGGAAATGATGAAAGGCAGAGTTGTGTTGTTGGCAGTCCTGATCCTTGCATCGGCAGGATGCAAGATGTTCAGAGGACCTGATAGAAAAGGAGAGTATCGCTTGAGCTCCGAGAAATTTCTGGTGGAGAGCTATTATTTGTTCGGGTACTCTTACGAAGACAGTGAGTTTTACAGGTATCCCTTTGAGAAAGATCCTGTTCCTGATATTATTAATGAAGGATACAGGGTGCTCCAGGGCGATGAGACCATCGAGTTGCCCGGCTTTACGACTCCCGGACTCATGAACGGATTTGCCCTGATAGGTGAGTTTGACAACCTGGGGGATGCCGAGGATTTTTATAAGGACTATAAGACGGTGGACGATGGGCTCCAGTTTGTGGTGGAGAGTGAGATCGTGGAGGCCTACGAGGTATGGATACAAAAGACCTCTAAGGGTAACTATGTGAAACTGCTGGTGAAGGAGGTGGCGTCCCTGGAGGGGGAGGAGGGAAATAAGTACAGCGAGGCGCTCATTGAATATACCTACCAGCCCAACGGATCCAGGGATTTTTAAGATTGGTCTCCCATGTTTTTTCTATCTTAGGGCATGAATTTTGCGCTCCTGGGTTTTATTGTTTACCTGGTGGTGATCCTGGTGGTTGGATTCATCACCTACAGCATCAATAAATCCCATAAAGACTTTTTTATTGCCGGCCGGAAACTGAATCCCTGGGTGGTCGCATTTTCTGAACGAGCCTCCGGGGAAAGTGCCTGGTTATTGCTTGGACTGCCGGGAGCAGCCTTTGCTTCCGGTTTGCTGGAGTTCTGGACCGCTCTGGGATGTGTATCGGGAATCATTTTCTACTGGTTCTTCATTGCCAAAGCCCTGCGGGTGGAGACCGAAAAGCTGGGTGCCTTCACGCTGCCCACTTTCCTGGCCGCACGGTTTGAGAAGGGTCAGCCTGCCATACGGGTGCTGGCCACCTTTATTATCATCTTTTTCTTTATCTTTTATCTTTCTGCCCAATTTAACGGGGCCGGAAAAATCCTCAATGTCACTTTTGGTCTGAAACAATCCACGGGGATGATCATAGGGGCCCTGGTCATCATCTTCTACACCATGATGGGAGGCTTTTTCGCCGTGGCATGGACCGATATGGTGCAGGGAATTATTATGATCGGCACCCTGGTGGTGTTGCCGCTGGTGGGCCTGGCTGAGCTAAGAGAGATCCATCAGGGAACAAGCCCGCTGGCTGAAATGACTACCATGGAAGGCCATAGGCTTCTTTCCTGGACCGGGGGCAAAACAGGATGGGGGGCAGCAGCGCTGATTATAAGCGGGCTGAGCTGGGCCCTGGGGTACATGGGGCAACCTCACCTGCTGACCCGCTTTATGGCGATCAGAAATGCGGAACAGATAAAAATATCCAGGCGCATCGCTATCGCCTGGGTGATTCCTGCTTTCTCGGGGGCACTTATTCTGGGCATTGTCGGGGCCGGGCTTTATGAACAGGGGATGTTTGACGATATTGAAAAGTTGATGCCTCACCTGGCCAACGAGCTCCTGCCTGCCTGGCTGGCAGGTATCTTTGTGAGTGGGGCCATCGCGGCCATGATGTCGACCGCTGACAGTCAGCTCCTGGTCATCTCTTCCTCCATCATCGAGGACCTATTTCACCGGACCCTTGGATGGGAGGTGGGCGACCGGACCCTGTTGAGGGGAAGTCGCTGGATTACCATTGCAGTGGGACTTTTAGGCTTTGTGATCGCCCTTACTTCCGATAAGCTGATCTTTTCCATGGTCTCCTATGCCTGGGCCGGACTGGGATCCTCTTTCGGACCCCTGATACTGCTGATGCTCACCTGGAAAAAAGTGACCTGGCAGGGGACCATAGCCGGACTGCTAACCGGCTTTGTGACCACCGTTGTCTGGTCTGAACTGACCATGCTCGATGCGGTGATCAGTGTCCGCTTTGTCTCCTGGGTGCTGGCTTTTCTTGTCGTTTGGCTGGTGAGTCTCTATACAAGAAAACAGGCATAAGCAAGAATGATGACCTTACTCTATAATATAGGAATCCGGATCTACTGGCTGATAGCCCTGCTAATATCACCCTGGAACCGTAAAGCAAACTTATGGATACGAGGCAGGAAGCAGTGGTACAATAAATTAAAGGGAGCCGTTGAGGGGGAGCAGCAGGTGATCTGGTTCCACTGTGCTTCCCTGGGAGAGTTTGAACAGGGACGACCCATCATGGAGGAGATTCGCAAGAGACGACCTTCCCACAAGATCCTGCTCACCTTTTTCTCCCCCTCGGGCTATGAAAAACGAAAAGATTATGCCGGGGCAGATTATGTCATGTACCTGCCCCTGGACACCAGGCGAAATGCCAAAAAGATGCTGGATCTCCTGCCCCTGGAGATGGCTTTTTTTATTAAGTACGAGTTCTGGTATCATTTTCTGATGCGTTTAAGCAAAAAGGGAGTGCCCCTTTACCTGGCTTCCGGGAACTTTCGCTCCGGTCAGCTATTCTTCAAATGGTATGGAAGGTGGTACCGGAGATTCCTAAGCCTTTTCACCCACATTTTTGTGCAGAACACAAGCTCCATGGAACTGCTCACCGGAATAGGGCTTCACCGGGTCACTGTGGCAGGAGACACCCGTTTTGACCGGGTGTTTGAATTACTGCAGGATCCTTTCACCCATCCGGCTCTGGAGAGTTTCACAAAGGACAGGCAGGTGATCATAGCGGGAAGTACCTGGGAAAAGGACGAGCAGTATTTGGCGCAGGCCTTTGGGGAGCTATCCGGCGAGTACAGGTGGATCATCGCGCCTCATGAATTATCCGAGAACCATATTCGCAGCCTGCAGGGGCGTTTCCCCGCCAGCGTTCTGTATACCCAACTGGAAGATGAAGTTCCCGAAGGAGTCCGGGTGATCCTGGTGGACACCATTGGCATGCTCTCCCATATCTACCGGTATGGGACCATCGCCTATATCGGGGGCGGTTTTGGAAAGGGGATTCATAATATTCTGGAAGCGGCCACCTACGGATTGCCGGTTATCTTCGGACCTGAATATGGCAAATTTACCGAAGCGGTGGAACTTCACTCCCTGGGGGGAGCCTTTCCCATCCATAGTGAAGCCGAATTGTTATTCACCATTCGTCAACAATTGAAAAATCCAAAGCTGTTGAAAACCACTTCTCAAATCGCCGCAAACTTCGTGTCTGAGCGGGTTGGGGCAACTTTGGCAATTCTTGAAAAGTGTGAATAAAATCCGAAACGAATCTGTTCTATAGTATCGTTGCGTGCAGCTATTTCTTTCTATTTTCGGGGTACCAAAACTAGTACTGACTAATCAAAATAAAAGCTAACCATTTTCTAATGGGAGCATAACTACAATCACATAATTTCGCATTCCATATTTAAAACTAAATTCTATGAAAAAAATGAAACGATTATTACTCTCGCTGGCCGTAGTGGCTCTGTCTATGGCAGTCATGGGTCAGGGAGTATTAAGGGGAACAATTCTGGAGGAAGAATCGGGAGGCCCTCTGCCCGGTGCAAATCTTATTGAAGCAGGAACCACCAACGGGACCATCAGTGATGCGGATGGGAACTTTGAACTCAATACCACTGCTCAGACGGGCACAGTTATAATCTCCTTCCTGGGTTATAAAACACAGAAAATCGCATTCAACCTGGCAACAGCAACAGGCATTGGTGACCTTACCCTCTCCATCGATGCGACCTCCATGGATGAAGTGGTAGTTACCGGTTATGGAGTTATTGACGTGGCAAAGGACCGGGAGACCCCGGTGGCTGTATCCACCATCAAGCTTCCGGAAATTGTTGCCAAATCAGGGAACCAGGAATTCCCCGATATCATGAAAAACACTCCTTCGGTTTATGTAGCCAGCCAGGCAGGTGGTTACGGAGATTCCAGGATCAATATCCGTGGTTTCTCACAGGAAAACCTGGCCCTGTTGTTCAATGGTCAGCCGGTGAATGGAATGGAGGACGGAAAGGTCTACTGGTCCAACTGGCAGGGTCTTTCCGAGATTGCCACTGCCGTGCAGATCCAGCGGGGACTTGGATCCTCCAAGCTGGCTATTTCCTCGGTAGGGGCCACCATAAACGTGGTAACCAAGGCGACCGATATGGTAGCCGGCGGACGTGTCAGTGCCATGATGGGAAATGACAAATATATGAAGTATGTGGCCAGCTACTCCACCGGATTGCAGGAGAACGGCTGGGGAGCCAGCATCCTCCTTTCCCACTGGCAGGGTGACGGCTACAACGACGGAAACAATGGCCAGGGCCAGACCTACTTCTTCTCCTTAGGGTACAAACCCTCCGAAAAGCATCAGTTTAACTTCTCTATGACAGGTGCACCACAGTGGCACTATCAGAACTACACCAAAAATCTGAGCGCCTATGACAGGGATGGAGATGGCGAGATCACCAATAAGGAGCAGCGTTTTAACAGCAACTGGGGGTATAAGAACGGCGAAGTGTATTCATTCCGTGAGAACTTCTACCATAAGCCCGTAGCTAACCTGAACTGGGACTGGAATATGGGTCCCAAATCATCGCTCTCCACAGTGCTGTACGGATCCATCGGCCAGGGTGGTGGAACAGGGAATTACGGCAGCAGCAGTAATATGTACCTCTTTGACGCCGACGGTCAAATTGATTTCGACCGGATTATAGCCAATAACAGGGCCATTGTGAATGATGGATCAGAAGACTGGCACATTCCGGGAAGTACCATTGGGGATTATGGGAGTGCTGCCATTCGCCGCGCCTCCATGAACATGCACCGCTGGCTGGGGGCTGTGGTGAACTTCAACCATGAAATCAATGAAAACTTTTCCTTCAATGTGGGAACCGACTTAAGAACTTACTATGGGGAGCACTTCAGGCTGGTGGATGACCTCTGGGGACTGGACGGTTACTGGGATGACAATTACAACGGAGCCGGATTCCAGGAGCAGTACCCGGGAGGTGTTGTGTATACCCAGGAGCATTCTGCAAGTCCTTATATGTTCTGGAGCGAAAGAAACAGTGTGAACTATGACAAGCTGGACTATTACAACAACGAGCGCATCTCCTATATGGGAGCCTTCGGACAGCTGGAATATAAAACTGAGAAGCTTTCTACCTTTCGTTCAGGCTGCTGTTTCCACCCAGGCATACCAGCGCTTTGACTTCCACTCCTACTCCGATCCGAATGATCAGACTCTCAGAAAGCTGCATTTCCCGGGATACAATCTGAAGGCCGGTGCCAACTACAACATCAACGGCCGCACAATGTATTTTTCAATGCAGGCTATTATTCCCGTCAGCCCTTCTTTGATGATCTCTTCCTGAATTATCTGAATATCGTCAATGAAGATGTGGGAAATGAAGGCGTACTGGGACTGGAAGTAGGTTACGGATACAGAAGCGAGCAGCTGGATGTGGATCTGAATGTCTATTATACCAGCTGGACCGATCGTCAGATTCGTCAGTCCGGCGACTTTGATGGCGACACCTTTATGATGATGTGGCCCTCTTTGAAAATGTGGCCGAGCTGCACAGCGGGGTAGAACTTGAATTTGAAGTGAAGCCCATCCGGAACCTTTCCATTGGTGGTTTTGCCTCCATCGGTAACTGGGTCTATTGAGGAGACGTGGATGCCAATATCTGGGACGAGGACCGCAATCCCATTGGAGGAAGTAAGACTCTCTACCTGGACGGCTGTAAAAGTGGGTGATGCTGCCCAGACCAGCTTTGGTCTTCTGGGTACCTATAAGATCATCAAAGGGCTTTCCGTGGATCTGGACTATAGGTACTACGACAGGCTTTATGCAGCCATTGATCCGGATAGTTTTGATACGCCCGACAACGATGGTTCCCTGCAGCTTCCTTCCTTCGGCCTGCTGGATGGCGGGATTTCCTATAATATCTATTTGCAAGGCGCAAAGAAGCCTGGAGATTCAGGTTTAATGCCAACAATATGCTGAACAAGCAGTTTATTTCTCAATCTGATACCAACATTCATCCCGAGGCCGGAGAGGCCGAATGGAACGGGGTGAATATGAACAACCGGGTATATTTCGGAAATGGCTTTACCTGGAACTTCAGTATTGCCTATAGGTTTTAAGCGGGCAAGCGGAAAATTAATTTTTAAGAGGGCGTTCCTTTTTTCGGGAGCGCTCCTTTTTTTATGGGAAGTTTGGTGATAAGCAATCCCGTATGAACAGGGGGATTGCTGAAAAGAGGCATTTCCGGATATCTGTGTAAACGACAGTATATCAGACAAATAAAGCGTTTTCTATAGCGGATTTTTTAACAATTTCTTCATCTGTCTGCCATTCATGGAGTTAGCCTGAGCGTTAATTTCTTGTTGATAAATGGAATTGAAAACCCCCCCACCGCTCTTGATTTCTTCTTAATTTCATTCCCCGAATCAGTATCTGTTTAGGACCCCGTTTTCATAAGCTGTTTTGTAAAAGAATCAGATGATTTTTTATCGTGAGAAGGGGGAATTTTTCTCTCAATTTTTGAGAGTTGATTTTTTAACAATCAGATAATGAATTGATTACGCGTTTGTTAATAGCTTTTAATAACTATGGATTGATAAGCGCAAACCCATTGACTAATTTGTGTGTTTACGTAGGCACGCTCCCTGAAGATTAAAATTAAAGAAGAGAATGGCAGAAAAGGCAATACCACAAAAAAACCTGATGTTTGTTGATCAAGCGCTCAAGGGTGAAAAGGACGCTAAGAAAGCTGAGAGAGCAAAACTTAAACAGACATACGGGTTCGATGAAGCCTTTAATGCCTCTCTGGAATATTTTAAGGGGGATGAACTTGCTGCCAGGGTCTGGGTGAATAAATATGCCCTGAAAGACTCCCAGGGACTGCTTTATGAACGTACACCTGATGATATGCACCGGCGACTGGCCTCGGAAATTGGCCGCATCGAGAAACGCTACCCCAATCCCTTATCGGAAGAGGAACTTTTCGAGCTGATGCAGGGATTTAAATACATCGTTCCCCAGGGTTCCCCCATGACCGGTATTGGAAATAATTTTCAGATTGCCAGCCTGTCCAATTGTTTTGTGATCGGGCATGAGGGAAATGCCGATTCTTATGGCGGGATCATGAAAATCGATCAGGAGCAGGTCCAGTTGATGAAACGACGCGGAGGAGTAGGCCACGATTTATCGCATATTCGTCCCTCCGGAAGTCCGGTGCTGAACAGTGCCCTCTCATCCACCGGCGTGGTGCCTTTTATGGAGCGTTATTCCAATTCAACCCGGGAGGTGGCCCAGGATGGCAGAAGGGGAGCTCTGATGCTTAGTATTTCGGTGAAACATCCCGATGCGGAGCACTTCATTGATGCCAAGATGGAATCGGGGAAAGTGACCGGGGCCAATGTGTCGGTAAAGATCAATGATGAATTTATGAAGGCGGTGGTGGAAGGAAGCACCTACACCCAGCAATACCCCATTGAGTCCGATGAGCCCACTCACGTGAATAAGATTGATGCCAGGACGCTCTGGACAAAGATTGTACATAATGCCTGGAAATCGGCCGAACCGGGGATCCTTTTCTGGGATACCGTCACCCGTGAATCAGTGGCCGACAGTTATGCCGACCAGGGATTTAAGACCGTCTCCACCAATCCCTGCGGTGAGATCCCCCTCTGTCCCTATGATAGCTGCCGCTTGCTGGCCATTAACCTCTACAGCTATGTGGAAGAACCCTTCACCACGGATGCCAGGTTCAACTGGGAAAAGTTTCGTATACATGTGGGTCTGGCCCAGCGTATCATGGACGATATCATCGATCTGGAACTGGAGAAGGTGGATGCCATCCTCAACAAGATCTATCTGGATCCGGAAGATAAGGAGATCAAACGGGTGGAGATCAACCTGTGGGAGAACATCAAGAAAAAAGCACTGGAAGGAAGAAGGACCGGGGTAGGAATTACGGCAGAAGGTGATATGCTGGCAGGACTGGGATTGCAGTACGGAAGTGAGGATGCCATCGACTTTTCAGTGGAAGTACATAAAACCATTGCCCTGGAGGCCTACCGCTCTTCAGTGATTCATGGCCAGGGAGAGGGGTCCTTTTGAGGTCTTTGATTTTAATAAGGAGAAAGACAATCCTTTTATAAACAGGCTTGGCAAGGAGGATCCGGAACTTCTGGAAGAGATGAAGAAGCATGGAAGAAGAAATATCTCCCTGCTTACCATAGCCCCCACAGGAACCACCAGTCTGATGACACAGACTACCTCCGGAATTGAACCGGTATTTCTGCCGGTCTATAAACGCCGCAGGAAGGTGAATCCCAATGACAAGGATGCCAATGTCACCTTTGTGGATGAGGTGGGTGACAGCTGGGAGGAGTATAATGTGTTTCATCACAACTTCCTGACCTGGCTGAAGGTAAACGGAATGGATCCTGACGAGGTAAAGAATTTCAGTGATCGGGATGTGGAGGAACTGGTGAAGCAGAGTCCCCTTATCACAAGGCCACCTCCAACGATGTGGACTGGATGCAGAAGGTAAAGATGCAGGGAGCCATTCAGAAATGGGTCGATCACTCCATCAGCGTTACCATTAACCTGCCTTCCGATGCGAAGGAAGAACTGGTGGGCGATCTCTATGTGAAGGCCTGGGAGAGTGGATGCAAAGGTGTTACGGTCTACCGGGATGGTTCCAGGTCCGGAGTATTGGTGGCCAATGATAAAAAGGAGGAGGAAACACAGTTTCCCATTAAGCGTCCCACTGCACTGAATGCGGAGATTCTGAGGTTTAAAAATAACGATGAGGACTGGATTGCATTTATCGGCTTACTGGATGGAAAGCCCTACGAGATCTTTACGGGACGCAAGGAGGAAGATACTTTTCCCATTCCCTCAAAAGTTACCAAGGGAAAAATTCTGAAAATCAAGGGAGAAGATGGAGCCAAGCGTTATGATTTCCAGTATGTGGATAAATATGGATACAAGGTGACCATGGGCGGATTGTCGCACCAGTTTAACAGTGAATTCTGGAACTATGCCAAGCTGATCTCCGGGGTTCTCCGGCACGGAATGCCGGTGGTGGATGCCATCAACCTGATCTCTTCCCTCCGTCTGGATAATGAGTCCATCAACACCTGGAGCGCCGGGGTGGTTCGTTCCCTGAAAAAATATATTCCAAATGGCACAAAGGCCAAACCCGGTCAACAGTGTGAAGAGTGCAACTCAAATAGTCTCAGTTACCAGGAGGGCTGCCTGATCTGTACAGATTGCGGTCACTCTAAATGTGGATAGATTTAAGCGCATTTGTGAGAAAGGCCCTCCAAACCGGAGGGCCTTTTTTAGTGCACGGCAATTTTCGTGATCGCCTGCTCCCCTCCGCTGAAGGTGACAAGCAGGAAATAAAATCCAGCCCTGATGTGGCTGATATCCAGACTGTTTCCGCTATTTCCCAGCTGGCTCAGAAGGACTCTGCCGCCCGGATCCATTAGTGAGATGGAGGCCACCTCAAGCCCCTCCGCGGTCCTTATATGGATCCATTCAGTTGCAGGATTGGGATAGATCTCCACATATAGAGCTGATTGTTGGGATTGTGTCCTGTCCTCCGTGGAAACCAGGACCTTTCCGTTCCTGAAGCGGGGCATAAACTCCTGGTAATAAGCATTGGCCACTCCCTGGTCATGGATAATCAGCGTATTCTCATCATTTCTTAGCTGGGCTGAAGAACTCCAGTTATGGGAGCCGGTAAGCACCAGCGGATCCGAATCTGCATTCGCCTGGTCCGCAATCATATATTTGTGGTGCATGATCCCGGGTTCCCCGCTAAGCCGAACATTCCCTCCAAGGCTGGCCTTCAGGGTATTCAGGATGGGCTCGCCGTATTGATCGTAATCGTTGAGTAGTACCTTAACATCCACAGCCTGGTTTGATTTTTGGCCCAGAGCATCCCCGATATCCTGTTTGGTAAGGAGCATGGTGGCCACATGAATGGAGTGGTCAGCAGTATGTATGCTGTTCAGTATCTGCTGGTGGGTCCCGTCAGAGGGACTGAAATAACACTCCACCCGTCTTCCCCCGATAATGAACTCATGGGGGGTATTGTCCGTTTTATCCGGTCCGAACAGAGCCGAAGCAGGATCCGGCTGGGAGCCGTTGCTGCCAAACATCTCATTGAACTCCAGGCGAAAGGCTCTGGCCAGGCTCTGATCCTGAATAATAACCACGTTATTGGGATCGGTGTTGATCTGGTTGTAGGAAAAGTTGGTAGACCCGGTCCAGACCACCGGGTTCGATGGATCTGCTGCGTCCGCATCGAAAACCACAAATTTATTATGCATGATCCCGTAGTGGGGGTAATCGGATGGTGGACTGGCGAGTTTACCTATTTCAGTATGCAGGGTCTGCATACCCAGGGCATTCACATCCCCATCGTACACGACCCTGACGGTCACCCCCCTCTGATGGGCACGGTTCAGGGCAGCGCTTATGTCTGAAATTCCCGAGTTGTTCAGGTTATAAAGGGCCAGTTCGATACTCTCTTCTGCCTGGTCAATATAAGAGATCAGCTCATCATCCAGCTCCTCCGGATAATACTCCGGCTCCATCAGTCCCAGGCTTAAAGATCGATCAACGGACCGGTTAAAAAGTACCCGGATATCTCCTTGAGATTCCGACCTGGTGATCAGGACCTGAAGTCCTGCCTTGGCCGTATCCGTTTCAAATACCGAGAAGGCTTGCATATAAAAGAGCTCCGCAGGGCCGAGGCCATCGATCTCCACCAGGTGGCTGGTAGTCGTACCGGGAAGTTTGAGTGGCTCCAGCTCCAGCTCCGGGGTGAGCCCAATCAGAGCTTCCGTAGTCCCGGCCACATCGGTGGTCCATTCCAGGATAAATCCGGTGGTGGAAAGATTATTGAGGGTGGGCATCCGGGTGATCTGAATGCTGCTATAGCCTTGCAGGTCTCCGTGGTCCCGTGGAAGTAGCTGGTAAGTGTCCTGGTAGGAACCCAGGGGACCGCTTATGGATAAAAGTCCGGAAGGAATGGGGGTGCCGATCAGGGGCGAATTGTAATCGTTGACATAAAGCTGTCCCGTTTCTCCGTCCGAAGAAAAGCCATAGGCCTGCCTCTGAAAGTTCCCGGATCCCAGTATGCCTGCCCGGTCCACCCGGACCAGCATGCCTTCATACTCTTCCCGGAATTCCCCGGGAGTCAGCACCACCGGATCCGGGAGCTCGTGACCCGAAGAATGGATGAAAACGCTGCTTACCGGGTCAATCTCCAGGAGGGAAAGGTAATCTTTGAGTGTTCCACTTACCGTGACGCTATCCCCCCGCTGCACCTCCTGTAATTCCGATGAATAGATCGCAATCCCTCCGGTAGGATCCTGCAGATAGCGTATGGGTCCCAGCTCATCCCCATTGGTGATGATACCACTGACGGTCACACTGGCTCCACTGCCCATGTCCCGGGCGCTGCCAATATCCTGCTGGGCGGAGAGGCGCAAAAGAAAGGCAAGGGCCAGTCCTGCGATCAGAGTCGTTTTTTTCATCTGAGCTCTTGAGCTCATAAAATTGGCTAATTCCTGCCAATTGTAGTAGTTTTCACATAAAAAAAGACCCTCTTTTACGGAGGATCTTTTGTAAAACGTGAGCCGGTATAGTCTTATTTTTTGTCTTCTGCGTTTTTGGCAATCAAGAAGGCTATGAACAGACCGACGCCTCCGAAGAAGAGGGCCGAAGCAAAGTAGGCCGGCTCCTCCTTAATACTGGTGTAGGCTTCCAGGAGGCTTCCAATAAACAATCCGAACCCGATACCTGCCAGTAGCAGGGCCCATTTAACTACTCCATAGGAGTTGGGTCTTCGTTCGGTCATAAAGTCCTTTGGATTCACTCCTTTTTCAATCATTGCCATCCGTTCGCGGTTCCTGGCGGATACAATCACATATACAATTCCAAAAATTGCTGCAAAAATCACCAGGGGGATCAAAATATCTTCTGCCATAACATTAAATTTTTACTGGATTAATATTGTTTGTTGCCTTTTTGACGCCCCCTGATTGCATCATGTTACATAATTTCACATAAATGTGAATTCAAGGGCAAAAATCTGTAACGTTTTTGAAGAACCGTCGTCTTATAACATGCATGGATGTTCATGAGGAAAAATACCTGATTGAACGAGTAAAAGCAGGAGACAGCGAGGCTTTTGCCGGACTGGTCAATTCCTACAGGGATATGATCTATACCCTTTGTCTGCGGATGCTGCAATCTGAGGCAGATGCGGAGGAAGCGGCCCAGGATGTTTTTGTAAAAGCCTATCGTTCCATAAGCAGTTTTCAGGCAAAAGCAAAGTTCTCCACGTGGTTGTACCGGATTGCTTACAATAACTGCATCTCTGTGATTCGGAAAAAGCTTAAGATGATCGACCTGGTGGATGAGCTTCCGGAGGGCGAGGTGGATGAAAGGGATATGAATGGTGTGGAGAGCCTTTCTGCCGAAGAAAGGAGCAGGTATCTGAAGATGGCCCTGGACTCTCTGGCGGAAACTGATGCAGTAGTGGTTACCCTCTTTTATTATGATGAATTGTCGCTGGATGAAATTGCCGGGATCACCGGGCTCAGCAGCAGCAATATCCGAATAAAACTTCACAGGTCCAGGAAAAAAATGTACCAGGTGATCTGCGAAAATTTAAAATCTGAAGTATCTTCAATTCTGTAATATGAAACGAGATCCTCACATATCGAAGCTTATCAGGGAATCGGGCGTGACAGACGCTCCGGAGAATTTTACTGCTTCCGTGATGGAGAAAATCGAAGCTGTTCCGCTTAAGAAGGCTTATAAACCTTTGATCGGCAGGGGTGGCCGCATTTTGATCATTCTCTTTATCGTTGCGCTCATTGTGGTTGCGGTCCTGTATACCGATCCTGCCGGGGAACTGTTCGGCAGATCCATGCAATTGCCACTGGCAGAACGGCCATGGCCTCAGGTAAAGTTCAACCTGGAATTCCTTCATCAGATGAATTTTTCCACCGGGGTGATCGCTGCCCTGGTGGCCATGTTTGTATTGGTCCTGTCTGATGCAGGCTTTAACAGGCGCAGGCTCAGTCATTAGTCAATAACCCCCAGCGCTTTTCCCACCTTTGTAAATCCCTTAATGGCACGGTCCAGGTGCTCCCGGGTATGGGCAGCGGATAGCTGTACCCGGATGCGTGCCTGGTCACGGGGAACCACCGGGAAGTAGAATCCGATGACATAGATTCCTTCTTCCAGGAGCCTGGAGGCAAACTCCTGGCTTAGCTTGGCATCGTAGAGCATGACCGCGCAGATGGCCGACTGGGTTGGTTTGATATCAAATCCGGCTGCCAGCATTTTCTCCATGAAGTAGCCGGTGTTATGGTGCAGACGCTCCTGCAGCTCGGTGGTTTCATCCATCATATCAAACATGCGGATTCCTGCTCCTACCACTGCAGGTGGCAGGGAGTTTGAGAAAAGATAAGGCCTGGAGCGCTGCCGCAGCATCTCTATAATCTCTTTCCGGCCGGTGGTAAACCCGCCGATGGCTCCACCAAAGGCTTTTCCCAGGGTTCCTGTGATAATATCCACCTCTCCCCGGATGTTAAACAGTTCAGTGACCCCCCGTCCGGTCTCGCCCACCACCCCGGCAGAGTGACATTCATCAACCATCACCAGGGCGTCGTATTTTTCGGCCAGTTGACAAATCTGGTCCACCGGGGCTACATTTCCATCCATGGAAAAGACCCCGTCGGTAACGATAATACGGAATCGCTGTGCCGAAGCCGCTTTCAATTGCTCCTCCAGATCCTCCATATCCGCATTTTTATACCGGTAGCGCTGCGCTTTGCAAAGCCTGACCCCATCAATGATGGATGCATGATTCAGGGCATCAGAAATAATGGCATCCTCTTCGGTAAGCAGCGGTTCAAATACCCCGCCATTGGCATCAAAACAGGCCGCATAAAGAATCGTGTCTTCGGTCCCAAAGTAGGAGGCAATCTTTTGTTCCAGGATTTTGTGCAGGTCCTGGGTTCCGCAAATGAAGCGGACCGACGACATTCCAAATCCATGTGTGTCCAGGGCCTCTTTGGCAGCCTAACCAGTTCGGGGTGATCGGACAGTCCCAGGTAGTTGTTGGCACAGAAATTCAGCACTTTTTCGCCACTCTCCAGCTCAATTTCTGCCTGCTGGGAAGAGGAGATAATGCGTTCTGCTTTAAACAGACCGGCATCGTTGATTTGTTCCAGTTCTTTGGCCAGATGTTCTTTTATTCTACCGTACATTTTTATCTATTTAAGTTTGTTGCGTATCTCTTCTAACATGATCCCGGTCATTTTCGTCAGGTCATAGTTTTGTTTGAATCCCCAGTCTTGCCTGGCCAGTGAATCATCCACGCTATGGGGCCAGGTATCGGCAATGGCCTGGCGGAAGTCGGGATGGTAAGATATGGTAAATCCGGGAATCTCTTTCCGGATCTCCCTGTATACTTGGTCGGGGGTGATGCTCATGCCTCCCAGGTTGTATGCACTGTGTATGGAGAGTTTAGCTCTGTCGGCCTCCATCAGCGAAATGGTGGCCTGGATGGCATCGGGCATAAAGAGCATGGGAAGGGCCGTATTCCCGCTCAAAAAACAGTCGTAAGTCCCCTTTCGGATCGCGTCATAATAGATTTCCACGGCATAATCCGTAGTCCCTCCACCGGCTTCGGTCTTATAGCTGATCAGGCCGGGGTAACGCAGGCTTCTTACATCCACCCCAAACTTGTTAAAGTAGTAATCGCACCATCTTTCGCCGGCCAGCTTGCTGATCCCGTAAACGGTAACCGGCTCCATGACGGCTAGCTGGGGGGTGCCGACTTTTGGAGTGCTGGGACCAAAGACCGCGATGGAACTGGGCCAGAACACCTTCTTTACCTCCTCCACCATCTTGGCTACTTCCAGGATGTTCATGAGGCTGTCCATATTGATTTTCCAGGCCTGGGTGGGGAGTTTTTCAGCATTGCCTGAGAGTACAGCTGCCAGGTGATAGATCTGAGTGATCTTATGCCGGATGATAAAGTGGATCAGCTGCTTGTCGTCCATCACGTCCAGGATCTGGAAAGGGCCCTCTTCTGTCACATCCGGGGGAGCCAATTTTATATCAGTGGCAAACACGTGCTCGCTGCCGTACTGTTTTCTTAATTCAAGCACCAGCTCAGAACCGATCTGCCCGGCAGCACCAATCACCAGAATATTGTCCATAAACCGTAGGATTAAAGTATGGATACGAAATTAGCTGTTTCTGGTCCCCGAAAAAAATGATACAAAACATAAACTGGGATATCTAGAATCCGGTGTTTGTATCCAGGTTCATATCGCGACGTAATCGAGGGGAAGCAAAGCGGTGCAAAAGCAGTTGATAAATGTTCACCGCCAAAAGCATGAGGCCCAGGAGGTAGATGGAATCTTCCAGAGGCACGCTAAGGAGCCTGACTCCCAGATTTTGAGTATCGTCGTACCACACCACTGGAAGAAAGGTAAGTATACCGTTCACCACCATAAAAGGAACCAGCGATAGCAAGTAGGCAATGAAAAACCCTGAAAACCAGGTCTTGTATGTTTTCTGGACAAGTTGGAGGATAAGTATCAGTGCAGTGGAGGAAAATGCAACGAGAGTATATGCACGATCGTGTACAAAAGGTAAGGCAGCCAGCAACAAAGCCACAAGCAGATAAATCGTGATTCTGGCTACTTTGGGATAATAAAAGCTTTTAACATACAGGCGCAACACTTCGTAGAGGAAGATACAGCAATAAGGAATCACCAGGAAAAACAGCCATTCCTCCAAAGGTAGTCCAAGCAGGTAGAGTTCTCTGGTGTAAGACGGGTTGAAGCCCCAGATGCTCGCCTTTGTAAACCAGATGTCCCAGACCAGGAAGAGGGCTCCTGTGATTACTATACCGGGCAGTATATATTTAATTTTACGGTACATGTATACCCTGCTTTCGAAGCTCTTTGCCAGGGGAAAGGCCAGAGAAAGAATCAGTACCAGCAGATATGTCCAGGAGGCTATTTCCATTTTGTTATTAAATCACTTAAACAAAATAATGCGGCAGTATGTTTGATCCTGAGTTATGAATCTGAGCAAATGCTTCATCACGAACTTCGGGTTTATCAGCTTATAACGCGCTATAATGAGCCCGGCAGCCACCAGGTGCTTGCTCCTTATAATGAACTGGAATTCCTGCTGTTTTTTGTGCAGGTGCTTTTTTTATCATGCTATATATCTCTATTTTTACAAGAAAAAGATGGGTTTATTCCTGGCTATTTTAATTATGGGATTATGGGGTGCACACCTCTATTATATCCTGTTCTTCGTGGAAGTATCGTGGATTAATCCCTGGATGTACCTGCATTTGTTGATCCAGGCCTACCTTTACACAGGACTTTTTATTACCGGTCATGATGCCATGCACCAATCGGTCTCAAAAATCGATTGGATCAATAAAACCATTGGGTATCTTTCTGTTTTTCTTTTTGCCGGGATGTCCTATGGAAAATTGATAAAGAATCATTGGGATCACCATCGATATCCCGGTACCGGCCAGGATCCTGATTTTTATACGAAATCTCAGAATTTTTTTGTCTGGTGGGCGATCTTTATAATTAGGTACACCACTTTCTGGCAAATTCTGGCCATGGCTCTTATTTATAATGCCTTCAAGTATCTGGCAGGAGTAGAGACCATGGCACTGGTGGTCTTCTGGATTATTCCTGCCATCCTGGGTACCTTTCAGCTCTTCTATTTTGGAACTTATTTACCCCACAGGTTGCCTCATACAACAGATATGGGAAAGTACCGGGCAAGGTCCCTGAAAAAAAATCATTTCTGGGCCATGGCTACCTGCTATTTTTTCGGGTACCATTATGAACACCATTCTTTCCCCGGATTGCCCTGGTGGCAGCTCCATCGGGCCAAGAATCAGCCCTCTCCCAGCAGTGATTAATAAGAATTGTGTTTGATTTTTTAGGGGTAAAACCTCAATTTTATAAGGATATGAGAAATTGGATCATTGCGGGAATCATTATGATTGCGTCTGGATTGGATGCTCAGGACTACCAATCGCGGATCTATCAAACCTATTTAGATGGACGCATGGACCTATGGAAGAAGGTGATGGGGGATATGCAGTCGGAATATGAACGCACAGCTGATCTCTCTCTTCTGTATGCCCTTACGGAAGCTCAGTATGGCTATATCGCCTTTTGTTTATCGGAGAATAGAAAAAAGGAAGCCACAACACTCCTGGATGCAGCAGAAATAAATATTGAAAAACTCCTGGAAGGGGGAAAGGAAAATGCAAGGACATACAGCCTCAAGGGTGCATTGTATGGCTTTCGGATCCAGTTGAAGCCCCTGAAAGCCCCATTCCTGGGAAAAAAGTCAGTGGAAGCCAATGATATGGCTGCACAACTAGGGCCCGGGGAACCTCAGGTCTGGATGGAGAAAGCCAATATCGAATTCTATAAACCTGCTGCTTTCGGTGGATCCAAAAAAGAAGCTGTGGTTCTTTACGAAAAAGCAATAAACCTGTTTGAATCGTCTCCGGGACGCCAGTACCAAAACTGGCTGTACCTGAATTGCCTGGCGTCTCTTGCAATGGCTTATGAAGAGACAGATCAGGTTCAGGCTGCAGAAGGGATCTATAAGAAGATCCTGCTGGCAGAACCCTCATTCAAATGGATCAGTGAGGAAGTATATCCCCAATTCAAGGAAAAGCATCCGGGGAATTGATCCCCACTCCAATTCCATTTTCTATATTTGTGCAAATTGTTCAGCCTAAAGTAATAAGCAGTATATGAATCAGAATATCAGGGTAAGATTTGCACCCAGTCCCACAGGACCTCTGCATATCGGAGGCTTGCGCACAGCTCTTTTTAACTACCTCTTTGCTAAAAAGAACGGAGGAGTCTTTATTCTGCGCATAGAAGATACCGATCAAACCAGATTTGTGGAAGGCGCCGAGGATTATATCATAGAATCTCTGGAGTGGTGCGGATTGATTCCGGATGAAGGACCCCGTCAGGGGGGAGGATTCGGACCCTACAGACAGTCTGAACGAAAGAATCAGTATGAGGAGTATGCCAAACAACTGCTGAAGAGCGGACATGCCTATTACGCGTTTGATACGCCCAGGGAGCTGGATCGCATACGTAAGGAGTATGAATCACGTGGGGAGACCTTTGTGTACGATGCGAGGGTTCGCGATTCGCTCAGAAATTCGCTTCAGATGCAGCCCGGGGAGATGGAAGAGATCGTGGCCACCGGGACTCCTTATGTGATCAGGTTTCGTTTTGAATCCAACGAGGAGATAGTCATGCAGGATATGGTCCGGGGCGAAGTGGTTGTAAACACTTCGACTCTGGATGATAAGATACTTTTCAAGTCGGACGGCATGCCCACCTACCACCTGGCCAATGTGGTAGATGATAACCTGATGGCTATTTCTCATGTCATCCGAGGAGAAGAGTGGTTACCCTCACTTCCCCTTCATGTGGCCCTGTACCGGGCTTTAGGATGGGAACACCTGATGCCGAAATTTGCCCACCTGCCGCTTATACTGAAACCTACCGGAAAAGGAAAACTGAGCAAACGGGATGGAGAAAAGGGGGGCTTCCCGGTCTTCCCTCTGGAATGGACCGATTCCCTGTCCGGTGAAATTTCGCCCGGGTACCGTGAAGAGGGTTACCTTCCCGAAGGCTGTTTGAATATGCTTGCGCTGCTGGGCTGGAATCCCGGAACCGAGAAGGAACTCTTTACGCTGGATGAGCTGATCAGGGAGTTTCAATTGGAGAAAGTGGGCAGGTCAGGTTCCAGGTTCGATCCCGAAAAAATTAAGTGGTTCAATCACCAGCATATTCAGATGATGGAGGAAAAGGAGTTGATCACCCCCTTTCGATCGGCGCTTCTTGCCAATGGTGTGGATACGGATGAGAGCAGGATAAGGATACTGGTACCGATCATAAAACCCAGGATCAGTTTTATTCATGAAGTATGGGAGGAGGCCTGGTTCTTTTTTCAAAGACCCACCGACTATGATGCCGATGTGGTCAAAAAACGCTGGAAAGAAGATACACCCGGGAAAATGGAAGAGCTGGTGCGGGTCCTGGAACAGTGTGAACCATTTACGGCTGATACTGTTGAATTTGTAGTAAAGGAGACCATCCAGAAGAAGGAATGGGGAATGGGTGCCATCATGAATGCCTGGAGATTGTTACTGGTTGGGGCAGCTAAAGGCCCCGGACTATTTGATCTGGCTGCTTTCCTTGGGAAGGAGGAGGTTCTTCACAGGATGAAAAAGGGAATCAAAAATATACAGCGATAATTTCATCACCGGGTTATTATGGAAACAGCACAAAAACGATATATCAATATTCATGGACACAGGCCCTCGGACTCCATTGGAGAATGGGTCATGCAGAACCTGATGGCAAAAGATTTCCCTCCCGAGGATATCGAGAATGGGTATTATTCGGTTGGCTTTCACCCCTACAACATAGGAAAGGTGGACGAGCGCGAAACCCTGGAGAAGGTCCGCCTGGCGCTGGACCACCCCCGTGTACTGGCGGTGGGAGAGATCGGACTTGATAAAAGCCTGGATACCGCCCTGGAGGAGCAGCTAAGGATATTTGAAAAGCAAGTGGAACTGGCAGAGGCAGCCGGACTTCCGGTGGTGCTGCATGTGGTCAGGTCCTTCAATGAGATGCTCGGCTTTATGAGGGCAAATCAGCCTGTGGTCCCCATGATTATACATGGATATAATGGAAATGCTAAAATGGTGGAAGAGCTGGTCAAGGCCGGGTTCCTTATTTCATTCGGGCAGGCTATTACCTGGGAGCATTCCAAGATTGTTGAGGCGGTTCAGAAAGTCCCGGTGGAGATGATGTTCCTGGAGACCGATGAGGGCGATTTGGATATCAGAGAGATATACCAGTTTGCTGCTGAGCTGAAGGGGATCTCAGAGGAACATCTCCGTGTTCAGTTATTTGAAAATGCCAGGACACACCTTTCCAGGTTCAGTAAGTTCATTTGACCCGGAATCTGATGACCCAAACCGGACCACATCCCGGCTGGCAGGAGCGCACCTTACTCTTATATGGCAAGAAGAAATTGGCCAGGCTTCAAGGGGCAAATATCCTGGTTGTTGGCATGGGTGGTGTGGGGTCCATGGCCGCTGAAATGATCTGTCGAAGCGGCGTGGGAAAGATGACCATTGTTGACGGAGATACCGTTCAGCCCGGAAATATCAACCGGCAGCTTCCTGCCACACACAAGACTCTGAACAGGGAGAAGGCGCTTGTTATGGGTGAACGATTGAAAGAGATCAATCCGGGGCTGGAACTGACAGTGATCCACGAATTCATCCGGGAAGAAAGAATTCCGGAACTTCTGGAGACGCCTTTCGATTATGTGGTTGATGCCATCGATACCCTTTCCCCGAAGATTTATCTGATTTGCCATACTGTGAACAGGGGGCTGAAGCTGGCCAGTTCCATGGGATCCGGAGGGAAAGTGGACCCTGCACAGATCCGCGTAGCCGATTTTGGAGAAACCTATAATTGCCGCCTGGCCTATCTTCTAAGAAAGAAACTCAGAAAACTGGATGTGCACGGAGGATTCAAAGTCGTATTTTCCCCCGAACAGGTTCCCAAAGAGATGCTTATCCCGGTAGAGGGAGAATCCAACAAGAAATCAACCGTGGGAACCAACTCTTATATTCCGGCCATTTTTGGATGTTTACTCGCATCCATTGTGATCCGGGACCTGATTGGAGATTGACTTTTTCTGAACTTTAATGCAACTATAGGGGCATTTTTCCCGTTAAACAGCTAGAAAAAGAGTTCAACCTAAATCAAAGAATTATGAAAAAGTTGATATTAGTATGGATAGCATCGATGTTTATATTCACTGCCTCAAATGCCCAGTTATTCAATTATGGGATTAAAGCAGGAATTGGGTTCTCCTCCCTGAAGTTTGAGGATGTTACCGGCATTACTGATGGTTCAGACGTCTATAACCTGATCACCGGAGATGGAGTGATGGGCTACCATGTAGGACTGCAAACCCGTATTAAGCTGGCCATGGTTGTGATTCAGCCTGAGCTATACTTCAATGCCGGAGGAGGTACCGTGGAACAGGTAGTGGATGGAGGAGCCACAGAGTTACTGGATGTAAAATTCAACAGGATCGATATCCCGCTTATGGCAGGGGTCAAACTGGGACCGGCAAGGATCAGTGTGGGACCGGTTGGATCGTTTGTAATTGGCGAAAGCACCCAGTTGTCAGAGATTGAACCCGACTTTGAATTGTTTACCAGTGCCATGACCTGGGGATTCCAGGCCGGACTTGGATTAGATATCAGTAAGTTTTCCCTTGACTTCAGGTACGAGGGCTCCCTGAGCCAGCTGGGGGAATCATTCACAGTGGGAGGCAACGATTTCGCTCTCGATGCACGTCCCTCGCAGTGGATTATATCCCTGGGTTTCTGGTTTAGATAAGATCAATAGCAAAAGACTCTGGAAGGGGCTGTATCAAAAGGTACGGTCCCTTTTGGTTTCTCAGGGATATTTATTCAAAGATATCGGATTTGTGTACCCCTTTGATGGTGCGTTTACGAAGGATCAGAAACAGGATCAGGTGAAGGATCAGGAATCCACTCCAGATCAGAAGGGTGACATGAACCACCCGGATCGTTTCATAAGCTGAATGCAAGCCAAGTAAAAACCAGGCTTCTGAGGCGGCCCCCCAGACAATAAAGGTGGTCAGGTTCCACCTGAAACCGGCATCAAAGAGAAAGTTATTTATGCCATCCCTCTTCCCGGTCATCCAGGCAGTCACAAAGATCATGGCTCCGTAGACCACTGCAATAATAATGACCCAGATCCATTTTTCAGCGGTCAGTAATTCACCTAGTCCAAAACGAAAGAGCAGGGTATAAATAAACAGGAGGAGTGCAAAAATCAACAGGTTACGAGAGATTATTTTCATGGCACTTAGGTTTTATTGCTTGGATTTGCAGTTAACAATTTTCTCAGGGGCTCTTCAAAAAAAAGCAGGATATTTCGTTCCACAAAGGAATGAAGAAGGGACTCTCCCAGGGGAGTCAGGTGATAGTACTTCCGGTCCGGACCTTTATGGCCTTTCCCCGCACTGAAATCGACCATTTTCAGGTGATAGTATTTCCGCAGAGTGCGGTAAAGACTCTGCTCCTCCGCATTTATGGTCCCTTTGGAAAAACGATCGATAGATTCCTGGAGTTCGGAGACATATTTGGGGCCTTCTTTTAGCGACAGGAATATCCACAGGGTAAGCTGTCCCTTTTTGTAGGTCTCCTCCCAGGCAGCCAGCAAGTCCTTGTGCAGGGTTTGTTCTGGTTTCATATTGATCAATTAGTATTAAACAAGATGTATAGTACAAATGTAATACTATTTTCCAATACCAATCAAGCCCATAAGACTTTTTTTCTATTACAAATTCAATTTGCAGTAAGATAGAGGATTAAAGGATCCACTTTTTATCATGTGTGGTATAATCCAGGACTCTTAGTTGCAGGCTTTTTCCCAGGCGAAGTGCTTCTTCGGTCATTGTTTCCAGGGAGCCCCTGCAGATACTGATATATCGCTGATCACCCTCCACCACCAGGTTAACCTTAAAAGCCCTGGACCCTTTTTTATCCTGCGGCAACACGAAGGGCGTCGGCCCGGTGCGCCTGCTGGCCAGATTGATTCGCACCAAAGTCACATAGCTGGGAGCAGGAAGGGCTTTCCACCCGCCGATCCGGAACTTCAGAAAGCGATCGAATTTAAGGTAACGCTGGCCAGCCGAATCGATGATTACTCCCTGAAAGGAGAATGCGGACAAGGCCCCTGCCACAAAGCAGAGGGATCCTCCGATGTATTCTCCATTTACCAGGAAAGCTATACTCAATAAGGCCAACAGGGGTGTAATCACCATGAAGGAGTACTTTTCATAGCGGTAGGCTGGCGAAGCGTCCATGGGATCAAGTTAGCAAACTTTGGATTATCTTTAAGACTTCAAATAATAAGATACTTATGAAAGCTGTTCCATCCCTTTCCAGCCTCCTGATCCTCCTGATGGTGTTTACACCTTCCCTGGTTGCACAGGCTCCGAAAGCGGACTTAACTCTGGAGGACCTTTATAAAAACAGCACCTATCCAACACGCTACTACCGGTCGGTTCGCTGGCTGGAGGACTCCCGGCACTATACCACGCTGGAAACGAACAGAGAGAGAGCTTGTTCAGAGATAGTACGCTACCATGCCAAAAGCGGCGAAAGGGTGGTGCTGGTGGGGGCTGACCAACTGGTACCCGGGGATGGGACCATTCCCCTGGAGCTTGCGGATTACCAATGGTCGGCTGATAACACCAAATTATTGCTGTTCACTAATACCCGACAGGGTATGGCGCTACCATACCCGGGGTGACTACTGGGTACTTGATCTTGCCTCAGGCAGATTGAAGCAGCTGGGGAGCTCCCTGAAGCCCTCCTCTCTGATGTTTGCAAAATTCTCCCCCGATGGACAAAGGGTAGGCTATGTGAGTGAGCACAATATTTTTGTGGAGGAACTGGGAAACAGTGAGCTCACTCAGCTTACCACAGACGGAGGCGACCGGTATGTAAACGGGACCTTTGATTGGGTTTATGAGGAGGAATTCGACTGCCGGGATGGGTTCAGGTGGAGCAATGACGGAGAGAAGATTATTTACTGGCATTCTGATACGGAGGGGACCGGGACCTTTTATCTGATCAACAACCTGGATTCCATCTATTCCATACCGATGCCCTTTCCCTATCCCAAAGTGGGAACCACCAATTCGGCCGTGAAGATCGGAGTGGTCGCAGCCAGCGGAGGTCTCACAAAGTGGTTTGATGTTCCCGGGGATCCAAGAAACCATTACCTGGTCCGGATGGAAGTGGTACCAGGAGCAGATGAGGTGATTTTCCAGCAGTTAAACCGACTTCAGAATACCAACCGGGTGTGGATCGGAAACCTGGAGACCATGGAGATCGAGAATATTTTAACAGAAAACAACGAGGCCTTTCTGGATGTGCACGACGACCTGGTCTGGCTGGAGGGCAAGCGCTATTTTACCTGGACCAGTGAACGCGACGGTTGGAGACATCTGTACAGGATTTCGCTGGATGGTAAGGAGATCAGGCAGATAACAGGCGGATTATTTGATGTGGTATCGCTGGAGTGTATCAGACTCAAAGTCAGGATATGTTTACTACATCGCATCCCCGGAAAATCCCACACAGCGTTATCTCTACCGCAGTCGGATCGATGGAAAGGGAGAACCTGAAAGAATCTCCCCGGCAGAACAGCCAGGGCAGCACCGCTATGTGATGTCGGGCGATGCCAGGTGGGCACTGCATACCTATGAGAATGCGCAGACACCCCCTGTGATCTCCCTGGTGGAGCTCAGCTCCCATAAGGAGATCAGAGTGATGGAAGATAACCAGGCTCTCAAAGAGAAGCTTGCTGCCCTGACCCTCAGTCCCAAAGAGTTTTTCAGGGTGGATATCGGGGAGGTGATCTTGGATGCCTGGATGATCAAACCGGCCTTCTTTGATCCGGCGAAGAAATACCCGCTTATTTTCTATGTGTACGGGGAGCCGGCCGGCTCCACGGTCCAGGACAACTGGGGAGGAGGGGACCTGTGGCACCAGTATCTGGCACAGCTGGGCTATGTGGTGATCTCTGTGGACAACCGGGGAACAGCTGCTCCCAGGGGGAAAGCCTGGAGAAATTCCATCTATGAGCAGATCGGGATCCTGGCTGCCAGGGACCAGGCGGCGGCTGCACAAAAGATATTAAGTACTTATTCCTTTCTGGATAAGGAGCGGGTGGGTATCTGGGGCTGGAGCGGGGGTGGATCCATGACCCTCCATGGCATGTTCCGCTATCCGGAGATATACAAAACCGGCATAGCCATTGCCTTTGTTTCACATCAGAAACTCTACGACAGTGCCTACCAGGAACGCTATATGGGGCTGCCCGATGAAAACAGGGCAGGGTATTAGGAGGGTTCTCCCATCAACCATGCTTCAAAGCTGGACGGAAAGCTGCTGTTGATACATGGAACAGCCGATGATAATGTACATTACCAGAGCTTTGAAATGCTGGTGGATGAATTGATCAAACAGGACAAACTGTTCGATATGTTGTCCTATCCCATGCGTACCCATTCGATCAGAGAAAGAGAAAATACCAGCCTGCATCTGCGCCGCACCATGGCCAGATACTGGCTGGAGAACCTATAAATCCGAAGGAGGAAAATTGTGACAAGTCATATTCCCAGTATATTCAATGATATCGTTGGTCCGGTTATGCGGGGACCTTCCAGTTCTCACAGTGCAGCGGCACTTCGGATCGGGAAGATCTGCCGGGAGCTGATGCAGGGGGAATCCATGCGGGTCATTGTGAGCTACGATGCCCGGGATGCGCTGGCCACCACCCATGAGAGCCAGGGATCCGACATGGGCATCAAGGGCGGGCTGCTGGGCTTCGACGCCGATGATGAGCGCCTGTTGAATCCGGATCCCTACCTGGCTGAGGCAGGGATCGATGTCTCGTTCAGGGTGACTGATACCAGTTTTGGGCTGCCCAACCTCTACCTGATTCATATGCAGAGTGGGAATATCAAAATGGAAGTGGTCGCCATCTCCACCGGGGGGGGGATGATCGAGATCATCCGGATCAACCAGGTCCCTGTTTCCATTAAAGGGGACCGGCTGGTAGAGTTATGGCTTTCCGAAACAGGGAAACTCTTTCTTCAGGGCCCGCCTCCTGAGGGAGCAACGAAACGGGCAATCCCTCCTATTCTGCCCATAACGTTTTTTGATCCCATTGAGGTTCCATTCAGCTCCTGTTTTGAGATGCTGCAATACAATAGCGAGCGCAACCTGCCAGCCTGGGAACTGGCCGCCGATTATGAATCCATGCGAGGAAGAATTACCGATGAGGAGGTGTTTCAAAAGATGCGGGATCTGTACCGGGTGATGCGTGGCTCCATAAATACCGGATTGAGGGGGACGCAGTACGGGGACCGGATTTTAGGGGCTCAGTCGGCCGCCTATCAGAAAAGCCTGGAGTCTGGAGCCCTGGCAGGGGGGGAAGCTGTGCACAATATCACCCTGTATTGTTCGGCCATTATGGAGGTTAAAAGCTCCATGGGAACCATTGTGGCTGCTCCAACGGCCGGGTCGTGTGGGACCTTTCCCGGGGCAGTGATCGGGGTGGCCGATTCCCTGGGACTGGATGAAGAGCGCATCGTAAAGGCCTTACTGGCTGGAAGTCTGCCAGGACTCTTTATTGCCACCGCCTCCACATTTTCGGCCGAAATTTGCGGGTGCCAGGCAGAGTGCGGGGCCGGGGCCGGGATGGCCGCTGCCGGAATTGCCTGGATGCTGGAAGGGAGCGTGGAACAGTGCATGGCCGCAGCTTCCCTGGCCCTTCAGAACTCCCTGGGGATGATCTGTGATCCCATTGCCGGCCGGGTGGAAGCTCCTTGTCTGGGAAGGAACGTCTCATCAGCAGTCAATGCCCTTACAAGTGCCAACATGGCGGTGGCCGGATATGATCCCCTGATCCCGCTGGATGAAGTGATTGAGACCATGGACCGGGTGGGACGGAGCCTCCCCCACGAACTCAGGTGTTCGGCCCTGGGCGGACTGTCCACGACCCCGTCGTCCCTGGAAATAGAAAAACAACTTGAAATGAATAAAATTCAGGGAGATGGTAGCATCTAAGAAACAACTCTGGCTGACCCTGGAGTTTGTCCTCTTATTTTTCGGGATCCCGGTTTTGATCTACCTGGACAGGGATTTTATCCACCCCAGTATGATTATCCTCCCCGTGCTGCTGTTTATTTTTATCCTGTTGAGGCGCAACTCAGAGTTCAGATGGAGCGAACTGATCCGATGGGGAATCTCTCGTAAAACTCTGGTGGTGAATGGCTTGATTATTATTATTTCCGCAGCACTGGTGTTCGCATATGTATTCTTTTTTAACAGGGAGAACCTGTTTAATTTACCCCGGGCCAATCCCTGGATTTTTCTGGCCATGTGTCTCTTCTATCCGCTGTTTTCCGCATTCGGGCAGGAGATTATTTACCGGACCTTTCTGGCCAGACGTTATTCCAGGCTGCTGGGGAAGAGCTGGCAGTTTGTACTTGCCAGCGCAGTCACATTTTCTTTTGTGCACATTGTATACTACAATCCAGTCTCCATGATTCTTACCTTTATTGGCGGGCTCTATTTCGCCAGGGTTTATCAGCAGACAGAAAGTGTTCTCTTTACTTCCGTGTTGCATGGAATATTTGGAATCATATTTTTTGGGATGGGGATGGGTCAGTATTTCTGGTTGGATATGCCGGTTTAGCTATCACCATCCGGACAGCGTGTTTGTAAACAGTTACGGATATGAAAAATAGAGGAATTACAATCGTTTTTATTAGCTTATTGGCCATGGCTGCAGTAGCACAGGAGCCCATAGAATTGATTACTTACAACATCCGGATGAATACCACCGGCGATGGGGAGCATGCCTGGCCCCACCGGAAAGATGATGTGGCAGCCCTTTTCAGGTTCCACCGAGCCGATATCTTCTGTGTACAGGAGGCCTTGCCCGGGCAGATGGATGACCTGGATGCGGCCTTTCCGCAGTTTAGCTATGAGGGGGTTGGAAGGGACGACGGGAAGCGGCAGGGAGAGTTTTCGGCCGTGTTCTATAATCAAAGCCGTTTTACCAGGCTTGACGGGGGAACTTTCTGGTTGTCGGAGACCCCGGGGGAGTGCAGTTTTGGATGGGATGCGGCCTGCCGCAGGGTTTGCAGCTGGGTAAAGCTGGAAGATAAAAAAACAGGGGAACCTCTGTTTGTATTTAATACACACTTTGATCATCGGGGGGAAAAGGCCCGAAGCGAATCGGCCCGGCTGATCCTTCACAAAATCGAGGAGATATCGGGAGCAGGCGGAGCCAGCGTATTATGCGGGGATTTTAACCTTCCCCCCGGCTCAGAACCCATTTCCCTGATCAGGACGAAACTTCAGGATGCATTCCGGGTATCAGAACAGCCTCCCTACGCTTCGGTGGGCACTTATCACGGCTTTAGCTATGATGAAAAACCCGGGGAAAGGATCGATTATGTTTTTGTGTCCAAAAAGTGGAAGGTGATACGCTATGGTGCGCTGACCGACTCCAGGGACCGGTCCTTTTTCTCCGATCATCTTCCGGTACTTGTAACTCTTCAGTTGGTCAAATGAAACGAGTGGTTCATGTAAAAAACTGAACCTCCGGGCGTTCAATCCGTAAAATTCTGAAGATTGAACTTCTTGCTATGAAACATTACCTCGGATTGTTCCTGTTTTTGGCCCTGCTCTTCACAATATCCTGTGAATCAGCTACTGAAGAAGCCGAAGCCATCTGTTTGCCCACCAATATCTCCATCACCCTGGTAAAGGGTTCGCAAAGCTCCAAGATCATTGCCGATTTTCATTATATCCCGGAAACGGAACTCCTGGATCATATTACCTGGAGTAATCACCAGACCCACTATTTTGAGTACGATACTCAGAACCGGATGAAGGTCTTACGGGTTAAAAAAATCGATGATAAAGTGCAGGAAGAAAGGTGGTTTGAATATGAGGGATTCCTGGTGGTCCGGGCAAACCTGGTCATTCGGAATCTGGATTATACCTACCTGGAACCGAAGGATTCAATCTTCGCAGGCTATGTGGAATATGAGTATAGCGGGGAAAATATTGTGGAAGAAAGGGAGTTTGAGATTTCTGAAAATGGAAGGACAGTAGAATATATCAGGAAGGCTACTTACGAGTATGATGACATGGACAATCTTTTATCCAGAACGGAGCTGGACCTGAAAGAGGAAATAGCCAGCTCCAGGACCATGACCTATGATCAGAGCAAACATCCCTATTCTGCTCTTCGTTATTACTTCAGCGGGGAGAGTTATGTAAACAATATGCTCACCCGGTCGGAGGATAATGATTTTTCCTACACCTATGATCTGAAACTCAATGAGTATGAGTACCCGGAGACCAGCTATGAGAAATTAGGGTCCTCTTATACGCGGATCATCTCTTATTCCTATCAGTGCAAATAGCCGCTTAAGAATCTTTCAGCTTCCGGCTCATTTTTATTCCCACCGACTTGATGGGCCCGCCCATGGGAGGATTCAGCTTTCGGATCCTGATGGTCGCTTTTTCAAGCCCCTCCATCTCGGTAAAGAGGGCATCCAGGATTCGTTTCCCTATATTTTCCAGGAGTTTGGATTTGGTCCGCCGCATCTCATGTTTAATGATCTTGTAAGCCAGCTGGTAATTCACGGCGTCTTTCAGGTTATCTGAATTGGCCGGTACTGCGAGATCGGCTTCCATCTCCAGGTCCAGGAGAAAGCGGTTACCCACGATCTGTTCTTCCTGGTAGTGGCCATGGAATGCATAGAATTCCATCTCTTCAATGATGATTTTGCCCATACCCCAAAATTAGCAATAATTAACTTTTTATTCTCAGGGGCTTGCCATACTTTTAAGATGCTCCGGTAAATGTGTAAATCAAAGCTATGTTCAAGAGTCTTGTTAAAAATGCCTTCCGCAACATCACCAGCAAATTCGGCTACAGTTTTCTGAACATCCTGGGAATTTCTGCTGCTTATCCTGATCTCTTTTGCCCTTTCCATTCCTGCGGTGTGGTTCCTGATGAACGACTGGCTCCAGGACTTTGTATATCGCTACGACATAAGCCCCCTGATCTTCCTGTGGACCATCTTGCTGATCCTGCTTCCAACGGCCCTTACCGTGAGCTATCAGTCCTATAAGGCAGCCACGGCCAACCCGGCCGATTCCATTATCAGGAGTAAAATGAAGCCCGGCTCAAAGGGCCTCCTTTAAGTCCGTCAGAATTACTAATTTTGTGGACCTTAAAAGGACTGACAATGACAGAGCATAAAGAAGATACAGGCGAAAAGAAAAGCCTGAATTTTATTGAAGCCATCGTGGAGGAGGATCTGCGGACCGGACAGGGACAATGGCAGGGTACATACCCGCTTTCCTCCGGAGCCCAATGGATACCTCCATATCGGACATGCCAAGGCCATCTGTCTGGATTTTGGGATTGCAGAAAAATATGGCGGGAAATGCAATCTCCGGTTTGATGATACCAATCCCACCAAGGAAGATGTGGAGTATGTGGATTCCATCAAGGAGGATATCAGGTGGCTTGGGATTTGACTGGGAAGAGCGGGAATATTATGCCTCTGATTATTTCGGACAACTCTATGATTTTGCCGTTGACCTGATTAAAAAGGGACTGGCTTATGTGGATGACCAGTCCTCTGAAGAGATAGCCAGTCAGAAAGGGACTCCCACCGAACCCGGAACAAACAGTCCCTTACAGGGACCGGTCAGTGGAGGAGAACCTGGACCTTTTCCAGCGAATGAATGCAGGTGAATTTCCCGAAGGATCCAGGGTGCTGAGGGCCAAAGATCGATATGGCTTCTCCCAATATGCATATGCGTGATCCGGTGATCTACCGGATCCTGTTTCATCCCCACCACCGAACCGGTGATACCTGGAAGGTCTATCCCATGTATGATTTTGCCCATGGACAGTCCGACTACTTTGAAGGGGTGACCCATTCGCTCTGCACCCTTGAGTTCGAAGTACACCGGCCACTTTATGACTGGTTGGTGGAACATCTGAAGACTGATGATTACAGGCCCCGACAAACCGAATTCAACCGGCTGAACCTGACCTATACGGTGTCTGAGCAAACGACGTATTGCTTGAACTGGTTCAAAAGGGCATGTAAATGGCTGGGATGATCCCAGAATGCCTACCCTGACCGGATTGCGCAGCAGGGGTTACACTCCGGAATCGATCCGGAACTTCAACGACAGCATTGGGTACACCAAGGTGATGGCCAACAATGATGTGGGACTGCTGGAATTTGCTGTAAGGGAAGACCTCAACAAAAAGGCCCCCCGGGTGATGGCCGTGCTGAATCCCTTGAAGCTGATCATAACCAACTACCCGGAGGATAGGACAGAGGAGATGGAGACCATCAACAATCCGGAAGATGAGTCCATGGGCAGCCGCACCATTCCATTTTCCAGGGAGATCTATATCGAAAAGGAGGACTTTATGGAGGATCCTCCCAAGAAGTTTTTCCGGCTTGGCCCGGGCAGGGAGGTGAGGTTGAAGTCCGCTTACATCATCAAGTGTGACGATTTCAAGAAAGATCAGAATGGGCAGATAACCGAGGTGTATTGCACCTATGATGAGGCCACCAGAAGTGGTGGACCCGAGGCAAACCGGAAAGTGAAAGGTACCCTGCACTGGGTATCCGCAAATCATGCCCTGGAGGCTGAGGTGAGGCTGTATGACAGGCTGTTCACTGATCCCGAACCGGCGGGACATAAGGACAAGAGTCCCGATCGATTTCCTCAATCCCGATTCCCTGAAAGTGATTACCGGTTTCGTGGAACCTTCCTTAATGGATGCAAAATCCCTGGATCATTTCCAGTTCCAGCGACTGGGTTATTTTAATGTGGATCCTGATTCCATCTCCGGATCACCTGGTCTTTAACAGGACCGTTACATTGAGGGATAACTGGACAAGAGCCCTAAATCCCCGTATTCATGGGAGCAAAAAAATTCCCCTTGTCGGGATCTTATAACTTCACCGGGATCTAAGTCTATTTGATTGTAGAGGTGAACATCCTGCTGTGGGAACGGGATGGAGATCCCGGCTGCGTCAAATTGTTTCTTCACATTTTCGGTGATATCAAAAAAGAGTGCCCAGTAATCCTCTGATTTCACCCAGGTTCTCAGCTTCAGATTTACTGAACTGTCGGCCAGTGCTTCAACCATTACCTACGGGTGGATTATCCTCTTTGAGCACACGGTCATCTTTCTGTGCCATTTTCAACAGAATCTCTTTTGCCTTGTCAATGTCATCTCCATATCCAATTCCAAAGGAGAAATCAATGCGTCGGGTTGGCATGGCGGAGAAATTGGTAATAGATCCGGTGGCAAGCGGAGAATTGGGGATAATCACCTTCCGGTTGTCGGGAGTTGTCAGAACAGTGGTGAAGATCTGTATCTCTTTCACAGTGCCCATAAATCCCTGCGCTTCGATGAAGTGACCGACCTCGTAAGGTTTGAACAGTAGGATCATCACCCCGCCTGCAAAATTCTGAAGGGTGCCCTGCAGGGCCAGCCCAACGGCCAGACCGGCTGCACCCAGTACGGCAATAAAGGAGGTCATCTGAATGCCCACCATGCCCATCACGCTGATGATCAGCATGGCTTTCAGCAGGATATTGGCAAGTGATTTCAGGAAGGGGATCAGGGATTCATTCACATTTCTCTTTTTCATCATGCGAACCATGGCTCTTGGTGATCCACTTGATCACAATAAGACCGACAATAAGGACCACAATGGCCATGATGAATTTCATTCCGTAGGTAACGATCAGTTCATAGATTTTCGAAGAATTTCCTGGAATTTGTCCATAGTTTTCTATTTCAGGTTCAAGTCTGGTACATATAACCAAAATGCCGGAGAATGGTTTATAATTAAAATGAAAACCCAAGTTTCTGTCAGGCCCGGTGCGATTTCAGGAGCCGACATAAAAAGATCCCAGAACAAGCCGGTACGGTAGTTTTCGATCATCACCACAATGGGTCCCTGGTCGATGGCCAGGTAGGAATCGGCCCACCAATTCTCACTCTGGTTAAAGGCGTCATGAAAGCCGTATATGCCCCACAAGCTTGTCTCCCAGTTCGTAATAGAAATGCCTGATGGCCTGTCAGGGAGTATTCGGGGGTATAGGGAATGGATGAAATGGCTGCTGTGGGGCTAATCACTCCCAGGTCATTGGTGGGCGAGTGTGCACTGTATCCCTGGTGGTTGTCACTGGCCGTCAGTCCCCAGCAATCGGCGCTGTAGCCTGTGTAATCCTTAGGATTCTCTATGCAATACTGGCGATTGATCAAGGTCTGGTTCACATTCTGTTCCCAGTAATTGGCATACGGATCCTGCAGGTTCCGGGGATCGAGTCCCAGGAAGGAGTAGTGTGCGAAAAAAAGAGGCCCGCCCAGTTCCTCCCCCAGAGGAAGCCTGATTCCGTAATATTCGGAGCCATTCACTATCTGCCCGTTCCGGGCATATCCCCGGTGGTAGACCAGGGAGTCGATGGCATGGCTAGGGGAGGAAGCCGCCAGCACATAGGTAATCAGGGTTTCATTATGTCCCCGGATGGCATGATTCATCTCCCACTCGAAATCGGGCGACCAGTGCCAGTAGAGCACCTCTTCCCCTCCCCGGGTGAACCAGTCCCACTCCACCTCCTGCCAGAGGGCATTAATGCGGTCTATTAAAGCCTTCTCTTTTGCATCTGTATCATACAGATACTCCCTGATGGTGATCAGACCCTGAACCAGGAAAGCCGTTTCCACCAGGTCAGCGCCATTATCCTTAGCGCTGAATGGAATGACCTCTCCGGTGGATCCGTTGAGCCAGTGAGGCCATACCCCATGGTACCTGTCGCAGGTTTCCAGGAAGTTCAGGATTTGCTCCAGGTGGGCGGTGCCCTCCTGGCGGGTAAGAAATCCCCGTTCCATGCCCACCACCAGGGCCATGATCCCGAAGCCGGTACCTCCCGACGTTACGGTATCCAGGTTACTATTGCGCTCTCTGGCCATACCCGAAACCGGATGGGCAAACTCATAGAAGTATTTAAAGCTCTGATGCTGGACCAGATCAAGAAGTTTTTCGTCGGTCAGCTGAAGCTCTACTTCGGGCTTGCATCCGGTGCCGGGACCGGCCACCAGGGCGGCCCCCAATATCGTCCAAAACAGCAGTTTTTTCATCCCATAAAGTTAAACATTGGAGCATAGAAAACCTATGTTCTACAGGAGGTGTTAGCTGGATGCGAAAAAAAGCCACCTAATCCACCAGGATTAAACGGCTCCTTCCAAACATTGGTACAGAGAGCTACTTCTTCCCTTCTTTCTTCTCTTCTTTCTTCTCCCCTTTGTCTTCCTTGTTCTTCATTTCAGCCACCTTTTCCACCAGGTCGGGTACCTTTTCCAGGATCGCAGAAAGGGCCGATCGTTTGTCAGAGGGTATAAATGAGATCTCCTCTCCCCTGGCCACCAGGAAGCCCACAGGGGTAATCCCGATGCCTGCGGCGGCACCGGCCCCCTCTCCTTTATTCTTGCTTTTAGGATCTGTACCATCCCCGGCTGCGCTGCCATACCCCGTACCTACCTTGATTACCGGGCGGCAACTGTATTCACCAAGTGTAAATTCATCTCCCAGGATGGTTTCTGTACTGGCCAGTGTCTTTACATGACCGGATAATTTGTCCAATAATTCGTCGATTTTAATGTCCATGATTATGAATGTTTAATGGTTAATAATTGATATCTGTATCTGGAATAATTCCATAATAGGGTGCCGATTCGAGTGCGCAGATCCAGAACCAGGGAAAGCTTCCCCAGAAAATTCACCTGCATATCGATATTCCCCCCGTTTGCCAGGGATAAAGCCGGGATCAGCCAGGCGTTCAGGGAGAAATCTTCGGTATCTACATCCAGCTTCAGTTTGCGGATCCGAATGGCTCCCAGCACTGGGCCAAGTCCGCCAACCTTAAATGAACTGCGCCTGCGTTTTTTCTTTTTTTCCCGGGGTTTTTTCCCTTTTCTTGCCTGGAAGGGATCAAAGCGGAATGGAATGAAAAAGATCCAGGCCCGGAGGTAAAAAAGTGTTTCGGATGGAACCAGCCTGATCTTTATCACTCCCGGCAGGGTGAGTACATACCTGTTCCGGGTGGTATCGGCATAAAGAATGACCGGCATCAGCATCAGCCAGAACAGGAAAAGTATGATGAGCGATATGAAGATGTACCAGAACATATCCCAAAACTAAGGAGGAGTTCTGTCATCTCTCAGAATAAATCGGCAGGCCTTTAAGAATAATCGGTAAACAGGAGATTTTCCGGTTTAACGAATATCTTATGCCATAAGTGCAGAAGTACCAGCACTTATATAACAAGCGGCTTTCTTCCGTTCTCTGCTTTACTGAACAAACCTGGTGACTGAACGTGGAAACAGAAGTAAAATTTTTTGCTAATTTTGCGCTTATAAGCATCACTTGGTCGGTTTGCCGAGTGGCTAGGCGCCGGTCTGCAAAACCGGTTACAGCGGTTCGAATCCGCTACCGACCTCAAAGAAATCGCTAACATTCAGATGTATAGAATGTTAGTGATTTCGTTTTGGGACAAATTGGGAGTTAAATTATCAGGCAGGTAATTAGTTCAGCGAGGCAGACTCAACATATTCTTTGGGACTTATTCCCACTTTCTTTTTGAAGAGCCGTGAGAAATACTGGGGATACTCAAATCCCAGTTTGTAGGCAGTCTCTGAGATAGTTGTGTTCGGAGCAAGCAAAAGGTTCTTTGCTTCTTCAATCAGGTATAAATTGAGTTGGTCAATGGCTGTTTTGCCAGTTTCTGATTTGATGCTATCACTCATGTATCGGTGGCTAACACCTAATTTTTCTGCCATCCATTCCATTGTGGGGATACCATGAATTTCCAGTTGATTGCTTGCAAAATAGTCATCAAGAATGTCACTGAAACGGGTAAATAAGTCCGAATTTGATTCCTTGCGGTTCAGGAACTGGCGTTTGTAATAGCGGTCAGCATATTTTAACAAGGCTTCCAGATGGGTTAAGATAATATCCTTACTAAACTCATCTTGGTTGTTTTGGTATTCTGTTTCAATGTTTTTGAAAATTGACTTTATGGTTTTTTCCTCTTTCGGTGAAAGGTGTAAAGCCTCATTTACATTGTAGTTGAAGAAGTTGTATTTCTTGATTCGCTTTTGAATATCCAGTCCACGAATAAAATCTTCGTGAAAAGCAATAAACCACGATTCTGAACTTATTACTATGTCCTTTACTGTATAGGTCTGGTTCGGTGCAGAAAATAACAAGGTTCCTGTCTCGCAATCGTACTTTGTTCTGCCATAAGTTATCTCACCTGAAACAATATTTTTAAGACTGATGATGTAAAATTGGTTGGTATAGCTCACTTCTTTATTCGAAGAAACACAATTTTGAATTTCGTCAGCATTCAACTTTTTGCTACCGATACTAAAAAGAGGATTTTCAGGTGCAGGTAAATTCTGAGCCTGATTAAATTCTGTAATATTTTTGAAGTTTACATTATCCATTACAACAAATTTAATAAGTAGAAACTAAAGGTGTTGATTTTTTTCTGTTTTTTCTACTAATTGATTTTTATATACTTCAATTCTGGCATGGGCAGTACCGTCTATAAATAAAATAATCATGAGCATTGCAATGGTTGTAATGCTAATTGCTCGCCAAGTTGGCGTGTTAACAAAAATAATGAATAAGTGCAAAGGCTATAATGATTAATGGGATAGCGGTAAAGACGACTGTTTTATATTCCTTTAAAGTTCTATCGACACGCTCAATTTCTGATTGAACAAAAGCTGAAGCATCCTTATTGAAGTCTTCCTCAAAGCTTGAAATTCTTGTTTTGTTGGCAAATACTAATCCAATTCCTATAGTTAAAAGTAATAGCCCCTGCTACTACGGTAGGAATGATGTATGCTTTTGCCAAGTCGGTTTTTCCTAACTGCCAGAAGCCTATGCTTACTGCTACAAATAACAACCCCGAAAACAATGAAAAATGAGGATGAAAAAATTTCGGCTTTTGCCCAATCTGTTGCTGTTTTTAAAATTTCCATAGTTTTAAGATTCTAAAAATTCCACTTCATACCTGTTTCTTTTTCTGATAATTCCCACAACTTCTCAGCAACAGCTTTATCTTTTGCGTGTGGTTCTAGTTTATGTTCTCCAACAGGGCCAACCCAATTGCTTCGTCCTGTAGGTCCATAAAAACCTTTCTGATCCAGATCCTGCTTCGGTTGCACACATCAATTCAGGATAAGCACCTTTTTCAGCTGATTGTGTCAATGGTGACAATTTCATCAGACCAAATATAATCCTCATCATTAAACTACCACTTGTTGTGATAAGTGATGTTCTTGAAGAACCGGGATGACAGGCATAAGCTTTAACATCCGTTTTACCCGCTTTTTCCAATCTATCCTGTAATTCATAAATAGACATAATTTGTGCTAATTTACTTTGGCTATAGGCATCATTGGGAGTGTAATCTTTATCCCAGTTCATATCGTCAAACTTGATGGTTTTAATCCCCATATTATAGCCCATACTGCCTACCGTCACGATACGTCCTTTAGATTTTTCAATAAGTGGATATAGCAAAGCTTGTAGTGTAAAATGTCCGTAGTGATTCACCCCCATCTGACTTTCCCAGCCATCTACGGTTAACTTACTTGGGTTGGTACTTGTGCAATTGCACCATTACACATCAGTGCATCGATACGTGTCTACTTTCTTCAAGAATCTCTTCTGCTGCTTTTTTTACAGAAGCCTGTTCTGCTAAGTCCATACGGATAAATGATACATCTACATTATTACCAAGCTCTTGTTTTATTGCTGTGATGGAATCCTCTGATTTTTTAGGGTTACGGTTTAGCATCACCACTTTTGCACCTTTGGATGCAAGAATTTTCGAGCTGCTTCAAATCCTGTACCACTGGTTGCACCGGTAATAAGGTATGTTTTTCCTTTCTGAGATTTCATTAACTCTGGTGTCCATCCTTGTTTTCCAAATATGTTTTGTTTCATGATGATATTGTTATTATGATTAACTAATACAAAGGTCGGTCAGGTCGGGCACTTGTCACTTAAACTTTTTCGTAGATGATGTATACATTTTGGTTGAATCTGTCCCTTTAATGGATTTTCAACCAATTAAAATCTGTGATTACCAATTAGGTGAAGAAAATTCTGGTGTTACATTAGGTAGATGGGAGGGGTGTCATATGAAATTGTCGAAAATTCCAAATGGAGGAAGCAATGAAATACTCAAATATGCTTCATAAAGAGTAATAAAATCCTCTTTCGCGAAACGATTGGGGATTTATTTTTCCGCGAATACTTTTTTGGGATGCGATCAGGATGAATCAAAAGGGAAATTTATTTTATAAATTTATAGAAACCCAATCCAACAGATATGAAAACCCTTATGTCTTTCATTGTGGCCCTCCTTTTCTTATTACTGATATCAGGTGTGTCATGCAATCAGGCGATTCCTGACGAGGAAACCGGGATGAAACTGACCAAAAAAGAAGAACTCGGGAAACTGTTGTTTTTCGAGAAGAGCCTGAGTTCTCCTGAGGGACAGGACTGTTCGGATTGTCATAAACCTGAAATGGCATTTGCTGACCCTAAAACCGGACTTCCGGTTTCTAAGGGGATCGTGGAAGGCAGGTATGGAAACCGCAATGATATGCCGGTGGCCTATGCATCTTTCATCCCTCCGCTTCATAAAGATACCGTTGAGGACATATGGGTGGGAGGATTGTTCTGGGACGGAAGGGCCAATTCACTGGAAGAGCAGGCACTGGGTCCGCCACTTAATCCTCTTGAAATGGCCAACCCGGACACCGTATCCATACAGGCTAAACTGCAGGCCCTGGAGTATTCAGGCCGCTTCAATTCCGTATACGGGGAAGGTGCACTGGATGATCCGGGGATGGCCTTCTGGTATATGGCCGATGCCATTGCTGCCTATGAGCGTTCATGGGAATTCAATCGCTTCGATTCGAAATACGATCATTTCCTCCGGGGGGAAGCAGAACTCACAGAGCAGGAGATCCGGGGAATGGGACTCTTTGTTTCTGAACAAAAAGGGAAATTGTGCGGCCTGTCACCCCAGCACCGCTTCAGCGGATGGGACTCCTCCCTTATTTACGGATTTTACCTATGATAATCTGGGGGTACCCAAAAATCCTGAAAATCCCTACTACATTCTTGCTCCAGAGCTGAACCCGGATGGATTCGATTTTGTGGACCTGGGACTCGCCATAACGGTAAATGACCCGGCCGAGAACGGGAAGTTCCGTGTTCCAACCCTACGGAACGTAGCCATTACTTCCCCATATATGCACAACGGTATTTTTAAAAGCCTTTACGAAGTGGTGGCATTTTACAATACCCGTGACCTGGGTCCGTGGCCACCACCCGAGGTAAAAGAAAACGTCAACTACGAAGAACTTGGCGATCTGAAGCTCAGCAACCAGGAGATCGAAGACCTTGTTGCATTCCTGGAAACCCTGACCGACGGGTGGACGGGTACAGCTCCTTGATGTCCGGCGCCACTGTCAAAGTCGGCACCTAACTTGATCAAGGGCTTGCAGTTTTTTTATACTGACCAGTTCCGTATTCTCATATAACATTTCTTTAAGATTTCAGCCAGCTGTTTTTATGTAAATTTCACCAGTCTGTTTTGAAAAGAAACCAGAAACCAGAAATAACATGAATGAAATAGTACTTAGCAAATCTGACATCGAATTCTTCCAGGAGAACGGGTATCTTGCAGTCCGGGATCTGATTGACCGGGAAACGGTTCTTGCCTATCAAAAGATCTATGATGAATTTGTATCCGGAGCTATCGATGTAGGTTCAAACCGCAGAGACCTGAAAGGGAAAGATGGCAATTCGAAATCGGAGAGCATTACGCAGATCATGGTCCCGTCCAGACATTATCCGGCGCTTCAGGATTCCGATTATTATCAAAAAATTCGTTCCATCGCCCGAGAACTACTGGGCGAAGATCTGGAAATAGACTTCGATATGTTTATTAATAAGGCTCCGCACAGTGATGCTCCCACCCCTTGGCACCAGGACTGTGCCTACTGGATAGACATGCCCGATAAAAGGGCTGTCAGCGCATGGATGCCGCTTGACGAAGCCTACCTGGATAATGGTTGTATGTGGTATGTTCCTGGCTCTCACCTGCAACCCATGCGAAAGCATGCTTCTTCCGCTAAAAACGGGGCTCTCATATGTGAGGGGAAGGAAGAGGAAGCCCTTGCTGTACCACTCAGTCCCGGTTCATGTGTGCTTCACCATGGGGCCACCGTCCATTATAGCCGGGGGAACACCACAAGCGATATCAGAAGGGCCATGATTGTGAACTTAAGGCCGCAGCAGATGATCGATTTTGAGAGAAATCAGGGTTTCGACCACACGGGTGAAAATAAGGTACGCAATCAGGGCAAAAACTGAAGTTGAGGAGGAGGCAGTCATTTGAATTATGCTCGCGCATACCCCGAAGTTCTACTTCGGGGAGAATCAATCCGCTGCTAATCACCAGAAAAGGTCGTATATTTATCCTTGCCATAAAACCTCCGCATCATGTTAGTCAAGTTTAAGTTTACCCCCATGGCCGCTTTGCTGCTGGCTGTGGCTATGCTGTATTCGTGCCAGGGCATTCAGGGAGACCGTTCGTCCGCATCCCGGTACGAAAAGCTAAAGGCCTACGCCGATGAGATTAGAGTTATCAACACCCATGAGCACCAGCGCTGGAGTGAAGAAAATGCGGTGATGCATCACAAACTGTCCCACCTGATCCAGGCCTCCTACCTGGGAGCCGATGTGGTATCGGCCGGTGGCGCTTGGATCGAAAGCGAAAAACTGGACAGCATGTCCATGGAAGAATATTGGAACATCAACGGCACAGCGCTGGATAAGTGCAGGAATACAAGCTACTACAGTCATTTCCTTTCCGGCTTTAAAATCCTCTATGATTTTCAGGATCCCTACTTCACCGCTTCAAATATGGTGGCACTTTCAGAGGAAATCGAGAAGAACTATTCGGATTACAGGAAATGGTTCCACCAGGCCTTTGAGCAGGCAGGATTCGAGCTTATGTTCCTGGACCAGTACTGGAATCAGCTGAACACGGAGATTGACCAGGAGCACTATGCCCTGGTTTTTAATATCAATAGCCTGGTCAGCGGGGCCAGCCTTAAACCTGCACCCGGACAGGAAGGTCCGGAGCTGTTCCGGCTTGCAGCGGAGGAAGGGCTCAAAATGCAGACCCTGGACGAGTACCTGTCTTTCTGCGACCTTTTGCTTCGGAAGAACCTGGCAAGCGGGGCCGTTTGCCTGAAAAATTCCATGGCCTACTCGCGCTCTCTCTATTACGAAAAGGTATCCAGGGAGTTAGCCACCAGCCTCTATGCTTTACCTTCCTCTGCATTGAGTGCGGAAGAAAGCAAAAAGATCGAGGACTTTGTTTTCCATTGGATCATAAATAAATCGGTGGAATACGAACTTCCCATTCAGATACATACCGGATACCTGGCGGGAAATGGAAACACCCTGGATAACGGCCATCCCCTGAAGCTCAATAATTTATTTCTGGATTACCCGGATGCGCGCTTTGTCCTTTTCCATGGAGGTTTTCCATGGACCGGGGAATATGGATCCTTTGGCAAGATGTTCCCCAATGTGTACCTGGACCTGGTTTGGCTGCCGCAGATCTCAAGAGAACGGGCTGTGCTTGCCCTGGACGAGATGCTGGACCTGGTTCCCTACAACAAGTTTTTCTGGGGCGGGGATTGTGCTTTTATTGAAGAGTCCACCGGCTCCCTGGAATTTGGTCGCTCGGTGGTTGCTGAGGTGCTGGATCGGCGCATATCCAGAGGACTGCTTACGGAGGAGGTGGCCCTGCAGATTATGGATGCCATATTCCGGGAGAATGCCATCCATTTCTTTGCCCTGGAGGAAGGCTCCTGAATGATTTCAGAAGCCTTGTATTAAGATTTGAATGTCTCGCGGCTCGGGAAGAAAGGCTTGTGGTTCGTGCAGACAGATAAAAGTGTTGGGCGGAAAACCTCCCGGGTTGATCTCTCCAATTTCAGTGTCAATTCCCGTTTCCTTATCAGGTCGGTACCTGACTAATCTCAATAAAATGATAGGGAAAAAGGCATAAAAAGATATAAAGATCATAATATAATAATATATATTTGTTGTCACCCATTTATCTTAGAAACGCGTAGTAAATCAGATAGTGAGAATGATTAAAAACCAGGGGTTTTGCTGTTTCAGAGTCGCTCTTTTTCGATAAGGCAACATATGAAGGTCCTTAGCCTTCAATATTACAATAAGATCCAGCAATGATAAATTTCTTAAGAAGAATTAGAAGGAATCTGGCAGCTGAGAACAAATTCAGTTTATATCTGATCTACGCTATAGGTGAAGTAGTACTTGTGGTGTTAGGTATTTTAATCGCGCTCCAGATAGACAATTGGAACGAATCCAGGAAAGCTTTTGATCTGGAGCTACAACTCTATCATAGGATCCTGGAGGATTTGAATGATCAATATGGATCAACCAATAGGAAGATTGGTGAGATGATGACTTATCAGGATGTGCATTTCCACGTTTATCGCGAAATTCACGGAGGAGCTCAATATGATTCTAAATTGTATTATAATTCACTTCAGTGGGTTCTTACTTATCAATCAGAGTTTTCTGAGAAATACACAGAAGTGTTAGTTACAATCATTAATGATGATATCCGCAACCTTCTAAAGAGATATATCTCATCTGAGAAAGCCACACATGCTGCTTACCATGAATGGAATGAATTTAAAGAGCAACGTTTACGTCCATTTTTTAACCAACATGGTATTCATAATACCGAAGCTGCTTTCAATATTGAACCCTATGACTTTATGTCATTTAATACTATCAGTCTTATTGATTATTCCAAGCTTCAGGAGCAATTTGGTACTACTGAGCTTGATGAATTACTTTTTGACCTTCGATTTAAAACATCATGGATCTTAAACAATCTATTTTGGTTGAAGACCAACAATAACAGCTTGGAAAATGCATTGGTAAATGAATTGCTGGCAAATAAGCAAGGTGAAAATATTAAGAAAATGTTACGACCTTCATTTTCAGAATTATTGGAGGAAGGAAAATCCATAGATGAAATTCTTGAACTTTTAAAAGGTGATAAAAAGACAGGACTAAAATACCAAGTATTACAAGGTGAAATAAATAACATTGGCTATAATCTGATGAGCGAGGGAAAGAATAGGGATGCTTTAAGGATTTTTAAGCTGAACATTGAATTATATCCGAATGAGTACAATACCTATGACAGTTATGGAGAATGCCTATTAGTAATGGGTGATACAGTAAATGCTATCATAGCGTACAAAACATCAATAGAATTGAATCCGGGCAATATAAGTGCTGAAGAAGCACTTAATATATTGAAATAAAAAAGGCTGGCATTTGTGTACACCATTTGAGATCGTCACGCCTATTACAGACGAGTGTATTATAACTATTGAGTGGCTGGAAGAACATGAAATCAATGGGAGTATGCGGTAACACTAATTCTGTTTGCGAATCAGTTGATATCCCGACCTGAAAAAATAGGCAAGCGGGAGAACCAGCATGTGCATGAGTTTGGTGTAGGGAAAGATCATAAAGATGAGCAGTCCGGTCACAAAATGGAATTTATACAACAGGCTGTGACCGGCTATCATTGCTCCTGCATCGGGCTGAAATGTGATCACTTTTTGTGCCCATGCTCCCAGCGAAGCATATTCCACTACAGAGGTGGAGGCGGTGTTGGCCACGGACGCAAGCCCGAGCCCGGCCTCCACCAGCAATAGGACCAGAATAAAATAGTCGTGGAACTTACTGGTGAACCTGACCCGGACATTGGACAGGCGCCTGCGCAGAAGGATCACCATTCCGATAATCGAAGTCGTGCCGAAGATGGTTCCAAAAATCAGTGCAATCAACCGTTTTGTCTCGGTGGTCATGACCAGATGATACACCTCTTCGGGCAGGAACAGGGTAAAGTGTCCGAAAAAAACAATAATAATTGCGTAGTGGAATAAATTGCTTCCGGGTTTTACCCCATTCCTGGCCAGGATCTGCGTTGACTTTGCCTGGATGCTCTTGTTGGCAACAATGATCCTGGTGATCAATCCGAACCAGAAGATCGCAAAGGCGATGTGTGGCAGATAGGTGAATAATAAATTATTGACGTAATTTTCCATGGCCTGGGGGGGGTGTTTGGCAATTGGAATGGTTAGCTCCGAACTCTATGGGTGCTTCTTCATATTCAGCATCCAGATCCAAGGGCTTTTCTTTTTTTATGATCAGGTCCGTCTCCTTTTGATCGGGCTGTTTTTCCGACATGGAAATCACCGCAGACAGTAAATGCTGGTATGGATTGCTCTTTTCCTTAAGGGCCAGGTAGATGCGGTTTATAATATGAATCGGGTCAGCCAGGAGACCGGCTGCTGTGGATGGCTCCTGGACAGAAAGAAATTCCAGGAAAGCGGGGATGTAATCGGGTAGCTCGCCGGGTGAAAGCTGCCAACCGTTTTCACGGTAAAACTCAAGCATATCCACCATGGCCTGTCCCCGGTCTTTTGAATCACCCTTTATATGTTCAAAAAGGTGCAGGGAGGCGCTGCGTGAATAATCGAACAACTGTACATATTCTGCCTGCCAATCGGTGAGATCCATGTTTCGGAAGTGGGAAACAAAGGTCTTCACCTCACTTATCTTTTCCGGCGGCAGAACGGCTTCACTCTGAAGCAGGGTTATTGCTTCCGGCAGGAAATCCTGCAGCTCGGCGCCGGGATATGAAAGCAATAAGGATAGAATTTTATAGGTTTTGATCATTTTACATTCCTCCGAACAGGTTTTTAAATTTTTCATCTCCGCATCCTCCGTCGTCTGAAAAGCCACATCCGGCTTTGAAACCAAAGGCATCTCTGGCATATTCCTTATGCGAAACGGGAATAACAAAACGGTCCGAATAATTGGCAATAGCCATCAGATGATACATATTTTCGGTCTCCTCAGGTGTTAGTCCGGTTCCCTCCAACACCGATGGTTCTGGAGCCTGATCAAGGGTTTTGGTCCGCATGTATGCTCGCATAGCCAGCATTCGCTTAAGTGCACTTTTTACGGGTACTTCGTTTCCGGCAGTAAACAAATTGGCCAGGTATCTGACAGGAATGCGCATATCTTCCACATCGGGCAGAATGCCATTCAAACCGATTTTTCCGCTTTCTGCGGCATTCACAACGGGGGATAGAGGAGGGACATACCAGACCATGGGCAAGGTTCGGTATTCGGGATGAAGGGGAAAAGCCACTTTCCAGTCGATCGCCATCTGGTATACCGGTGAAATTTTCGCGGCTGTGATCACATTGTCGGGTATCCCCTGCTTGCGGGCCTCCCTTTCAATCTCAGGCTTGTTCGGGTCTAGAAACAATCCGAGATGATGCTCATAGAGACTCTGGTCATTTTCACGCGATGCGGCTTTCAGGATCTTATCGGCATCATACAGCATCACGCCGATGTAGCGGATCCGCCCGACACAGGACTCACTGCAAAGGGTGGGATCTCCTGCTTCAATTTTCGGATAGCAGAGGGTGCACTTCTCCGATTTATGAGTCTCCCAGTTGAAATACACTTTTTTGTAGGGACAGGCCGTTACGCATTGCCGCCATCCCCGGCAGCGGCTCTGATCGATCAGTACAATGCCGTCTTCTTCCCGCTTGTAAATGGCCCCCGAAGGACAGGATGCTACACAGCTTGGGTTCAGACAGTGTTCGCAGAGGCGGGGGAGATAGATCATAAATGTGTTTTCGAACTGTCCGCAGATCTCTTTTTGGACCTGGTCAAAATTCTTCTCCCTGCTCCGCTTTTCAAAGGGCCCTCCCAGATTATCCTCCCAATTTGCGGACTTCTCGATTTTTTCCATGGGCCGGCCTGTGAGAATTGAGTAAGGTCGTGATGAGGGAGGAGTAACAAATCTGGACCCACTATGCAGAATCGAATAATTAAAGGTGAACGGTTCGTAATAATCGTCTATTAGCGGCATGTCAGGGTTGGCAAATAGATTTTTCATAATGCCTCGTTTGGTCCCCATTTTAGGCGACAGCCTTTGCTGATCAAGCTTCCAGCCTCCTTTCCATCGATCCTGATTTTCCCAATCATCGGGATATCCGATCCCCGGTTTGGTCTCCACATTGTTGAACCAGGCATATTCCATGCCTGTCCGGGAGGTCCACACGTTCTTGCAGGTGACCGAACAGGTGTGGCATCCGATACATTTGTCCAGATTAAGGACCATAGCTATTTGTGCGCGTATCTGCATAGGTTCAGCTCTTTAATCATTATCGCTTGCTTCGTCCTTCCATTCCACTTTGCTCAACTTGCGGATAATCACGAACTCATCGCGGTTTGAGCCAATGGTTCCGTAATAATTGAAAGCGTAGCTCAGCTGAGCATATCCGCCGATCATGTGGGTGGGCTTCAGGCTGATGCGGTCAACTGAATTGTGCACCCCGCCACGCTGGCCATTGATCTGGTTTACCGGCATATTGACCGTCCGTTCCTGGTTGTGGTAAACGATCAGCACGTTTTCAGGGACGCGCTGCGAAACAATCAAACGGGCCACCGTCGCTCCGTTGATGTTAAATATTTCCACCCAGTCATTGTCCTTCAGTTGAATCTTTGAGGCATCCTTTTCACTCATCCATACCACCGGACCGCCGCGGCCCAGGGTAAGCATCAGCAGATTGTCTGACCAGGACGAATGGATCGTCCATTTGTTATGGGGGGTCATCATGTTGATCACCAGGTATTCATCGGAGTCACCCAGCAGTTCCAAGGCCTGCCGGACCGATTTGGTATTTATGGGGGGCTTGTAGCAAACCAGGTTTTCCCCAAAAGCGATCATCCAGGGATGATCCTGGTAAGTAGTCTGCCGTCCGGTAAGAGTACGCCAGGGGATGAGCTCATGTACGTTGGTATAGCCGGCATTGTAGGAAACTTCCTCCGAATCAACCCCACTCCAGATGGGTGAGGTAATAATCTTCCGTGGCTGGCTCAGCAGGTCCCGGAACCTGATCTTTTCATCCTCCCGTGCTTCTGCCAGGTGTCTGTGATCCTTGCCTGTGATTTTGGAAAGTGCTTCCCACGCTTTAATGGCCACACGGCCGTTGGTTTCGGGAGCCAGGGTCAGGATGGTTTCAGCCGCCTGAATGTCTGTTTCAATTTTTGCCAGTCCATGGGAATCGCCTTGATGTCTGGAGGTCCGGTTAAGCAGCTTTAAGAAGGCCACCTCCTGCGAGGTATCCCAGTTGATCCCTTTTCCTCCGTTTCCCGCTTTCTCCATTAATGGACCCAGACTGGTAAACCGCTGGTATGTTTGAGGGTAATCACGAGTAAGCCCGATGATCTTGGGCATATTTCTTCCCGGTTTAAGCTCCATTCCACTCTCTTTCCAGTCTTCGGCCATGCTTGTTTCGGAGATCTCCATCGGTGAGTCATGCTGCAGTGGCAGCAGCACGATATCTTTTTCTTTCCCCAGGTGGCCTTCTGAAAGTTCGGAAAATCTTTTGGCCAGTCCCTTAAAAATATCCCAGTCAGTTCTGGCTTCCCAAACCGGGTCCACCGCCCTGGAAAAGGGGTGGATAAACGGATGCATGTCCGAGGTGCTCAGATCATTCTTCTCATACCAGGTGGCAGCGGGAAGAATGATATCGGAATGGAGGGTGGTGGTAGACATGCGGTAATCCAGCGTAACCAGCAGGTCAAGTTTTCCTTCAGGCGCCCGGTCGTGCCATTTTACTTCTTCGGGAAGTGCCTGCCCGAGGGTTTTGAGATCCTCGCCTAGAACGTTGTGCTGGGCACCCAGCAGGTGTTTCATGAAATATTCCATCCCTTTCGCGCTGGAGCCCAGCAAATTCGACCGCCATACAAACAGATTGCGGGGAAAGTTCGCCGGATCATCCGGATCTTCAGAAGCGATGGAGATTTCTCCCTTCTTCAACTTCTCGGTGATGAACTGTTCTGCCTCCTTGCCTTCACGGTCTGCCTGCCTGGCCAGCTCAATGGGATTCTTGTTCAACTGGGGACCGGACGGAAGCCACCCCATCCGCTCTGCTTTCACATTGCAATCGATCATCGACCTGGAAGACCACTTTTCCCGGTTTGCCAGTGGAGAAATAAGCTCGTCCATCCCCACCTTTTCGTATCTCCACTGGTCGGTATGCATGTAGAAAAATGAAGTGGTGTTCATATGGCGCGGAGGCCGGTTCCAGTCAAGGGCAAAAGCGAGAGGCAACCAGCCGGTCTGCGGACGCAGCTTTTCCTGCCCCACATAGTGCGCCCAGCCGCCTCCCGACTGTCCCACGCAGCCGCAAAACATAAGCATATTGATAGCGCTTCTGTAGATCATATCGGTGTGGAACCAGTGGTTTACGCCGGCCCCGATAATGATCATCGATTTCCCCCGTGTTCCGGCCGCATTCTCGGCAAACTGTCGGGCGGTGGAGATCACCTGTTCGGCAGGAACGCCGGTGATATGTTCCTGCCAGGCGGGTGTGTACGGCAGGTCCTGTTCATAAGCGGTGGCTGCATGGATATCGTCGAACCCCCTGGAAATCCCGTAGTTGGCTACCAGCAGATCGAATACGGTGCAATAGAGCGTATCCTCTCCTGGCAGTTTCTGGACCGGCACTTTCCGGGTAATGATATCCTCATGGGAGGTGGCATTAAAATGGGAATGCTTGTACGTGTCGCCTCCGAAATAGGGGAAGGAGAGATCAAGCACTTCGTCGTGGGATCCCAGAACGGACAGCCGTGGCTGAATATCCCTTTCGCCGGCGGCATCTTTCAGATCCAGGTTCCATTTACTGCTCCCGTCCCACCTGGACCCAATGGTACCGTTTGGAATGACCAGATCCCCGGTAAGATCATCCACCAGGAGTGGCTTCCAATCGGCATTTTTTTCCTTGGAAAGCTCCCCCTGTAAATCGCTGGCCCGCAACACCCGGCCCGCCACGAACCTTCCCTGTTCCTTTTCAATCTTTACCAGGAAAGGCAGATCAGTATACTGACAGGCGTACTCATGAAAATAGGGTTCTGGACGCTCCAGATAAAATTCCTTCAGGATCACGTGACCCATGGCCATTCCCAGGGCCGCATCTGTACCCTGTTTGGGTTTTATCCAGAGATCTGCAAATTTAGCCGCATCGTTAAAGTCGGGAGAGATGTTCACCGTTTTCGTCCCTTTGTACCTCACCTGGGTATAAAAGGGCGAATCGGGTGTCCGGGTAAGGGGAACATTGGATCCCCAGAGCATAAGGAAGGTGGAGTTGAACCAATCGGCGCTTTCCGGAACATCGGTTTGCTCGCCCCAGGTCTGTGGGGAAGCAGGAGGCAGGTCACAATAAAAATCATAAAAACTGAGTATGGTCCCCCCCAGTAAGCTCAGATACCTGGATCCCGAGGAGTAGGAAACCATCGACATGGCCGGTATGGGCGTAAACCCCACGAGCCGGTCGGGGCCGTAAGTCTTAATGGTATAGATATTGGCAGCCGCAATGATCTCATTCACTTCGTCCCACGCGGCCCGCACCATTCCGCCAAGTCCGCGCTCCGCCTTATATTTCAGGGAAATCTCCGGATCCTTCATCACATCTTCCCATGCTTTAACCGGGTCGTTCAGCCGGGCTTTGGCAGCTCTGTAGGCTTTTACAAGAGTGGCCCGGATCATGGGATATTTGACCCGGTTGGCACTGTAGAGATACCAGGAATAGCTGGCCCCCCTGGGGCAGCCCCTTGGTTCATGATTGGGCAGGCCCGGCCTGGTCTCCGGGTAATCGGTCTGTTGCACTTCCCAGGTGACCAGTCCGTTCTTCACATATACCTTCCAGGAACAGGAGCCCGTGCAGTTTACTCCGTGGGTCGAACGGACCACCTTGTCGAATTGCCATCGGTTCCGGTAAAGGCTCTCCCAATTGCGTTTTTCATCTGTCAGTACCGAATGCTTATCGGGGCTTTTCGAAATGTTTTTACTGAAATAGACCAGTTTATTTAACAGGCTCATATGGTGTCATATTTGACTTTATCCGAAATAAAATCACTGCCCGGATGCTGTGGAATCGACTTCCACCTTCTTTCTCTGCTTCAGCAGTACGTATATGATCAGTAAATTTACTGCGGCAAGTAATACAAAGACCAGGAATCCCCGGGCATAGCCGATCTCTCCGTATCTGCCGGCAATTGCTCCCATCACGGGAGGAAGTGCAAACCCGCCAAATGCGCCCAGTCCGCCCACCCAGCCGGCAGCACCTCCGATGGCTTTCGGGACATATACCGGAACCAGTTTGAATACGGCTGCATTGGCAATGCCCATTCCGGCTGCAAGCAGGACAACAACCCCGATACTGACGGCGATTTCCGAAACATACGACAGACCGGCAGCTGCGAGCAAAATCGCGCACATGGAAAACAGGGCCACTCTCTCTCCTCCGAAACGGTCTGCAATCCTGCCTCCCGCCACACGGATCGATGAGGCCAGAATGGAAAACACGGCTGTTAACAGGCCGGCCCTGACCGGGGTGAACTGCTGGTATTCGCTCCAGTAGGTGGGGAACCATGCGGTGAGAGCAATAAACCCGCCGAAGGTGGTGAAGTAAAGCACCACCAGCGCCCAGGTATTCCGGACTTTTGCAGAATTAAGCAGGCTGTCTTTCAAGCTTCCAGTGGGAAATAATTCCTGACCTTCTTCTTTTGCCCGGATTCTGGCCTGATCCTGTGGCATCCCTTCTTTTCGGTACTGGAAATAGGGGGCATTGACTCCAAAAATTCCGTAAAGAATGGTCCCGACCAGTAGGAAAAGAAACCAGGCAAAATAGGCTGAGATGAAACCGTAATAACTCAGGAACAAAGGCAGGATCAGGGAGAAGATACCAGGGGCAAGGTTCCCCAGTCCCGCAAAGGTGCCCAGGGCCACACCCTGCTTGCTTCGCGGAAACCAATAAGAAGTCTGGCCAATGCCTACCGAGAAGGTTGCTATCCCGCATCCGCTCAGAAATCCGAAAAACAGAACCAGTCCGTAGAGCCCCTTCATCCCGTCCGGGTAAGAGAGTTGAAGGAGCAGGGTTACACCTCCCAGCCCGATAACACTCAGCAGCAAAAGGATCAGGAACGGCCGTTTCCCGCCTGTTGTGTCCACCCAGGCGCCGAAGGGAATGCGCAGAAGTGATCCGGAAAGCGCCGGAATGGCAATCAACAGGCCAAGCAGGGTCGGAGTTAAATCCATAGCTTCCCTGAACTTGACTGCAGTTGGGCCATACAGGGCCACGGCTGCAAATCCGAAAAAAAAGCCCAGGGTGGTTCCTGTCAGGCCTCGAGTGGAGTTTCCTTTGATGTTCATCAGATTGGTGCTATTAAATATATCACATTTCTAAAAAACTTTATGATTGCACTAAAATAAAAGTTATATAAAGATAAAATGACAATAATATCATTTATTTATTACTTTTGATTATTGGCCCACTTCATCGATCAATAAAATGAACTTGAAGCTGATTGTTCTGCTCTTTCTTACACTGTCTCCTGACTTTGTTTGGAGTCAGCCCGATCCTGGTACTAATGAATCAGGCAGCCAGTCTGCCGGTGAAGTGCTGTTTCAAAGCACTTGTGCAGCCTGCCACACGATAAAAGGTGGCCGGCTGGTCGGTCCCGACCTGAGCCGGGTCTATGAAAGGAGGGAAGAGGATTGGCTGATCCGTTTTATCCGCTCCTCCCAGAAAATGTTAAAGGCCGGCGATTCCCTGACCGTGGCATTATATAAGGAATACAACCAGGTGCCCATGCCCGACAACCAACTGATTGATCAGGAGATAAAAAGTCTGATCGACTACATCAGGGAAGCCGATTCCGGATTTACGGAAACCGCCGCCTCCGGGCAAGTGGACCCTGATTCGCTTGCCATCCCGGAGACGCTCTTCTCTGAAGAGCAGTGGAGGCGGGGCTATGCACTTTTTTACGGGAAGGAACCTTTTGCCAATGGTCCGGTTTCCTGCTTCGGATGTCACAGCATGAATGACAGATATACGATCATTGGAGGAGGGAAGCTGAGTACCAACCTTTCGGGTATTTACGGGAGAGTAGGGCAGGCAGGTATTCAGGCGATTTTGATGAACCCTCCTTTCCCGGTCATGAAGGCAGCCCTGGAGGGGAAAGAACTTACGCAGGAAGAAGCAGAGGCATTAATCGCTTTGTTTCAGTTTGCAGAGCAGCGACTCCCTCCTCATCCACCAGTTTTTGCCGGAACTTTTGTGCTCCTGGTCTTTGCACTGGTGTTTGCTATGTTTTTTGTGGTGCACCTGTACCTGATTTACAGCGGCAGGAAAATCCCTTCAGATATGTTTAATAAGTAATCAGGAAAAATGAGCTGGATCAAAGATATGATATCTCCCGGGGCCCGTAAATGGGAAGAGTTCTACCGCAATCGCTTTCAACACGACAAGACTGTCCGGAGTACACATGGCGTAAATTGTACAGGGGGTTGTAGCTGGAATATCCATGTGAAAGAGGGGATTGTGGTCTGGGAATCCCAGGCGCTTGATTATCCCCAGCTGGAAGACTCGCTTCCTCATTATGAACCCCGTGGATGCCAGCGCGGTATCTCCTTTTCGTGGTACCTCTACAGTCCGGTCAGGGTGAAATACCCCTTGATCAGGGGAGCCTTGATCGACCTCTACAGGGAGGAGAAAGAGAAGACCGGTGATGCCATGCTGGCGTGGCAGAACCTCCAGCAGGATCCATCCAGGAGAAGGCTTTACCAGCAAGCCCGAGGTAAGGGAGGGTTTCGGAGGATCGCGTGGGAGGAAGCCCTGGAGATCATCGGGGTTGCCAACATCTATACCGCCAAAAAATACGGACCAGACCGGGTAGTGGGCTTTTCCCCCATACCTGCCATGTCCATGATGAGCTTTGCAGCAGGTTCCCGCTTCCTTCAGTTGTTCGGGGGAGTGAACCTGAGCTTTTACGACTGGTATTGTGATCTTCCCAATTCCTTCCCCGAGGTCTGGGGGGAGCAGACCGATGTGGCGGAGAGTGCCGACTGGTACAATGCCAAATTTGTGGCGGTCATGGGTGCCAACCTGGGGATGACGCGGACCCCAGATGTGCATTTTTTCTCTGAATCGCGGCATAACGGCACCAAGACTGTGGTGTTCTCACCAGATTTCAGTATGGTTTCAAAGTACGCCGACCAGTGGGTCCCCGTACACGCAGGACAGGATGGTGCTTTCTGGATGGCCGTAACACATGTCATTTTGAAAGAGGCACATCATGAACAGAAGGTTCCCTATTTTATCGATTATACCAAAAAATATAGCGATGCCCCATACCTGGTGGAGTTGATATCAGAGAATGGCACCTGGATCCCGGGCCGGCTTCTCAGGGCCAACACCATCCGGAAATATGCTTCGGCAGAAAACGGAGAATGGAAATTCCTGAACGTGGATGAAACTACCGGAGACCTTGTTTGTCCTTCCGGGAGCTCGGGCCATCGGTGGCAGGAGGAGAAAGGTAGCTGGAATCTCCGTTATCATGACGGGGAGACGGGAGCAAAGTACAGTCCACTGCTTAGCCTGATTGATCATAATGACGGGATCAGGGAGGTGCAGTTCACCCGCTTCGATGAGAGAAAGGAGTTTAAAAGAGGAGTCCCCGTGCGTCACCTGGAGGGTGTGGATGGAAAGGTGACCTGTACAACGGTCTACGACTTGATGATGGCGCAATATGGTGTTGACCGCGGACTGGGAGGGGATTTCCCGAAGGATTATGACGATGCTTCGGAAGTGTATACCCCCGCCTGGCAGGAGATTTTCACGGGGATCAGTTCAGGTACGGTTATTCAGTTTGCCAGAGAATGGTACCATACCGCTGAAGCCACCCGGGGAAAATGCATGATCATTATCGGGGCAGGAATCAATCACTGGTACCACAGCAACCTGATCTACAGGTCAGCAATTATGTCCCTGATCCTTACGGGTTGTATCGGGGTCAACGGAGGCGGAATGAACCACTATGTGGGTCAGGAGAAACTGGCACCCTTCGATTCCTGGGGCGCCATAATGTCGGCCAAAGACTGGAAGACCCCTGCGCGGTTCCAGCAAACGCCCATTTGGCATTACATCCATTCCGACCAGTGGCGGTACGACGGAAACCAGGCCGACTATAATGCCGTTCCCAAAAATGATTTTTCCTCCCGGCATTCGGCAGATCTTATCGTCAGGGCTGTCAGGAACGGATGGATGCCTTTTTTCCCGCAATATGACAAAAACACCCTGGATATCGCGCGAGAGGCAAAAAAGGCAGGCGCAAAATCAAAGGAAGAGATCCAGCAATATATCATTGACCAGCTGAAGAGCGGTGAGCTACACTATGCAGTGAGCAAACCCGATGACGAAGATAATTTCCCCAGGGTATGGTTTATCTGGAGGGGCAATGCGCTGCTCTCCAGTGCCAAGGGGCACGAATACTTTCTGAAACATTATCTGGGCACTCACCACAATGAGATCGCCGATGAAGTGGCAAAAGATTCCGTAAAGGAAATAGAATGGAAGGAAAATGCCCCTGAAGGAAAAATGGATCTGGTGGTGGATCTGAACTTCAGGATGGATACCTCTGCCCTCTATTCCGACATTGTACTTCCGGCAGCATCCTGGTATGAAAAGGCCGACCTGAACAGTACAGACATGCATTCTTTTATCCATCCCTTATCTGCAGCCATTCCGCCCGTATGGGAGTCCAAAACCGACTGGGAGATTTTCCGGGAAATTGCAAAGGTAAGCAGTGAAATAGCCAAAGTGCATCTGCCTGACCCGGTCACGGATATCGTGAATATACCGATCGCCCATGATTCACGCGGTGAGATCGCGCAACCCGTGATCAAAGACTGGTTTACCGGTGAATGCAAACCTGAGCCTGGTAAAACGATGCATGACATCATACCGGTGGAGCGGGACTATACGGGGATATATGATAAGTTCATCAGTCTGGGGGACAACATCAGAAACGGACTGGGTGCTCACGGAATATCTTATCCATGCGAGGACTATTACGAGCAACTGCTTGCCGATGGGAAGCGAACCCATTCCGTCGACGGGAAACCCTATCCCTCTATCAAAGAGGATGTGGAGGCCATTGAAGCGCTGCTGCTGCTCTCCTCACTGACCAACGGGAAGTTGAGCGAAAGGGCTTTTAAAAATGCAGAGCAGAATACGGGTCTGGACATGAGTAAGCTTCGACCCCGGAACAATGATACGCAGATAACCTACAAAGACCTGCTGTCGCAACCTCGAAGGCTGCTCAACTCCCCTCTTTGGTCGGGGACCATGGAGAACGGGAGAGCCTATGCCGCATTTACGCTAAATGTGGAGTATCTGGTTCCCTGGCGGACACTTACCGGAAGGCAGCATCTTTATCTCGACCATCAGGGGTATATTGCCTTCGGAGAAAACCTGCCGATATACAAACCCTCTCCCAGGCCAGAACTTTACGGAGAGCTCCGGAAGTCGGTGCAAGAAGACCGGGCCAGGCTTCTTAACGTACTGACTCCGCATGGCAAATGGCATATTCATTCCACCTACGGGGATACGCTCAGGATGCTGACCCTTTCCAGAGGGATGGAACCATGCTGGTTAAGTGAAAAGGATGCCCTGGAGCTGGGGATCAGGGATAACGATTGGGTAGAGGTGCTGAACGATAACGGGGTGTATTGTACCCGGGCCTGTGTAAGTTCCCGCATTCCCCCGGGGATCTGTATTATCTATCATTCCCCGGAACGCACCTATTCTGTACCGCTTTCCCCCAGCCGCGGAAACCGGAGGGCCGGCGGTCATAACAGCCTGACAAGGGTTCATCTGAAGCCCAACCTTCTGGTAGGAGGCTACGGTCAGTTCACTTATCATGTCAACTACTGGGGGCCGGTGGGAGTCAACCGGGATACGTTTGTGTATGTGCAAAAAATGGATAAGGTAAACTTTTAATACAAAGGAAACGAGCATGAAAAACATCAGGTCCCAGATATCCATGGTTTTCCACCTGGACAAATGCATCGGTTGCCATACCTGTTCCATCGCCTGCAAGAATATATGGACCGATCGGACAGGAGCCGAGTATATGTGGTGGAATAACGTGGAGACCAAGCCCGGAACCGGCTATCCTTCCAGGTGGGAGGACCAGGATTCCTATAAGGGAGGGTGGGAAAAGACCGGAGCATCGTTGAGACTGAAAGGTGCCGGAAAGGGTAAGGGAATGATGAATCTGTTCCACAATACCCATCTGCCGAAGATCGATAATTACTACGAACCCTGGACCTATCAGTACAGCAAGCTGCTGGATGCCCCGGAAGGGGAGGATCAGCCGACTGCTGAACCGGTTTCGCTGCTAACCGGCGAAAAAATAAGTCCGAAAGCGGGTCCGAATTGGGATGATGACCTGGGCGGTTCCCCTGAATATGCCAGGAAGGATGTCAATTTCAAGGAACTGACACCGATCGAAAGAGAATCAATCTTTCAGCTTGAACGAATGGTCATGTTCTACCTGCCCCGAATCTGCAACCATTGCCTTAACCCGGCATGCGTGGCTGCCTGTCCGTCAGGCGCGATTTACAAAAGGGGCGAGGACGGTATTGTGCTTGTGAACCAGGAGAAGTGCAGGGCTTGGAGAATGTGTGTGACGGCCTGCCCGTATAAAAAAGTATATTACAACTGGAGCGCCGGCAAGTCGGAGAAATGCATCCTGTGCTATCCCAGGGTAGAAAGCGTACAGGTCCCGGCTTGCATGCATTCCTGTGTCGGCCGTATTCGTTATCTGGGGGTCCTTCTCTATGATGCAGACCGCCTGGAAGAGGTCGCTTCATGCGATGAAAGAGAGCTGACCAGTAAGCAGCTGGATCTTTACCTCGATCCGAATGACCACGAGGTGATCAGCGCAGCAAAAGCCTGCGGAATCGCCGACTCAACCCTGGAAGCGGCCCGGAAGTCTCCCGTATGGAAGTATGTGAAAGAGTGGGGGATCGCATTACCCCTGCACCCGGAATTTCGCACATTGCCCAGCCTGTTCTATGTCCCACCGCTGCTTCCCGCAATGGCCCAAATCACTGACAGCAAGCATTATCATACGGCTTCATCCTCGCTTTGGGAGGATATGGATAATCCCCGCCTGCCGCTAAAATACCTGGCCAGCCTGTTCAGTGCCGGGGATGTAGAACCCATCAGTCATATTCTGAAGAAAATGATGGCCGTGCGCCTCCACCGCCGCATGGTTACTGTGGGTGATCTCAAGCGGGATGAGGTGCAGAGATCGCTTCAGGATACCGGTCTGAACGCAGAAGTTGCTGATGATATCTACCGCCTGACCTCCCTGGCGAAATTTGAGGACCGGTTCGTAATTCCACCGGCGCACCGCGAGGAAGCAATTGAAATGATGGAAGAAACGCATGAACGAAAAGGAAATGCCGGATTTGGGTTCCTCAGAAAACCGAAACGTGGGTTGTAATATGAAAGATCTGAGTCACTATACGCTTCTGGCAGAATTTTTTGCTTATCCCGGACCCGGGTTCAAGGAATCGATCAAAAAGACGGATACGGTCGTCCGCAAGCTACTTCCCGGGAGGTACTATCAGTATGAGGCTTTTGCGAAACATATAAGGAATCATACCCTGGCCGGCCTGCAGGAATATTACATCGCCACCTTTGATATTCAGGCACTTTGTTTTCTCGACATAGGATACGTGCTGTATGGCGAAGACTACCAGCGGGGTGTATTCCTGGTCCATATGAAACAGGAGCAGGAAAAGGCCGGGAATGATTGCGGTACCGAGCTTCCCGATCATCTGCCCAATATACTCACCCTGCTCCCTAAATTAAAGGATGAACTTCTGGCTGAAGAGCTGGTTTTTTCTGTGATGATCCCCGCACTGGACAAGATGATCGGATCCTTTCGTTCGCAGGAAAACGTATACAAAGGACTTCTCAGCCTCCTGCTGGCTATGATGCGGCATGACTACCCGGATTCATCCTTCGGGCAATTTGAGTTCCGCGCCGATGAAAAAGCGAAAACCTTCCAAAATATGAGACAATGAAAGGTATCTTTTTATTTACAGTGCTGCCTTACCTGGCCCTTCTTTCTCTGATAGTGGGAAGCATTTACAGGTACCTCTTTACAGCTTACCAGGTTTCTTCCCTGTCGAGCCAATTCCTTGAAAACAGGAAGCTTTTTTTTGGCAGCCGACCCTTTCACTGGGGAATTATCCTTCTCTTTTTCGGGCATTTGACAGCATTTCTGACACCGCGTGCTGTCATGGCTTGGAACCAAGTACCCATGCGGCTCTTTATACTGGAGGTCTCCGCCCTGTCATTCGGTTTAACTGTCTTGTTTGGTCTGATTGTTCTGATTATCCGACGGCTGAAGACCAAGAGGTTACACAGCTTGACCAGCCACATGGACATATTTGTATATACCCTGCTCATGGTGCAGGTGGTGACCGGCTTATGGACGGCCCTGTTCCTCCGGTGGGGATCCTCCTGGTTTGTCATGGTACTTACACCCTATCTGCGTTCCATTTTTCGCTTTCAACCGGAAGTGGCAGCCGTGACCAATCTTCCTGTTATGGTTCAAATCCATATTGTGGCTGCTTTTCTCATGATTGGGATGATCCCCTTCACCCGGTTCATGCATTTCCTGGTCTATCCGCTCCATTACCTGTGGCGAGCCCCCCAACTGGTCATTTGGAACCATAAAAAGAGGGAAATGAAAAGCTAGGTGCCGATCCCCTTGAATCCCTTCAGTCTGAAGAACAAAACAGAGAATTCCATTACGGTGAGGGGTTGGAATAATAAAATATAATAAAATTATAAAAAGACCCTTATATCATTATATAATATTTTTGTATCTTTGTCAAATACAAAAACGCAGATTATGGAAATAGATGCACGTACCAAAGTGGGTGATATCGTCAAAACAAATTTCAGAACAGCCAGGATATTTGATGAAAAGGGCATAGATTTTTGCTGTGGTGGCGCAATCAGTCTGGAAGAGGCTTGCTCTAAATCGGACGTGGACATGCAGAACCTGCTGACTTCATTAGAGGAAATGGTGGCTGCTAACGATCCCGATAGCAAATATATCAATGACTTAGAGCTGGACGAGTTATGCGATTACATCGAAAGGAGACATCATAAATACATCCGGGATCATGCGCCTTTCATTCAGCAAAAACTGCAAAAACTTTGTGAGGTGCATGGAGAGAATCACCCGGAACTTTTTGAAGTGAAGCAGCTGTTCGATGGGGCGGCCGGAAATCTGGGCGCACATATGCAGAAGGAAGAACTAGTGCTATTCCCCTATATTCGTCAGATGATAAAACAGAAAAGGGGGGGCGATGGAAGCTCCATAAGCCCGGGAAGGATTCTTCAGCCCATCAGCCAGATGGAGGAAGAGCATCAGGTTGAAGGAGAACGCTTCAAGAAGATCTCTGCCCTGACCTCCTCCTATATAACTCCTCCCGATGGTTGCAATACCTATCGAATAAGTTATCAGGAATTAAACGACTTTGAAAAGGATCTGCACCGTCACATCCATCTGGAAAACAACATCCTCTTTATAAAAGCTCAGCAGCTGGAACAGGAACTCCTGAATTATTGACTTTGCGATGCTGGCCAAAAGTACAGCATGCTGTCAGGGCACTGACATTCATTCAGATCAGGAACTGGGAGCACATGAGACCCGGGGTCATAGAGATTGCCAGGGAGATTAATGCACCGAGGGCTTTTACAGCCAAGATCCTTCATACCCTATGCAAACGCAGGCTATTGGTCTCCATGAAGGGACGTGGCGGCGGATTCTTTTTTAATAACAACCAGTCTGATCTTACCTTATATGATGTGATACATTTCATGGAAGGAGACGCTTTATTCCACAAATGTGTTTTAGGGCTGAAACAATGTGATGGTAGTAATCCCTGCCCGCTGCATGAAAAGTACATAACCGTAAGGGACGGGTTTCTGGAGATGGCCAGAACGGAAACGATTCATGCTTTGTCACAGAAAATCAGGGATGGAAACGCAGTGCTGAAGCATCAATCAGGATAGGAAACAACATTTGAGATGAATGCTGTCAAAGAAAAAATCCAGGAGCTAAAGGTTCGGAAAAATGCCATTATACTGGCACATTTCTACCAGGAAAGTGAGGTTCAGGACCTGGCAGATTTTGTAGGTGACAGCCTGGACCTCTCAAAAAAAACCGCGAACACGAATGCAGATATCATTGATAGTATTCCTGCCCCTCCGCTGGATTCTACCTGTGGCTGCAGCGATTGCAAGTATATGAAATTATGTACCCTGGAAAAAATATCTCGTTGTCTTGAAACGGAGGAAAACGAGATTCGGCTCGATCCTTCCACGATTGAAAAAGCGGGGATTCCGATTCGGAAAATGCTTCAACAAACATAACACTCCTGAACTTATGAGCGAAAGTTTTTATACACAATTCAGAAAGGAGCACCGGCTGATTCGGGACCTGATATTTGACCTGATCACGTGTTTGCTTCAGAAGGACCTGCAAAAGGCAGGGCACTTGTTGGCTGACCTGAACCGCTTAACCGGTCCTCATTTTCGGTATGAAGAAGAGGCACTTTATCCCAGCCTGGTACCTGTTTTTGGAGAACCATACATTCTGAAGCTGCTGACAGACCATGATTTGGCCATAGCCCGTGCCCGGAAGCTCCAAGCGATTATCGACCGGGGCCATCTCTCCGACGAAGAGTATCTGCACTGCCTGGATCTCGTTAGGTCCATTTTGCCCCACGTAAGTGATTGCGAAGGCTTGACCATCATGGTAGAAAGACTACCCGAGAAAACAATGGGTTTTATCACTCAAACCATGCAATCGTCATTAACAGATGATATTCCACTTTTTGAATGGGAGGAGAGCCTCCGGGGAAGAAAAAAGCTAACTATCAAATAACTAAAAAGATGAAAAATATCACAGCGATCCTAAGCGATGAGCACCAGATTATCCTGACGGTGATTCAGAAAGTCCTCGCAGAATGCCGGAAAATAGAAAACGGAGCCAGGCTGGAGCCGGAATTCTTTAGTCAGGTCGTTGATTTTATCCGGAATTATGCCGATAAATTTCACCATGCCAAAGAAGAGGATATCCTGTTTAAAGCCATGCTGGAGAATACCGGAAATCTTCACTGCAATCCGATCCCGGTCATGCTGCTTGAACATGAGGACGGTCGTGCCTATGTGCAGGGAATGGAAGAAGGTTTATCTGAGAATGATCCGGATAAAATTATCCAGCATGCCATCGCGTATTGCTACCTGCTTCAGGAACACATTTATAAAGAGGATAATATCCTGTATCCGATGGCAGAAGAGGCACTTTCTGATATACAAAAAAGCAAGGTCCTGGATCAATATGACAGCGTGAGAAAAACTTTTTCCGATATCGCTATTCAGGAATATCTTAAACTGGCGGAGAGCTGAACAGCTCGGCTATACTATCTGTCTGACTTAGCTGGGCAAGTCCACTCAGCTTTCCACATGGCCCTGCATCAGCAGGTCGATCGCGTCATCGAAGGAGCCGGCTGCAATAATCTCCCCGGAGTTGACAAAGAATATCTCGTCGGCATTCTGGATGGTGTTCAGGCGATGGGCGATGATCACTTTGGTGGTGGTTGGGGGTAGATTCTCAACGATGGCTTCCAGTTGTTTTTCGGTTACTGTATCGATATTGGCGGTTGCTTCATCTAGGATCAGAAGTTCCGGTTTTCTCAGGATCGCCCGCATGAAAGCTACCAGCTGCTTCTGGCCCAGGCTGATCCCGTCCCCTGACACCTGGATGGGGGTGTCCAGTCCCTGATCGAAACGCTTCAGGAGGGCCGTCAGCCGGGCTTCCTTGAGTGCCTCTTCCAGCTGACCGTCCTGAAGACCGGCACATTCTGTATTTCCGTAAAGAATGTTCTCTCGGAGGGTGCCGGAAAAGAGCAGGGGATCCTGGAGGATAAAACCAATCTTCGATGCCCTTTCGCAGGGGGTATAGGACCTGATATCCCTCCCATCGAGGAGGATGGTCCCCTTGGAGGCATCGTACAGCCGGGCCACCAACGAAGCCGTAGTTGTCTTGCCTCCACCGGTAGGACCTACAAAGGCATAGGTTCTGCCCCTCTGCAGATCAAAATTGACCTTGTGCAGCACCTCTTTTCCATTGGGGTAAGCGAAGGTAACATTCCCGAAATGTATATAGGGTGCATTTGCCACTTCGCCGGCAGCTCCCAATTGCTTAAGATTGGATTCCAGGGAAAGCAGTTTGGTGATCCTGTCCCATGCCGCCAAAGCCTGCTGGAAACTGGCCCACAGGGCTGCCAGCTGTCGCAATGGGTTATAAAAATTGGTGATATAGACCAGGAAGCTGATCAGCAGGCCGATGGTAAAACGACCCTGGATGATCAGATATATCCCCAGAGCGAGTACGATCAGCTGACCCACATGGGAAGCAAAGGTATAGATGGGTGTCAGGATGGTATTCGCAATACCGGCATGAATGGATTTCGTATAATTCTCCTGATTGACTTCTTCAAACTTCCTTCGGAAGTAATCCCGCCGGTTAAAGGCAATCACCACCTTAAAGTTTGCCAGACTTTCCTGGATCTGGGCCGATAAACTGCCCAGGCTCTTCAGGCTTGCCTCATTTTTTCTCCTGATCCAGGGGGAAGAGAGTTTGGTGACAAGCCAGATGAGCACGGCGGGAGATAGGGCTGCTAATCCCAGCGGGAGGTTGATTGCCAGGAGCAAAATACCTGCACCTGCCATGGAGATCAGACTGCCTATAAATCGCATCAAAGATTGTGAAAAAAACTGGTTCACCTTATCGGTATCGTTGTTGATCCGGGATATCAGGTCCCCGGATTTGTTCTGGTTGAAGAATTCCAGCGGCAGTTCCTGCAGTTTGAGGAACACGGAATTCCTGAGCGTGTATAGCATGCGCTGGCCAATGCCGCCCATCAGGCGCATCTGGGCATAGTTGATTACAAAAGCTGCCATATACATCGCCAGGAGGATGCCCGAATAGACAAGCACCCCATCGTAGTTTTTAGCCTGTACATAGGTATCTATGGTATACCCCACCAGGTAGGGCCCCGCCAGGTTGAGACCTGCATTCAGGAAAATAGCAAGAAACGCGATGTTCAGTTTACGGCGTTCGCCGCTGATAATGGTAACCATCTTCCGCATGGCTGCAATGAGCGGAAGTTTAGTTTCACTCTTCTCCAGTATGCTATTCAGGTCATAGTTCATAGTGCTGTGTGGTTTTTTGTGAACTATAGATCTGAATGTATTCCGGGGAGTGTTCCAGTAAATAACGGTGGGTTCCGGAGGCGATCACTTCTCCTTCCATGAGGAGAATGATCTGGTCAAAATGCCTGACCGGGGCAATTTTCTGGGTAACCGACAGGAGGGTCAGGCCGGGGTAATTATTCTGGATATTGCATAAGATCTTATTTTCGGTATTCCGGTCCACGCGGGACGTAAAATCGTCCAGCAGCAATATTTTCGGGTTCAGTGCCAGTGCCCTGGCCAGCATGATCCTTTGTTTTTGTCCGCCCGAGAGGCTGGTCCCTCGTTCCGAGACCAGGGTGTCAAGCTTATCCGGAAGGGTTTCGACAAACTCAGCTAGTTCGGCCGTTTCCATGGCTTTGATAAGCGCTTCCTCCTGTACAGAATCGTTAAAGGCGATATTTTCCTTCAGGCTGAGGTTGAACATGACACTATCCTGGAATACCACTCCCAGCTGCTGGTGGAACACCTCTTCGGAATAATCCTCAATGGACACCCCGTCAATTTCAATCTTTCCAGCATCTGGCTTGAGCAGATTGGAAAGAAGATACAATAACTGGCTTTTTCCTGCTGCTGTGGGCCCGATAATGGCAGTATTGCTTCCTTCAGGGATGGAGAAGGAGACTTCCTTCAGCACCGGTTTTTCCCCATAGCTCAGGCTGACCTTTTCCATACGGATGTTCCCTCTGATATCGGTGAGGATGGATCCGGGCACTTCCGGAGGCGGCTCTTCCAGAACCTGACGGATCCTCCCGTAAGAGGCCGTGGCCGAAGCGATGATATTGCTCATAAAGCCGATCATGATAATCGGGAATATCAGCATGATCAGGTAGCTGTTGAATGCAGCAAAATTACCCAGTGAAAGTGTTCCGGCCACTACAAAATGGCCCCCCAGCGCAAGAATGGTAACCACGGCCATATTGGAAACAAACATAACAATGGGGATCAGGACAGAAAAAAGCTTTACGATCAGGAGGCCCAGATCCCTCGACTCCATGTTCTTTTCAAGAAATTTCTGACTTTCAGGTTGTTGTGAATTCAGGACCCGGATCAGGGCAGAGCCCAGAATACTTTCATTAATGATCCTGTTCAGAGCATCAATAAGCTCCCTGCTTTTCCGGAATATCACCTTTACCTTCCGGAACACAATAAAAAAGGCGATGGCAATGATCGGTACGATCACCAGCACTGCCAGGGCCAGTTTCCAGTTGATCGAAATGAGCAGTACAGCAGCGCCGATGATCACAAACAGGGAAGAAATGATGTTCACAAAGGCCTGCGATACAAACATCTTCACCGAGTCCATATCGGAGGTGAGGTTTGTCAGGAATTTGGCCGGGTCGGACTTCAATAAGTAGGAGTAACTCTGATGAGATATTTTGTCTGAGACTTTTTTCCGAAGGTCTTTGGCGACCTTTTCGGAAGTGAAGGTTTGTATTAAGCCCTGGGACAGGGTGAATATGAATATGCCTGCCGCCGCCGCCAGGAATTGCATGATAACGATTCTGATATTGAAATTATTTGCCGAGAAGGCGTCGATTGCATGGGCGATGATTCTGGGAATAAGCAGGTTAACCGCACTTCCGGCCAGGGCCATTATAATCAAAACAATAACGATCCCTTTGTAAGGTCCGAGGACACTAAATAGTCCTGCGCGTTTGCCCGTCTTTTTTTCTTTTGCTTCTAGAGATCTTCCCATCTTTTTTCTCAAACAATACTAATAGAACCAATATCCTGCAAAATTGATCAAATTAATTTCCGGAAGGAAAAATTTTGGGCCTAGTAACTCATCTCATCCAGTTTCACTTTGCCCCGGAAGGTGCGGTACACAAAGATGGTATAAGCCAAAACCAGGGGGAAGCCAATGGCAGTTATGGTCAACATGATCCCCAGGGCTTTCTCCGAAGAAGCTGCATTGTAAATGCTCATACTATTTTGCATGTCGCCCCGGTCAAGAATAATGGTGGGATAGAGTTCGATGGCCACCAGGATCAATAGAAAACTGATGGACAGGGCGGAGAAAATGAAGGACCACGTGTATTTTCCTTTGCTTGCCAGCCTGGGTACATTGGCTATGCTCAGAAAGGCCAGGACCGGTACAATGAACAGCACCGGGGTGGCGATGAAACGGTCCGTCAGGTGGGGAAAATAGAATATGGAAATGACTGTAACCAGTAAGAAGGTCAGCACAAAAAACAGGATGGCCCTGCGCAACAGGCGCACTACCTTTTCAAACAATATACCTTCCGTTTTCATCGTCAGGTATATGGCTCCGTGGACCATAAAAAGGGCCAGTGTAGTCAGGCCCACGGCAAGGGCATAAGGGTTGAGAAACTCCAGCCATTGCCCGGTGAATACGAAATCCTCATTCATGCGGATACCAATCAGTACATTGCCAAGTACGATACCTAATAACAGGGCCAGCATGGCACTGGAGACCCCGTAGCAGACATCCCAGGTGTTCCTCCACCATTTCATGTCCTCCTTTCCCCGGAATTCAATGGAAACGGCCCTGAAAATGAGAAATCCAAGAAAAAGGATAAAGGGGATATACATGGCAGAAAAAAGGGTGGCGTAGGCTTCAGGAAATCCGGCAAAAAGTGCCCCTCCTCCGATCACCAGCCATACTTCGTTGCCATCCCAGACCGGTCCCACTGCATTCAGTGCAATCCTTCGGCTGCGGTCATCCCGGAAAAACAGATGCCAGGCTCCGGCACCCAGGTCAAATCCATCCAGAATGGCGTAGCCTGAAAATAATCCCCCTACTATCAGGAACCATAGGGTGGGATAGTCAATTCCAAGAAAAGTTTGCATACCCATTGTAATTTAAGATTTGTCAGGATCAAATTGCAAGGCTATATCTTTTAGCTTCAGTCGGTTATCAATATCACTTTCATCGTAGGGGCCTTTCCGTATCTTCCTGGTTAGCAGATAAAGAAAGAGTACCAGGAGCAGCAGGTAAATGAGAAAGAAAAAGATCAGGGAGAATACTACCTGGTCTGATGTCACCGCCTCGGATAGCGCATCGGCGGTTTTCAGATGATTATATACCACCCAGGGTTGCCGGCCCATTTCTGCGGAATACCATCCGAACTGGTTGGATATTTGAGGCAGGACCACCGATCCGACCAGGATCCAGAGATACCATCTGTAGTTGAATATCTTTCCTCTCCACCACTGGAGGGTTCCAAACAGGGTGATGGCAATCAGAAGAAGTCCAATGGCCACCATGATATGATAAAACTGGAATATGGCATTCACGGCCCCGGGTCGTTCATCCTCCGGGAAGGCATTTAAACCGGCCACAGGTTCATGAAAATTCCAGTGCACCAGGAAACTGAGCCCGCCGGGGAGCTTGATCCCTTTCACCTCCTGGGTTTCTTTATTTACCCAGCCGATAAGGTATAGATCACCCGGAGCTTCCTCTTCAAAATGACCTTCAAAGGCAGCCAGTTTGGCCGGTTGGTTCTCAGCCACCCCGTCCGCAGATTGGTGGCCGGTCACCAGTTGAGCCACGGCCGCAAGGGTAGCCACCACGAGCCCGATTTTTAGTGCCCGCCGGGATAGCTCCACATAACGGTCCTTCAGAAGATAGAAGGCATGTACACTGATCACCAGAAATGCTCCTGCCAGGAAAGCACCAATCCAAACATGCAAAACGCGGTCCACGGAAGAAGGATTAAAGACCATGGCCCAGAAATCGGTTATTTCTGCGCGGGCCTGCAGGCCTTCTCCCACAATATGGTATCCGGCAGGGGTTTGCTGCCAGCTGTTGGCTACCACAATCCATACGGCTGAGAACATGGAGCCCAGGAAAACTCCTATGGTCGCAATGAAATGGACCCGGGGCTTAACCCGGTTCCAGCCAAACAAGCAGGATTCCCAGGAAGCCGCTCTCCAGGGCAAATGCAAAGATCCCCTCCGCAGCCAGGGCACTCCCGAAGACATCGCCCACATACCTCGAATAACGGGCCCAGTTGGTCCCAAACTCGAATTCCATGACGATCCCGGTAGCCACTCCGATGCCAAAGGTAAGGGCGAATATGCGGGTCCAGAAACGGGTCAGGGTTTCGTACATTTTATCCCCTGTTCGCAGGTAGAGAAACTCCATGACCACCATCACCAGTCCCAATCCAATGGAAAGTGGCGGGTAGATATAATGAAAAGCAATCGTAAATGCGAACTGGAGCCGGGAAAGAATTTCAACATCCATCTTCAAAAGATTATTTTCAGATTTACAATTTAGGTAAAACATCCTTCCGATTCAGAAATCCTCTGCAAAAACTGTATATTTCGAGGTGTATCTCAATCCGGTCATATGAAAGAAAAACTCAGTATGCTTACGGAGCTCATCAAACTCGCACGATGCGACCACGAAGTGCGTGAACAGGAGTATCAGTTTCTGCAAACCATTGCCCGGTCACTCCAGGTAAGCCAGGAAGAGTTTGAATCCCTGTTTGAAAACTATATCGAATTCACCCCCCCCGAATCTGAATTTGAGCGGATATTGCAGTTCCACCGGCTGGTTCTGCTGATGAATGTGGACCGGGAAACCAGCGATTCAGAACTTGATTTCATCAGAGATATCGGCATACGCATAGGACTGAGCTCCTTGGCTACGGACCGGGTCCTTGCTGAAATGAATAATTATCCCAATCTGGTCATTCCACCCGAGAAGCTGATAGCGATATTTAAAGAACAGTATAATTGAAACACTCAGGAAATCAAGCATTATGATACAAAATATTAAGCATTCACTAAGTCAGCTGGCACAACGCGCCAATACAGAAGTTCCTGTCTGGATCATTGCTCTTGCTGTAGTGACAGGAAGTTTGTTGCTCTATTTTGTAATATCCGGGATTATCGTCAGGATAGGGAAGAAATCGCCCGAGAGTATACTGGGGAGGGCCTGGAGAAAATTTAAAAGCCCGACCCTGGTAGTGGTCCTGCTTTTTGATTTTATCATCCTGAAAGAATTGTTTACCCTGGGAGAGGAGGCTACTGATTCGGTCAGACAGTTTATCACCGTTTCGATTATCTTTTGTGTCACCTGGCTGCTGATCAAAAGCATCAACCTCACCCGGGAACTGATCCTGCGTCAATACGATCTGGGAGAAAAAGACAACCTGAAAGCCAGAAAAGTATACACCCAATTCAGGGTCCTGGAGAGGATTATCATATTTGTGGTGGTCCTTATTTCCATCGCCATTGCCCTGATGACCTTTGATGGGATCAGGAGAATAGGGATCAGTATCTTTGCATCAGCAGGAGTGGCCGGAATCATTATTGGCTTTGCAGCACAGAAATTGCTAAGCTCTATTCTGGCCGGGTTTCAGATCGCTTTAACCCAGCCTATCCGCATTGATGATGTCGTCATCGTGGAGAATGAATGGGGATGGATCGAAGAGATCACGCTCACCTACGTGGTGATCCGGATCTGGGACAAACGCAGGCTGATCGTGCCCACCACCTATTTCATTGAAAAACCTTTTCAGAACTGGACAAGGGTGTCTGCAGACATCCTGGGAACCGTATTTATTTATACCGACTACCAGGTTCCCATTGCAGAACTCAGAAAAGAATTCACCCGGATCCTTGAATCCAGCGGCCTGTGGGACGAAAAAGTGAATGTGATGCAGGTGACTAATGCCACGGATAAGACCATCGAAATCCGGGCCCTTATGTCTACTGCAGACTCTCCGACGGCATGGGACCTCCGGGTACTGGTCAGGGAAAAGCTGATTTCCTTTTTGCAGGAGAATTATCCCCAGAGTTTGCCCAGGATGCGGGTGGAAATGGCTCCATTCCCGCAGGGTGAATCCGGAAAGTGACCAAAAACGATTTCCGTGTCAAAAGCCAAAATTCCATTTTGGCCATGACAACAAACAGGGTATTCGAATGCAGAAAATTATCTGCTTTGAAACGGAGCAGGATCAGGTTGGTCCGACAAATTGCCTATGAAATCTATGTGAACAGGATCAGGGAGGGTATTCCGGGAGATGCCTTTTCTGACTGGGTACAGGCTGAAAAAGAACTGGAAAAACTCACTGCTAATCCAATTCAACCTGTAATCTCCGATCCGGTTCTTCCATGAGGATCCAGGTCATCGGGAGATAAATATTCTTCAATGTCCCGGATCACCGATCTCAATTCTTTCAATTGAGATTGCAGAACCGGGATTAACTCTACCATGGACCAATGCCAGTTGGCGGCATTGCTTTCCAGTTCCTTTGAGAATTTCTTAAGCTCATAGACATCCTCTTCAGAAATGTATTTTCCAAACAGGGGCTGCTGCTCCTCAAGAAACCTGGCCAGGCCATACTCAAAACTCATCTTTATATCAATGGGAGATAAAAATTCCGAATTTGCCATGAACACCTGCTGGGTATAGCTCAGTTGGCTATAAATACTCACAATCCTGTTTCTTAGGGTATTGTTCTTAATAATACCAAGTTTGCCGCTCGATTTCATTTCTTCAAAGGTGGCATCGTTCAATGTAATAAACAGAGCCGACCAGACCTCATCCAGATAGTTGCGGAGTGCAGCATTAAATTCATTTCTGTTATCGCTTTGATGAATCGCTTCAACCAGGGAATCGATCAGGATCAGGTTGTTTTCAAAATCCAGCTTATGCTGATGCATCGTCAGGCTGTCTGAAATCAACTCCCCCCGAATCTGGTTCAGGAAGTAGCTTTCACTTTTTTTATCCGCCCTTACCTGGCTCCAGTTATCAATTTGCAGCGCCAGCAGGATACCCACAATGACCAGCAGAATCTCACCCGCAGCATAGAGGATGTAAATACCATAGTTATTTTCCGAAAGTAAGCGATGTCTGATTTTGCGGAATAAACGAATCACGTGGTGCGGGTTTAAAGGGTGTTATAACAGTTTAAAACACTTGACGGATAGAAATGTTTGAGCGTTTTATTTACTCTTTAAGGAATGATCATCCGGTATATATGAACCAATTGCCGGGAAGGATGTTTTTCTTTCTCAAGATGATGCTATTCTTAATTACAGGCTTTGTGCTGAATGCAGGTGCTGCTAAAAATGAAATTTGATTATATACACTCTCGATGAACTCTCTTTCTGCCAGTCCTAAGAGCAAAGAACAATGGAACTTTATCCGGAATACGTTCATCGGTATTTCCCTGTTATTACTGCTGATGGCCAGCACGGTACAGGGGCAATCGGAGTATGTGGAGTATTATGGGCAGAGTTTGAGAATCAATAACATGGGGATGGCGGTCCTTGGCAGCTGGGCCCTGGCCAATATTTCTGTCGGGGCCTATGGATGGAGCCAGAATACAGGGCAAAGGGCCTATTTCCATCAGATGAACCTGTTCTGGAATACGGTGAATTTGAGCATTGCCGGATTTGCCCTTTACAGCAATCTTACCTCGGATTATGCCTTGCTGTCGGGAGAAGAATTGCTATCAAAGCAACTCAAGACCCAGCGCCTTTATCTGATCAATGCCGCTATCGATGTGGGCTATGTATCGGCCGGGTTTTTGCTGAGATACCTGTCTACGAAAAACCCAAAGAATGAGCTGCGACTGAGGGGCTATGGAAATTCCGTCATCTTGCAGGGCTCTTTCTTATTCGTTTTTGACCTGGTCATTTACGGAATCCTCCAAAACCAGCGGCTTGATTTTTTACAGCACTTATCCTTTTCACCCATGCAGGACGCCTATGGCCTTGCTCTAACCTTTCAATTTTAAACGCCGTGAAGATTTTATTAACAGGAGCCACCGGATACATTGGTAAAAGATTGCTGCCGGTACTGGTATCACAGGGACATCAGGTGATTTGTTGTGTTCGGGATAAGGACCGGATGGATATCTCAGGATTTGACAGCACCATGGTCTCTGTGGTGGAAGTAAATTTCCTGGAAGAGGATTCTCTAAAGAACATTCCAGAGGATATTGAGGTGGCGTATTACCTTATTCATTCCATGTCTACTTCGATCGGTGATTTTGAGCAGCTGGAAAGAAGCTCCGCAGAAAATTTCAGGAATCGCCTGGATCGCACAAATGCTCGCCAGGTCATCTACCTGAGCGGAATCATTAATGAGGAGAAGCTTTCTAAACATCTGTCTTCCAGAAAGGCGGTGGAGCTTATTCTGGCAGAGGGAAGTTACCATCTCACCACCCTGCGGGCAGGGATCATTGTCGGGTCTGGAAGCGCTTCTTTCGAGATCATCCGCGACCTGGTGGAAAAGCTGCCTCTGATGGTGACTCCCCGCTGGCTGAATACCAGGGCACAGCCCATTGCCATTCGAAATGTCGTTCAGTTCCTTACCGGGGTACTATTAAATCCTCCCACCTTTGACAGAAGTTTTGACATTGGTGGTCCGGATATCCTCACCTACAGGGAGATGCTTCTTGTCTTTGCCGGTATCAGGAAGCTGAGACGAACCATCTGGGTGGTTCCGGTGATGACCCCCAAATTATCCTCCTACTGGCTCTATTTCATTACTTCCACTTCCTACCGTTTGGCAGTGAACCTGGTAAACAGCATGAAGGTGGAGGTGGTTTGCGAGGAAAACGACCTGAAAGAGCTGCTGCAAATAGAACTCAATGACCTACAAAGAGTCCGTAGAAATGGCTTTTGACAGGATTGCACAGCAAGAGATTCTTTCCAGCTGGACCGATGCCCTTTCTTCCCATACCCTGGAAAAAGGGATCGCGGACCTGGTGCAGGTTCCTTCGCATGGATGTTTTACGGACCGAAGAGAGGCAGAATTCGAAGATGAAGACCAGGTCCTGGATCGCATCTGGGCCATCGGGGGCAAACAGGGATGGTACTATGCCAACTGGCTATGGTCCATCCGGGGCTTTCTGGATAAGCTGGCCGGAGGGGTAGGTTTACGGAGGGGACGGAAAAGCAGTACTGAAATTTCGGCAGGGGATTCCCTCGATTTCTGGCGGGTATTGCTGGCAAGCAGGAAGGAAAAGCGTTTGCTTCTGTATGCGGAAATGAAACTTCCGGGAGAGGCATGGATGGAATTCCGGATCAGCGAAAATACCCTTTACCAGACGGCCACCTTCAGGCCCCTGGGATTGTGGGGCAGGATCTACTGGTATTCGGTTCTGCCTTTTCATGCCTTCATCTTCCGTGGCATGATCAATAGGATTGTTAACCCCCCAAATGCATAATAAGCCATGGCAATCTATCAAATACGTGAAGAATTAGAGGTAGCCGCCTCCCTGGAGGAAGTGTGGGATTTTATTTCATCCCCCTCAAATCTGAAGGTAGATCACACCCGACTATATGGGTTTTGAGATCACTACTCCCGGTCTGCCCGAAAAGATTTATCCCGGGTTGATGATCTCCTACAAGGTCCGACCGGTCCTGGGGATCAAAATGAACTGGTTGACCGAAATCACACAGGTGCAGGAGCCCTATTATTTTGTGGATGAACAAAGGGCGGGGCCGTATGCACTCTGGCACCATGAGCATCGTTTAAAAGCCATTGAAAAAGGGGTGCTTATGACCGATCTGGTTACCTACCGGCTACCTGCGGGCCCCTTGGGCACGCTGGCTCACAGCTTATTTGTTCAAAAGCAACTGAAGGGTATTTTCCAATACCGGGAGCTTGCCCTGGAAAAAAGGTTTGGCCGGAGCTGAATATGAAACCTGCCGGTGAAGCAAATATGATTACAGGATCTCACGCCCGCGAAAAGATTTCGGTCTTCTGGTTCAGAAGGGACCTCAGGCTGGAGGACAATACTGCCCTGGCAAAGGCCCTTGGTTCGGGCTTCCCTGTTTTGGCGCTGTTTATTTTCGACACAGAAATCATTGACGAACTGCCAGTCGACGATGCAAGGATCTCCTTCATCTATCAGCAGCTGGAAAAAATTCATAAACAATTGCTTGCCAAGAACAGCTCCCTCCATATTTTCAAAGGGCGAACCCCGGACTGTCTGGAAAGAATTGCTGGCAGTTACGAGATCCAGGCGGTTTACGCGAATAAGGATTACGAACCTTATGCCTTAAAGAGGGACAGGGAGCTTGGTGCATGTGCTGAAGAGCCGGGGTATCGGCTTCCATCTGTTCAAGGACCAGGTGATCTTTGAAGAAGGAGAGATTGTGAAAAAGGACGGTAAACCCTATACCGTTTTCACCCCCTATAAGCGAAAATGGCTGGAAAGATTTCGGGTGGGGTCATTCACTGAAGGAAAGCAGCATGGCAGGGAGGCGGATTTCTGAAAAGTTCCGTTCTCCTTCCCACCCCTGGAAGCGCTGGGATTTACCCCTTCATCCATAGCAGGTTCTTCCTTATGATCTTTCCAGTCTGAAGGACTATCGAACGACTGCGCGATTTTCCGGGTCCTGATGCCACCAGCCATCTTTCGCCTCACCTCAGGTTCGGGACCGTCAGCATCAGGCAGATTATGGCCAGATTGGGGCCTTCCGATGAAGTATTTCTTTCAGAGCTGATCTGGCGGGAGTTTTTCATGCAGATCCTGTTTCATTTTCCCAGGGTGGTGGACCAGAATTTCAAACCCAAGTACAACGGCATTGCCTGGCGCAACCAGAAGGAGGATTTCGAGCGCTGGTGTGAGGGCAAAACCGGGTTACCCCATGGTGGATGCCGGGATGCGCCAGCTCAATGCCACCGGATACATGCACAACAGGGTGCGCATGGTGACCGCCGGCTTCCTGTGCAAGCACCTGTTGATTGACTGGCGGATGGGGGAAGCTTATTTTGCCGGCAAACTGCTGGATTACGAACTCTCTTCCAACAATGGCAACTGGCAATGGGCTGCCGGAACCGGATGCGATGCTGCCCCTTATTTCCGAATTTTCAATCCCGCGGAACAGCTGAAAAAATTTGATCCGGACCTGGAATATGTCAGGCGATGGATTCCTGAATACGGGACCCCGGAGTACCCGGAGCCCGATGATCGATCACAAGTTTGCCAGGGACCGGGCTCTGGAAGTTTACCGGGAAGGCATGCAAAATTATCTGCCTGAAGTTTAAGTCCTCTGGGAGGTATGTTTAAAAAGAGTTTTGTATAAGTAAAAAGATGTTTAACTTTTGTTATGAAAATGAAAAAGTTAACTTTTTTACTGCTGTCACAGCTTATTTTTCTGGTTGCGCAGGCCCAGACCTCTTCCATCCATGGAATCATCACAGGCTCCGATACCCGGGAGGGATTGGTGGGGGTTAATATCATACTGGAAGGAACCGTATACGGAACCATCTCCAGCCACCATGGGGATTATTTCCTGGGGGATATCCCCCCGGGCAGCTATACCGTCATGTATTCTTACCTGGGTTACAAAACTGCTGAAGTTGAGCTGGATATTCAGGGAGGAAAGGACATTGAAAAGAACCTGGTTCTTGAGCCGGGGTCCATCGATCTGGCAGCAGTGACCATTGCGGCGAACCAACCTTTTTCTGCGGCATCCTCAAAAGCCATCAGGAACTTCGATTTGAAGGTAAAACCGGTTCGCACCGCTCAGGATGTACTTACCCTGGCTCCCGGATTGTTTATTGCTCAGCATGCAGGAGGAGGAAAAGCGGAGCAACTATTTATGCGGGGATTTGACGCAGACCATGGAACCGATATCGGGGTTTACGTGGATGGATTGCCGGTGAACATGGTCAGCCATGGCCATGGGCAGGGATATGCCGATCTGCATTTCATCATTCCTGAGATTGTGGATGGATTGACGGTGTATAAAGGGCCTTATTTCAGCCGTTTTGGGAATTTTGGGACTGCTGGTTCGGTGGACCTGACCACCACGGATCACCCGGATAAGAACCTGGTTAAAATTGAAGGAGGTATGTTCAACACGGCAAAGGCCACCACCGTGTTAAAGATCCCTACCAACGGGAAACACCAAAGCGCTTATGTGGCCGGTCAGTATGCTTATTCAGATGGCCCTGTAGAGTCGCCTCAGGGTTTTAACCGGATGAATCTCTTCGGCAAGTTCCACACCCATATTTCCCCGGATAGTGAACTTGGTATTGCCGTGGGGGCATTTTCTTCTGCCTGGGATGCTTCAGGTCAGATCCCCGAACGAGCTGTGGAGAGTGGAGAGATTACCCGGTGGGGAGCCATTGACGATATGGAAGGGGGCATCACTACCAGGTTCAACGCCTCCCTGGATTACCACTTTGTGCTTGGCTACGATCATAATTTTGAGATACAGGCTTTTATGTCGAAGTATGATTTCAAGCTATACTCCAACTTCACCTTCTTCCTGGAGGATCCCATTAACGGAGATATGATTGAGCAGGGCGATCAGCGCAATATTTACGGGATCAATACCCACTATAGCTTTCGAAAATCGGTTGGAAAAATACAGTTCTACACCAAGTTCGGAACCAGTTACCGCGGCGACCGGGTGGATTTGAGCCTTTGGAAGGCCCCGGCAAGAAGTCGCCTGGAAATGCTTACTTCCAGCAGGGTGAATGAGGCAAACCTGGCTTTCTGGCTGGAGGAAGACCTGGTATTCAGTCCCAAATTCAAAGTCCAGCTGGGCATGCGCGGGGACTACTTTACCTTTGATGTGGTGGATCACCTGGATACTCCTGACTTTCCCCGGCAATGGACTGCCTCATGCTTCGGGGTATGCCCAATCAGGAATTCTGAGTCCCAAGATCAACATCGTCTGGAGTCCCATCGAGGCGATGGACATCTATGTAAATGGGGGCATGGGATTTCACTCCAACGATGCCCGCGATGTGGTGATCGCTGCCAGGATTAGTGAGATTATTCATGATGGCAGGCGAAATGGCCTGAGCTCAGCAGGAGATCGAGCAGAATCTGGCAGACAGGTACTTCGATCCGGAACATCAGAATATACAGACCCTGCCCCGGGCCACCGGGACAGAATTGGGGACCCGTATTTCTCTGGGACCCAGGGTGCTGGCAAGCATGGCTTTTTGGTACCTGCATATGGAGGAGGAACTGGTATACGTGGGGGACGCGGGTACCACGGAAGCCAGCGGAGAAAGCAGAAGGCTGGGATTCGATATGGAACTCAAGGTGCAGCTGGCCAACTGGATCTGGGCCGATCTGGATCTGAACCTGGCAGACGGGCGTTACCCGGGGGAACCGGATGGGGCCAACTATGTGCCTCTTGCTCCCAGGCTAACCTCCCAGGGGGGAATTAATTTTCAACATCCCTCCGGAATTGATGGTGCTGTCCGATACCGCTACATGGGAGACCGGCCGGCCAATGAAGATAACTCGGTCATTGCCAGGGGCTTTTTCCTGGGGAACATCGTTGTGGGATACCGCTTCAGGGGCTTCCGGCTATTCGGTCAGATTGAAAATCTGCTGAACGTGGCCTGGAATGAGGCCCAGTTCGATACGGAATCCCGTTTGTTTGATGAGGCTGCTCCGGTTTCCGAGCTGCACTACACTCCCGGGAACCCCTTCAATGTGCAGCTGGGCCTGACCTTTGAATTCTAGTTTGACCTGAAGAGCTTTTTCAGCAGGGCAGGCAGTCCATATCGGTCTATAAAACGCCCCAGTGCCCTTGCCCATGAGCAGAAAGTCAGAAACTGCCTCCTCAGACACCTCCAGGTCATCTTCCTTTTTTAAATCCCCGAAAGTGGACAGGTCATGTCGCATGGCGAACCAAAAAAGGAAATTGGCAATGACCATGAAGATGACATAGAAGTAACTATCAAAATATATCCAGTACCAGAAAATCATCAAAACGTACCACCCATAGCGAATAACCAGGACGCTTCCAGTTAAATAACCCAAAATCAAAGATGCACCGTTAGCAATGAAGATTCCAAACCAGTTAATCACCAGCATGGCACCCAGCATGGGTGATTCACCCCGCCCACCCTTAAAACCATGATATACTGGATAGTTATGACCCGCTATTCCGCAGGCAGCCACCAGCAGGATAATAGGGCTGATCAGGAAAAAACAGAGAAAATAAGAAGGTGGGAATGGCCACTTTACTCATATCCAGCAGGGCAGTCAGGCATCCGTATTTTTTTCCCAGGTTCAAATGGGCCACAGTCGCTGATACACTATTGGATTGAAACATGATATCACTTCCGGGAACAGGCTCATTGATGGGTTTCACATAGCTGGACTTGGTGACAATCCGGGTGAGCAATCTGGCAAAAGAAATGGAACCGGTCAGGTATCCTGTAATACCCGAAAGGACCAAAAGTGCAATGGTGCTTTCCATGATTATTTCCATAGTTCTATTTGTTTAGAATGAGTTTTCCATTGGTACCATCGATATTGCCTGTGTACCATCCTTCAGATTGCAGGCATGATCCACGGATGATATGGCAGGAATGGAAAGTTCCCTGGCAACGATGGAGGCATGGGATAAAATCCCGCCGGATTCGGATACAATGGCTCCCGCCCTGCACCAGCAAAGGGGTCCATCCCACATCAGAGTAAGGGATCACCAGGATCTTTCCTTCCACCTCTTTCTGAAAATCCTCATATCCCCTTACCACCACCAGCTCTCCAACAAATATTCCGGGTGAGGTGGGTATACCTTCAAGCACCTCAGCCTTGTCTTCCGGCACCGGAGGAGGACATCCCCATAAATGATGGATGGAAGGACCGACCTCCCTGTATTCCTCCATTTCTTTCTTCACTTCGTCGATCTTGAGGCTGATTGATTGCGATTCCTCCTCCCGGAACACCTTCCATCAGCCTGTTGTGCTGTTCAAGGGTCAGGTAAAAAACATCTGTGGCATTTTCCAAGTATCCTTTTCCGTTGAAATAATGTCCTGTCATCAGGAACAGATCTCTGAACAATCCATAGCATCTGGTATATTCTGAACTGATCATTTCCCTGTAGAGGCGGAAGCGGCCGGCCCTTTGATAGGCCCTTCGGGGAATGCCCCGGGATTCTGAGCTGAGGTTTCCTGCTACGTTCCCTGGAATCCGTCCCAGCATTCGGTCTTTTTGGATAGGAGGCTGAAGAGGAAGTCAGGATCCTCTCGCCAAGGCGTGGAAGAAAAATCATTGCCACTTTCACTGAAATGTCCGAATTGTGCCAGAAGCTTGTGGAAGTCTTCAACAAGCTCTGTCAGAAGTGGATTTTTGGAGGTCTTAAGTGTTTGAAAATCTGCAATTTCCCGGCGGATTTCTGCCGGCAGCCTGATCCATTGTTGCTTCAGGTTTGACAGAGGCTCACTGGGATCGTAATCGGAAAGTTCAGGAAAATCGTTGACGAAATCAAGATTTTCATAGGCCATCCCTCTTTTCTTCAGTTTCTTTTGCAATAAGCGGTTGCTGATCTGAAATGCCAGCGGGACAATGATATTATAATCAGCAGCCAGGGAAGCCAGCTTGTATATTTCCTGGTAAGCGCTGTGATAATCAGCCGGAGTCAGATTGTGGATTTTTTGTCTAAGCAGATCTGTGCGGGCTGTAATTCGTGCTATATCTTTCTTAAACTTTCTTTTCAGGAATAAGGTTGAAAACAGGAAGGCAAGCATGGAAGGCAGGTAACGCATGGTCTTTAGCCCAGGTTTGAAGCTGCTTTTCCCGGTGGGATTTTTTCGGCCCATCAGGCTTTCCAGGCTGTCCCTGGGGAGTCCCATTCGCCTGAACAGGGTTCCCAGGGTTCCCATATTGAAATAGGCCCGGTAATGGAAGGATTTACTTAGTTGTTCGGGTTTGATATTTAGCTTTCCAAGCATCCTCTCCAGAAGCCGGATCCAGGCACTGTTTACCAGGGGAATATTGACCGACCAGACCAGGGGTTTGATCATTCCCGGCAGTACCTCGCGGGAGATATGGTTGGAATAAATGGTGGGAAACTCACTGACCGTCACCGGGCGGCATTGCAGGTAGAAGAGCTTGTTTCCATCGTATGCCCATTCCACATCCACGGCACCCCCAAAGGCCTTGTCCAGTTTTTTAAGTCCTTCTGCCAGTTTCTCCAACACCATTTTGATTCCTGCTTCCGGTACTGAATCGGCTTCCCAGCCCCCCTGGAACCAGGTCCAACGAAAAGGGCGCACCCCATCCTGCACCAGTTGAACCCCGCTGCCTTTTACGGCTTCGAATACAAATTCACTTCTGCCAGTGACCGGATTGATACTGAAGGCCACCCCGGACCATTGGGACTCTACCATTTCCTGGATGATCACAGACATGCCCGATGGCCCCTTTGTTTTTTCAGTTTTCTTAATGTAAGGGTCTTCACGAACAATCTCAGCCGATTCCCATACTTTTTCGATGGCTTCGAGCATGGCCCGGGATCCATGTACATTCAGGAAGGTGGCAAATTGTCCGGCAAAGGAATGGTCTTCCAGGTCCTCCATCTCCCCGGAGGACCGGATCGCCCAGGAACAATCCTTCTTAGATATCTGGTCCAGTTCATGGAGGATCTGTTCACGGACTTGTTCGGGATCCCCCGAGAACGCTTCTCTGACGCGCTCGGGAACCACATAACTAAGTGGAACTGGAAAGCCCAGCTTTTGCATTTTATAAAGCGAAGCTGCTTTGTTTCCTATCCCGCTTTTGGAAGAAAGATGATTAATGTGATGCAGGAGTTTCAAAAGGCAGCCATGGTTTCATCTATACGTTCCCGGATGGCTGCAATGACGGTTGGATGGTTGTTCCAGGCGCCCAGGTTTTTGGTCGACACTCCTTCCGGGAGCTCATATTCTTCCACCAGTCTGGGGACATCTATCTGGCTGTGCATGGCATCGGCAGATATGGCAGCGGAAAAATAGAATATCTTTTTCGCGCCGTTCTCCACAAAGGTTTCCATCAGGGAGGCCGGTTTGGGATCCTTGAATTCCATCCAGGCGGAACCCAGGTTCTCGGGCCGGAAACCATCCGCCTCAAAAAGTTTCATAATCTCTTCGCGAAATGCCATTTCCTGCTCTGTTTCCGTGGCCCATTCCACATCCCATTCATCCGGCTGACCATGTCCCACAAGTGCTATGGCCACTTCTTCCCTGGGTGTGTTGCCCATTTGGGCATAAACTTTTTCCAGGAACACAGACCGAAGCATTTCAGAACTCCACATGGGTTCGGTGTATATTACAGGAATACCCAGTTTTTCTTCCACTTCTATCTCGCGGATAAGATTTTGTCCTTCCGCTGTGTGGTTGGAAATCGTAAGGAATATATCCGCCACCAGAATGGTATCGGCCCCTTCATTCAGCGCTTGTATGACAGCTGCATCCGGACGAGGCTCATCGTCCAGAAAGCAAAGGTAGAATCGGGTGCTTGAGTCACCCTCCAGACGGTAGGTTTCCTCCAGGGAACGCAGCATTTCCTGATGCACCTGCCGGTGCATGCTTTTTCCGGCTTCCAGGTACTTGTTCCGGAGAACATAGGCAAAAGCAGGTCTGGCCACAAAAGGCACAAATTTGATTCCCTGTTCATCGAATTCCCGAAATTGGTTGATCCATCCAATGGGATCATAGGTTTCAGGCTCCCCATGGGTAAAATAAACTACAGCAACATGACCTTTCCCCGTGTCTCCCGCCTCCCGGGTGAGTTCCGGGACAAAGCGGGGATCTTCACGGCTCAGAAAGCTATGGGTATTGAGGCTGTATCCTCCCAGAAAAGCGATCAAAGAAACCAGGACCGACACCCATCGGCAACGCTTTTTTTTAAGCGCAGAGATCCAAAGCACCAGGAGCACCAGTCCCAGAAGAGTGAATACCAGGTATAGCGTCATTTTCAGGGGATGTACGGTAAGAAAATCAACCAGAAACCATCCGGTCAGAAAGGAAGTAATCAGCGCGAGCAAATGAAATATAATTCTTTTCATGATCTGAGCTTAGTTTGAAACTCAATATAAGCTTTTTTTGGAAAATGAAAATTACATGATACAGCAATGCCCACATGATCAGGGTTTTATCCAGCATGGATTTCTCTTTTACCTTTCTTGGCACAGCATTTGCATTTATCTAGGCAAACGGAATAACCAATGACTTTAACGCCATGAAAACAATATACACCATAATCCTGTCCATCTTTGCAGCAGCTACGGTAGCCGTAACTGCCCAGGACTATCCCGAGGAATACCTCGGTTTACCGGGAGACAATCTGAATCTCTATGCCGTAATGAACCTGTTCCAGCAATCAGAGACCCTGGAAGAATTTGAGAGAAGCCTGAACGATCAGGAATCCATGATCAATAACCTGGACCTGAATGGCGACAACCTCATAGATTATATTACAGTTTCTGACTATGTGGAAAGTAATGTCCACAACATCGTTTTGCGCGCAGCCCTGGATCGGAACGAGCAACAGGATGTGGCTGTTTTCGTAGTGGAACAAATGCCTAATGCAGCCGTACAGATCCAGTTAATCGGGGATGAGGCGCTTTACGGACCCAATTATATTGTTGAACCGATCTATGCCGAAACAGCCAATCCGGGATATACGGGGAAGGCCTACAGGAGAAATGTAAACGTGGTCACCACTAGCTATTATGATATCGCAGCCTGGCCGGTGATCAGGTATATCTATCCTCCAAGATATGTCGGATGGAGATCATCCTGGTACTGGGGATACTATCCCAGCTACTGGCACCCCTGGAGAGCCCACTACTGGCACTATTACTACGGGTACCACTCTCACTGGCACAACCATTATTATGCCCATTACCGTCCCTGGAATCATTACCGGAGCAGAAGCTACCATACTTATTATCACAACCATGTGCGCGTATACAGTCCAGCCGTAGCCGTAAATATTAACAAAGGACGTTACAGGACCACCTATTCCCGTCCGGATCAGCAGCGTGCCGGAGGAGAATATTATACCCGGACCGCCAGCAGGACCAGAGCGACCCAAACCCGGCAGAATACTCAGCGGACAGTAAGGACTGCCACTGATCCCAGGACTACTTCTACAAGATCCACAAACGTACGGACCAGCCGTCAATCTAATCAATCCGCCGTCCGTTCCACCAGTAGCAGAGCCGGTACGGTTCAGCGCAGCCAGGCTAGCCCAAACAGGAGCACGGTCCAGCGCAGTACCAGCAGCCAACGCAGCGCCCCTGCGGTTCAGCGTACCCAGAGCAGCAGCAGGAAAAGCGCCCCTGCGGTTCAGCGTTCCCAGAGCAGTAGTAGCAGAGCCGGTACGGTTCAGCGCAGCCAGGCAAGCCCAAACAGGAGCACTGTCCAGCGCAGTACCAGCAGCCAACGCAGCGCCCCTGCGGTTCAGCGTACCCAGAGCAGCAGCAGGAAAAGCGCCCCTGCGGTTCAGCGTTCCCAGAGCAGTAGCAGCAAAGGAAGTACCGTTCAGCGCAGCCAGCCCAGCAAAAGCAGGAGCACGGTCCAGCGCTCCCAGAGCAGTAGCAGAAAAAGCGCCCCTGCTGTCCAGCGTTCGAAAAGCAGTAGCAGCAAAGGAAGTACCGTTCAGCGCAGCCAAAGCAGCAAAAGCAGGAGCTCGGCCCAGCGAAGCAGCAGCAGCAGTCGAAAGTCCAGTGCTAGCCAGAGGAGCAGCAGTTCCTCACGCAGATGATCATTCCTCCTGGAAGAGGGGATTTAGCATTACCCTGAATTAAGGTATTTTGGTGTCTGCGTAATTTCATCACTGCAACTGCACTAATTCAAAGGGCTCAAACAATCCGTAATCCATCAGGAAATATTCAGAAGCAGCTGGTATTTTGTCAGGGGCCTCATTCCAGGAGTGAGGCCCAAATATCCAGCTGTCATTTCTGTGGTAGAAAAAACCAAAGGTGTTTTTCAGACTTCCACAGACTTTCACCACCACTTCGTTTTCTCCTTCATTCAGGAAGGGAGAAACATCTAATTCACCGGGTTGCCAGGAGATTAATCCGGCAAGATTCCCGTTGACCCATACTTCAGATATGGAACCTTTCCATTTTTTTAATCTAAGCTTATAAGACTTGTTTTCAGACAGGCTCACATGGAAACTTTGAGCGTAGGAAACTTTCTGAGAATAGAATGGCAGGCCCGATTCACGCCAGGATCCCAGGTCGCTGATCTCTCCACCTGCAATTTCAAATCCTTTTTTGCCTGGTATCACCGAAAAATCACCCAGGATATATATAGGCATGACTTCGGCCAGAATATGCATCCTTGGAGCTTTCAGACTCAGGGTATTTTCCCCCTTCACTAAAAACTCACCCACTGCAAACACCGGAAAATCATGATCGATCCAGAAACTGCCTTCCTGTTTGACTACTTCTTCCCCATTTACAAGAACCTGCCATAATTCAGGGCGTTCTACAACGGCACGAATTGACTTTCTGGCTTCAGCACCCAGAGTTTCATTGATTACAAAATGGTAGCTAACCTCAAAAGCGGAACCCTTATCAAACAGAGAATCCATGGCCAGATACTCTTTTTTATACTGAATTTTATGCTGCCAGGGATTCCCCATCTCAATGCCATTCTCCTGGAACAGTCCAATCAGGGCATCCATAAAATAGAGCTCCCTTTTATCTGATTTGGAGCTATGCAAATCCAGATAATTAACCACCAGAACATTGTCTGATTCACACTTTACCTGTACCTCTCCAATGTGATCCACTAACTTTTCTTCCGTGAGTAGATGGTATTCATTCAGCGCTTCCGGCTTTTTATCTGTGATCAAAAAGAGGGCACTGCCCGCCGGATGCAGGTCAAGGCGGAAACTTACCTGGCCATTTTTTTGGTGGCTCGGGTAAAGATACTCCTCTCCGCTTACCAGATCAAGGTATAATACATAGCTTCCTTTGAGCGAAACCTCTGCTGAGGCTCCTTCTGTCTTATGAGAGTTTACCATAAAGAGCACCTGTCCATCCTGGAGCACCCTGCGTTGATGATACAGCATGCCATTCTGGGTGTGATCCTTCATTGTAAACTTTTCGCTTCCAAGCATGTTTAAGGCGACCGGATCTTCCAGTTTTTCCGAAAAGATCCATTGCTCCGGGAACTTTGCTGCCAACTCATTAACCCTGAAGGATTCTTCCCCGTCCACCCGGGAGACACTTCCGGTAAATGAAAGGATCTTACCTCCGTTTTCCAGGTAAGCGTCCAGTAATTCAAGGGTGGTTCCATCCAGATTTTCCATTTCCGCCGGCAGCACCACCAGAGAATAATCACGCTGCCCCATCCTTAACTTATCTCCTTTGACACTTCCCAGTGTTTTTATGACGTACTCTGATCCGAGGTCATACTCCAAATGCTCTTGCTCCATCCGGTACACAAAATTCTTAAAGCCGTTTTGTATTCCCGTGAGGTCTTGGATGTTTCACCCTGCGCGAAAAATACATCCACGCAGAAGTGGTGGGTTGAAGCACCAGGATTTGATTCAGTTGTTCTCCGGCGGACATGGCCATACTCATCCGGCCAATGTAATCGCCCATCAATTTGTAGTGGTCCCACCAGGGTTCGTGATAGGAAAACGATGGCGGATAGTCAAACTTACGCACCCCGTTGAGAGAATAATAGGATAGATGTTGATTTACGAAATTTACCCCCAGCACACCCTGCCAGTCCACCAGCCTTTTTTGCTCCTCAAAATCCATTTCCCAGCCACCCCCTCCATAGGTTTCACTCAGAGTGCGGATTCTTCCGGCCTGGTTCGCAGCGCTGCGTAGTTCCCTTATGGCGCGGTCGTTTCCAAATTGCCCCCCCAAACCCTCCGGGTCCAGGCGATTTCCAAGCATATCAACCCCGGGTTGCTGGTGCCAGATATAAAAAGCAGCCTCATCAAACCCGTGTGTGGGTTCCGGCCAGCCATGTTCCCAGTAATGACCCGTCCATTTCAGCTTATTCTCATCACAGTACTCGCTCCAGGGGATGGCCCAGCGGTCGATAAAGAGCTCAAGAATAAGTTCGTAGTAGTCGTGGCGCACCTTTCGCCAATCCCCGGTTTCTTCTATTAAAGAAGGCAGGACGGTTTTTAACTCATAGCCCCAGCGGTCTTGAAAAGCCTCCCATAAATCAGGAGTCCATCGCATAAATGCGCCCCCCGACATAGCGGCTTCCAGGTTGGGTTCATCAGTAAAAACCCCGGATACAGTGGTCCCAAAATCGGCAAGATTTTTTTCATAACCCCGGGTCATGGTTAGCTCCAGGAATTTATCTGTTACACCCTTGTACAGTAGGTCCACATAAGAGAAGCCCCCATACCAGGGGGAGGTCCCCGGATATGTTTTTTCAAAAAGGTAATAGCTGCCCGTTTTCCCGATTTCCTGCTCCAGGGAGCCGGTGATATCCACAAAGGAATTCCCGGTCTTTTTCAGTACAACTTCGAGGTCCTCCGATAAGGGCTCCTCCAGCGTTTCCTGTACAATAACTTTTAGCCCGGTCCCATGTTTGTAGGAGTCCGGCATTTCTGCCGGAACATGACCACCCGCAAATCCTGATGGATAGGAATTCTCATCGTAGATCCAGACCTTCATATCCAGCTCTTTCCCTTGCTGGACTGTGTAATCAAAGAGGCGGAACCAGTCATCGGACAAATACTCCGTGAGCAGTCCGGGACGGGGATGTACAAACACCCCGCCCATTCCGGCCTTTTTAAACTCTCTCATTTGAAAGTTTATCCCCTCCTCGCTGATCTGTTCATTCCAGTCCCAGAGGGGGGCACTGCGGAATTCCGATGGAGGATCAGCAAATAAGGCTCTCAGGTCTTCTACAGATTGAATGCCTTCTGAAACCGGCTTATGACTGCAGCCAAGTGTAAGAGCCGCAGCTACAATGGTCGTAGTTAATAGAGGAATTGTTTTTTTAACTGCCATCCGGGCCATTTTTTAAATGTTATGAGTACGATATCAATCGATAAGTTACTCATAATTTAAATTGAGACCTGAATCACAACTCAATTTGTGAAGTCGTCACGAAGGATAATCATGGAAGTCCTCCTATGACAATTCTCCTGGATGACAGGGGTGAGAGCCATACTCGCACGTGGTCATCCTTTCAACAAATGGAAACCAGATACTGGTTTATTTCCAAAACTGCAGCAGCAAACCAAAAACAACAAAGAGTACCAGCTGGTATCCACCCTGAATCAGAAAGCGGGCCCATTTTAATTTACTGGTCTCATTGGTCCACATCACCGCACCAGCCAGGGTCGGTATGATAAAGGCAGCCCAGATCCAGAGCGCTCTTTCCAGTCCCCCGTGCCTTTGTGAATCGACCAGAAGGTAAGCCAGAACAGCTACCTGGAAAAGTGTTAGGACAAATTGTACCCCGTACAGAGGTCCGGCCGATTTTTGCATTTTCTTTCTGGCTTCCAGATCAGCCGCGTCGACCCCAACAATTTCCATCCACTTTTTACCGAATAAAGGACCATACCAAATGGCTCCGATTACCATAGAGAGAACTGCTCCTGTGGCTACTGCCCAATAATTAACCATTGTTTCCATAAATACGTTTTTTAGCTTGTGTATTGATGCTAACAACAAAATTGTTGATATGTTCAACTGCTACAGGTGTTTACATGGGATCGCCTTAGGCTGTTTACTTGAAGGCCCCGGTTCATCCTGGATGCTACGGAGTGGATTATTGAACAAATCCCTGTTGCAGATTGCTATATAGATATGATATTTGCACAAACTCCGACTCATTATCCTACAGGGAGCTATCCCATGGAATTTACGGCTGTAAATATCCTGGTCTATATTGGATTCCCTTTGTTGCTTTTCGTATTCTGGATCCTGGTCAGGAGGAGTCAGCGGAAAAAAAACAGTGGGGAAAATCCTGCAGAAAACAGGGATTAACTACTGTACTTCCCTTATACTCCGCTTATCCTTTTTTTGTATTCCCCCAGAGCTTCATTCAGTCGTTCATGGGCTGTGGTATCACCGGGAATATTGTGAGAAGGGTGGATGTATAGCTTTACGCCTCTTTCTTCCAGGATCTCGGCCACGGTCGTTACGGTCATCCATACCGTGGTGATAAACCCCATGGTGGATACCGGGCCCACTTTATCCATATGATTCTTAAGGGAAACGGAAGCATCATTTGCGGGGACACAGGTATCCACAACGATGTCTGCCAGCTCGAACAGGGTCTTTCCGCTGCTGTGTCTGGTCTTTTTTCCTTCTGCTTCAGCTGCGGACCCGTAGACGATTACCTTCATCCCTTTTGCCCGGGCTTCCAGGGCCACATCGATATTTACGGCATTAATCCCGGTATGCGAAAAAATCCACATGCAATCATTTTGATCAAAGTTCCATCCCTTCATAATTTCATTGCCATATCCTTCCACCCGTTCCAGGAAAACAAATTGCTGGACGCTCATTCCCCCCACGATATTGGTGAAAAAGGTCAGGGGCAATTCAATCATGGGATGAAATCCTACAAATCCTCCGATCCTGGGATACATCTCCTCGATGGGTAGCGTCGCATGACCACATCCGAAGGTGTGGACCCAACGCTCCTTTTCTATGGTGTCCGCCATGACCAGGGCCGCCTGTTTAATATTATCCATCTGGCTGGATTCAATCTTATTCATAACATCCATTGCCTTATTCAACCACTGTTTTGCTAACATCTTTTTTCGTTTTAATTATATTGGAATTGAGTTGCTTACTTCATTCTTTTCAGGACCATTAAAATCAGGAACAGCTGCAGGAATAATCCACCGGATATTACCAGGGGAAGTATCCCAGTACCGGAGGCATTGGCCAGGATTCCCATACCGTAATTACTGAGGATGTTTCCCAGAAGGGCCAGAACCAGGACCATGCTTAATGCTGTCCCACTCAGGCGGGCGTATTTGCCTGCCACATATCCCATGATCACCGGAAAACATGCAGCCAGTCCGGCTCCCAGGAGGGCCATGCCTGCATATGCCGGCAGGTGTGTTTCAGCCAGGAACACGATCAATGCTCCCCCGATGGAAAGTCCGATGCTTCCCAGCAGGATCAGCCTGGATGGCACATGGTTCAGGGCCCAGCCCAGAATCAACCTCATGGCCGTCATCCCTGCGACCAGACAGGTAAGGCTGAACAGGGCATGCTGATTGATGAAATCTTTGTTATCCTGCAGGAAGGTCGTGCTCCAGTTATTGGCCAGTCCCTCCACCCCGCTTTGAATAAAAAGGACCAGTCCTGCAAGAATAATCCATGGGTCCCTGACCAGTCTGGCAGCTTCTTTTACTGGGAATCCCCGGGGATGTTTGGGAGGCGGGAAGTTAACCACCAGGAAAAAGATTGTTGGAAAAAGCACGAAGATCCCGATCCAGAATACGATTTTCTCATAGGGGAGTACGTGAATCAAGAGACCCAGAAGGAAGGGCACCCCCAGTGCCCCGATCCCGAAAAAAACACCCAGGAGGCTCAATCGTGCCCCACGGTCCCCTTCACTGGTATCAGCCACCAGTGCATTGGTGCCGCCGTTGATGGCTCCTCCACTGAATCCAATCAGGAATATGGATAGTCGTAAAACCGCGATGTTGCCGGTAAGTGCTATCCCTTCCAGGCCGATAAAGATCAGCACCCCGCAGGCCAGGAGTAAAACCTTAAATCCGAAGCGATCCACGATGGGACCGAACACCAGGGAGCCGATCAGTAAGCCTAAGGGCAAAAGGGAAAGGAGGGAGCCGGTCGACAGATCCGTGAGCTCATACTGATCTCTCAAATAGGGCAATATGGATCCCAGGGAAATTAATACTATCCCGAAAAGAAGCATGCCAAGACTGGCTGCAATAAATACCAGGTGCTTATGGTATGTATTTTTCCGGGCGATCATGATTATAGCATGTTCTCGTTTCTAAGGGCCAGGTACCCGGCCCCGATTAATCCTGCGTCCCCCTTCAGGGCGGAAGCCTCCAGGTTTACCTGCTGAATACTGATGGGCTGGGCCCATTTCTGTGCCTCTTTGTATATGGCGGGAAGAAATTGAAGGGCCGGGCCAAAGACGCCCCCTCCAAAAATGATTTTCTCCGGATTAAATATGCTTACCAGGTTGGCCACGGTCATCCCCCAGTATTCAATGCATTCTTCCATCACCCTGCTTGCTACCGGATCCTGTTTATCATAGGCGGCAAATACCTCCCTGGCTGTAATCGTACCTTTAATCAGGTACTTGCTTTTCAAATCCTTCTGGAGCAGGCTTTCCGCATACCGGACTATTCCGGTCCCGGAAGCAAAATACTCCAGTTGACCGCAGGGATCGTACTCTTTCGAGTAGGGGCGGTTGAGCGCCATCCATCCAATGGATCCTGCAATGCCATCGCTCCCGTTGATTATATGTCCATTGGCCATTATTCCAAGCCCAATGCCGGTGCCTATGGCCATAAAAATGACATTCTTGCACCCCCGGGCGCTTCCTTTCCAGATCTCTCCCAGAATATAACAATTCCGGTCGCTCTCAACGGAGACTGGAATATCGGGGTTGTTCAGCCCGGCTTTAAGCTCTTCGTAAAGGGGATATGCTTTCCATCCCGGGATATTGGGAGCCCAGACGGTGTTATTGCTCTGCTTGCTGATACCGGGAACGCAAATGCCTACAGAGAGAAGTTGGGATTCCCTCTTTTGGGCGTGGGCTTCAAGTTCCAGGAGTTGGTCTACCGCCAGGGATCCAACCGTTGCACCTGCTTTGCCTTCCAGCAGGATTTCTGTTTTATGGATGATATCACCTTCCCTGGAGAACAGGGCTCCGGATAGCTTCGTACCTCCCAGATCCATCCCGATGACTGCACCATTTCCCGGATCTTTATAACTGGCCATTACTAAGTAAGTATTTTTGGCATAGCGTATCTCCTATAAATATGGCAAAAAACTATGATAAATGGAGATTGCTGACCCTGCCCGGACTGACCTGGTACTGTTTTTTAGTCCAGCCCTGTGCTCCGCATCTAAAATTTATTCCATAATGACGAGATATTCTTCGCATAAAATCTTCCATACTTGTTGAGATAGACTACTTTTGCAGGACAAAAAAAAAGAAAAAATGGAGTTTTCCTGGTTTGATTTTGTAATTCTTCCGATCCTGATAATGATGGCCAGAGTGGTAGATGTATCCCTCGATACCATTCGTGTGATCATGGTGGCCAAAGGGTATCGGAACCTGGCACCCTTTATTGGCTTTTTCCAATCATTTATTTGGCTTGTAACCATAACCCGGATCATGGCCAACCTGGATAACTGGTTTACCTATCTCGGATATGCCTGCGGATTTGGACTGGGAACCTATGTCGGGATGATCCTTGAAGGGAAGCTGGCCCTGGGATACGAACTGGTAAGGGTGATCACTAAAAAGGGAGCAGATGAGCTTGTCAATGGACTTCGTGAAAAAGGATATGCATTGACTACCGTCCCGGGTATGGGAAGAGAAGGAGAGGTGGGTGTCCTGTATATCATTATCAAGCGCAAGGTGCTCAGAGAAGTGGTGGACATCATCCAGAAATTTAATCCCAATGCTTTTTATACCATCGAAGACATGCGTTTTGTGAGTAACCACGCTCTTTTGTCCCCGGCCCGAAAGGAACATCGCCTTCGTTTTCGTCACCGTTAAGTGATCCCAAGAAAATTAATTAAAATGAAATCTGCCTTCCTATTATTTACCCTCGCCATCCTTTTGACAGCTTGCCCTGTAAAGGAAGTTCCTGAGAATACTGAATTACCTTCCGAAGGACCCATTCTCTTGCATCCTGAAAACCAGCACTATTTTTTATACCAGGGCAAAGCTCTGGCCCTGATTAGCTCGGCGGAACATTACGGAGCAGTGCTCAACCAGGATTTCGATTACAAAACGTATTTGAAGACACTTTCCGAAGAGGGGATGAATTACACCCGGATCTTTACAGGAAGCTACTTTGAGATTGAGGGAGAAAGTTTTGGGATCCGGAATAATACCCTGGCCCCCCGGAAAGAGAGCATTATTACCCCCTGGGGTATCGTGGTCTCTGGTCAAAGCGGACAATGGAAGTATGATCTTTCCACCTGGAACAAAGCCTATTTCCAGCGCTTACAAGACTTTATGGCCACGGCAGCGGAGTGTGGTATCATTGTGGAAGTAACCCTCTTCTCCTCCATTTACCGCAATGAGCACTGGGATATATGCCCCCAGAATCCGGCAAATAATATAAACATGGAGGAGGACATCAGCCGATTTGATGCACAGACGGTGCATAATGGTGAACTGCTCTCCTATCAGGTGAATTTTGTCCGGAAGATGGTACATGAGCTGAATAAGTACGATAATTTTTTCTTTGAACTACAAAATGAACCCTGGTCCGATCATGCGGTTCCCGTCTACAATATTGTAAACAAGGAGGAGTTGAGAGCCAATGACTGGACCTATAAAGCTGACTTTGCGGATGAGGCTTCCATGGCCTGGCAGGAGCATCTGGCTTCCATCATCGTGGAGGAAGAAGAAGGACTTCTAAAAAAACACCTGATCGCTCAGAATTACACCAATTTCAAGGCCCCTATCCCGGAAGTAAGTGAGCATATTTCCATCATTAATTTTCACTATGCGTGGCCGGAGGCTGTCAGCTGGAATTATCACTATGACCGGGTGATCGGCTTTGATGAATCGGGCTTTGCCGGTTCCGGGGATCAGGTATACCGGAGACAGGCCTGGCAGTTTATGCTTAGCGGGGGTGGGCTGTTCAATAACCTGGATTACTCATTTTTTGTGGGACACGAAGATGGGACGGGTGAAAACAGTGCTCCCGGCGGTGGAAGTAAAACACTCCGTTCTCAGTTAAAGATCCTCAGTGAATTCCTGCATGGCTTTGACCTGCCAAAAATGCTTCCAGACCCCCGCTGTGTCAAGAGCTCCCCGGGATTAATCTCCTATGTGCTGTCTGACAAAAAAATGGCCTATGCGCTTTATCTGAGATCCGTTGGGACCACCAACTCTATTCTGGAGCTGGAGACAGGAGATGGCCATTTTTGGGTTCAAACCCTGAATACTCTCACAGGTTCTTATTCGGAGCCGGAACAGATTACATCCAGTGAGGGGCTTATCACCCTGGAGCTTGAGCTCCCGGATGGAGAATTGGCCATCAGGATTACCAGGGAATAGGATCGTTTTCCGGCAAGCCAGATTATTCCTCTGAAACGTAGTACAGGGCCTTAACCCCCCGGAGAAACAGATCGTTTCCTAGAATCACCGGCGATGCAAAAAAGTTGTCATCCAGGGTGTTCTGCGATAATAGCTCAAAGGTTTTCCCAACTTTCACCACGCTGAAACTGCCATTGGTTCCGGCTATATAGATGCGATCCTTCACCCCAACCGGAGAAGTAAAGATATTCTTAATGCCTTCCAGCTTTTCGCTGGTATAATACTCCGTTCCGTCTTTGGCATCCAGGCAGCTTAAATACCCGTTGTTTGTTTTAAGAAAAAAGAGTAATCCATCCATCAGGATGGGGCAGGGTGTATAAGAACAGTTCTGATCATAGCTCCATACAATGGCATCGGATCCGGTGATATCCCCGCTGGCCAATGAAAGATCTATCGCCAGAAGTGCATTCCCCCTGAAACCGCTCATCAGATAGACCAAGCCATCGGCATAGAGGGGTGTTGGAATTACATTCCGGGTAAGGCCTCCACACTGCCAGAGGACCTTCCCGGTCTCCAGGTCATAACTGCGGATTTTAGTGGTTGCGCTGGTGATAAGTTGTGGAGATCCCTCAAATTCAACCACATAGGGTGTAGACCAGGAGCTTACCTCATCCCGCTCTGCTTCCCAGAGGACATCCCCGTTGCGTTTATCAAAAACATGAAGCATCGATTGCCCCTGATGATCCCTCAGTACGATCAATTTATCCTGATACAGGGCGGGGGAGCTTCCTTCTCCAAAGCTCATCACCTTCTCCATTCTTCCCAGATCACGTTCCCATTGAATTACACCCTTCATATCCAGACAATATAAGCCATGGGAACCGAAATAGGCATAGATACGTTCTCCATCCGTCACCGGCGAGTTGGAGGCCCAGCTTCCGAATTCATGGGTATGGCTATATGGGAGCTCTTCTCTCACGGTCGTTTGCCAGAGGATCTGACCGGACCTTCGATCAAGCGATATAACCACAAACTTATGGATATAGTCTGTGGATTTTGGATTCATCCAATCCCGCTCCTCCTGCTCCTCACCGGTCTCTTCCGGATCAACTTTCTGGTCCGTCTGAATGGCCGAAAGGAGGATGATCTGATTTTCCCAGATAATGGGGGTGGCATGACCGATGCCGGGGATCTCCGACTTCCACTTGATATTGGTGCTCTCGCTCCATTGTACTGGCGGCTCGCCAGAGGGTGCAATCCCTGATTCGTCGGGCCCGCGCCACTGGGCCCAGTTATTCTCAAATCCGGGAATAAGATTTTGAGCATGTAAGGAACTGGATGATATAGCCAGGAGTGCCCCTATTATGGATAGGCAAAGCACTCGAACAATTCGGATTCTTTTCATGTTTATTGGTATGTGGTTATCTGTCGCAAGATAAACCTTACACCTATATGAATCAAACTCATGAAAGCAATTTGGAACAAGCAGCTTATCGCAGAAAGCGAAGACATAGTTAATGTGGAAGGGAACAGTTATTTCCCCCTGGAGTCAGTGAATAAGGAGTTTCTAATACAGAGCGATACGGAGACTGTTTGCCCCTGGAAAGGGACCGCCTCCTACTACAGTCTCAAGGTGGGCGGAGCATTAAACCAGGACGCTGCCTGGTATTACCCCGAGCCCAAGCCCCGGGCGGAAGAGATCAAAGGGAGAGTCGCCTTCTGGAAGGGTGTGGAAGTGGTGAAAGATTGATCTTTGATCCGTTTTCTGGCCCACTTTCCAAACCATCTGGTTCTTTAAATCGTATATGCAGGCAGTCTGATATCAATGTTGATATTTGGAACAAATGCTTGCTATGATGATACGGAAAATCTGTTTTGCGTTTTTAGTTATTGCCCTGACCATCTCAGGATGCAGCAAATATGGCTATGTGAGCCTGAATTATCCACTTGCGCCAGAGGCCTATCTGCCCGATGATGTCCGTTATATTGCAGTAGTGAACCGATCCCTGGTGGAAGAGGAAGAAAAACAGGATAAGATCCTTGAAGCAATTGCTACCAGTGAAATTGCCGGTTCCGACCGCCGGGCATCCGATGAATGCATAAAGGGAGTATTCGAAGGGGCCAGGAATCTGGAAGGAAAGGAAATCATTATTCCGCAGAAGGTGAAGCTCTATGGTACAGGGACCAGGGAAATGCCGGAGTTGCTGGATTGGGAACTGGTAGCGAAAATCTGTGAATCCGAAGGTAGCGATGCCCTTCTGGTGCTTGAAACCTTTGATTCCAATACGGACCTTTTGCTTTCCACGGCCACAGAGCAGGCGGCTGCCATCATTTCTACAGGATCGCTGAAATCCACACTCCCTGGTCAGATCCATATGAATGTGATCTGCTACTGGCGCCTCTATCATCCGGGTAGCCAATCGATCATAGACCAGTACCAGCACTCCAGTTATATGACTTTTAACACTCATGCGGGTATCCTGCCTCCCACGGCCCTGCCTGAAACGGCATATGGGGCCGGGATGGAATACATTCAGCGCTTCCTTCCGGATTTTTATGTGGTCAGAAGAGATCTCTATAAACGAACCAGCGGATCGGCAAAGCATCAGTTTAAAGCAGGCTACCGCAGTGCGGAAGTGGCCAGCTGGCAGGAAGCCATGGAGATTTGGGATGACTTAAGCACCCACAGGAAGCGAAAAACAGCAGGCAGGGCCTGTCTGAATATTGCGGTCGCCAACGAGGTTCTCGGGAACACCGATCAGGCCCTGGACTGGGCGAAAAAATCCTATGAATATCACAACAATAAGCTGGGGAGGAGCTATTCTAAAATTCTTTTGAGAAGAAAAAGCTATGAATAACAGGAATGGCCAGCATGATTGATCCTCATTTTGTCAGCTTATGATGAAAGTTAATTTTATTTGTTTAAAATTGTTTCATGAAGGGATTGGAGAAAACACCTTTATCACTTACTTTCAAAAACAGAAATGGAATCCACAAGTAGATCAGGCCCTGCAGAGGGGTGAGGTTCCTGAAGGTATGCAGGTAGGCATGGAGGTAATTCTCTTATTAAATACTTATTAAATTGTTTTTTACCCTGGTATGAAGGCAAATAAATTAAGAGTAATTCAGGATTTTGAGAAAGTAAGTACAGAAATTCAGGAGCAGATTAAACTGGTTTATCCGGAGGGTTATAGTCAACATCTGGTTGAGTATATAAACAAGGATAATGAAACAGTATTTGCTTTGCCTTTTGAAACAGATGATAAAATCTACATGATCCGGATGTCATTTAAGAAGGCTAAACAATTGATAAAGGACGATTCAGACTATGACGATGATGGCATTTTGAAAGACGACATCAAAGAAAAGTATGAAGACGAACATGCAGATGTGGATTATTTATCTGAAAATGAAAACTATGACAATGATTACGATTGAATTTCCTTAAGTGAATCTTTGATCTGTTTGTGATATTTCCAGAATTTAAGCTCGATCCTTTGAAGGATCTTCTGGAACTCCGGCAGGGCTTGCACATTTTCAAACAGGGGATCATCCATTCTCAGGAAGAGAATGTACCAGTAGGGGTATTTCTCCTGTTCGGAAAACAGATCCATATGTTCGATGGCCTTGGCGGTTTCGCCCATAAAGGAGTAATAAGCGGCCAGGCTCAGGTCCCTGTATATGGATGGATCGTTTTCTGCAAACTCCAGGTACTCCCGGAAATAGCGCCTGGACTCCTCTTCCCTGCCCATTTTTGATAAGGCCAGCCCCATTTTTGCCTTTTCACCTTCATACAGATACAGCCCTTCTGCCTCGGTTAACTCCATCATCTTGTTGTAATAGTTTAAAGAGCTTTCAAAATCCTGAAGGAAGTAGCAGATCACTCCCAGCTCCTTCAGGATGTCGTACCTGTTTGGATTTTGCCGCAACAGTTCAACCAGCAGCTCTTTGGTTTGCTGGAGATTCCCGTTCCCGGCCAGCAGTATATAAGGTTTTAAAAGTCCCGCATAGGTGTTATCCGGATTATATTGGAGCGATATTTCTATATACTTCTTTGCCTCATTCACAAAGCCGGATTGCATAAAGGCATTGCTCAGGTGCAGGTATATATACCCCGCATCCACAGAGTCATGGGCCGCTATGTCCAGGTCTATGCTCATAAGCGCATATTTCAGGTATTTCTCCGTATCTGGCACAAACCTGGTATAGAAATCCGCCAGGATATTAATCACCCTTGAGGAATTGGGATGGTATTCCAGCGCTTTTTCAAGATAAGGAAGTGCCAGCTCATACTCTCCCCTGATATTGTGATAAGTTGCTTTGGCTATCAGGCCTTGAGGCAATTTGGGATCCAACAACAGGGCCCTGTCCGCATAGTAATCAATTTGATCCAAATACCTGGGTTCTGCCTGGTATATGTCCAGGAAGGCAAAGGCAATAGCTATATCAGCATGTGCCAGTGCAAACTCCGGGTCCAGTTCAATGGCCTTCTCAAAAAATGGGATAGCCTCCTCCAGACCTTCCCGCGTTCCCCTTTGAAAGGGGTCAAGGCCCTTCAGGAAATAATCATAAGCCTCCAGGTTGGTGGTGGGGACTTTTTCAATCAGTTCAGCCTCTTCCGGAGTAATAATGGCTTCGATGGCTTCTGCAATGCTCCTGGCCACCTCCAGCTGCAGCTCAAAAATATCACCGGCTTCTCGTTTATATCGCTCTGCCCATAGATGTTTGTCCGTGGAAGCTTCGATGAGCTGAATGTTCAGCAGGATCTGATCTCCTATTTTTTGACCACTGCCCTCCACCAGGTAACTGGCATTCAGCTCCCTGGCAATCTCCGGGATGGTCTGCGGATTGTGGCGGTACTTCTCCACCGAGGTCCGGCTGATCACCCGCAGGTCCTCAATTTTCTGCAGGTTATCCAAAAGGGATTCCATCAATCCATTTATGATATAGATGTTGGTGGAATCGTTGCTATCGTTTTTGAAGGGCAGCACAGCAATTGATTTTTCCAGCTCTGAGGCAGCCTGGAGCTGTTTACCAGGAATAATAAATTGAAGGACAATGAAAACCGCAATGACCATAAAACTAATGTAACTGGCGATTTTCCACCTCTTCGATTCAATATGCCGCGTACCTTCTGCTTCCTGGCGATCAGGACGGGTTTTTATCCATCCTCCTTCGGGATGCGCGTCGTAGATCCAGGACAGGATCACGGCAATTATAAACCCGATCACCAGCAACACAATGACCAGGGAGAGGGTCCACCCGGGAAGTTGCAGGGGCTCTACCACGATGGACATAAGCTCCAGGATAACAAAGGCCGCTGCTGCATATACACTGATCACACGCACCACCTTTCTGCGCTTTAGCTCCCGGAAGAATCCGGAAAGGCCAGGCGGGCCGGCAGCCTGCTCATGGGATTCATTTTTTCTCAGCTCTCCGGGAGGATACCCATAGTGCTCCCTAAAACATTTGATAAAGTATGAGGTACTGCTGAACCCAACCCTGAAGGAAACCTCTGATACATTCAGGTCATTCTCCTTCAATAATTCCATGGCAGATCTCAGACGCACCTGCCTGATAAATAGACTTACCGATAAACTGGTCAGAGATTTTACTTTCCGGAGGAGGTTGGAACGACTCATCCCGGCTTCCCGGGCAAGCTCTGAAACTCCAAAATTTTCATTGGAGATGTTGGTCTCAATGATCGCCGTGATCTTCTTAAGAAATTCATTTTCTATGTAAGAAGCATCCTGCATTGCTCTGTTAAATATACGATTAGTTCTCCATTTGCGTCATAATTTATATGCTTGGAGCATAATTTTCATGACCTCCCCAAACTTTATATTTTGTGCCGCCTCATTGATTGGAGCTGCATCACACTTTCCCGGACCTTTACAACAACAAAGATTGTCAAACTAAAACCGGAAAGAAATGAAAACACAAAAATCAAATTCACGAAATGTAAACAGCAAGCTTATGGTGCTTGCTATGGTCCTGGTCCTCTCAGCCTGTGGAACTAAGCAGGAGAAAACAAACAGCGGAGAAAAGGGAGCCCGGGCTTCGCAAACTGCAGTTAAAGCCCCTAACATGGATATCCATGCTGCCACCCTTCTGGGAGATCTGGAGGCCATTCAGCAACATATTGCAGCAGGATCGGATCTGAATGAAAAAGAACCCGCGGTTGGCTCGACGCCTCTGATTTCAGCGGCCGTATTCGGTAAAACCGAGGTAGCCCGGGCATTGATTGAAGCGGGTGCAGATGTAAATGTGAAGAATAATGAAGGATCTACCGCCCTCCACTCGGCTGCCTTTCTCTGCCGTATGGAAATTGTAGAGCTGCTGTTGGCCAATGGTGCAGATAAAACCTTATTAAACAATTACGGATCCACTGCCCAACAATCTGTATCCGCTCCCTTTGCTGATGTGAAACCTTTTTATGATCAGATGAGTAAGGATCTCGGGCCCCTTGGATTTAAGCTGGACTATGCCTATTTGGAAGCAAGCCGCCCGAAGATTGCCGAGCTTTTGAAATAGCCTAACTATTCAGTATACAGAAATGCTTACTTCAGAAAGAAGATACGATATTGACTGGCTCAGGGTCATTGCCATTGGCTTACTGATTCTCTATCACATTGGCTTTGTTTTCCTCCCCTGGGGAGTATTTATTGGATTTATCCAAAATGATACGCCCCTGGAATTTTTATGGAAGCCCATGTCTATGCTCAATATATGGAGGATCCCACTGTTGTTTTTTGTTTCAGGAATGGGGGTATGTTTTGCCATACGCAAAAGGACCTGGAAACAGCTGATCCTGGAGAGAACCAGGCGAATCCTGGTCCCTTTCCTCTTTGGGATCCTCTGTATCGTTCCCCTGCACCTTTTTATGTGGCAAAAGTTTTATAGACAGGACATCGAATACTTGATCCAGCCAGGTCATCTGTGGTTCCTGGCCAACATATTCATTTATGTTCTGGTACTTTCACCTCTCTTTTTTTATTTAAAGAAGAATGAAAACGGGCGTTTCGCCGGGTGGCTGAGAAGCCTGTTCAGCAGTCCGCTGGGATTACTATTTATCACCGGAGCTTTTGTGGTGGAAGCCATTCTGGTCAGGCCAGAAAGCTATGAAACCTACTCCATGACCCTGCATGGCTTCTTACTTGGACTGCTGGCATTCCTGTTTGGATTCATTGTAGTATATACCGGGGAGGTGTTCTGGCAAACAGCAAAGCGATGGAAATGGGTGCTTATATTACTGGCCATAGCACTTTTTGCTCTTCGTTTGATGAAATTCGACCTTCTGGCACCCAACTATCTGAAGGCTATGGAGTCAAATATGTGGATTTTTGCGGTCTTTGGCTTTGGGTATACTTATCTGGATAAGCAGAGCAAAACCCTGAGTTATTTAAGTCAGGCAGCTTATCCCGTATATATCCTGCATATGATCTTCCTTTACCTGGGCTCCTGGTTGCTGGTACCTGTTCAAATTTCTGTCTACTTAAAACTGGTGCTGGTAGTGGGTTTAACATTCACGGGAAGCTATGTCTTTTATGAATTGCTCATCAGGAAGCTGCGCATTCTCAGGCCCCTCTTTGGATTGAAAAATAACTGATATCTACAAATGAATTAGTTTTTTTCCAGACTGTTGGACAGATCAGATAATTGTTTGATATTTATTCGTCAAACAATGCATCCTTTAACTAAGATCAGCGCTATGAACCAGGAAACAACTGAAATGAAAAGAACACTCTATTGGTGGGTACCCTTGCTGTTTGGAATTGCCTTTATTGGAATTGGGTACTGGATCTTGCGGTCCCCGGAAGAGAGTTTCGAAAAGATGACCAAGTTTATCGGCGTGATTATCCTGATCAGCGGGGCGGTTCAGTTATTTTTTACCCTTAGAAACCACAGGGGGATTTCAGGCTGGGGATTTCAGCTGGCAGGAGATCTGTTTGACCTTGCGGTAGGCGCTGCGCTGCTGTTCAAGCCTTCCCTTCTATTAAAAGTAATCACGCTGTTTGTGGGGATCTGGTTGATCGCCAACAGCATTTCCGTCTTTATGAAAGCTGCCGAAGCACGAAAGGATCAAAACAAATACTGGACCTGGGAATTTGCACTGGGCATTTTTCTTATGGTTCTGGCCGTAGTGTTCCTGTGGCACCCCATGTTGCTTGGAATCTCCATTGCCGTGTGGACAGGGCTGGCCTTTATTATCCTGGGAATTTTCCGGGTTGTCCTTACCTTCAGGTTAAGGAGCCTCAGTAAACGGCAGCCTGAGTAGTTTTTGTCTCTTCTCGGATAGCATTCCGTATGTGAGGAACAATGGCATCGTTCATCTGACCGCTGGTCCCGTCATAGGTAAGGGTGACGATAGGCACCCCTGTTAATTCCCTGATCCGGCGGGTCATGGCTTCGGTAACCAGGGCCGGACAACAGAAGGAGGGATTGGTTTGAACAAAGAGGGATATGTCGGGGTAGTTCTCTTTCAGGTAGAAAATTTTTAAAATATTGTCATAGGATTCTCCCCCGTGCAAGAGGTCAATATTGAACTGCTTCAGCTCTTTCTCCAACTCCTTCGGTTTGATCACCGGAGGTGGACCCAGATGTCTGAAGAAAGGTTTGTAGTAGCGTTCATCCATAAATTTTACCACATTCAGCAGGGCTCTGTTGATGTTGGTTTCAAAATGTGCTCCCCGGTCATGAGCCCGGCGGAACATATTTTCGATAGTGATTTTGGCATAATCGTGATAAGGAGTGATGACCGCCTCTCCTCCGGCCTCCTCTATGGCCTTGACCAGACCCTGATTCATGGTATCATTATCCCTGACATAGAGGTCGCCAAAGATAGCCACCTGTGGCTTTCGATAACTTTTGTCATAATCAATCTCATCTACGAGGGCCATGGCCTCATCAATGGTCCTTTCCAGGGAGGACTCTCCCGTAAACGCATGAATAAGAAGCGTTTGAATTTCTTTAAATACCCGGTCGGATTGGCCGGGAATACGTTCATAAGGACGGATGCGGCATGCGGTCTTGTTGAATAAGCCACCCAGCATATAGGCGAAATAGACGTAGTAGGTGACCTTGATGGATATATCCCGGTGGGTGATCTTTCCCGAATAGACGGAGGTGTTTTCGAGCCCCTTCCCGTAATTCTCCAGGATCTTCTTGATATAGAAGGGGTATTGCTTCAGGTTGCAACTGATGTATCCCTCGGCACTCCACAAGATGGTTTGGGAGGGATCGAGATGGTGTTTTTCGATGTAGTCGATGCAGTTCTGGGCAATGATATTTATGGGAAGGCACTGGCCCGTGTTATGCACCATACTCTTCCGGATGCCCAGTTCGCTTGGCTCCAGCAATCGTGCATCAAATCCGGCCCGTCTCAGATTGGCCACCACCAGGGGACCCACGAAGTTGTCCCAGTTGGGCATCAGTAGGATTTTTTCACCAAGGCTGCTCTCGACTTTTGGCAGCAGGGAGCCAAGGTCGGGCTTCGGTATGCTTGTAACCGTTCGGGCATGGTTCCGGAAGGAGCGCAGCGCTGCTTCGATCCTGGTTTCATACCCCGTATTGGAATCATGCTCGTCGATCTGGATAATCAGGTAGGGTTTGTTATAAAGGTGCATCAACTGCTTAAAATAGTCGATAATGAATGAGTCTGGGGCACATTTGAAAGCCGTGATCAGCACGGGGTAGAGATTTTCTGAACGTCCCACTAACTCAGCGGCCCGCAGGATATTGGCAGCAAAATGCCAGGGGGTTTTCTCAAGCAGGCGGTTGAATCCTTCATCATACTCGGGGTCGGTCCGGAGCATGTCCTGGTACCAGGCATTGATTCCCATCCCGGTAAAAATATCAGGAATCCCCTTATTCAGGGTGTCGGAGAGAACCACATAGGGTCTCCCCAGCAGGACTACCGACAACTCTTTTTCATCTTGTTTTTTGATAAATTGTTGTTGCAGGCGCACCTTGATCCTGCCGGATCTCCGCTTGGCCTTTATCATAGCACGGATTATCTTAGGGAGGGAGAGCTGTTCAAATCCCATTTGCTTCAGGCTCTTTTGCAGGAGCCTTGCATTGTAGTCGGCTCTCTTGCTGAAGTCCAGCATGGGACTAATTAGTTTTTCCCTCATAAAAGGGCCCTCCATATAAGCCAATGATGAGCTGAACTGGGTGTAGTAGCAAAAGTTCTGTGTCTGGTTTCCGGGGTTCTCTCTTGATTCGAGGTAGGCCGGCATAAATACATAATCGCAGGTTCTGGCCATATGGGTCACATGACCGTACATGGCGTCCACAGGAGCGCAGAATTCAGCACCGGCAATCTTCTTCCCGGTTTTCAGGGAGTCCCTGTATCCTTCGCTTGTGTGCAAGGGAATCCCCAGCACCCTGAAAAAGGAGGTCCAGTAGGGCAGGTCCTCAAAAAGATGCAGGCTGGCAGGCATCCCCACCCGGGGTCTGCCTGCTCTGGATTTGGGAGTGGCTCCTGAAAGATTGCTTATTAGCTTTCGTCGTTCTTTCAGCAGCTCAAATCCGATATTGGCCTTGCTGACAAACTTTTTGGTTTCATAATCCCTTCCGCACAGGAATCCATAGGCCTGTTTTTCCCCATTGATACTGGCCACACTGATGGTACAGTGGTTCAGGCACAATTCACAGGTTTCAGTTTCAACCGGGATCATAAGCTTATATAGATCCAATCCCCTGAATCCTGAATTAATATACCCCTCCTCCTTCAGGAGCAGAGCGGTCCCCAGGGCTCCGGTAAGGTGGCAGAGTGCTGATACAAAGACCGGCCTCTCCAGCCGTTGTTCGAAGGCAGCTGCCAGGGCCTTGTTTTTGGCGGTAGCCCCCTGAAAACAAATGTACTTTCCGATATGGGCCTCGCTGGCCACCTTCTTCAGGTAGTTTTCCCGGACTGAATGAATAACTGTGGCCAGGACCTCTTCCACTGAATATCCATTACTCAGCAGCTGGTTGATATCCCGCTCCATAAATACGGTGCACCGGTCGCTGGCCAGTGGAGCCGGACGGCCCATGGCCAAACGTTCATAGTCCTTTAGTTTCACTCCCAGTCTCCCGGCCAGTTCCTCAATAAAACTGCCGGTCCCTGCGGCACAAACGGTATTCATATGAGAGAAGGTGACCATTCCATCTTTCATCCGGGTAAACTTGGCATCCTGACCTCCGATCTCAATAATGGTATCGGTAAGAGGATTCAGCTCATAGGCGGCCCGCGCATGGGTAGTAATCTCATCATAATCCTGGTCAGCTCCCACAATGGCGGCGATGAATTTTCGCCCCGAACCGGTGGTTCCGCAGGAGAGAAATTGAAACGGGGTCCCGGTCTTTGAGGCCAGTTGATCCATGGCCTCAAACAGTGCCTGAACTGCCTTTAGGGGCTGTCCCTGTGTATAGGTATAGAATCCGGCATAGGGGGCCCCCTCCTTAGATAACAAAACCGCCTTGGTACTGGTGGAACCCACATCGATACCCAGATGGAATTGGTAAACTTCGTTAACTGAAGCTTTAAAAATATCCACCTGCACCTCCCCGGTGTGATCACTAATCGCAGGCTGAAATCGGTACTGCTCGTCAATAACGATCTCCTCATGGGGAGCTAGCGGTGGAAAAAGCGGCTCATAGAAATACTCCAGGACTCCGTGATCAGCTACCAAATCTGTGAGATCGATGACTTGTGCTTGCTGTCCGCCGGATAACTCTTTCCATAGGAGCCGTGCCGCACCCATGGCTGGAAGATGATGGGAATGTGGATGCACCCCGATCTCTTTTCCGATGATCCGCTGCAGGTGTCGTACCACAGATCGGTTTTTTGAGACCCCTCCGGACATATAAATGGGCGACTCCGGGACCGATTTGTTGAAGAGGGTATCGGCAATATTGTCTGCCAGGCCCTTGCAGAGACTGTCACAGATGGCCTCCAGGCCATATCCTTTCTGCTGTGCATGGATCAGGTCTGTTTTGGCAAAAACAGAGCATCTGGCCGCGATATCCGGAACAGGAGAATTGTTTTTCAGGGCCATATCCGATAGGTGAGCGGTATGGTTGAGGTTCAGACGCAGGGCCTGTTGATCCAGGAAGCTTCCTGTTCCTGCTGCGCAGGAGGAGCTATGGCTGGTCTGCAGATAGTGGCCTTTCTCATCCAGCTCCACCAGGTAGAAGCGTTCCGCTCCCACGTGCAGAATAGAACGAGCCTTCAGATCCAGAAAGGCGGCAGCTTCTATGAGTGCCACCTGCTGATCAAATATCTTTATCTCCTGCTTGAAGTGAGATTTTCCGGAAGGGGTGGCAATCCCGATAATCTCCTGGTCCAGGTATTGATTCAACAGCCGATCCAGAGCATCCCGGACATTGCCCTGATGCAGGATATAGGCCTCGTTCTTCAACTTCCCCTCCTGGTCCATTGCGACCACCGAAATGGATACAGAACCCACATCGATCCCCAGGACCAAACCGCTATGTTTCATTGGTTTTCCGGGCATGGTCTCTTTTCTCCTCATATAAATATAGGGAAATTTTAACTTAGCGGATTAAAGGAATGCTTATGAAACCTATAATAACTCTGGTCCTCTCCGGCGGTGGGGCAAGAGGGAATGCTCATATCGGGGTTATTGAAGAACTGGAACGACGGGGATATGAGATTGCTTCGGTCACCGGGACCTCCATGGGAGCTCTGGTGGGGGGGATTTATGCCGATGCCGCCATGGCTCCATTTAAAGAGTGGATGCTCTCACTGGACAGGCGAAAAGTCTTCAGCCTGGTGGATTTCACACTGGGCCGGTCCGGGCTGATCAAGGGAGATAAAGTCTTTAACAAGATGAAGGATTTTATTCCGGACACGCCCATTCAGAACCTCAGGATCCCATTTGCAGCTGTGGCGGTAGATCTGATCCATGGCAGGGAAGTGGTATTCAGGGAGGGAAGTCTGTTTGAAGCCATCAGGGCTTCGGTTTCTATTCCAAGCGTACTTACACCGGTTAAAACGGCGGACGGACTGCTGGTGGATGGGGGAGTTTTGAATAACATCCCCATCAGCCATGCTCCCAGAATTTCGGGTGACCTGCTGGTGGCGGCCAACGTAAATGCCAGAGTCCCTGTGAAACTCCCTAGCTTATCAAAGGAGGAAGGAGAGAAACACAAACGGGCCTATCAGAGCAAGATCGATGATTTCCAGTCTCACCTGCAAAAAATCTTGCCGCGGGGTCTCAAAGACAAGCAATCCAGCAGCAATGAAGAGAAGATGGGATACTTCGATCTGCTGGACAAAACTATCAGCCTGATGACCCATCATATGGCACAGCTGTCCCTGAAACAATCTGAACCCGATGTTTTGATTGAAGTCTCCCGCGATGCCTGTGGCACCTATGACTTTTTCAATGCCCAGGAGCTGATAGAAATGGGAAGGGAGGCTACGGGTACGGCTATGGATCAATTTGAAGCTGAGGAATATTGAAAAAAGGCGTCAGGTGCTTAACAAATTGGGGATTCCTGCGTTATTATCCTGATTTAGAATAGTTGTACAAGCATAACCATGAACTGAAATGAAAAAACTGATCTTTCTATCCTTTCTTTTCCTGCTCTCCTGTGCGGTGGTTCCCATGACCGGCCGTAAACAGTTTGTAGCCATTCCTTCCACCCAGATGATAGCACTTAGCAGCGAGAGCTATTCAAAGGTGCTGGCTGAAGGGCAGTTGTCGACCAATACCTCTTATGTGAACATGGTTAGAACGGTAGGACAGAAACTTACTGTGGCAGTAGAGGCTTATTTAAAGCAGAACAATCTGCAATCTACGGTTGAAGGATATGAATGGCAGTACAATGTGCTAGTTTCAGAAGAGCTGAATGCCTGGTGCATGCCCGGGGGTCAGATTGCCTTTTATGAAGGAATTATTCCTGTTTGTCAGGATGAAAATGGGATTGCCGTGGTGATGGGCCATGAAATTGCCCACGCCGTGGCGCAGCATGGGAACGAGCGGATGTCCCAGCAGCTGGCGCTCCAGATGGGAGGAATAGCCCTCTCGGAAGCCCTGAAGACCCAAAAACAGGAGACCATTGACCTGGCCATGCTGGCCTTTGGAGTGGGCGCCCAGGTAGGGGTGATGCTGCCTTACTCCAGAACCCATGAGACGGAGGCGGATGAATTGGGGCTCTACTTTATGGCCATGGCCGGGTACAATCCTCAGGCCGCCCCTGATTTCTGGAAGCGGATGGAAGCTAAATCCACCTCCCGGCCTCCGGAATTTCTTTCCACCCATCCCGACCCTTCCAACAGGATTGCAAACCTGAACCGGATCATGCCTAAGGCGATGGAGTATTACAACGCCAGATAGATCACCCGGATCTCTTCTTAATGTTACCGTTTATAATCCATTGGTACCATGGAAAAAAGCGTTCATGTAAGTAATTGAAGGCTTCATGGACAATTTCTCTTTTTTATGATTTCATTAACAGCAGCTTAGGGGATAATTGCCCTAATTTTATATAAGAGTCGATTTGGCCCTAAAAAACTGTTAATCAGAAGTTAAAAGCATTATTAAAGAGAACATTGCACCCAACGCTTTGTTAGCACCCCAGTATTGGACACATTTTTTCAATATCCTCAAGAATTATGAATAAACTCTATCCTAGTCCCAGATTACTTCGACTTTTCAACTTTATCCTTATATCACTTCTGTTTCTGAATGCTCCGGACCTGAGAGGGCAAAAGGGGAAAGGTGGAAAGAATAATGACATAAACATTGTAGTCAGCTGTACGGAATATGTGGGCAACGGAAAGCTGGTGGCCCATTTTGGCTATGAAAACACAGGAAAGAAAACCGTTGTAGTGGACGAGGACGGCAGCGTGGTTACCTACAACCATGGTCAGTCTAAAAAGTTAGGATTATACACCTTCGATCCCGGAGTGACAGAGCGGGCTTTCAGCCAGGAGTTTGATTCCAAGGACAGGGTGCAATGGACGGTTACCCTTCCCAATGGGACAGTTAAGACCGTGGATGCCAATATCAACTCCAACCATTGTCAGGATGTGGAAGCCAGCCTGGATATTATTCCGGGATACTTTCCTCCCGAGGGTGGAAAAGAAACGAATTCCAAGATCGGTGCAGAACTGACTTCCCTGTACAACGCTTACAGCTTCGATCCTGATCTGCCAGGGGTTCCGGGCGATATATTCCAGATCACAGGAACCAGGGTGCTTATCGAGGTGGTTTCATATGAATTGCAGTACGATGCGATGTTAACCAGCCTTTCCGGGGTGGGATTTGAAGCAGTCACTTCGGATCCTGACAGGAACAGGGCCACCGGCTGGGTGGAGATAGCTAATCTTCTCCAGCTGAATCAGATGGATGCGCTAAACTATGCACGACCGGTATATACAGGAATTGGGAATTATATTGTTCCGGCCACCGGTCTGACCAAGAGTCAGGGTGATTTTTCCATGCACACGGATTTTGTCAGACTTGGGTATGATATTGATGGCTCGGGTGTCAAGATCGGGGTACTGTCCAATAGCTATAATACCCGCGGAGAAGCTATGCAGGATGTTATAAACGGCGATCTTCCCGGTGAAGGAAATGTGAATGGCTACCTCACCCCGGTTCAGGTGCTCAAGGACATTGTACCCATCAGTGGGGTCCTGTCTGATGAAGGGCGGGCCATGTTACAGATCGTGCACGACATTGCCCCCGGAGCTGAGCTGGCTTTCCGGACAGGATTTCTGGGTGAGCAGGATATGGCGTTGGGTATCAGGGAACTTGCCAATGCCGGAAGCGATGTGATTGTGGATGATCTAAGCTACATTACAGAACCCTTTTTCCGGGATGGAATCATCTCTAAAACAATAGATTCTGTAGTAGCCGAAGGAGTTACCTTTTTCTCTTCTGCAGGCAACTTTGGAAGGACCGCCTTCACCGACATTTTTGATTCAGAACCCGCACCTTCCACCATTACCGGGACCGCTCATGATTTTAGCGGAACGGGGGATATTTTCCAGAGTGTATTATTGCCTGAAGGGAATTATACCCTGGTCCTTCAGTGGGATGATGATTCTGATCCCAGCATGAACACCACGACCACTGACCTGGACATATTCTTGTCCGATGATGCGGGCTTTGCTCTTCTGGGATTCAACAGGGAGAATGAGGGAGGCTTCCCCATTGAAGTAGTTCCCTTTTCTGTAATAGGGGACAGTGTGACTGCCAATATAGTGATCGCGCGAGCCAGTGGTCCTGAAAATGTCGATGTTACTTTTAAATATATTCTGTTCCGCGGGGGGTCTGTGTTCCAAATGCTTGAATATGGAGATGGAGGTTCATCCACCATCGTAGGACATCCCAATGCAGCGGGGGCTATCTCCGTCGGGGCAGTACGCTTTGATAAAAATCCCATATATAATCCCAGTGAATACCCGGTACCTGTGATTATGTCCTTCTCTTCTATTGGAGGTACTCCGGTGGATGGAGTGGTCCGGTCCAAACCGGATATTACGGCTCCTAACGGGGTTAACACAACAGTCGATTTAGGCAACGGAGACTGGGATAGCCCCATTGATCCGGATATCCTATACCCCAATTTTTTTGGAACCTCAGCGGCATCACCCCATGCGGCGGGTATGGCTGCCTTGATCATAGAGGCCAAAGCTAAATTTGATGAGACTGGGATCACGCCAGAAGAAATCAGGACCCTGATGAAATCCACGGCCATAGACATGGACGATCCAGGGGAAGACTATATTTCGGGAAGCGGATTTGTACAGGCCCATAAAGCCCTGATGACCTTTGCAAATCCATCTCCCTACGTGGAGAACCTCATCGTGGCTTCTGAGGGGGGAGTGCCGGGAGAGGAAATTATCCCCTTCTCCTTTACGGTGACCGGAGATTTTTTCACAGATTCAACCCAGGTACTGTTCAGGGGTGAATCCCTGGAATCAGGTGTAGTGTTCGTAGATGAGAGCACCATTACCGTAGATCATCCTGGATTTATTGGTAACCCCGAAGTACAGGTATTTAATGAGCCCATTTCCAGCACGGAGCTGGACGGTGGAGCTTCTGAAAGCATCTATTTTTCTGATCCGGTGCGACAGACGGTGGTAATTACTGCCAACAATGCCACGAAGAAATATGGAGAAGAATTACCCGAGTTTAGTGCCAGCTTTCTGGTAGTCACGGTAGATGGGGATTCCCTGACGCTGAATGAGGCTGTTCAGGGCAACCTGATGCTGCAGGCGGAGGCTGACCGCTTATCAGGACTTGCATATGCGGTGCCTGCTGCAGATACATCCAATGCCGGGCAGTATATTATCATACCTTCTATATATCCGGAAGCAGATACGGTCAATCCCGCAGAAATTGATCTGGCCATAGCAGAGAAATACATTTTGAATTTCGTAAACGGGAACCTGACCGTAGAAAAACTGTCCCTGACCATCACCCCGATGGATATGCAGTTGATCTATGGGGATCAGTTGCCTGCCGAAGGATTTGATTTCCTTTATGAAATTGAAGACTCCAGCGTGATCATTGATAATCCGGAACTTATCTTAAATGCAGTTGAACAGGAACACCTGGCTGCTTTGACCAATGAAATTGCCCTGGTTCGGGGCGTGGCCCTGGTGAACGGGATTCCCTTAATTAAGGGTACCGCCCTGGTCAATGGAGTGTCCTTGCTCAGGGGTGTAGCCCTGGTGAACGGGGTGGAAGTGAGAGTGGAAGTGGAAGGATCTGATACCACTGTGTTTGTCGCCGGTGAGCCACTGCTTAATGGAGTGTCGCTTATCAGGGGGGTCGCCCTGGTGAACGACCGGCCCTTTGTCAGCATGACCGAGATTGTGCGGGGGACTGCCCTGGTCAACGGGGATGAAGTTACTTTTGCAGAGGGTTACATGACCGAGCTAAATGGGACACCCCTGGTGAATGCAGTGCCTGCCATACGGGGAATTGCCCTGGTGAACGGATTAAACAATCTCCGAGGTATCGCTTTGGTGAATGGACATACCGTGGAGGTTGAAAATGGAATAACCACCATTGATGGCGTGCCAGTTCCGACCGATGGCATACAACTGGTGAACGATATCCCTGTGATCCGGGGTGTTGCACTGGTGAACAGTTCACTGGTAACCAGGGGGCTTGCCCTGGTCAATGGACTGGAAGTCGCGATAGAGAACGGACTCCCCACGGGTCGCGGCATTGCCCTGGTCAATGGAGTACCCGAACTTCGCGGTATCGCTCTTGTCAATGGACTGCCCATAATCAGGGGAACGGCCCTGGTGAATAACCTGGAAGTTCATGTACTTGACGGGGAGGTAAGTGAAGTGTATGAGAATGGGGTTCTGGTCAATGGACTGAGTCTCAGCAGAGGCCTTGCCCTGGTGAACGGAATTGCACTGGTCAACGGGGGACAGCTTTTAAGCAGGGGTACCTCCCTGGTCAATGGAATTGCCCTGGTCAATGATAACGGGGATGGAGAAGAGCTGGTTGATCTGGCAAACATGAATTTTTTGGCCAGTTCTGCAGCATTGGCCAATGGATTGAACAGCGTCAGGGGAACCGCCCTGGTAAATGGCCTGGAAAGCGAAGATGGGGAGGCCCTTAAAATTGCCGCTGGAACCGAACAGGAAGACGGAAGCATCGTCTTTGAAAACGGATTCACCAGCAGAGGGATTGCCCTGGTCAACGGACTCAACTATATTCGAGGCACGGCCCTGGTGAATGGAAGTCCATTGAGCCTCAGGGGAACCGCCCTGGTGAATGGTTCAACCATCAGCGAAAATAGCAACAATGGAACCATCCTGGTATTTGATGCCACTGAAATAGAAAGTGAAGATACCACCGAAAATGTTGGATTCACGCCTATCAGCTTTATCACAGGGACCACCGTGGGGCAACACTGGATTGTGCCGGGAACCTATATCTCAAATAACTTTGAGATATCCTACGGGCTGGGGACGCTTACCATTGATCCGGCACCCCTGACTATCGCAGCAGAAGATAAGACCAAGGTGTTTGGCGAAGAGGATCCACCATTGACCCAGACCGTGACCGGATTGCTCGGTCAGGATGTCCTTTCAGGTGCCTTGATCCGTGAACCCGGGGAGGATGTGGAAAACTATGCTATCCTGCAGGGAAGCCTGACGGCAGGTGAGGATTATGTGATTGCTTATGATTCGGCAACATTTAGCATCGAGCCTGCTACGATCACCATTAGTGTTAGTGCGGAGAATAAAGAATACGACGGAAACAGAACGGCCACTGTGAGCCTGTCCGACAACCGCTTAAGCGGTAGTGAATTGGATATTACCTATACTTCAGCATTATTTGAAGATAAACATGTGGGAGAATCGAAAGAGGTAAGCGTGCTCGGACTATCACTCGCCGGTGCTGATGCTCGGAACTATGTGGCCAATACGGAGGCAACTGCTACAGCCGACATCACAGCTGCCAGTATAAATGTCACCGCAGTCACAGACAGCAAGGTATATGACGGAAGCACCAGTTCAGACGGAGTGCCGGTGGTTGATCCTTTGATGACCGGAGATGAGCTTGGTGTCACTCCGGTACAGGTATTTGACAACAAAAATGCCGGTTCAGGGAAGACATTATCAGCCAGCGGCTTGCTTATCGATGATGGGAATGGAGGAAATAACTACGCTATCAGCTATGTGGATGTGACCACCGGGAGTATTAATCCATTGGCCATTGAGGTTACGGCGGTCACAGACGACAAAATATATGATGGAACCATTGGTTCAGACGAAGTGCCGGTGGTTGATCCTTTGATGACCGGAGATGAGGTTGGTATCACTCCTTTACAGGTATTTGACAATAAAAATGCCGGTACAGAAAAGACATTAATGGCCAGCGGCTTGCTTATTGAAGATGGGAATGAAGGAAATAACTACACTATCAGCTATGTGAATGTGGCCACCGGGACTATTAATCCACTGGGGATCGAGGTCACGGCGGTCACAGACAGCAAGCTATATGATGGGACTGTCAGTTCAGAAGGCGTGCCGCTTGTAGATCAATTGATCATTGGGGATGAAGTTAGCCTTAATCCGGTACAGGTGTTTGGCAACAAGAATGCCGGATCAGGAAAGACCTTAACAGCCAGTGGCTTGGTTATTAGCGATGGAAATGATGGGAACAACTATGATATCAGCTATGTGAATGTGACCACCGGGAATATTGATCCATTGGAGATCAATATCACCGCAGTCACAGTCAGCAAGGTATATGACGGCACTGTCAGTTCAGAAGGCGTGCCTGTGGTTGATCCTTTGATTTCTGGGGATGAAGTTAGTGTCCATCCTGTGCAGGTATTTGACAATAAAAATACGGGATCAGGGAAAACTCTGACGGCGAGTGGCTTGCTTATCGATGATGGGAATGGAGGCAATAATTATTCCCTTTCTTATATAGATGTTTATACCGGACAGATCGACGCATTACCGATCAATGTGCGAGCTGTTTCAGACAGCAAGGTATATGATGGCAATAGCAGTTCTTTGGCATTCCCTTCCGTTGATCCATTGATGACCGGGGATTTAGTGAGCGTCAGTCCAATTCAGGTATTTGACAACAAAAATGCCGGGTCCGGGAAGACCTTATCTGCCAGTGGTTTGCTCATTGATGATGGAAATGGAGGAAATAATTATGCAATTACCTACCTGGATGATTATACCGGGCTTATCACTCCCTTACCCTTGACTGTAACACCAACGGATCCATTCCTTTATATCAATGAGGGTGATCCCCTGCCGGTATTTGCATTCATCTACAACGGATGGATCGCGGGTGATGCGGGGAATGATGGCTATACCGTGCTTAGGGATTCTGATGGAGCAGCCTATGATCAAAGTTCCAGTAATTCAGCAGGAAGTTATACGGTCACTCCAATGCCGTCTAACAGCAACTATAGCTATACATTTGAAACCGGAACCCTGTATGTGAATCCCTATGGTCCGGGTACCAGGGCGGTCAAACCTATACTGAATTGTATTGAGGAGATAGACACGGATTATTTTGTGGCCAATTTTGAATACAGGAACAACAACAGTGTGGCAGTCTATGTGCCACTTGGAGAAGACAATATGCTGACTGGCAGCGGAATCGATTGGGAGAATTCGGAGGAGATCCCAACTATGTTTGAGCCGGGAGGGGGATCTTTTGTCGTATTCTTCGATGGAGCTGAACTCTCCTGGACAGTAAACAGCCGGGACGGGGATCAAAAAGTATCTAATGCGGCCAATGCCAATTCGAGCTCTACCAAATGTAAAGGAAATGGTAAAAAGGCAGCTTCTGTTGCCATTGCGGGTTTGGAGGATGAGCTTGATCCGGACCAGCTGGTGGCCTATCCCAACCCGGTGGTTGATAAGGTGCATATCAGTATGAAGGATATCGAGAAATATGAACTCATAAAATTGTATGATCTATCCGGCAGGCTTCATCCTTTGACCTCCATTGATAAGCGAACCAACAAGCTGGAGATCGATATGGCACACTTACCGGGTGGACATTATATCCTTAGCATTGTGATGGAGGACTCCGCCAGAGTGGTCCAGTTAATAAAAAAATAGGCCCTTTTAAAATGAATATTGGTGCAAAATGGTGAGTTGAAGGGAGGGTTCAGAAAGGTTCCCTCTTTTCTCTATCTGTGAACCTTTAAAACAGCCGGTGTTAAGTAAAGCATGGCCATGGGATTATCGATCTGAAAGTTCATAAGATATTGTAAATGAAAAATTTAAAATCGTTCTTTTTCCTGCTTCTGCTTTCTGCAGGCATCCTCCTCCATGCACAGAATCCCCGGGTCGACAGTTTGAAAAACCTGTTGCCGGAGCTGGGCCTGGATACGGTCAGAGTAGATGTGCTCAATGAGATTGCAGGCACCCTGTACAGGATAGATCCCGATGGAGCCATCCAGTACGGAAACGAAGCCAGTATCCTGGCTGATATGATCAATTATCCGCGAGGGAAAGCCCTTGCCTACAAGAATATCGGGCTGGGATATTATATGCATGGAGAGTATGCAGAGGCTTTCCGGAACTGGGAACCTGCCCTGGAAATTTATGAAGAGCTTGGCAGTGATCATATGGTTGCCAATTTGTTAGGAAATATGGGAGCCATTTATCACTCCATCGGGAAGAATGTAGAGGCCATTGAGCATTATCTGCCGGCCATGAAACTAGCCGAGGAACTTTCGGACAGTACCAGGCTTGGCACTCTGCTATTGAATATTGGAGTAGTTTATGCGGAACAATCCAGTACCTACGATTCAGCCATCAGCTATTATAAACAGGCCATTAAAATAGGGGAACACCTCAATGACCCGTATATTGTTGGCGTAAGCACGCTGAATATGGGGGAGGTATATGTGGAGAAGGAAGAATACGACTCGGCATTCTATTTTTTTGAAAAGTCTCTGACCATCTTAACCAACAATAATTATATTGCTACGGCCCTTAATTTTATGGGGAGCATTTATGCTCAGAAAGGGGATTATCAAAAAGCACTTATTTATCATCAGGATGCGCTGGAGATGGCCATGAAGGAGAACGCACAACGGGAGACTGTGGGGATACTTCTGGGACTGGCCTCCACCTATGAGAGTCTGAATAATCCAAGCAGGGCCATAGAATATTACAAGGAAGCTGAAGTGCTTGCCAAAGAGATCGGATTAAACGAGGAACTATCCGGTGCATACGAAGGACTGGCAACAAATTATGCAAAAATACAGGATTACTCCAATGCCTATAAATACCTGTCCCTGCAGAATACCATCGAAGATATCATCTACAAGATTGAATCGGAAGATCTGACAACGGAACTGTTGAATTCCTACCAGATGGAAAAGAAGCAGAATGAGATTGCGCTTCTGGAGCAGGAGGCGGAGATTGAACAATTGATTTCAAAGCGACAGAGAGGGTTATTAATCGCTGTCGGAGTATTAGGTTTATTGATCCTGGCTGTTGCCGGGGGGCTCTTTAGCCGGATGAGGTACATCCGAAGGACAAATCAAAAAATCAACAAGCAAAAAGAGTTAATTACCGACAGCATCGCCTATGCACAGCGCATTCAGTCGGCCATACTGCCTTCCCGGGAAGCGATGTCTGAGTTACTTCCCGAACACTTTGTACTTTTCAGGCCCAAGGATATTGTGAGTGGTGATTTCTACTGGATCAAAGAGGTGCAGGATCACCTGGTGATCGTGGGAGCCGATTGTACGGGGCATGGTGTTCCGGGTGCATTTATGAGTGTGCTGGGGATTACCATGTTCAATGAGCTGATTAATGACAGGTGTTTTGATGCCCCGGGAGCCATCCTGAACCGGCTCAGGGAGAAGGTGAAGGAGATGCTGGAACAGCAGGGCAACAACGATGAGCAGAAAGATGGGATGGATCTGGCCATTGCCATCTATAACAAGACTACCAGGGAGGTACACTTCTCAGGGGCCAATAATCCCCTTTACATTATCCGGAAAAAAAGTCTTCCTTCACAGACGGACCTGGAGCCTTTTGCTTCCCTGGATAATGGCGACTACCGCTTGTTTGAACTGAAGGGAGACAAACAACCCATAGGAACCCACTGGGAAGAGACCCCGTTCCGGACCACTTCGGTTAAGCTTTCAAAGGAGGATTCGTTCTACTTGTTCTCAGACGGGTATATTGACCAGTTTGGAGGGGAACACAGGAAGAAATTCAAGTCCATGAACTTTAAAAAGCTCCTGCTGTCTGTACAGGAAGAACGCATGGATGTCCAGAGGCAAACCCTCGAACAGACCTTTGATCAGTGGAAAGGACCCCATGAGCAGATCGATGATATTATCGTTCTGGGTGTTAAAGTCTGATTAAAGCATCTCTTTCAGAATCTCTCCTTCCAGAAAGCGGATGTTCAGCTGAAGGTTGGAGAGGAAATTCAGAGCGCCAATCATAGGGGTCTGGTAGAAGTTAAAATCTAACCAGCTTGCCTGGTACTCCCCCAGAGGACCCGTATATAGCAGGAGGCCGATGGACTCGAAGAGTGCCGGTTCCGCCATGGTCTGCAGGAATTCCCTGTATGATTCAATTAGGGACTGGAGTTCTTCCCCTTTCCCTGAATTTTCATCATCCCCGAAAATAACCAGGTTAACGCTATTATGATTGTCAAAATAACTGGCATTCTTCAGGTCAATGGACTTGTCCATCCCTACAGCAGCACGGTTCTTTTCATGAGTAAGCAGCACAATCTCGGCCATAAGATCCTGGATGTAATTATCCAGCACATCGCTTTCTGTATGGATGAATTCAGCCTTTACCAATTGAGCCGAATCGTTCTGATCAGACAACAAGGACTTTTCCATGAAGATGGCGGTTCTGGCTTCCATGGTCTGACTGCTTATGAGGTTGGCCTGGGCTGTTACCACCATGGAGCTCAATACGTTTTTTGAAATTTTCAGGGCAAATACCATGATATTAACAGCCATAAAGGAGAGCACAAAAATGAGGATGGAGAAGTTTTGTAGCTGGTTCTCCTTGTCTTTCAGGGCGTGAGTTACCAGTACCGGGATAAAGACAGCCACCACCAGTATCACACTGGTCAGCAGTGCAACGGCTGCTCCGGGCCAGTGCATGATCTTAAACAGGATCCCGGTAATAAAGATAAACCCGGTAATTACTCCGGTCACATAAAGTGTCTTATTCACCCGCTTCTCTTTTTTACGGGTGTCGCGCATGCTTACCATGGCAAAAACAGGAAGGTAAATGGCTCCCAGAAGGAAAGCGCCCAACACGATAAGTATGCTGGCTCCGGGCCAGTGTTGCAGTTTGAAAAAGGCTCCGAGGATTAACAGGGATGGAGCAATGGTCCCAAGAATGTACATGAACTTTTTCATCATACGGTATTTTTGGTTGATTAATAACAGGGTCTCTTCCTGGATCTCCTGTATCCTGTTGTTCTCCAGGCGGCTTCGTACCATTTCATAGGCTTTCAGGAATTCTATCCCTTCGTCCATCTTTGTTTCAATGTCACAGCAGAGGTGGTCCAGGAGTTCATTTTGCAGCTGGGTATAGGTCAGACCCTGCCTGTCGATCTCCCTGAAAAGGATTTTAATTTCCCGTTCGCTCAGTTCGGCCATTTGCTTATGCCAGGTTCAGGCTGGGACCGGTATCCAGGACCCGTCCCATGATGGTGACAAAATCGATGAATTCCCGGACCTTTTCCTTTGCTGCGCTGCTACCCGTCTCGGTGAGCCTGTAATACTTGCGCACCCTCTTCCCGATACTCTCTTCCTCGGAAGTAATCAGGCGATCCGTTTCCAGTTTATGAAGTGCCGGGTAGAGGGCTCCCCAGGAGAGCTGGATCTTGCCTTCAGTCAGTTTTTCCACCTCGCGGGTAATCTCGTAGCCATACATTCTTCCGTTCTCCTCGAGAAGCTTCAGAACGATAGTCTTTAATGTGCCTTTAAGCAGGTCTTTTGATATCATGATTCAAATATATATATAATATGTCGATATATCCAAAACTTATATATATAATCTTTGGTAAATTCTCTCTCTTTTATACCTTTATTAAGCTGAAACCTTATCCAACATTAATGAATTCCCGTATTTCATGCCTGATGATTTTTGCTTTGCTGGCCTGTTCCGGATGGACATTCGGCCAGACAGAAATTATTGTATATGATGGGTATACAGGGATTTTCAACACTTATATCCAGAACGATACAGCCAGAATTACTACCCTTCTGCCGGAAAGCCCAGCCGATCTGGCCGGGATCAAAGTGCGCGATCAGATCATTGCCATCAATGATTCGCTTATCTCCGGAAAAAATATTAGCCAGAGGGAAATCCAGGATCTGCTTCATAATCAGTCGGGGGAATCGGTGGGTCTTCTGATCAAACGAAGGGGGGTAGATTCGCTTTTGCATTTTTCCCTCACCAGGGAACCCTACCTGTACCAGATTGTAGCCTATGAGTATGAGTACCTCATAGATTCCCTGGAGCAGTGGGACATCTCCCAGATCATGTCTGACTCGCTGGATAGTCTTTTTGTGAATCCTTTAAAAGCAAAGAGCCTGGTGTATTCCGTGGAAGAGGGAAGTCCGGCAGCGAAAATCGGGATCCAGGCAGGCGACCAGGTGGTCAGTTTGATGGAGGAACTGGATAAGGCCGCTTATTATCATATCAGCAGCGGAGTATTCGCGCAAGCCACCGTGGATACCTCTTTTACGATCCTCAGGGGGGATTCCTTGATCCTCTATGAGCTGGAGCCCTCCATGCAAAGCAGCTTAAAAGGGATCCGCAGCCAGTTTGAACAAGATTTCTCCTACCCCTGTGCCTGGCTCAAAATAAAAACAATAAACAGGATCTCTGAAACCCGTAGTTACCTGGTCAACCTTCCGGAGATGTCGGGAACGGATTCCGCCAATTTTTACCTTACCCATCCCTCCGGAACCATTCTGGAGAAAAGAACGGGAATACAGATTCCCCTGGATGAGCGGGACTTCATTTATAAGAACTGGCATGCAGTCTCGGTTCCGCTGGACCAGGGAACAGAGCAGACCTTCTATATCCGGTGGAAGGCGGAATCCCGCATTTTTGCTCCACTGATTCATTTTATTGCCAAGGATACCGTGGTACAGCATGACCGGATAGAAAGAATGGTTCTGTTTGCACTGACGGGAATGATGACCATCATTTCGTGTTTTTTCCTGATCCTCTTTTTTGCGCTGCGCGACCGGCAGTATCTCTACTTCGCTCTATATATTTTATCATTTGCCGGGTTTCTTTTTGTTTCTGAAGGTTATCAGGGGGAGTTCCTGTGGAAGGAAAATGTATTTAAATCGATCCTGATTTCCAATTCCCAGTTCTTTACCCTTTCCCTGGTCACCATCTTTTTCCTTCTGTTCGGAATTAGCTATCTGGAGCTAAAGCAGAAAATGTCCGGATGGTACTGGAGTGTGGTAGTATTGCTGGGATTGATCGGGATCAGGGTTGTGGCCTTGATCCTGGGGGATTTACTGGGCTTTGAAATGCGAGGTCTGTTTGAGAACGTGCTCCTGCTTGTCTGGGTATTTGCTGTGGCCATCGTCCCCCTCTTCCTTTTGATCCTTCCTGCCATCCTCAGGATCCGGGGGGGATTCAAACCGGCCTGGTTTTTTCTGACTGCCAACATCGTGTTAATCCCACTGGCGATTATCACCATTAGTTCATCCTCCGCGGAACTCACAGCCGAGGCTATAACTGAATCCATCCTCTTTCGGATCCTCCAGGTATCCGGTTTTTTTGTAGCTGCGATTCTGCAGATATTAATCTTCTCCATTGGCCTTGCACTGAAATTAAGACTGGATGACAGGGAGAAAAAAGCAGCGCAGGAACGGATCATTGATCAGTTGAAAGAAAATGAGAAATTGAAGGATAAGGTCAACCGGGAACTGGAGCAAAAGGTGCAGGAGCGGACCCGGGAGATTTCTGAGCAGAAGGAAGAGATCGAATCTCAACGTGATGAAATTGAGGCTCAGCGTGATCTGGTCTTTGCCCAGAAAAAGGAGATCACCGACAGTATTGGCTATGCCCAGAGGATCCAGGCAGCGATCCTTCCCCATAAAAACTACCTGGACAGGATCCTTCCCGAATACTTTGTTCTCTTTAAGCCCCGGGATATCGTCAGTGGAGATTTTTACTGGGTAAAGGAGGTAAACTCCTCTCTTATCATTGTGGCAGCCGATTGCACCGGCCATGGCGTTCCGGGTGCCTTTATGAGTATGCTGGGCATCACCCTGCTTAATGAATTGCTTGTGGAAGGGAGTATCTCCAGTCCGGGCGAGATTCTGAGCCAGCTCAGAGATAAGGTTAAATCCATGCTGGTGCAGGTGGGAACCATCCGGGATCAGAAGGATGGGATGGATATGTCCATCGCTGTGATCGACAAAAAGAAACGCGAGCTGCAGTTTGCCGGTGCCTATCATCCCCTCTATCTCATTCGGGAACGGGACCAGCTCACCGGGAGTGAACCCGGGTCTGATTCATCGCTGGAAGGGAAGGATGCAAAATTGTTTGAACTGAAGGGGGATAAGCAACCCATCGGGATTCACTGGGTGGAATCCGAGTTCACGAATCACAAGCTTCCCTTAAAGGAGAATGACACGGTCTACGTGTTTTCTGACGGATACGTGGATCAGTACGGGGGGGAGCAGCGGAAAAAATTTAAAACCCAGAAGTTCAGGGAACTGCTTCTTTCCGTCCGGGCACATACCATGGAAAAGCAAAAACAGGATCTTGAAGAGACCTTTGAATTATGGCGCGGCAAGTACGAGCAGATCGATGATGTCTGCGTCATAGGGGTCAGAGTTTGATAAAGCAATTAACGAATAGGAAGGCATCCCTTCCTTTGCATACTAAAATCTCAGGGAAAGACAGCTTAAGCCCCCGTCGAGTTTACGGAATTCGGATACATCCAGGGAGATCGTAGGGTAGCCGGCCTGTTCTATTTTATCCCGGGTTCTGGGATATCCTGCCGATACCAGCACGGTGGAGTTGATCCACAGGGAGTTGGCCGCATAGCTTTCTTCAGGGTCCACCTCTATCCGGCGAAATCCGGTGAAGGCCTGATGAGTCCTGAATTCACCGCTGATGAGCAGGTGGTTCTGCTCCAGGTAGGAGAGTCCGCTCTTCAGATGAAGCACCTTTTGCAGTGGGTGTGGGAACCCTCCATTCCATAAGATCTCAGGATACTTAACAATTGAGCAGCACCCGTGGCGTTTGTGCGCCGGGAGAGCCCGATATAAAAGTATTTCCCAACCATCATAACATCGCCGGCATCCAGGGTACCGGGGGCTTCAATGGATTCCACCTGTTTATAATAGGTTTCAAGTACCGGTCTGATACCCAGCTTTTCCCCATTCCGGGAGGGTGCTCCAGGATTGGTAACAATGGCACACCCGGGAGTGCACAGGGCCACATCTTCCACGAAGACCGAATCGGGGAAAAGCGGATCGGCGTCCAGCACCTGGACCTCCAGGCCACAGGTTCGGAGGGCTTCCACATACCGCTCATGTTGCTCCAGGGCCAGCTGGAAATCCGGCCTGCCCAGGGAAACTGAACGAAGCCCCCGGATCATCTCAGGACAGGGTTTGCGGACAATGGCGTGTTTGAACATGGAAAGCTACCCTAAGGGGATGGACTACAAATGTTGGAATAATTTTCCTGAATTCCCTGCTTCTCACTTTTAGATTTTTTTATCTTGGTGATTCATTTCAAGCAACTCTTTAAGACATGAAAACTACCCGAAGACAATTTCTTAAGACAGGTGGAGCCACCCTGGCATCCGCCGCCTTGCTTAGCCAGGTGCCGGTCCATATCCTGGCTGCAGGTCTGGCAGGCGATAAACTATCCTTTGGGTTCCAGATCTGGACCATAAACAGAGAATTGCAGAATGATTTTGCCGGTACTCTGAAAAAGATGGCAGCCATGGGCTACTCCGAAGTGGAGATGTGTTCCCCTTTGGGATATGGGTTTAAGACCCTGAACGAGATGTCGGGAACTGAAATGAGAAAAATTATCGAGGAGGCCGGGTTGATCTGCAGCAGCTCCCACTTTACTTCCAGGGAACTCAAAGAATCCCTGGACAACCGGATCGATTGGGCCAGTCAGATTGGAATGAAGCAAATGGCACAGTCCATGCCAGGCCTTCGACTCGGGGATGCCACCCTGGACGACTGGCGCAAAGCGGCAGAGGAACTTAATGTGATCGGGGAGAAAACAAAAGCGGCCGGAATCCAGATGGTTTACCACAACCACCATTTTGAGTTTCAAGAGATTGATGGCCAATTGATCTACCCCGTATTGCTGGAGGAATTGGATCCGGATCTGGTGAAGATGCAGTTTCAGGTGGCCGTCATTGACCAGGGGTTCAAAGCGCAGGATTACTTCAGGGAATATCCGGGACGCTTTATCTCGGCCCACCTGGCAGATTATTCCACGGAAAAGGATTCGCAGGTTCCTGTGGGACAGGGTATCGTGGATTGGAAAGAGTTTTTTGAGGCTGCAAAAACAGGGGGAGTTCAGAATTACTTTGTGGAGATGCATCCGGATACTTTTCAGGAGAGTGCCCGCTATCTGCAGGAGCGCTAAAGGATTTTAGAAACGCTAAATCAGGTTTATGGGGTTATCTTATGAGCAGGTTTTTGAGAATAACAGAAAATGGGCAGCTGAGACGCGGGCCTCCGATAAGGAATTCTTCATCAGGCAGAGCCAGGAACAGATTCCTGACTACCTGTATATTGGCTGCAGCGATAGCCGGGTCCCGGCTGAAATATTTATGGGGGCGGAACCCGGAGAAGTTTTTGTACACCGGAATATTGCCAACCAGGTTTCGCAGACGGACCGGAATGCGGTCAGTGTGGTCCGTTTTGCCGTGAATCAGTTGCAGGTCAAGCATATTGTTGTGTGTGGCCATTTCGGCTGCGCCGGGGTTCGGGCAGCCATGGAGGAGAGAACGGAGGATCCGCTGGAGCACTGGTTCGATCAGATCAGGGCGGTGGTTGTGCCCCATCTGGAAGAGCTGGAACAGCTGACCGATGAGGAGGAACATTTCCGCAGGCTGGTGGAGCTCAACGTGGAAGCCCAATGCCGGAATTTACTGGAGCTTGAGGTGGTACAGGAGGCGATCCAAAAAAGAGGCGGGCCAAGCGTGCATGGTTGGGTGTACGACATCCATACCGGAATCCTAATTGACCTGGATTTCAAGTATTAACTTCCCTATTTCAAAGGCAGGCTCACAGTGAAGAGAACCCCGTCACTGGTATTTCTGGCTTCAATCTCCCCCTGATGCTCCGCTACCAGGGTGTAGCAGATGGAGAGTCCGAGTCCCACTCCCTGTCCGGGATCTTTGGTTGTAAAGAAGGGATCGAAAAGCTGAGCCAGGTGCTCTTCAGCAATCTGAGGTCCCGTGTTGGAAAAGGAGAGAACCGCTTTGCCATCCCTCATCATGGTGGAGATCGAAATGATTTTTGGACGGGTAGGATCCAGGTTAACTGCAAAAATGGCATTGTCGATGATATTGATGATTACCTGGTGCATCTTCTCCGGAAAAACAGGAACCAGTTTCTCCAGGCGGTATTGTTTGAATATTTGAATCTCGTCCGAGATCTTGGATCTCAGGAACATCAGGGTATGATCAATGGTTACGCGCAGATCGGTTTTCACCTTCCTGGAGCCCCCCCTGTGTGAAAAAGTCATCAGGGCCTGAACAATGTCAACCGATCGATCCAAGCCGTCGCGGGCCATTTCCAGGGCTATTACAAAGCGTTTCATTTCCTCCTCCCGGCCCTCCCAGTCGAGTCCCTCATGCACCTCCCTCATAATGTTGAGTCCGCCCGAAATGAAGTTCAGGGGATTGTTAATTTCATGAGCGATGCCGGCTGTCAGGGTTCCAATGCTGGCCATCTTTTCGGATTGGACCAGGCGCTGCTGTGCGGCTTTCAGATCATCTTTCTGCTTCTCCAGCAGTACATTTTTCTCTTTGATTTTGCTGTAGGACCTGATCACCAGGAAAACAATGGTTAACAGCAACAGGGAGAGGGTGACATAGCCATAATTGGTGAGTCGTTTTTGTCTGATTTTTAGATCTTTGTACTGATTATCCATGGTGAGGCGTTCAATCTGGTTCTCTTCCGACTCAAGTTCAAAGTAGATATCCAGGTTGGCCAGCTTCTCCTTAAAGCTGGCATTGTTCAGACTGTCGTTCAGCTCTTTGTATCTGATGTAATGAAGCAGTGCTTCCTCATGAAGGTCCTGCAGGGTGTCAATGCTGACGAGATTTAGAAAATACTCCTGGTATTCGTTATAGCGCATATTTTCCAGCAGGGCAAGCAGTGTTTTTTCGGAGTAGGTCTTAGCCTTGTTGAGATCCCTTTTTTCCAGGTAGGCTTTGGTCATGGAGTTGTAAAGGCTGGAAAGATGCTTGGGACTGTTCTCCTTCAGATTGTAATAGTTTTCAAGATCATGAAATACTACCAGGGCCTGCGTCCTTCGTCCGGAATAAAGATGCACATCTCCCATATTGTAATAGGCCAGGATCTCTTTCTGAAGGCTGCCGTACTGGCGGGAGAGCGCGTGCGCTTCTTTAAAGAGAATCAGGGCAGAATCCATTCTGCCAGTGTTCCCGTAAACCGCAGCGGTGGCATTCAGGCCGCTGATTATTAAGGAGGTATCCTTCAGGCTCCTTCCATATTCTGAGACCAGAGAGAAATATTTCTGAGCTGGTTCAAACTGCTTGATATAGAAATAAGTGTTGCCTATATTCATCAGGGTGGCGGCCTGTTTTGCGGAGTCCCTGAGATCCACAAAACTGTTAAATGCTTCTCTCAGGAGGTTCGCGGCCTCTTCATTGACGCCCAGGTAGTCGTAAAAGGTGCCGATGGCCAGTTTTGCCTCAGCGGACCATCGCTCCGAACCGATCTCTTCAGCTTCCTTCAGGGCCTGGTTGGCATGGTCCAGAGCTGCTCTGATATTTATGTCACTCAGAGCATAAGCCATCTGTAACTGCAGGTCGATCTGGTATTCACTGATTAGCGTGGTATCTCGCAGTGCCATCAGGCTATCCAGGTTCTGAGTTCTGGCCTTTGAAGCTGGCAGCAGCACAAGCAGAATTAAACCGACTATATATCTGGCAGGCATACATAGGAAATACGAAAATGAAGGAAGAAAGTTCGCTCTAGTGCTTCTTTTTATTTGCTTTCTTTTTTCCGGGCTCGTTCACCTGTGAGACAGATACCTGGAATGCCTTGCCTTCGTAGCTTCCCTCCTGGATAGCGGGCAGGATCCGACTGGAGACTTTTTTATCTACCTCGAAAAAGGCATGTCGGGAATGGATATCAATGCGACCCATATGAAAACTATCGATTCCGGTCTCGCTGCAGACCAGTCTCAGCAGGGCGCCTTTGTTCAGATTTTGTTTTTCGCCCAGGTTAATGAAATAGCGGCTCTTCTCTCCGGCCAGGTTGCGGTTAAAACCTCCGCTTTCTTTTCCTGTGCCCCGGCGGTTCCTGCCATTATCCTCTCTGCCTCCTGCACGGCCACCCTTCTCATGACTGGCATTCAGGTCGCCGGAGTCTTTGTAGTAATTCAGGAAGGCATTAAGCTCCATGGAGATAAATTTTAATACAATCTCTTCAGCCGGCAGATTCTTCAGCTTCTTGTAGAATACCGGCCAGTAGAGATCGATGGCCTCCTCATCCACAGGTGTGTTGACAACCTTGTCCATGAGGGCATACATTTGCTTTTCACAGATTTCCTCAGCCCTGGGGATCGTGGATTGTTTTAGCGCTGTCTTAAGCAGGGACTCCACCTGCTTGATTTTATAGGTTTCCCTGGTATTGACCAGGGACAGGGATTTACCCGATTTGCCTGCCCTGGCTGTTCGCCCGCTGCGGTGTGTATAGTTTTCTATATCATCGGGTAAATTATAATGAATCACATGGGAGATATCTTTCACATCGATGCCCCGGGCAGCCACATCCGTGGCTACCAGGACCTTCACGGTCTTCTCCCGGAATTTCTTCATGGCAGCATCTCGCTGGGGCTGCGACAGGTCGCCATGCAGGGCCACCACATCGTAGCCCTCTTTTTCCAGCTTATCGGCAATCTGGCCGGTCTCCCTCCGTGTCCGGCAGAAGATCAGTCCGTATATTTCCGGATAGAAGTCCAGGATCCTTTTCAGGGCATGGTAGCGGTCCCGTTCTTTCATCATATAATAGCGATGCTCGATATTGTCAGCCACACTATTCTGTATTCCCACTACGATCTCCACGGGATCATGCATGTAAGTATTGGCAATTCGTTTTACAGCCTTGGGCATGGTGGCTGAAAAGAGCCAGATCCTTTTAACAGCCGGTGTCTGGTCCAGGATGGCATCAATATCCTCTTTGAATCCCATGTTCAGCATCTCGTCCGCTTCATCCAGCACCACCCTGGAGACGGTCTCCAGCTTGATGGCTTTGCGGTTAATCAGATCGAGTAATCTGCCCGGGGTGGCCACTACGATTTGGGATCCCTTTTTGAGTTTACGAATCTGATCGGAAATACTGGCTCCACCATAAACGGCTGCGATATTGGGATTGTTCTGGTAAACCGCAAAGGACTCCAGGTCGCTGGTAATTTGCATGCAAAGCTCCCGGGTTGGACAGATGATCAGGGCCTGGGTGGTCCGGTCTTCGAAATTCATATGCTGGATCAGGGGTAATCCATAAGCGGCAGTTTTTCCTGTGCCGGTCTGGGCCAGTCCAACGAAATCCTGCTTGCCTTCCGCAAGGATGGGGATCGCCTTTTCCTGAATTTCCGATGGGCTTTCAAAGCCTAATTTGGTGACTGCTTTCAGAATATCTTTGGGCAATCCTAAGTCCTTAAATTCCATAATCTTAAATTAGGCCGCAAAGGTACAATAATTAACTGTCCCCGGTGCAAAAAGGGAAGTTTATTGTGCCTGTGGATCATGGAAAATAGCTTTTAACATCCGGATCGATCGATTTAAGAAGTTCCAGGGATTTTTCCCATAGTTTTTTCCCTTCCCCGGTCTCATAGACCTTTGGATCCATTTTCTTGGGATTAAACATATGCAGGTATTCATTGCTGGTCCCCTCGTAATCGGGCGACAGAGCCATATAGACCACGGGTTGTGCCGCCCTGGCAGGGGATTTAAATACAATCCGGAAAATGCCCTTCAGGATCATCCTGAGCAGCCACGGTGCCTCCTTGACAATGTTGGATGCAACCGGCCCGGGGCAGATAAGATTTATGCTTAAGATCACAGAATCCTGATTTATTCTTCTGGATAGTTCTGTGGCATACGTGTTTAATATAAGTTTAAAATAGCTGTAATTTGAAATTCCCTTGGAAACCCCATATTCAAAATAGCGCCCGAATTCTTCGTAATCGATGTGGGTGGCTCCCTGGTGAGAATCGCTTGATATGAAGATAATTTTCGAAGCCGGGGAGGCTTTTTTAAGCCTAATCACCTGTTTTCTCAGGAGCAGCTGGGTTAAGATAACGTTGGAAAGGTAATTGACCAGGAACATCTGGTCCTGCCCCGAAGCTGTTTGGCGCGATCCCGGAAGAGCCACAGCCGCGTTCAGGATGCAGAGATCTACCTCAATCTTCTCCTCTGAAAGGGACCGGACAAACTGGTGAATGGTCTCAACTTTGCTCAGATCCATATACCGCATTTCCACAGTTTCTGAACCGGACAGCTTTTTCACCCGTTCCCCGGCTTCAGGGATCTGGCTTCTCCCTGCCATAATCACCCTGGCTCCCCTCCTGGCGAATTCAACGGCCAGGGCGAAGCCCAGCCCCGAATTGGCCCCTGTGATCACCACGGTCCTGCCATCGGCCCTGTCCTTATCAGAATACCTCGGTGCCAGTTCTTGTTTGGAGAAAAAATCTTTGATTCCTGCGAGGGAAGCAACTACAGGGTTGGTAAAACGACCTTCAGCCATATTCAGTGATTTGTTTCAGGATAGTTCAAGGTGTGATCAGAGGGTAAATATAGCAAGAGAATCAGTTTTTTGTGTAGTTATATTATGCTACCTTTGCGCACTTTTTAACTTGAGTCGAACAGCATGAATCTAAGAAATATAGCGATCATCGCACACGTCGACCACGGAAAGACCACCATGGTCGACCGTATACTGCACCAGGTAAATCTTTTCAGGGATAACCAGGAGATGGGAGATCTGATCCTCGATTCCAATGATCTGGAGCGGGAACGGGGCATCACCATTCTTTCCAAGAATGTATCGGTGTCGGTACAAAGGAACCAAGATCAACATCATCGATACCCCGGGCCACTCCGATTTTGGAGGAGAGGTGGAAAGGGTTCTGAATATGGCCGAGGGGGTTCTGTTGCTGGTGGATGCCTTTGAAGGCCCCATGCCCCAGACCCGCTTTGTGTTGCAGAAGGCCCTGGAGCTGGGGAAAAAGGTGATTGTGGTGATCAATAAGGTGGACAAACCCAATTGCAATCCGGATGAGACCAATGAACTGGTGTTTGAACTGATGTTTGCCCTGGATGCCACCGAAGAGCAGCTGGAGTATCCAACAGTATACGGTTCCTCCAAAGCAGGGATGGATGGGAGCCGGACTGGAAAAATCCCACCGATGACATGGCTTATCTACTGGATACCATCGTGGAATACTTCGATCCTCCTGCGAAAATCCCGGCACCCTGCAGCTGCAGATCTCTTCGCTGGATTATTCCTCCTATACGGGACAGGATCGCTGTGGGGAAAGTACACCGGGGAAGTATCAAAGATGGGCGACCAGGTATTCCATTGTGCAGCGAAACGGGCTGAATCACATAATCGACCGTGAAGGAGCTCTATACTTTTGAAGGTCTGGGAAAGGAGAAAACCAAAGAAGCAGTAGGTTCCGGGTGAAATTGTGGCTGTGCTGGGACTGGAAGATTTTGATATCGGAGATACCATTGCCGATTTTGAAGAACCCGAAGCCATGCCACCCATCTCCATCGATGAGCCTTCCATGAGCATGCTCTTTACCATCAACAATTCACCCTTTTTTGGGAAGGAAGGAAAATTTGTGACCTCCAGGCATGTTGAGGGACCGCCTGTTCAAGGAGACCGAAAAGAACCTGGCACTGAAAGTGGAAGATACCGATTCGCCCGATCGTCTGAAGGTTTATGGAAGGGGAATTCTTCACCTGTCCATTTTGATTGAGACCATGCGCCGGGAAGGATATGAGATGCAGCTGGGACAGCCCAGGGTGGTTGTCAAGGAGATTGACGGATTTAAGCACGAACCGGTGGAGCTTCTCTATATCAATGTGGATGAGGAATTTTCCGGGAAGGTGATAGAGATCGTTACCGGTCGCAAGGGAGATATCCTGAACATTGAAAAGAAAGACGACCGGGTAAACCTGGAATTCAAGATTACAGCCAGGGGATTGATCGGCTTGAGGCAGCCTATTCTGACAGCCACGGAAGGAAATGCAGTTATATCCCACCGATTTTCCGGCTATGAGCCCTGGAAAGGAGAGTTGGTACGCAAACGGAACGGGGCCCTGATTGCCATGGAGACAGGAACCTCCATCTCCTATTCCATTGATAAGTTGCAGGACCGGGGCAAATTCTTTATCGATCCCATGGAGGCCATCTATGCCGGACAGGTCATTGGTGAACATACCAAACAGGATGACCTGGTGATCAATGTGATCAAGACCAAAAAACTGACCAATATGCGGGCTTCCGGATCTGACGAAAAAGTATCCATTGCCCCTGCCATCAAATTTTCACTGGAAGAGGCCCTGGAGTATGTGGGGGAAGACGAATACGTGGAAGTAACCCCAAAATCCATCCGTCTGCGGAAAATCCTGCTCAAGGAACATGAGCGGAAGCGGGATAAAAAATAGAGGTCTAAACCACCTTCGCATATACCGCCTTCCGGGACATAAACTGCATGGTAATCCCCCGTGCAAGCATGAATAGGATAAAGGCAAACCAGAGGCCATGATTTCCCATTAGTTTTCCAGCCAGGAAATAGGCCGGAAAAAAGATCAAGAGGGTGGAGATCAGCATGGCATTTCGCATTTCGGGCCCGGCGGTGGCTCCAATAAAGATGCCATCCCAGAGGAAGGCCGTAAAGGAGACCATGGGTACCAGGACCACCCAGAAGAAATAGGGCTTTGCATTGGCAATCACCTCCGGATTATTGGTTAAGGCTCTGAAAATGGCATCTCCGCCTAGCAGGTAAAGCAGGGTAAAAAACAGACTGATTCCTGCCCCCCAGAGAAAGAGCAATTTGATGGTCCGGTCCAGGGACCGCCGGTCGCCGGCTCCAATGAATTTCCCTGTCAGGGCCTCCGATGCGTGAGCAAAGCCATCAATCAGGAAGGAGAAGAACATAAAGAACTGCATCAGGATCGAGTTGACCGCCAGAATGGTTTCTTCCCCTTCGTTATGCAGATCAACGCTGGCCGAACGGGCCGTAAAAATGGAAAAGACCACGACCAGGCACATGGTGCGGATAAAGATATCGCTGTTGACGGAAAGGAAATGTTTTAGCTTATCCCATTGGATCGTGGCCTGCAAGGACCAGTATTTAAAGAGTTTCCTGGAAATACTTTCTGAAAAAGTAAAGGGCGATAAGGAGTCCGCTGTACTGCGCAATCACCGTACCCAGGGCCACTCCGTCGACTCCATGCCCAGTTTCATCACGAAGATGTAGTTACAGAGCTATGTTGATCACATTGGTGGAGTACCAGTACCACCATGGGAAGCCTGTGCGTTTTGCATTCCCAGGAAAAATCCCAGCAGGGCAAATTGTCCCAGGGCAGCCGGGGCAGCCCATATGCGGATCCTGAAATAGGCCATGGCCAGCTCTTCCACCTGGGTCTCTCCTTTCAGAACCAGAAAACTCAGAATCTCTATGGGTTTCTGAAAGGCAGCAGCAACAGGCTCATAACAAGGGCAATAAAGACGGCCCTGGAAAATACCAGAATGGTTTCCGGCAGGTCCCTTCTTCCCCGGGCCTGTGCAGTGAATCCGCTGGTGCCCATCCGGAGGAACCCCAGGCCCCAGTAGATAAAGTTGAAGATTAGGGATCCCAGCGCAATGGCCCCGATATAGACATCCGATTCCAGGTGTCCCATCAGTGCCATATCCACAATTCCCAGCATGGGGATGGAGATATTGCTGATGATGTTGGGGACGGCCAGGTCCAGGATCTTCTTATTCACCCAGGTAAAATTTTGTGCGAAGATAGGGCTTATATGTTTTGCATGAACTTTTTGAATTCACCTGCTTATGCCTTGCTTTTTATAGGCATCAAAACTTAAACCCATGTCTGTAAAAGGTATCTGGCAGGGATGGACCACCATCGAAAATGCCGATCTCTGCCAGGAACTGCTCCATAAGGAGATATTCCCTGCAGGATGTGATCGATTTTCAGGGGAAGGATTATACATAATCATACATTCCGGAATCGGCTACGAAAGTGTTGAAGCGCTGGGATAAAGTGGCCACTCATTTTGAGGCTGTAGAGTAGAGGACCAGTCGAATATAAAATTAAACCCAAAGCAATCTATGCAGCGCCCTACAGGTAAGCTGCCAGCTTCTCGTAGAGGGCCTGAACTTTTTTCCGGGGATCACCTTCCCCGAGAGTTTCGATGGGGAGGAATCCCTGGTACTTGTGTTTATGAAGAAGCTCAACCAGGCGCTTTACATCCAGTTCTTCCCATGACTCTCCCCTGCGAATCCTCTCCTTGACCTGCCAGGTGACGGCATAGGGGATTAATTTTTCGATTTCCAGGTAGGGATCGGGCCCGACTACACTGCCTGTATCCAGCATCAGGCCGAACCATTCCGAATCGACTCTCTGAATGATGTTGATAATCTCATCTGTGCTTTTCAAAAAATCATGGTGGTTCTGAAAGGCGACATTCACTCCATACCTGGCCCCGAAGCGGGAACATTCCCGAAATGCGTCCACCACCTGTTGATGTGTGGCAGTGGCAGTGTTTCCCAAGGATGGAGCCTTTCCATCGAAAACCCGGATACTGGGGGCCCCCAGCTTGGAAGCAGCCACGATCCACTGTTTCACCAGATCAATTTCCCGGGCCAGCGCTTCCGGATCCCGCAGGGTGAAATCATTCCTGACCCCTGTTCCTGAGAAGGAGATCCCGGTCCTGAATGCCATTCTTTTGATCTCATACAGGGAATCATCATCGGGTACCTCCGGATATCCGGGGATATAGTAGGCAGTGAGGTCCAGGGATGAAAATCCAACCCGGGCAGCAAAAATAAACAGCTCCTCCAGGCTCATTCCTTCCTCCAGCAATGCCCGGTTAAAACTATAGGCATTGAGGGAAGGGGTGATGCCGTAATCGGAGAAGGCCTGAATCAGGGCATTTGCCGGTGTCATGCCAGCGGCCCCCACCAGGGCGATGGATGAAGATTTTACAAATGAACGTCTCCGCATATTTTTTTATTAATATTAAGGATATTTGCCCTTCTGTTTGAAAGGAGTTTTCAACGTAAAAAGTACCTTTGGAAGAGAACAGAGTTATTAACTAAACATGCTCAATTCATGAAATTCAGAAATTCTATAGCAGGCATACTGGTGGTGATCCTTTGCGGGTTCCAGGGACAATCTTTTGCACAGGAGGAATCGGCAGAGCCCTTCCTGGGAATGTGGGCACTGACTCTCGACTACGACAACAACAGGGCCGGATGGCTGGAAGTGCGTCAGGAGAACGGATATCTGGATGCCGATCTTTTGTGGCGCTGGGGAAGTGTAACTCCTGTTGAATTTACTATGGTTACTGAACAGACCCTGCTCCTGGTACAGGGCCGGGATGTGGTGAAAAAGATTGCCGGGAAAGCAGACAGGAAACTGCACCCGATTCAATGGTTCCAGGTGACCAAAGGGGGGGCGAACCAGATAGAGGGGATTGCCAATTTTCCCAACAGGGACGGAATTGGGATGGAGACAGTCTCATTTACCGGGGAGCGTATCCCTCCGGAGGGAGAGGCCCCAAAACTGAAAAAATCCATGTATGGGGATCCTGTTAAGCTCTTTAATGGAACAGACCTGGAAGGATGGGAACTGGCTGAAACAACGGCAACCAACGGGTGGAAAGCAAAAGACGGCGTCCTGCTTAACCATCCGGTTCAAACCCCGGGCGAAGCTCATATCACCTATGGGAATCTCAGAACCACAGACACTTTTGAAGATTTTAATCTGAAGCTGGAGGTCAATGTGCCTGAAGGCAGTAACAGCGGGGTATATCTTCGGGGAATCTATGAAGTGCAGGTGATGGATAGTTATGGGAAGGAACTTGATTCGCACAATATGGGGGGCCTCTACAGCCGGATTACTCCCTCCGAGGCAGCAGAGAAACCGGCCGGTGAGTGGCAGAAGATGGATATCACCCTGTTCAAAAGGCATCTGACCGTTAAACTGAATGGAAAGACCATAATTGACAAGCAGCCGGTAAAGGGGGTTACAGGAGGTGCTTTGACCTCCGACCAGTTTTCTCCGGGGCCGATCCTCCTGCAGGGCGATCATGGTACGGTGAGTTACCGGAACATCGTACTTACCCCTATCACTGAAAATTAGGGCTGTTCCAGACCTTTTATGGCTATGCAGAGATTGATTACACTTCCGGCTGGGATGACAGAACGGTTCCACCGTCTGGAAAAGAAAAATCCGGATTCCTGGTTCTGTGGCTCCGATCCAGGCGGGAAAAAGCTGGGCTCCGGGGGAGGAAGTGCGTTTCTCTTATGGTCAGCTTACAAAGCCTCCGCATATGAAGGGTCCCTGGAGGAATGGTTGCAGGAGGAAAGGCGATTGCTGATTCACTCCGGGGGAGAAAGCCGGAGGTTGCCCGCCTATGCCGCCTATGGGAAATCCCTGTTGCCCCTGCCCGTGTTCAGATGGTCCAAAGGACAATACCTGGATCAGAAACTACTTGATTTTCAAGCTTCGTTTTATGAAAGGATTCTTCAAAAAGCCCCCGGGAGTTATACGACTCTGGTTGGAAGCGGGGATGTGATGTTTTTTTCATCGGACCGGTTCCATAAGCTTCCTGAAGCAGATGTGTTGCTGTTTGGGATCTGGGTGGAAGACAGGGTGGCCACGCGTCATGGGGTATTTTTCAGTCCCCGGCACCAGCAGGATAGCCTGGCTTTTGTGAAACAGAAACCTGCGGAGGAGGAATTGAGAGAGCTGGCCCAGGATTATTTTTACCTGATGGATTCAGGGATCGTGCTGATGAATAACAAGGCGACCCGTATCCTGATGAAGAGATCGGGCTGGAATAAAAAAAGACAGGCCTTTGTGGCTGACACTCCAGGCTATTATGATCTCTATACCGATATGTTAACTGCCTTTGGAGAGGAATCGGAATCCACGGACAGGGAGCTTGCGAATCTATCAGTGAAGCTGGTTCCCCTGCACAAGGGTGAGTTCTATCATTTTGGAAGTAACAGCGACCTGCTGGAATCCTCGCTTCGGCTTCAAAACAGGATCACCGATCAGCGCCTGAAGTATTCCAGGGAATCGGATCACCATCCCTCCATATTTCAGCAGAACGCCGAGGTGAAAGTAAAGTTCAACAAGGATAACCACCATATCTGGATTGAGAACAGTTATATCCCCCGGACCTGGAGACTTACCAATCATCATATTCTTACGGGGATTCCTTTAAACTCCTGGGAGCTGGAACTGCCCGAAGGCCTCTGCGTCGACATGGTACCCGTCGGGGAAGAGGAATTCTGCCTGCGAATCTATGGATATGGGGATGAATTCCGGGACCCCCTGGATATGGGAGCTACCTGGATGAACCAGATCCTGGAGCAATGGTTGAGTCAAAGGCACATCAGCCCGGAATCGGCGGGATTGGACCCGGGTATTTCCATCTACGAGCTGCCACTGTTTCCCCTTGGAAGGCTGGAAAGCTTAGAAAAGATTCTGAAGGAGATCCTGGATAAAAGATCACAGGGCTACGGATGGATGAATTCGCAGCGTCTCTCTGCAAAGCAGCTGGCTGATAAGGCCAATGTGGAAAAGTTTTACCGGCAAAGAGAAGTCTTAAAGCTCCAGAGCCTGCCAAGGCTGGCTGACAATCACCACAAAAGCATCTTCTATTTCCTTGACCTGGAGAAGGCAGCAAACGAATACCGGGAAGCAGGTCTGGAACTGCCTGAACCACTCTCACTTCGGGAGCCACTTACCAAACGGATAAACGATTCCATGTTCCGGGCCAGGGTGGCGGGAAACAGGGAGCATGCCATACAATTTGAGAAGCAGGCCTTCGGGATACTCAGGCAGGAGATGATCCAAACCCTGAAGGCAGAACCGGTAAATCCCAGCAGGAATGTCCTGGATGATCAGATATTGTGGGGAAGGAGCCCCGTAAGGCTTGATCTGGCGGGGGGGTGGACGGATACACCTCCCTTTTGCATCATGGAGGGAGGAAAGGTGGTGAACCTCTCGGTAGAGCTAAATGGGCAACTTCCCCTGCAAGTATTTGCACGACCCCTTACCGAGCCAAAGATCGTTCTTCGTTCCATTGACCTGGGAGAGAAGATAGAGATCCATAGTTTTGAAGACTTGAATAGTTATGATCAGCTGGAAGGAGGTTTTTCCATTCCCAGGGCGGCGCTTGTGCTGGCTGGTTTTGGTCCCACTTTTTCCAGGAGGCAGTATCCGGATCTGCAAAAGCAGATGAAAGAATTTGGCTGCGGGATTGAAATGTCCTTGCTGGCGGCTGTTCCAAAGGGTTCGGGGCTTGGGACCAGCTCAAATCTGGCAGCCACCGTGCTGGGCACCCTGAGTGAATTTTGTGCCCTGGGCTGGGATAAACACGACATTGCCTACCGGACCCTGATCCTGGAACAGATGTTAACTACCGGAGGAGGCTGGCAGGACCAGTTCGGGGGGATCTTTGAAGGGCTTAAACTGATCGAAACGGAGGCAGGTATCAGGCAGAGCCCAAAGATCAAGTGGTTGCCCGAGCAGCTATTTTCCAATCGTGAAACCCGGGATATGATCTTACTCTACTATACCGGGGTAACCCGTGTGGCCCATGATATTCTGGGGGAGATCGTCAAGGCCATGTTCCTTAATTCTTCCAGCCATCTGGCCATATTTCAGGAAATGAAGATTCATGCCCGGGAGACTTTCGAAACGATTCTGGGCAATGATTATGAGGGGCTTGCAGAAAAAGTAGCCACCAGCTGGGCCATGAACCAGCAACTGGATGAGGGCACCAATCCGGCAGTGATCCGGGAGATAAGCGAACAGGTAGATGATTACCTGCTGGCATACAAGCTCCTGGGAGCAGGAGGTGGCGGCTACCTGATGATGTTTGCCAAATCTGCAGAGGCCGCCCTTCGGGCAAAAAAGCACCTGGAATTAAACCCACCCAATCCCCGTGCCAGGTTCGTGGATTTCACCGTTTCAAATACCGGCTTCCAGGTCTCCCGCTCCTGATCACTTCGATTGGTTCACAAATCTATCTACCTCGATCGCTCCATAGGCCACCTCCAGGAAAGGCACTCCTTTTCTTAGTCCGGCCAATCCATAGCCGGTTTCGGTAGAGATAAAACACTGAAAGTCGTCTCCCAGTTGAGAGTTTATATAAAGGGTCTTATCTATGGCATCATAAAAGAGACCCGTAAGCCCCTGCATAAGTGCATAACTGGACAAGGCTCTGGCATACCAGTGACCACACTCATATTCATTGAAGGGATTCCGGAAGGTTCCGTCGTACCTTCTCCGGACTTCACGGACAATCTCCAGTCCCTTCTCTACCTCCCCGAGCATCATCAGGTGAGAGGCCACCTGGTACTCAATCCCTGTCCAGACTTCATTGCTGTAGACGAACGGCAGGGAGGGCTGATCATCCGCGGGCCAGGTGCAAAGGAGCAATCCGCCATCCTTCCCGGCTCCAAACCCGGGTCGTTGCGGATTCACATGGTCCATTAGGTCTGTTCTGAAGTTGTAGCGGTGGATGGAGTTCAGGTGACTGTGGACTTTGTCCCGGTCCAGGAACTCGGGCAATCCGCACACGGCAGAAAGCCAGGCCCCGATAATCCCATCTGCCAGGCAGCCGTTCCCGTACTGGTACTTGGGGCCCTCCTTTTTCATTAATTCATAGGCTTCCTCACTATAGGAGATGTTCCAGCTGGCCTCCAGATGTTCCTCGGGAGATAGGGTTCTCAATCCCTTCCAGGTAGGTTTCTGTATAAAGTACTCGCCGTTAAAAAGCTCCTTTTCCAGATATCCGGTTCCCTGGTTCAGGAGTTGCCGGTAAGAAGTGACATCCTCTCCCAGTGCCCGGGCCATTTCCATCATGGCCTGTGTTGCTCCCAGGTAGATGCTGCTGCACATACCGTCCGGTCCCCAGAATTCAATGTCATAGGTATTGTGGTGCGGCTCCACCAGCACGCCTTTTTTATCCGGATCCCAGCTGTTTGAACAGTAGTCATAGCTCGAACGGATGCTTGGCCAGAGGGATCTTAACCACGGGGTGTCTCCGGAGATGCGCCAGTCGCGATACACCTTCATGATCCCTCCCAGCTGGCCGTCTGCTGCCGCATGAAAGCCATGATCGGTCGACTGGATAGGAAGGGCGGAACGGAAGTTCTGATGCCCGGTTTCATTCTGGCTTTGCAGATATTCGGTCTCCCTGAGGCTCCTTTCGAGATGCGGGAAGAGATGCGGGATGGCCTGGGCATAGTTCCAGACATGGGTGCATGAACCATGGCAACATCCTCCCCCTTCATCAAAACAGCCTTCAAAAGCCCAGAGATCTCCATTTTTTTGCCTCAGGACCGTAGGTGATTTCAGGATACTCAGGTTGGCGGATACCGCTTCAAGTACTTCAGGAGGGAGGTCCGAAACAAACAGGGTATGACTGAAAAGTTCAGCCTTATCCAGCAAATCCTGGTAGTTTGTTCTCCAGTACCGGTTCAATTCATCAATTCCGGAAAACTTTCCTGAATACCAGGGCTCATAGAACTGGGTAGTATATTCCACCGAACAACACCCGGTTCCCGGATCGCAGGAAGGGGAACCCTCCACAGGGGGGATGCTCCCAAAGCGCTGGTCCGAGTGGGGCACATACCAGGACATCAGCAGATGAATGGTTTTTGTATCCCCGGCTTCCAGTAAGAAGGGAACATAGAGGGAGGAATTATCTGAACCGGCACAGGCAGTGTCCGATACAGCCCTGGCACTTTTAATATCGGTCCACAGCATGGTGCGCCCGTCGAACCACCCTCCCCGGAACCACCGGGAATCCACGCTGGCATCTTCCAGGGTGGTAATGGAAAAATCTCCTTTGTAATGAGGTTTATCGGGCAAACAGGATTGCGAGAGGATAAACCCGTTCCTGGTACGCTGCACGCTTTGTCCCAGGTTTTGGTAGTTGCTGCCCCATTGATTCTTATTCTGAATGCGCATGAAATTCTGTGCGTGGTAGGAGAAGACTATTTCCAGGGTGGAGTCGGTCAGGTTGGTAAAGCTGTATTCCAGGGCGGCAAGGGGCAGGGAGGAGAGATCCTCCTGGCCGGGATGAAAGGGACTCCAGCCCTCAATGTGCACGTCCAAGGGAATATCTCTGTCTCTCAGGGTGACTGTTCCAAAGGGGAACTGGGCCTGGAATTCTGCATCCTCAAACCTGGGGAACCCATAGCTGCTGTTCGAGCTTCCATTTCCGGTGTACGGGGCTCCATAGAGTTTTCGTTCCGGGACAGGGCCCTCCAGGACTTTTGTCCCGTTTTGCAGGCCTTTGACCGCCAGGGCCGCGAACATAAAAGGCTCATGAAACACATCTGGCTTATGCCTGACCGAAACATGGGAGATGGCTCCGCTACCTTCCAGACAAATCATCCCGGCGCCTATCCCCCCCAGGGGAAAAGCCACCCGGTTCAGCCGGTCTCCCGAGTAGATTGTATTAAATTCAGAATTGTCCTGGTCCATTGGTTTCTCCGAACATCCGGAGATCAGGGCCAGACTGATCACTCCTATAAACAAATAAAAAAATTTCATGATAGACCGGATGATGGCAGAGTTAGCAGAAGAATTACTCCACCAGCTCTTCCTCATACATCTCAGAGAAATCCCGCAGGGATTTTGAGGCCTTTCTGCCTCCGAAGAAACCCAGGAGGGCCAGAACCAGGAGCACAATGACCACAATTTTTACATTGGACTCTTTTCCCTTCAGGGCCCCTATAACAGCAAGATACAACAGGTAAAGGCCATATAAGCTGACAGCAAGTGCTACAATTCCACCCAGGGTGAAATTGATTCCATATAAAAAGGCCAGGAAAGCATTGACAGGGTAGAGCACCATTAAGGAAGCGGATACCCGGACATTGGCCTCAAAATCAGTGTTGCCGCCGCAGATGGCCGAGATGATCAGCATAATGACTCCACCCACGAACAGACCAATGATCGCTCCAACGATGGACCAGATCAAGGACATAATACCTATGGCCCCACCCAGAAGGCCTGCCCCCATGGCAGACAAACCAAGCACACTCCATAATAAGGCAAATAATCCGGCAAGCGTCCCGTAAATGGCCGCTTTAATTAAGGGTTCGACAAGTCCCCCTGAGAGGGACATGGTTTGAAAATATCCCTTTGGATTTAACAGGGTTTCCCGTGATTCTTTTAGAATCTTGTTGAAATTGATACTTTCGTTGCTCATGCTGTAATTTTTTTGAGGAGATAAATTACGAAGAATGATAGGCATCTGCAAATCTTAATCAGCTACAGGCAGCATGATCTTAAACGTAGTTCCTTTTCCCTCTTTCGATTCCACCAGTATCTGTCCCCCATGATTGCTGATAATCTGACTTCAGAGACTTAAGCTTATCCCCGAGCCCTCTGCTTTGGTGGAGTATAAGGGAACGAATATTTTTTCCAGGACATCGGGGGGGATGGCCCTCCCTTTGTGGAATATCGCTTTGCTGTGAATAAGCTTAAGTGGAAGGCTGGAGGCCCGAGTCAAGGGACTCCTCCATTCTTCTGAACCAGGAGGTGGCATGCCGGTTTAAATAGAACAGGATCTTGTTACGAAGTCCGGGGATAATCAGACGATCACCACGTAGCATGCCCCTGACCGCTTTTGCTGCAATCAAGCCCGGGGCAAGGGATTGAATATCCTCTTCAAAAATCCGGCCTAAGCTTTCCATCTGCTGCACAATGCTTTTGATGGGGGCCGGATGAACCATACTGACCGAGACGCCGCTGTGCTTTAATTCCTCCTCCAGCTCCCTGGTAAAGGCATACATTTTTGCGACGGAACGCTGCAGTTCGGCACTGAATTGCTCTTTTCGGAATGGAAAAGGAATGATGTGCTGAATGAAGGAAGAGGAAAGGGCTCTCAATTGGGGGAGCAGGCTCAGGGTGATCAGGGCTGCTCCTCTGAAACGGGCCTGGAAATCGTCTTTAGCCAGTTCGGCGATACACATGCTCTCTCCCACGGACCAATCGCAGGTAATATTATTGATCAGAGCTCTAACTTCGTACTGGTCCCGGATATTCTCTGTAAAAGACTGAATTTTTTCCTGGTTGGACAGGTCCAGTTTAATGGCGTTCACCTGTACCTCATGGGCCAGTTGCAAGCCAATAGCAAACCTCTGCAGATCGATGGACGTTGTAGAAACCAGGAGCAGGTTGCATCCTTTACGCGCAATTTCACGGGCCATGGCTTTGCCCAACTCTCCTTCCGCTCCCAATATGATGGTGTACTGTGTATTCACTTTTTCGGTATTGTTAGATATACTCTCCATTACAAAGACAACTAATTTCCAAATTGGATGCGTGGATCAGGTGAAATTCTCATTAAATTTTTCATTCACTGCCCCTTCTGTATGAATTTGACGCAATAACCACGCCAAACCCTAAGGGTTTCTGCAAGTTTTTCAACATAAAGTTCAGTATTTTAGAAAGTTTATCCTAGCCGGCAGGACTCCTCAGGCGGTCTTTCCTGAGGTGAAAATTCAACAATTGGCCGGGAGTTATCAACAAAGGGCATAGCGGGGCAATAATTCTGGAGCCGGTTTTTCACCAAATACTTTTCAGGCGATGGATTTCTCCCCTTTTCAGGATGACAGACTCCGTATTGGAATAGAGGTGTATTTTTTCATACCCCGATTCGGGAAAACACAACTCGGTTATTACCAGCGCTCCATCATCCACAAATAGTTCCACGGAGGAGAGATCAACAAAGGCGTGAAACCTGATTTCTCCCTCTTTTGAGACCTGGTAGGGGGCCGCATGTATGCCTGGGAAGTGCTCTGAAAAAGCGGTCTTGCCTGACTGGTCCCGGGAGATATAAACCTGCTGGTTCTGGAGATTAAATGCTATACTCAGTTGCTCCTCCAGTTTACTCTCCAAAACGATGCCGAACTCCACATTCTCTTCCCCGGGATCAAGCTGAAATACCAGATCAATCTCGTAAAGGGGATAGGTCTCCTCACAATTTGGGCCTACATTTTTTCTATCCATTACAGGACCGGGCTCAAGTTTAATTTGTTCCGCCCGTATCTGTTCTGTTTCAATTACAGGGACGGACCTCAGAGAATAGCCTTCCAGATCCTGTTCAAGCCTGAGCTCCCTGGGTAAGGTCATGGCACTTCTCCATTTTTGTGAAGGGACATTTTGCGCATACTGCCAGTTACTCATCCATCCCAGGAAGATCCTTCTGCCATCCTTTTTTGGGATGTCCGACCAGCTTACTCCGGCATAGTTATCCTTTCCATAATCGATCCAGTGCATTTTTCCCGGGGGATCATCATTAATAAACTGTTTACCATCGAACTCCCCGATATAATACTTGGTGCCTGAACCACCGTTGGGACCTCCGTCACCAATACTTACAATCAGCACCCATTTTTCTTCCTCGCCGGCGGCAAGCGGAAAGAAATCGGGGCATTCCCAGACACCTTCACCCGGGGGTCTTTCCGCAGTAAATTCACTTTCCTTGTTCCATTGAATCAGGTTGGGGGAAGAATAGAACAAAATACGATCCTGGGCAGCAAATACCATGATCCATTTTTGCTCTGCTTCATACCAGCTTACTTTGGGATCCCTGAAATCTCTGATCCCGGGATTCTCCAGGACCGGGTTGCCCGGGTATTTGGTCCAGCTTCTGCCTTTGTCCAGGCTGTAGGCAATACTCTGGTACTGGAACTGATTGCTTCCGGTTTTCTCCAGGCTTTGGTTATGATGGGTGAAGATGGCCACCATGGGCGGATTCTCCGGGCTTCCCAGTCCCGAGCTATTGTTCCAATCAATCACTGCACTTCCCGAAAAAATGGTGCCGAGGCTGTCCGGGTAAAGCGCAATGGGAAGATGCTCCCAGTGTACCAGATCGCTTGTAATGGCATGTCCCCAGTGCATGGGTCCCCATACATTGCTATATGGGTGATACTGATAAAAGAGATGATACTCCCCGTCATAAAAGACCATTCCGTTGGGATCGTTCATCCACATGGAATCGGGTGAGAAGTGAAACTGCGGACGATATGCTTCGCTGTAATGAAGCTCTTGAATCGCGGGGTCATTACATGAAGCAAGCAGTCCAAGCAGAATCCCGATAATAATTGCTTCTGTCCTCATATGAAATAAATTGGTTTTACGAAGCTTAAGCTGTGATGATATCCATGACCCCGCTGGTCACCGCAGCAGTATCTCCGGTGGAAGGGCAATGTCCTTTCCCCTGTAACTCGGCAACGATGGTGCGGATCAGGGGCATCTGAATGTGTTCCGGCTGAATGGTGGCTATGGTTTCTTTGTGATCACCGGTATCCAGTATGATGGGTTTAAAACTGAAGATCCCGAAGCTCAGTTTCCCTTTTTCTCCAAAGACCTCCACCAGGTCTCTCCGGAATGGCTGGGGAGTCACAAAGTTCCAGCTCCCGCTGACAAGCACATTCTCTGGAAGCAAGATGGACGCCGTTAGAGAATCTTCCGCCTCATATAGTCCGCCTACATTGGTACAGGTCCCGGAAACCTCCAGGGGATCCCCAAAAATATGAAAAAGTATATCCAGGGCATGGCAGCCCAGGTCGTAGAAATACCCTCCTCCAGCATCTTCGGGGATGACCCTCCAGGGCAAATTTTCCCGGTCATAGTCTTCCGGCCTGGCAGGATAATATTGTTGCAGATTGATGTGAAATATCCTTCCCAGCTCACCGCCGTGGATAATCGATTTCACCTTTTTAAAGTAATCCAGTCCCCTGCGGTAGTAAGCCACAAATACTGGCAAGCCTGCCTTTTGAGCCGCCTCATTGATCCTCCTGCACTCCTCCAGGGTGCGGGCCATGGGCTTTTCAATATAGATGGGCTTGCCAGCCCTGATGGTCTCCAGGGCATACTCCATGTGCGATCCCGGAGGGGTGGCAATATATACAATGTCCACCTCCGGATTGTGGATCACATCCACAGGCTCCTTATGGACCGTGGGTACCCCATGCCTTGCGGCATAGTCTTCTGCTTTTTTATAGGTGCGGTTCCCGACGGCAACGAGCCGTGAATTTTCCACCTTGTTAAAAGAGGGGGCACTTTTGAGTTCGGTGACATTTCCGGTGCCAATCATGCCCCAGCGGATAGTTTTTTCAGCCATGAAACTAAGATAAAGAAAAAGAGGCTAGATCTGGACGATCCAGCCTCTGAAAAATCACTATAGCAGTGCCTGCCTGCAATAGGCTCTGCAGTTATTCACTTCCTTCACGGCCTCGGACCAGGGAGCGATCTTATATTCCAGTTCGATGTCACAGTGGATGGGCCAGTTGTTGTCACGGATCAGCTGCAAGACCTCCTTGACCGGGGTTTCCCCCTGGCCAAATACCTGGTTGGCATTGGCTTCGGTCTCATTATCCTTGCCGGTCTTATCCTTCACATGAATACTGGCGATCTGCGCGTGGTATTTCTTTACAAATTCCACAGGACTTTTGCCGGTAGAGCCATAATAATGACCGATATCAAAGTTCAGGCGGTTGGCGGGAGAAAGTGCCAGCAGTTTATCCACATCAAAATCTTCCTCGGCATACTGGAAGTGGTTGTGGAATAGAGCTAACATACCAGCCCGCTCGGCAGCCGCACCCACCTTGGTGCAGGTCTCTTCTCCAATCTCGGTGGTTATACCTATGGCACCCAGTGTTCTGGCTACCTTGAAAGAGTAATCCAGGTCCTCGTCGCTCATCCCTGCGGTCCATTTATAAATATGAATGCTCACCCCGGCATCGTTGAACTTCTTGCGGAGCTCTGCGTACTTATTCATGGTTCCTTCCGAGTAACGCCAGGTTTTGATCTCTTCCTGGTACCTGGCAAATTCTTCTTGCTTTGCCTTTGACTGTTCGTCCAGTCGCCTCACCTCTCTCCAGCTTAAGGGGCTTTTAGGGGCTCCCAAATAGTCTTCCACCCCTGTTCCCATCAGCTCGATGGAGGAGATGCCCGATTCCACGCAGGCTTTCAGGGTTCCTTCAAGGTCCAGCTGCATATCCCGGTAACTGTAGGTAATCACTCCCACCTGCACCCCGTTGTAATTGGAGTTGACTGTGGACTGGGCCTGTATCGGCTCAGTGCTTAAAAGGATCAAACCAAGCATCAGGATTGAACCAGTTATTATTTGTTTTTTCATGGTTTACATTTATTAAAAGTTATAGATTCCATCCATCCCTGTACTCGTAGTGGAAATACTGGTTGGCTTCTTCCAGATTGGTGATCTTCATGTTCTCAGCATCATACTCCAGGGTCTTGTTTACCTGTTGAGACATCACGGCGATGTTGGTCAGGAGCATAATCTCGGTCAGCTTGGCTGCGATCTCAAAATCATTGGCAGCTTTCCGGCCTTCCTTGATTGCTTCGATAAAGTCCACATACACACTTTTGGGCCGGTTCAGCCAGGGCTCCGGGGCCTGGAAGTCCGGGTTCTCAGGAATCAGTTCAGGCATGGCACCGTGGGTACCGTGTTGCAGCATCCCTTTGTCCCCGATGTAAAGAGCTTCCCTCAGCTGCCGGTCGGCTTCCAGTTCCGCCGGGCGGAAAGGTTTGATTCCGCCATCGGACCAGGTCACCTTCACAGGAGGTTTATTTCCCCGCGCGGCAAATTCATACATCACATTCTCGGCCTGTGGCAGGTATTCCGAGGTAAAGGGACTGGTGGTTGCCTGGATCTTGACGGGCATGCCCAGCTCCAGTGCCCAGATGGGGGCATCAAAGGTATGAGCTCCCATATCTCCCATGGCACCGGTCCCGTAATCCCATAGCCCGCGCCAGGCGAAGTGTGTGGTTTCCGGGCTGTAAGGCTTCTCTGGAGCAGGTCCCAGCCAGACATCGTAGTTTAGATTTTTGGGGACATCCACTCCCGCAGGTCGCTCAAGGAATCCCTGGGCCCATACCGGACGGTTCGACCACATGTGTACCTCGCTTACATTGCCGATGGCCCCCGACCGGATCCATTCGACTGTCTGCATGGTCCCTTCAATGTTGTGGCCCTGGTTCCCCATCTGGGTGACGACTCCTGTATTTTTAGCGAGGTCCCTCAGGAAGCGGACCTCGTGAATGGTTTTGGCCATGGGCTTCTCAACGAATACGTTCAGTCCGGCGTTCATGGCATAAGCAGCGATCACGGCATGGGTATGATCGGGGGTTCCGATCACCACAGCATCCAGCTCTTTTTCCTTGTCGATCATCTTGCGAAAATCATCATACACCTTTGCTTTGGGGTAGCCGGCAATGATGTGCCCTGCATATTCGTGGTCCACATCGCAGAGGGCATAGATATTGGCATGCTTGAAGCTTTTGGGGCTCTCGGCATCGCCCATCTGGTTGGCGGCCATGCGTCGCTCGGGACGTGGAGGAGTGATCCCCGGATAGCGGTACCACTTGATTCCTGGCAATCCCTGTCCGCGACCGATGGGCACATCGGGTGTGGCAATATTCCGGATATCGCTTCCGCCCTGGTTCCCCAGTCCGATCCCGGCTAGGTTGACCATATCACTGGGAGCTGTAAATCCGGGCCCCCCCAGGACATGACGCGGAACAATGGTGAAAGCTGCGGTCGCCGCAGCTGTTTTTCCGATAAAGTCTCTCCTTGAGATTCCTTTTCCGGCATTTTTACCTTTTGGTTTCATTTGCATATGTGTTAGCTGTTAGTTATTAAATGGGTCAAAAAATTTCTGTTAGAAGCTTATATTAAACTCAGGATTCTCAGGGCTCATCAGGCCCCATTTTTGCAGCAAATATCCAGACATTAAAAAGTCATAATTATCAAAGCGATCAAATCCCTTGATCACATCCTTTTTACTATCATAGAGCACTTTCACCCTCTTATCTAAGAGGGGGCTTCGTACCTCCGCTGCATCCATGCTGTTCAAGGCAAAGTTCCTGTCAAACATTCCGTATCTAATCGTATCGGAAAGGATACGCTCATAGGCAGCTACGGCAGGCTCCCTCTCTTCCAGACGATAGAGGGCTTCCGCAGCCATAATCGCAACAGAAGAGGAAGAATCCTCCGTGGCCCCTTCCAGCACTTCCAGGTCCAATCCTGCATGATCCCGGTGAATTAACATTCCCACTGCTCCCCAGTAACGGATGGCACTATGCTCATGGTCCAGGTAGCTGGTGTAGGCCTGAATATCCCCCTGGCCGGCAGAGGTGGCCAGCTGGGCAGCTTCAAGCAATTCCTCAAAAGGACAGGCAGAGGAACGCATATAGTCAAACAGGGACCCGTCACCAGCTAAATGGGCATATTCTGTTTCGGGTATCAGCCCCACGTCGCGGATCTCTCTCATCCTGTCGGTCAGGGCCTCCCTCATGCGGACCAGCACCTCCCGGTGTTCCGGATCTTCAGCAAGGTTGTGGATCTCCCAGGGATCCTGCTCTGTATCATATAGCTCTTCCACAGGTTTTTCCCGGAAGAAGCGGCTTTGCAATTCATTGGTTTCACCTGCATGAAAGGCATCTTCCCAGGATTGGGCCGAAGGAGCCATGAATAGAAATTCCAGATGCTGCATGGTAATCCGGAAGGGCATATAGTTTCGGATGTATCGGTATTGCTTATCCCTTACTGCTCTTACCATATCGATGCGCTCATCCATACGCTGGCGTGACATAAACACATAGTCGGGTTCTTCACTTTTCTGTTTTCCCAGAAAAGCATCCCCCTGCAGATGTTCAGGTACGGGGGAGCCAATAATGCTCAGAAGTGTTGGGACCAGGTCCACAAAACTGACCTGACGATCCACCTGCTCGCCTGGTTTTGCTGCCGGGTAGAGATGCCGGTATTTCTCCGGAATACGGATGATAAAGGGAACCCGTGTTCCGGTTTCATATACATAACGTTTGCTGCGGGCCAGGATACCCCCATGATCTCCATAATAAAATACGATGGTATTATCTGCCTCCCCGCTTTCTTCCAGTTCCTTCAGCAGGGCGCCCACCTGGGCATCCATTTGCTGGTGTGTATCGTAATATTGTGCCCAGTCATGTTTCATCTCCGGAGTATCCGGATGGTAGGGCGCAATCTCCACCTTTTCAGGATCATGTTTAAGTTCGTCCCGGGGGATTTGCCTGAAGGAACTGCTTTCATGAGTGGTCATCAGGTTGAATACGGCAAAGAAAGGGGAGCCCCCGGGCCGGTTTCGGTAATGGGCCTCTTTGCTGCATTCATCCCAGAAGGCATTGTAATCCCCGTCAAAATTATAGTCCGTTTTAAAGTTATTCGTACAGTAGTAGCCGGCTTCCTGCAGGTACTCCGGATATGGTCTGACAATGCCCGGGAGCGCGTACTGGCTGCGCATCTGCTCATTCCCGTTGGAGGCTGAGTACATGCCCGACAGGATCGTGTTCCTGGCCGGTGAACAAACCGGATTGTTGGCATAGGCACGGGCATATAAGAATCCCTCGGAGGCCAGCCGGTCCAGGTTGGGCGTTGTGGCAAAGGAATTGCCGTAACACCCCAGGAAATAGGCACTGTTGTCTTCGCTGGTTATCCAGAGAATGTTCGGTAATTCTTCAGCCTGTGGATTTACAAGTTGACATCCCTGAACGGGAAGAAGCAGAATAGCCATCAATCCAAACCATTTCATGCGTTTATTTTTTTTAGTATGTCCTTCAGTTAAATCCAAAAGCACTATAAGTTAAACCAGTAATTCAATTTGATCACCAGGGCCCGGTGCTTGGGACCCCAGAATTCTACCGCGTAGTTATCGGTATAGACGATATAGAGATCCGACATGGGCTGGAAGCGCCATTGGATCCTGCTGTTTATATTAAAATTATCCTCCTGGGTATTGTATTGCAGAAAGGTGGTCCAGAAAAGTGCCCTGGAGAAGTTGATCTCTATGCGGGGATTGATCAGGAACAGATTGTCCGATCCATAGGGCTCCGGAAATTCCAGATCATTCTGTTCGAAATTAATGGAGAAATTACCCCAGGGCTGGGCTCTGTATTTTATCCCAAAGGTATATTGCATCCTGGTTCCATTGTAGAAAGTGCCATAGGAAAAGCCACCCGTAAGGCTAAATAATCTCCGCTGGTCTGACTGGATCCCGACTTCAGCCTGGTTGTATTTGTAGATTCCAGCCGGCAAAGGTTCATCGCCTATAAAGGTAAAGGGGTAGAGCAGGTTTACCTGGGTATGACCCATGGAGGCCTTGATCTGTGCCGTGGAGGCAAATTCCAGGGTATATCCCCCTTCTATTTCCCTGTTCAGCATGGAAAAAGCAGTGTCCACATCATAGCTGTAGCGCCCGTTGAATTCATGAGAGATGATGCGCTTGCTATTCTCGGGATAGAGGGTATAGGCGGCACGGGTGAACCAATGATTCATACCGATAAAAATGGAAGTATCCCGTTCGGCATCGTAATATTCCTGTCCCCTGATATAGCCCATATCGGCCCGGTAGTTTTTTCCCATGCCCGACAGGTTGGAATAGACACTGATATTCCGGTTGTCATATCCAATTCCGGTCAGATACGAATAGGACTTATCCTTCATGCCGGAGGTGAACGATCTGGCATAACCGGCAAAAGTCTGGAAGCGTCCATCGGCCGACAGGTACTGAAACTCCAGTCCGGCATTCCGGTTATAATCGGGATCCTCGCTCCGAAGGGCATCCCTGTTCTGAATGTATCCTTTGATGACAGACCGTTCCAGTACCTGCTGCTGGAAGGAGGCAACCGTGTAATTCTGAGGGAGGAAGCCTTCCGACTCCCTGGTCTGCAGGTTCATTACCCCCATACGCAGGTTTTGATTCACATTACCACTGAGCCTGGCACCATAGAGGATGGGAATGGGAGTACCCTCCTTATCCAGTCCGATCCTTCGGGAGAAAAAGGGACGCATGGGGGGAATCCCGAAATCGTCGAAGATATCACTGTTTTCCAGAAAGAACAGTCGTTTTTCGGGCAGCTGGACATCGAAGAGGGTCAGGTTAATCACCTGTTCATCCACCTCCACCTGCGAGAAGTCCGGATTGATTGTCAGGTCCAGGTTCAGGCTGGAGCTAATGGGAACCTTGGCATCCAATCCCGCCTGGTAAAGCAGCTCCGTCCTGGCCCCGGTCTCATAATCTTTGGCTACTCCTCCCCTGGCATAGGGGATAAAAGCCAGGTTGCTTGGTGCTTTTTTTGGGCTCTGGTCCCAGGTGAGTGCGCCGGTATATCCCAGGTCGATTTCAATAAATTCGATGGGTACCGGGGCCCAGGTATGCGTACTGTTGGAGGCAGCATCCCTTCGAAAAAAGTTGATGCCCCAGTTACTTTTGCTCTCCTCAAAGCGGAGCGTTTTAAAGGGAATGGCTATCTCTGCGATCCACCGGTCTGGAAAGGTACTTACCTCTGAAAGCCATTTGTTATCCCAGGCCAGGTTGAACCCTTTCAAACTTTGTCCAGGTTCGGGGTCTTTTCTTCGTCCGGTTTGTCCTGTAACCAGGTATTCGGTCTGTACCCCGGCCGGGTTAACATGAAATACAAAGCCGTTGGTCTGCTCGTTAACCGGATCTAAAACCACCCCGAATCCATCCCCTTCCCAGAACTCTTTGTCTCGCTTGAGGGTTTTGATCACGTAATTTTCCGGACTGTAACAAACCGCAGCGATGTAGAGATACTGATCATCGGAGGTCATCCTTACTTCGGTTTGCAGTTGCTCTTCCACCAAACGGTCATCCACCGGGTAGCTCATCCAGAAATTATTTGCAACGGGGACTTCACCCCAAATGGACTCGGAGAGCACCCCGTCGATTTTTATGGCTTCACTGGTTCTTTTAAGCTGGTAGGAAGGGCCTTCCAGCGGTGCAATGGCCTTGGTTGTCCGGGAGGATAAACCGGAGATAATCAACAGGGAAAGCATAATCCTGAACAGGTGGGATGGATACCCGGGTTCCCTCATGCTGTAGTTTCAGAGTTTAGTGTATATGCTGAATGTGTATAGCTTACACAATTAGACCAATGAAAGATACAAAGGTTTAATGAAATTCAATGGATTTATGCCACAATATCAACTCTTCGGCCAAAGGGCGAGAGGGCAAATCCTGCCAGCTTAAAATGCTGCATTCCCCAGGGGATTCCAATGATGGAAATGCAGAGCAGAAACCCAAAAATAATATGGACCAGGGCGATCCACAAGCCTGCTATCAGAATCCAGATAATATTCAAAAGACCCAACAGACAGCCGGGCACATTTCCCCGGTCCACCTGAAAGGTCCGGCCAAAGGGCCAGAGGCAAAGGGATCCAATCTTGATCAGCTGGAATCCGAAGGGAATTCCGATAATGGTTACCATCATGGCCAGTCCACCTAGAAAATAGCCAATCGCCGTGGCCAGTCCGCCAAAGATAAGCCAGATCAGGTTACCAAGGAAATTCATAGTTGAGGAGTTTAGACATCAGATTACAAAAAAAAAAGATATCAACTAACAATGCTACCGGCCGTTACCAGTATTCGCAGGTTTTAATCAATTCGAATGCAGTATTCAGGTCTTCGTTGGCAGCAATCTCACTGATAGGAGCCACGGCCAGAGTGGGTTTCAGTTCAATCAGGTGGTCTGAAAGATCCTTCAGTTTTTCGAAGGTGCTCAGAACAACAATTCCTTCCAGTTGTTCCTGCTGCTTAACGAAGGCATCGTAAAGAATACTGGTGGAAGGATTCAGCTGGTTCATGAAAATAACCAGCAACTCCCGGATATCTCCTTCATCTTCCTGGCTCTTCTCTTCCACCAGCATTTTCTGCTTGAGAAGGCTGCCGGTAATATAGACTTTTTCCACAAAGGAACCGGTCAGAAAAGCGGTATGAATAAACACCATCTCTTTTTCTGAACCGTACTGCTCACTGTCTTCCAGCAGCTGTTAAACATACAGGTGATGGTATCCCTCTGCATGGTTGAACCTTCAAGCTTTTCAATGGTCCAGGCGACCAAACTTCGCGATTCACTCCAATGTGCTTGGCAAGTTCCTGGGCTGCCTGGAAAGCAGAGGTACATGGTTTCAGTTTCTTCTCCATAAAAATGATAAAGGATATCTACCATATAAATGCCCAGGTTTGCAGCAGCAACGGGGAATGTGAAGTTTTATAGCTGTGGGCATTGTACGGATCGTTGGTCAGCACATCATAATATTCCGCATTGACCATGTCCCAGGATATCAAATAACCTGATCCACGCTGTTAATGGTGGGATCAATGGTTTCAGCAGCGGTGATATAGTCCTCGAATATTAAAAGTTTCGGAGGTCTGTTCCTTCTTCTTATTGTTGCCACAGGAAGTAGAAAAGAACCAGGATAGAAAGCAGTGCCAGGGTGTAATTCAAATACTTCATTTTCAGGTGCAATTTAGGTTAAACTCACAAGTTAACGAATATATTCAATAATTGTTTACATAAAAAAGAAAAGCTGCCCTGGCGGACAGCTTTTCAAGCCCTAAATCTAACCCTATTGTTAACCTAAATGTCCTGTAAAATATGCAGTAAAAATTTTATATAAAACATGAGATATCTCATGTCGGTACACAGGATGCTTACAGCTTTTTGTGAATGTTCTCTGTGACAACATGACCGTCGAACAGTTGAATGATCCTGTGTGCTTTTTCAGCATCATTGGGTGAGTGTGTTACCATAACAATGGTGGTTCCCTCCTCATTCAGTTCGGTGAGCAAGGCCATCACCTCTCCACCATTGGCTGAGTCCAGGTTACCGGTAGGTTCATCCGCAAGGATTAGTTTGGGATTGGTTACCACGGCACGGGCAATGGCCACACGCTGCTGCTGTCCACCCGAAAGCTGCTGGGGAAAGTGGTTTTTCCGGTGACTGATCTTCATCCGTTCCATCACGGTATCCACTTTTTTCTTCCTTTCGGAACCACTCATCTTGAGATAGAGCAGGGGCAGTTCAATGTTTTCATATACAGTGAGTTCGTCAATCAGGTTAAAGCTCTGGAATACAAATCCGATATTTCCTTTTCGCAGGTTGGTCCTGCCTTTTTCCTTCAGGTTGGCAACTTCGGTTTCGTGAAAGACATAGGAACCACCTGACGGATTGTCCAGGAGTCCGAGAATATTTAGCAGGGTAGACTTGCCACAACCGGAAGGTCCCATGATGGCTACAAATTCCCCGTCTTTAACTTCAATATTTACATTATTCAGTGCGGTGGTTTCGACCTCGTCGGTGCGAAATACTTTTACCAGGTCAACAGTTTTAATCATTAGATCGGTTTTTTAGAAATGATGGTACTCTAAAAAACAATTGATATGCCAAAACATTTAATTCGCAGATACAGAGCAATATACTAAAATTTATACTCAGGGAACAAAGTGTTCACTTTTGAGACGTTTATGTTCGTATTCGTACAGTGCGTACACCTGCTTTCAATGAACTTCTTCCTATCAAGAAGGATGCTCTATCAAGACGAGGAATTAGAATTGTTAATTGTTACAAACGCCAATTTTGGTGAACAGTATTGACTTACTCACTAATTCTGACCACAATCTCTTCGGCAATATGAAGGGCGGTGGTCAGGGTTTCCAGGTCGGTGAAGAGCTCTCCGCTGGCACCCGAATGGTGACTTCGGCCGATGATCTCCATCACATATTCCTCTTCCGGGATTTTCCAGATCGATGGTGCAGGCAATAGACCAGGGCCGGCTGACAGGAGGTTTTGTACTCCTCATCCTCCGGGAACTTGTTGTTGGTCCAGAATTCGTTCCAGTCCCAGGTCTGGTTGATTTCAAAAAGCACTCTGAACTTCTTGCAGATCCCGGTTCATCCAGTTGGGTATGCAGGATAAAGCTCTTGTCCGGGTGTGGGTCCGGTATAGGCATCCGGTACCGGATTGGCGGGGGTGGGAAGGTAGAGGCCCTGTCTCGTTTTTGATGCCCCGTTTGATGTGCCCAGTAGGGAAGGGCTGCGGGACGCTGAATCTCTCCGGGCATCCAGAATCCGCTGGAGGCATCTCCATGCTGGAATATTCCTTTGCCGATGGATTCGGCCACATATAGGGTTTGTACAAATTGCCCTTCTCATCTTCCACCCAGATGGCCATCAGGGGATGGTTATGCCCTTCACCCCGGATCATCTCTATCTCCAGATCTGGTACCCTTACCCTGAGGATTGGAGGTGATGTGATCGGGCGTCTCATCCACAGGGACCCTGGTAGTTGGTGCAGGAAAGGGCCAGCAGACAAGCGGATAATATAGCAAATGAATTTCTTCATGATCTGTACAATTTAAAATTCAATGATTACTCCAATGGTTGGCAGCACGGTTCCTGCCAGCAGATTCCAGCTCTTTCATCCTGTAGCGCTGCAGTTCAGCAGGGATCCGCGGGATTTTCAATGATGGGATTCCCTTCTGCATCCAGATCCTGAACCAGGAAGGTACTGCCGGTGGTTTGAAAGTTGTATACATTTTGAATATCTGCATACAAATTAATGGTTATCCTTGACAGAAACCACTCTTTGTCCACACGCAGATCAAGTTGGTGAAAGGGTTCAAAGCGTTAGCTGGTTGTACTGGTTGAAATCCTGAGCCGGAAATCCGGTCACATCCCAGTACTCGACCAGTGATGAAGTATAGGTATCATAGGGAGTGTAGGGTTGTCCACCCACAAATCGCCATTTGAATCCAATTTGCCAGTTACCCTTAAATTGCCTGAATCCATAAATATTCAAGAAGGTGGACGTTGTCCCAGGTGGTAGGAATCCATCCCAGATCGGTAAGGGACTCTTTTCTGGGCAGGGTTTCACTTCGCACCAGGGTATAAGAGATCGTCAGGTTGGTGCCAAAAAGGTCCCTGTTGCGGTAGAGGAATTCTGCTCCATAGGCCCGGCCCTCGGCAATGGATGCAACGGGTTCATTTCCAAACAGTCCGAAATCAGCTCCTTTGCTGGCCAGGGAGATGGAATCGACCAGGGAAAAGGGGTAGTTGCTGTATTTTTTGTAGAATCCTTCCACAGCTGAATTTGCTTTCACTTCTCGGGGAGCCACTCCACTCCGGCCACCAGATGATCGGACTGGATGTATTTCAGTCCGGTTCTGATTGACCATGATGCCTGCTTCATTCTTAAATCCCATGGTGGTGTAGGCCGGCTCCTGGTAAAACCGTCCTGTGTTGAAGTTCAGGTACCATCCGGTGGTGAGCTGGTAGGAAGCTGATAGCCGGGGAGAAAGCTGGTTCAACAGATTGGACATGTCGTCGTTATAATTGTTGGCATCGGCACGCAGTCCAAAGGAGAGCACCAGCCTTTCTTCCAGCATCTCCTTGCTGACCTGTCCGAATAAGCCCCATTTGAAACAGGTCAAAAGCGGACTCATTGTCCAGGGTGATCGGCTGATCAAAGACAAAGGTTTGTTAAAGGTGCGTGGCATAGAATTTGGCATATTCAAAATTGACCCCGTAGTTCACCCTCAGTCCTCCCTTATAGCGGGAGGTGTGCTCATAGCGGAACTTGTTTTCAATTTCATCGGAATTGTAGTCCAGGAGTCTTAAATTGATCCTGCATGATGTTGTCCTGGTATTTGAGCGATTCGTTGTGCAGGTAGTTCCGGCTTAGCACCCAGGTGTCGTAGCCCTGATCCCGAAAGTGCTTCCAGACGGCTCCAATGGCATAACTCCACTGGAAAGTTTCGGGAAGGTAGCCCAGGATGAACTGCTGCTCTTCTGTTTCGTTGGCCTCCAGGTTCAGGTTGTTGTTATCATAGGAGCCGATGCTGATCAGAGAAAGTTCATTTTTGTCATTGAGCTTGGTTTTGACCTTGAACTGGTAATCGTTGTATTTGGGGAGAAAGGGAAGCTCCAGCAGCTGAAAAAGGAACTGCAGATAGGAACGCCTGTAGGACAGGATATAGGTCGTATTTTCCCCAATGGGGCCATTCAGGGTCAGCGCCAGATCGGATGCTCCGACCGATCCTCTGAAATTCAGTTTCTCCTTGTTCCCATCCACCTGATAAAGGTCTATGACCGAACTCAGGGCATTTCCTTTGTTGGCAGGAAAGGCTCCTGTATACAGGTTGACCTCACGTAGGAAATCGGCATTAATGATCCCCACCGGTCCGCCCGAGGCCCCCTGGGTAGCAAAGTGGTTAATATTTGGAATCTCTATCCCGTCCAGGTAGAAGGTATTTTCACTGGGCCCCCCGCCGCGAACAATCACATCATTTCGCTGGGCAGGCGTAGAGGCCACTCCCGGATAGGATTGAATGACCTTGGAGATGTCCCGGTTTCCCCCCGGGCTTTTCTCAATTTCTTCGATACTGATGCGTTGAAGGGAGACCGGGCTTTCTTTGATTTTACGAAAAGGGGAGGCTTTAATAACCACCTCCTCCAGGGCCACATTGGCCTCATCCAGGGGGACCTCCAGAAAAACTTTTTTGGCATTGGTCACCTGGATGGCTTCTGAAACATAGGTCTCAAATCCAACAGAAGAGATTCGAAGTTCCACGTAACCAGGTTCCAGACCGGTAAAGAGAAAATTTCCATCCAGATCACTGATGGAGCCAATGGTAGTGCCGAAAATGGCAACAGTGGCGAACTGCACAGGTTCATTATTCTTCGTATTGTATACTCTTCCCTCGATGACCCCCTGCTGGCTGTGGACCAGGCTCAGCTGGAGGCTTATCAAAAAGAACAGGAGTGCAATTTTTTTAGTTTTCATGATAAGGTGTTTATAGCTTCCTACTAAACAATCCCGGCTACTTTATGTTCAATGGTTAGGCCTAAACATTAAACAAAACATTCACTCCATCATTTCTCTTCTATTCGAGGGAAAGATCCAGGTCTAATTCGGGATATTTGTTCTTTATGAAACCGGCCCGTTCCATAAGTTGTTCCTGCCGCTTTTTTTGCGATTCTGCACTGGTATTTCTGGGCCGGTGTTCCTTCAGCCTTAAAAATGGCTCCAGCTCCCTGATGATCTCCAGGGAAGCTTCGCTGACCAAAACCTGCCGGAATTTTTCCCAGATGTATAAGGTGGTTTGTTCACTGGTGTGAATCATATCGTCGGTATAGATACCGGTAATCACGCAGTTCGTCCATAACAAGCTCATAGGAGGGAAAATAGAAATACTGTTGGGGGAACCTCTTCCCCAGAGCATCGCCGGCAAGCAGGAGGGCGGCCTTACTGAGCTGGTTACCGTGTGCCCCATCTTTCCAGTGCCGGACAGGGCTGACCGTATGGAGGAGTTTAAGCTTGTTGTTATACTCGAATAGTTGTGGAAGCAAAGATTCATAAGCGGCAATAATCTCCCTGGTGCTCAATTGAGCCCGGGTAAATTCCCCTGCAGGGATCTTGTGGCAGTTGCATACTACCTGTCCGGTCGCCCGGTAGCGGTATACCCAGGAGGTCCCCCAGGTAAGGATCAGGACATCTGCCCTTTTCAGGAATTCCTTTGCGGAAGTGAACGAGTGATTTATTCTGCTTAGTGCCTCGTCCCTGTCAGGGGAGGAGAATCCGGTGTAGTGGTCAAATGAGAACCAGAGATCCTTGTGCAGGTTCAGATCTTCAGCGCCGTATGCTTCTTTGTGAATCAGTGCCTCCAGCCCCTTTTTCACAGAAAGGGGATTGTAGGTGACCCCAAAGGGATTGATGCAGACAGGGAAAAGATACCTCTCCAGTTGCCGGCCGATGTTCTCCGTAAAGCAGGAGCCCATCATCAGGACCGGGGTCCGGTGGTCCAGGCGGAAGGGATATTCGGGCAGGGCAACTTCCGTAATCAGTTTCATGGCTTTGCGTACATTTATGGTATACTAAGATATGGAAAATGCAGGTGCGGTCCTTATGAAATAGCTTCCCGCAATTGCCGGTCCGCTATATTCCTGATTACCTTCTTGAGGCAGGCTCTATGAGAAAGATTATACATGTGGATATGGATTCCTTTTTTGCTTCTGTGGAGCAACGGGATTTTCCCCAGTATCGGGGCAAGGCCCTGGTTGTGGGACACCGGGGTCCGCGCTCCGTTGTCGCCGCGGCCAGTTACGAAGCCAGGAAATATGGGGTTTTTTCCGCCATGCCGATGGCCGTAGCCTTACGAAAGTGCCCCCGGCTTATTGTGGTCCCGCATCGCTTTGAAGTCTACCAGGAAGTTTCAGGCAAAATCCGGAACATCTTTCATGAATATACGGACCTGGTGGAGCCTCTGTCCCTGGATGAGGCTTTTCTGGATGTAACGAAGGCAAAGAAAGGACCCAATTCGGCTTCTTTAATTGCCAGGGAAATCAAGAAAGAGATTCTGCACACTACCGGTTTAACCGCTTCCGCCGGAGTTTCCTATAATAAGTTCCTGGCAAAGATCGCCTCTGATATGGATAAGCCGGATGGCTTTTACCTGATTCGGCCTGAAGAAGCCGAAAGTTTCCTGGAAGAGCTTGAGGTTGGTCTTTTTTTTGGAGTCGGGGAAAAAACCGAACAAAAGATGCACCGGATGAATATCTACAAGGGGCGTGATTTAAAGCTGCTTTCTCTTCAGGAACAGCTGAAGCATTTCGGGAAGGCAGGATCTTACTTTTACAACGCGGTGCGCGGCATAGACGAACGTCCGGTGGTTTCGGACAGGGTACGTAAATCCATCGGTGCTGAACGAACCTTTGAAGCCGACCTGAATGACCTGGAGGAGGTACAGGAGAAACTAAGCGCCATTATTGATATCGTGTGGAAACGATCTCAGGCAAAACAGAAGAATGGCCGGACCCTTACCCTGAAACTTCGCTTTGCAGATTTCAGCACCATTACCAGGAGCAGCACCCTGAATAAGGGCTTTACCAGATACGATATTGATACAGTCGCCGGAAAATTACTGCCCGCCGGAGATATTCGGGAGCAGGGCATTCGTCTTCTCGGGGTAACCCTGTCCAACTTCCAGGAGGATACTCAAAGCTATGCGAAGCAGCTAAAAATAGAGTTCTATTAGTTATTTTTCAAAAAGGCCGGATATCCGCCTGCTCAGCTCCATCATCGCCCTGCCATTGTGGTAGGGACATTTCCAGGGATCTATTTTCCAGTCGTTCCGGTAGTAAGGGGAAGGATCATCTTCGGGCTCAATCAAATAAGGCTGACCAAGCCGGTTCACCTTGGTGAACCATTCTCCCCCCTGGTGGTCGATCACATGCTTATCAATAAAGTCCCAGCTGAGCTTCACCGTATCCCAGTATTTCTGGTCACCGCTAAGCTGGAAGGCATTCATAAATCCCACCAGCGTCTCTGCCTGAAGCCACCAGTGTTTATTGGTCCGGACATGGCTGCCAAAGCGGGTGGATTCCAGGAACAGGCCCCCGTCTTTATCCACCCCAACCCGCCAGACGGCATCTGCCATTTTTAAGATTATCGGCTTTGTTTTTGCCAGGATCGATTGGTCCCCGAGAATTTCTGCCGCTTCCCAGATCAGCCAGGAGGCCTCAATGTCGTGGCCAAAGGAACAAATGGCTTTTGAACTCTTTGTTTCAGCAAATTCCTCCGTAAAGAATATCCCCAGGTGTCCGTCCTCACGGATGATCCGGCCAATAAAAATCTCCAGCAATTCTGTCAGGCGTTGTTTAACCAGGTCATCTTTCCAGATCTTGTACACCGCTGCATAAGCCTCCAGAATGTGCAGGTGGGTGTTCATGGATTTGGGTTCATTGTTATCGGCCATGCGGTTCTCCTGGTAAATTTGCCAGTCACGTGTAAAAGATTCGCGGTACCCCAATTGTTCAGGGTCCTTGGTTTTATGTTCGAGAAAACGGAAGAAATCCTGAACCTTCTTCATTACCTCCGGCACGGGATGGAACTCGTAATATTTGCTAAGCGAATAAATTACAAAAGCCTGGGCATAGGTGTGTTTGATGTCATGGGCAACTTTATTGTCAGCCGAAAGCTCCATATAAAAACCTCCCTGTTCCTTATCGGCAAAATCTTCAGTAAGCACCCGGTATGCTCTGTGCGCCAGGTGATCGTACCCCTTCCCGGGGTATAAGTTTGCAGCTGCCGCAAAGGTCCAGAGGATACGGGCATTTAATACACTGGTTTTATTTGCTCCAGGTACAGCCTGGTTATTCAGATCAACTGCGCCATAAAAACCCTGCCCGTCTTTTTCCAGGCCATACTTCATCCAGTAGGCAAGGATGTTCTCGTGCAATTCCCGTGTAAATATTTCCTGGTAGCTTATTAATTCTGAGCGTGATGGCATGTTTTCTCTTTTACCGGTAAATCCATGGAAAGATTCCAGGGATTAAATGTACAAACAAGTGACAATTCCATCTTCAAGTTTTTAAAGAACTTGTCTGAACTCCCTGGGGCATACTGGATATTTTGCTTAAGTTTATGAAACCAAGGATTCTTTTCATGACTCACCGGGAACGGATACTGAACATTCTGGAAGGCAAAAAACCTGACTACCTCCCCTGGTGCGGTGATCTGGATTACTGGGCCAATTCTCTGATCAAGAGGGGACTAAAACCAAAAGATTTTATTCAATCGGATGCCTACATCCAGTGGCATGCCGATTTGAATGTGGGCTTTTACCTGCAGGGCTATTTTCCTTACAAACAAATCATTGAAGGGTGTGAGGTGGTGGAATGGAATGAAGGACACCGCAGGTACAAGGAGATCAAAACCAGCCTGGGATCGGTGAGGGAGTGCTGGGAGTATATTCCCGGCTTCCTTTACGGAAGGGCCTGTGGAGCATTTTATGAAAGGCGCCGAAGACCTGCCAGTCATGAAACATATCTATGAACACACCCGCTTTGAACCCGATTATGAGTTTGCAAATAAAAGGAGGCAGCAGGTAGGGGACCAGGGAGTGGTTCTTTGCTATCTCCCCAAGAGCCCCTTTATGCATCTGCTGGCCCTGGAGGCGGGGATTATGTCAGTTACCATGACCGCCCTGACCCAGCCTGACGAGTTCCGGGAATTGCTGGAGGTCATGAAAAAAGCCTTCGACCAGGCTGCCCGGATCGCTGTGGACAGTCCGGCCGAAGTATTGATGATCCCGGAAAATCTTTCCTCGGAGATGGTGGGCCCCGAGTTTTTTGAACTCTATATGCGCGCCTACCAGGAGGAGTGGACCACCAGGATCCGGGAAGCGGGCAAATACTCCTACATACATATTGATGGGACCTTGTCGGGACTGTTAAAGCAGGAAGCGTCGGTAGGATTCAGCGTGCTTGAGGCCTTAACTCCTTATCCGGTGGGGGATTTAAAATGGGAGGACCTGGCAGAGTTCGTTGGCGATTCCAAAAGCATATTGTGGGGAGGGATCCCGGGAGCCTATTTCACCGCCAACGTAAGCGAGGAGGAGTTTGAACGGCATGTGAAACGACTTATTGAGCTAATGGTGAAGGAGCCCCGCTATGTGCTGGGGGTGGCCGACCAGGTTCCGCCAGACGGACTGGAGGAGCGGGTAAGAAGAGTGGGGGAGCTTGTGGAGCAATATGGAAAGTACTAAAGCATACAGATAGAATCAGGAATGAAGAATAAAGCCTCGCTCTATGTCATATCTCTAAGTTTTATTGTCTCACTGGGAGGCTTTCTTTTCGGATATGATACCGCCATAATTTCAGGATGCAATACCTTCCTGCAAACTCATTTTAATCTTAGCCCAGGCATGCTGGGATGGGTGGTTTCCTCAGCCCTCCTGGGGACCATTCTGGGTTGTATCATTGCCGGGACAATCACCGACCGCTATGGGAGAAAGCGTGCCCTGATACTGGCAGCACTGCTATTGTCCATCTCAGCACTTGGATCCATGCTGACTCCCCGGTTCCAGGGGAATATGGATCATCCCCTGTGGATCTCTTCCGATATGGATTCAGCTTTCACCATGCTGGTTATTGCCCGGGTCATCGGCGGTATTGGAGTGGGGATCACCTCGGTGGTTGCTCCCATCTATATCTCAGAACTGACCTTGCCGGAGAACAGGGGGAAAATTGTTTCCATTTATCAGCTAAGTATCACCCTGGGCATTCTTCTGGCCTTCCTGATCGACTGGATTGTATTGCATGCAGCCGGAGATGCGGCAGGTGTCATTTCCCCCGACGCCACCCCGAAGTTCTTCGAATGGCTGTTTGTGGATGAGATCTGGAGAGGCATGCTGGGCACGGAAATTCCCGTGGCCCTGCTCTTTTTTACATTGCTTCTTTTTACTCCGGAGAGTCCCCGCTGGCTGGTCGCAAATAAGAGGGAGGAGGAGGCCATGATTACCATGGTCAGAATTGGTGGAGCAGAACAGGCTAAGGTCCAACTGAAGGAGATCAGGGAAATGATCCAAGAAGAAAGGGGCGGATTCAGAGAGCTTTTTTCTCCGGTTCTGAGGCGGCCCTTTTTAATCGGGATCCTCTTACCCATGTTTTCTCACCTCAGCGGCATAGCGGCAATTATGTATTTTGCTCCGAATATTATCAATGAGTCCATTGCCAGCGTGGAGAGCTCTTTTCTGGGGGCTGTCCTTGTAGGGCTTGTGAATTCGGCCTTCACCTTTGTGGCGATTCAATACATCGAAAAATATGGAAGGCGTAAACTCTTGCTCATTGGCGTTGTGGGAGCCTTCCTCTCCCTGGCCGGGGTGGGGATCCTGTTTGCCCTGGGATCCACTTTGATCATCATTCCCCTGCTCTTTTATGTGGCCAGTTTTGCCTTTTCATACGGACCCATTGTCTGGGTCATTATCAGCGAAATTTTCCCTACCCGGATCAGGGGACTGGCGGTTTCCATCGGCAGCTTTTCACTGATGGTGACCGGCTTCTTTATTACCCTGACCAATCCCGTATTGATCGAGTCGATTATGCCTTCCGGCACCTTCTTTTTATATGCCGGGCTAACCCTGCCTGCCATCTGGTTCATCTGGAAGTATGTCCCGGAAACCAAAGGAAAATCGCTGGAGGAAATTGAAAAATACTGGAAAGGTCTGAAGAAAAAATGAACCCCGGAGAATATTTTCACCATGATCGAAACGGTAAAGAAATGCGGCAGATATTAGTACTCCTTTACCCTCTCAGCCAGGTTCCGTGAGTTTGATTACCTTTGTATGGAATCCATGCATCTTCCGACAAAGGCAAAAAAATCACTTTTCTGAACGACACAAAATCAATGAAAATTAAAGCCATGAAAACACTAAGCGCTATATCCCTTTGCCTGCTGATGAGCCTTCCGGCATTTTCTCAAACCCGTGTGGTAAAAGGAAAGATTACCACCTTTAACCGTTACCCGGTGCAGAACATAGAGGTGGTTTCCAAAAAAGCCAAAACCACGGTGGTGACCGATTCACTGGGTCAGTTTGAACTGGTCTGCAAGGAGAAAGATGTGCTCATGATCAAAACAAAAGTGTTTGAACAGCTCAGTACGCGAGTGGCCCCGGAGGATAAATATATCAATGCCAACCTGATCTTCAAGGATTCCGAAATGAACCGTGAAAGTGCCATAGATATGGGGTATGTGGAACCTGACCAGCTTTCTTATGCACTCATGCACCTGATGGGTGAAAATAATGACTTCTGCAACTATCCGGATATATTCACTTTGATCAGGGTAAAGTTTCCCGAGGTGGAGGTAAAACGCGGGTCAGGACCAACGCAAGGTGTTTATGTACGCGGGACAAAGTCCATCAACCTGCCAAGCGAGGCTGTCTATGAGGTCGATGGGATGAAGGTGGTAGATATCTCCTTTGTGAATCCCTGTGAAATAATCAGCATAGAGATCATGAAGAGCGGCGGAACTGCCGTTTACGGGACGCAGGCAGTAAATGGGGTGGTGATAATTACTACCAAAGCAATGGGGGGCCTGGCAAAATAATTCACAGATGGGCAAGGCAGTTTCAACAATTATTCTGCTTGTTATTTCTTTGCAGACCCTGGGGGCCCAGCCGGATTCCTCTTTTTGCAACTGTGGCCAATTGTCTTACCTGAATATTCCCGAGCGTCCGGAAAACGCCATCGACGGTTCGGACTTTGTTGCTCGGGTGGCGGACTGGAGTATTACAGAGAGAGAAACTGCAGTTGTAAAAGAAGTCCTATCCGGGAATGTCCCTTCCTTTTCCCGTAAATTAAAAGCAATAACGATCAGTCAGACCATTGAGGAAGAACCTTATGAGTTTATCTGCTTTGCGGCCTGTGACTACCTGGCCATCGGCTCCGATCAGGATTATTTATATATCCCATTGACCCCCACCACGGCGCAGTTCCTGGCTGATACATTAAACTGTACGCTTCCAACCAAAAAGCTGGTGGACAAGCTTTATGCGAATGCTGATGTTTCATTGGCCCCTCAGCCCATTCCCCCCTCCGATCAAATGACGACCATAGAGGTTTTCGGGCAGCATACAGATTCAATCAAACAACAACTCTCCCAATTGGAAATTGACCGGTCAGCTAAAGAACTCTGGGCCGGACACAAAAAGGATCTTATAATTTCCAATTGTATATATGATCCTGAAAGGCCCGGGGAAAGGGTGGTCATTTATGGCTGGCATCTAAGCGAAAAAAATCCTATTCAGGCGGTATATAACGGACACATTGCCAGCTATGCGGATTACTCTCACGGGGTGCGCTTTATATCCAGGTGCGCAATTCTCAACGGGGACTCCATATGGGTGGAGGATATTCTGAAGGATCCGGTATTATGGCCTCTTTTAAGTGATGAAGGGGTAATCAATATTCCATATTATCCCCTAAGTAGACTGCTTGCCTCCGAAGGAAACTCCTTCTAAACTTTCCAGGGGTACTGGCTTAATTTCGCAGGGAATAGACCATCAGAACATCCCCGTGCCTCAGGAACATTTTTCCATCAAAGAGATAAGGATGCGACCAGTGGGGACCGTTCCCTTTTTCGATCTCAAATGAACTGATGACCTTGAAACCGGATGGATCGGGTTGTCACAAGACCCACATTCCCTCTTTTCTCTATCATACACATACAGCATGCCATCGGCATACACCATTTCCCCTTTGGAGTTCCATTCCTCATCGTACATCACTTCGCCCGTGTTCCAGTCCAGGCAGGCCCAGGCCCCGGTGCCGTTGCTTATCCAGTAGGATCCATACAGGTAGCCATCCAATTCGATGAGCCCGTGGTGGTGGTTGTCCAGGAGCGATATTGGTATAGACCTCTTCCAGGGAGCTTACATCGTCATTGACTTTGAGCATTTTTGCCGGATAGTTATATCCGATGGATAAAAAGATCATGTTGCCTTTCACTACCGGTGAATTGGCCCAGATCATGCCCTTGGGCTGCCATTTCCAAATGGAGGAGTCGAAATATTTGTAGGAGGTCAGGATTTCACCATTCTCCGGATCTACAATGAACAAGTCACTGGCAGATGCTCCCAGAATATATGTCTTTGCCGTTGAAATTACGCAGGATGGGGGATACATAGGAACGCTGTCCGTCGGTGCCTGGTGATTTCCAGATTTCTTCTCCGGTCATTTTATCAAAAGCCACAAAAGTAGCCAGGGCGCTGGCCGGGGAACAGATGACCTTGTTGTCGACGATCAGCGGGGATTCGGCCACACCCCAGCGTATGCCAATCGGCCTGGTAGTCTTCATCCACATTGATCTTCCAGTTGATATCCCCGGTTTCGGCATTCAGACAGACCAAGTTCCCCGACCCCGCTGATAATGTATATCCGGTCCTCCTCAATGGTTGGGGTGCTTCGGGTATTGGGATAGGACTGATCCCATGACTTTCCATAGGCAACCTGCCATAGCTTGTTGCCCTCAAAGTCGATACAGGTTAAATGATCCATACTACCGATCTTGCCCGGAGGCATAGATGTACTTTCCGTTGGAGATGACGGATGACCAGCCTTCTCCAATGCCTTCAAATTCCAGCAGCAATTCCGGACCGCCTTCCGGCCACTCTTTCAGGAGATTGCTTTCCGGGAACTTTCCATCCCTGTCGGGTCCGCGAAATTGATAGATCTGTGCAGTTGTTTCGGAAACAAATACCACAAACAAGATGACGAGCCATAGTCTTTTCATATTTTTTTTTCAGATTGTAAACATACAAATTACGCAGGACATTCAACAGAAACATCCTGGCACTCTATTCGGATTTAGTTGCTTTGGCCTGTGTGAAATTCCGCGGGAATCCTAAAAATCATCGGAAGCGTTCCCCCGAATCTTGAAATTGTAGGTAAGGGTGAAGATGGGTTGTCCAAAGATCGACATTTTGTAGCCGTTTACCACCCCCTCATCCAGCCGGAAGAAAATGGAGTAAGGGTTTTTTCTTCCCAGCACATTATAGACCGCAAAGGTGAGGGAGGAATGATTCCATTTTCTTGCCAGAAGATTGCCGTTGTAGGTTGCCGCCAGGTCGAGCCTGATATAGTCCGTTACCCTGAACTCGTTCCGCTGGGAGTAAAAGAATCTGTTCACGCCACCATATTCAAAATATCCCACCGGGTAGGTGATGGGACGACCAGTGGTATAGATGAAATTAGAGGTCAGATTAAAGCGCCTGGACAATTTGGCATTGACCACCAGTTTCAGATCGTGGGGTTTGTCGTACAGTGCCGGGAAATAGTTGCCATTGTTGATAATTTCTTCGTCATATGTACCCTCCACTTTGTGAAAGATGCGTGCATAGGTATACCCCAGCCATCCTGTAATATTTCCCTTATTCTTCTTCAGCATAAACTCAATGCCGTAGGCTTTGCCCTTCCCGTTCAAGAGGACAGTCTCAATTTGCTCATTCATGAGCAGGACTGCCCCACTTTTGTAATCGATGATGTTTTCCAGATCCTTGTAGTATCCTTCAATGGATGCCTCCAGCGTATTCCTTACGAAATTCCCGTAAATACCAAAGGAATACTGGTCGCCTCGCTGGGGTTTTATATAATTATCGCAGAGTTTCCAGATATCCGTGGGTGAAATGGCTGCAGTATTGGACAGCATATAGATATACTGGTACATTCTCTGAAAGCCCACTTTCAGAGACAGGGCCGGCCCCAGTAATATGCGGGAAGAGATCCTGAATTCAGGATCCGGATACAAGCTTTTTACTTCCCCGCCACTATACTGCAGGGTATCCTGCAGGCTCTCAAGGGAAAGCGGAGCATCCCCGGCATACCTGTATTCACTGCCCGGGCCAAACAAGGCATAAACATTAAACCTCAAACCGGCTGAAATGGTAATTCTGGGCGAAAGGGAATATACATCACTTATAAAAACAGAACTCTCCAGCGCACGCTCTTCTTCCAGCTTTTTAGGCAGCACGTTGGACGAATCATTTAAAGGGAATTGTTCTCCCGCGGCAAGCTCATAGAGTGTGGAACTGAGGCCAAAGTTGATCTTGTGCTTTTCAGAAGGATAATAGGTGAAACCTGCTTTTGCCAGACGCTGATCCAGGCGGTAGCGCATCCCTTTCATGGCAAGCGGGTTCTCCACCGTATTGATCTGGTAATGGTAGTCACTTGTGGTGATCGAAAAATCGGCAGTCAGGTTCTCCCTGAATGCATGATGCCATTGCAGCGTGGCGGCCCCGTTGACATAGGAGAACGCACTGACCTGGTAAAAATCAAAATGGTCCTTGCTGTAATATCCGGATAAGGAGAGCTTATTGTTCGGATTGATCTGGATATTGGTCATTCCCTGGATATCGTAAAACCCGGCACTGCTGTTCTGCAGGCGCTTGTCGGCCAGCTGCTTCAGGATCCAGTTGGAATAGGTACTTCTGGCGCTCAGGATGTAAGTGGCCCGCTGCTTCACCGGGCCCTTCGATCAGTATCCTCCCGGTGATGGGACTAAGGCCCCCGCTGGCTTTAAACTCTTCCTTGCTGCCTTCCTTAAGCCTGACATCCATCACCGACGAGATTCTCCCGCCATAGGAGGCCGGAATACCGCTCTTATAGAGGGTGACATCCCCAATCACATCCGAGTTGAAGGTGGAAAAAAACCCGAAAAAATGGGAAGGATTCAAAATGGGGGCATTGTTCAGCAACATCAGATTCTGATCCGTACTGCCACCCCGCACATTGTATCCCGCTGCCGCTTCCCCGACTGACTGCACTCCCGGCAGCAAAAGTGAGCTCTTGATCACATCAATTTCTCCCAGACCCATGGGGATCTGCTTCAACATTTTCAGGTTGATCTTTTCCGTTCCCATTCTCATATTTTGTACCTGGTTCTCCTGTTCGGCCGAAACAGTTACTTCTTCCAGCTGGTTGATTTTCTCCTCCATCTCCATATGAAATATCCCCCCCGAGTACACAACCAGGTTCCTGCTGGTGGATTTCATGCCCATCCTTCGGAACTCCACCGTGTACTGCCCCCTGGGCAAAAGCAGTTCATAGTTCCCTTTTGCGTCTGTGGAAGCACCGATCTGGAGTTTTCTGATATAGACGATTGCTCCCGGAACAGGCACCTCAGAGCCCGTATGCCGAATGGTTCCGGATATTCTGACCTTTCCTGCCCGGTCCATTTCCGCTGGGTTTCCAATATAGTACAACCTGAATTCCTCATTGATACTTTCCTCTTTCTCATCAGCCTGGCCGCTCAAACTGTACCCGGAAGTATCCGGTTTCGACAAGTGATCAGCCAGATACTTTTCATACTCTTCCAGGAAATTTGTCTTAATGGTATATCCTTCGGACAGGATCACCTGGTTGTGACCCTTCACTATAAAGGTGAATCCACTTCCGGCCAGTGCATCAGCCATGATTTGGCCAAGCTCTTTTTGCTCTGCATTTACACTTACATAGAAGCTGTCCACCCAGCTATCCGCGTAAAATACCTTGCACCAGACTTTTTCTTCCAGGGAGTCGACCAACTCACGGAACAGGACCTCCTCCAATTTCAGGTTGAGCCTTTCTTCCTGTGCTATCAGGGGAAGGCACAACATAGTCAGGATGCATATGGGCAGCAGTCTTTTCACTTCTTCATATAATAATCAAGCAAGCCCTTAAGCTGCTCTTTGTTAGCCGTTCTCACCCGCATCCTCTCTCTTTTCAGATATTCGTTCACCTCTGCGGGCTGATCAGAAAGCGCTCTTAATAAACTTTTCTTTCCCATGATTTTATAGGCAGTCCCTGAGATGATAAAATAGCCCTGCGTTTTGTATTGATATCCTACTCCACCGGCCTGGGTTTTCTTAACCGAAAAATGGTCTATAATGTACATACAGATACCCTCACTTACAATTTCATAAAACCCACTGCTTAATAATCCTTCCTGGTTCTCCGGAAAATTCAAATACCTGAATCTCGCCTGCCCCGATGGTAGTTGAAGGGTGAATTCCTCTATGAGATTGCTGTTGACGACCACCATGATTAGCATCCCATTGTAAAGGGTTGCGGGATTATGGTAGAGCAGCAGGTCCTTGTAGGTATCATACAGCAAGAGGACATTCAGATACCTTTTCTCCCGGGTAAGCACAGAAGCCGAAGGTAGAGGGTCCTGCGGGATAAGCGGGCCTGACAGGCGAGGGTTGAAATAGAACTTGTACTCCCTGCCGTTCATAAGCGCATCTGAGGGATGGAGGAGGTGGTGATGCTTTTCCTGAAGCGTATCCTGTCCGGGTGTTTGAGCCCTCAGCGAAAGGGAGAACAGGACCAGAAAAAGTATAACAGGATATTTCATTATCGCAACATCTTGATTAATGCACAAGCAGTTTCTTACATATGAAACCGGACTTCCCGCCCGGGGTAATTCCTTCCACATAAACCGTATATTCTCCGGGCTCATCTGAAGTGTAGAACTCAATACTGATTTCCCCGTCTTCCCGGGTATTCAAAACGGGATTCCAGTAAAGGGTATTTCGAAAATCAGCCAGTGGACTGTTCTTTAAGGAATCACTGCCATAAGACGGGCTTCTGAAACGGGCTTCCTCAGAAAATGCGGCATAGGCCTGCCTGAAGACGGCATGGTCAAATTCCAGACCTGCCATTTTTCCAGCTTTTGTCAGAAAATGTATAATGCCTTCAAACATATGGCCATCCAGGAAATACCTCAGGTTGATCACTTCAATCTGTTCCAGGTCCCCTATGCTGATATTCAAAATCTGGTCCACATCATCGAAGGGGACTCCATCCACCAGAACCAAAGGTTTGTGGTCGAAATACTTTTCATCAATACCGTTTTCTATCCACAATGAGGATTTACCATTCTTTTCCTGAAGCGAGACCTTTGGAATAATCTCCTTGATCACTTCCCGGATATTTTGCAGGAGGATGTAATCGGATATTTGTATACTAAATTCCGGATCCCCGTAAAAGTCCTGTTTAATTGCCTCAGGAGTGCCCGGTGATTTGCCTTGATGGTATGGGTTATAGATATTCTCGATTTGCATATTGATGATGCCCTGATTTAGTGCCTGAAGTCTGGCAGTGTCCAGGTAAAAGGGACCCGGGAAGGGATGATCATATCCATTATGGAAGTCAGATTCAAGCTCAACATAAAAATCCCGCAAAGCTGAATCTGCCGGCTGAATAACAATTTCCTGCACCCCCGTATCATCCAGGGTAAAATAAAATTTCCCATTGTCTTTTGTTCTGTAAACCTGGCATCTGGCTGCTTTCCCCACCATTGACAGCACAATTTGCTCATTTCTTATGGGCTGATCGCTCTGGCTGTTCAGGATGGCACCTTCGAGAATAATACCTTCCAGTTCAGGTAAATAGGTGGCGGGATCATCTGGCTCTTCCTTTCTGGGAGTAGGGACCAGATCCTGCATGTGCGCCCTGTGATCCGCATACCAGCAGGACCGGGCAACTGAAACAGAGAGATCTGCATCCACGGGATTGCCGGATGAATCTGCAGCCCGGATATTCATCTGGACCCGTTCCCGGGTACCATAGCTGTCTGAATCATTTTCGAGCGCCAGAAAAATTCCACTATCAGTTTGAGTTGGGTGACAGGTATCCCCGCCCTCGCCCACCGGGATCGAATTCCCCACCCCAATCTTCTCCATCGCGCGAAAGGGATTGATCAGGGAAATAGTCCTGAATGAGAATTCCCTTGCAGGATAGTTCTTCATCCAGCTGGTATAGGCACGAAGCAGGTAATTTCCGCTACTCAGAGTGTCGGAGAGAGTAAACCCGGCACTTCCCGACTTGTCAGGCACATGCAGCTTCAGCTGGTTGACCGGGAAACCGTCCTGGTTGAGCAGTTCGATGTAGACCACTTTGCTGAAATTATCAGGCTTGTTCTCCAGGGCATCCAGCTTATACACTTTCAACCATACCTGCTCGCCCACTACATACAGATCCCGGTCGGTCTGGAGATACAGGGACTCTTTAAAATCAATTGGGCTTTCCTGTGAGATCCCCGGATGCCAGCCAATCAAAACCAGGCAAAGCAGGCAGGCCAACTTTTGCAAAACAGGTCTGGATCGTATGTTATCGGAGGATTTCATATCGTCATCCAGGTCAGTCCATATCCACCCAGAAATCGGGTCTTTCCGGGTTTCCGGTCAGAGAGCAGTCGGCACATTCAGCGTTGGTAAACTGCCAGCTTATGGGTGGGCCCATGAATTCCGATTCTTCCACCCAGAACAGAACATATCCCTCCCTCAATAGCTCTTTATAAATTCTTTCCTGCAGCGACCTGTCGCGGTATATAATCCGTTCACATGGATATTCAAAAACAGGAATGTCCAATTCCTTCACCTGACTCAGGGGAATGTAGATCCTGCCGCTACTCACAGCTGAAACCTGGAAATATCCCAGCACTTTTACCTGTTCGTTGTTGATGCAGTTGATATTTCCTTCGATGGGGAAGGGCTGTTTTTCAAAGATATCTCCCCCGCTTTCGGTGATCTCTTTCAGGTTTTCCCAGAACGAGAATTCCTGTTCGGATAGTGAATATTGCCTGACCAGGATGCTGTACTGTTTCAGCAACCTGTTGGATCTGGCAGAAGCAAAAAAATGGATGGGCTCCCTGCTTATCTGCTCGCTGTTTTGCTCTGCTGCAGAATGAATAAGAATCTGTTTGGACCCTTCGTATCTCCAGCAAAAATCGTTTTTCATAGGAATCCATGTATATTCCTTATACCCAAGGTCCTGATGGATGATCGGATAGGGGACCCGGAATTTCCACACTTCTTCAAATTCCCAGCGAAAGAATTGACAAGCTTCCTCGTGATTGTCTGTGTCCAAATAGATCCGGATGCCTTCCTCTTCGACCTCTCCATTTTCGAAAAAATCCCTGTCAACCTCATAGTAAATGCTGTCTATATCAGGAACCGCGGTCATGGTACAAGCATCAGAGCTATACTCCAGGCCATCTTCCGTTTTGATATGCAGCGTATAGGTTCCTCCTATCCGACCGGTGAACAGCGCTGAATCTGATTTGTAGATACCCGGTTCAAGTTCCTGGAAAACAGCCAAACCTCCACTTTCGTCAACCACACTCACCTCCGCATGGGAGACCATAACAGGGGAGGTGGTCACATCCTGAAAGGTAAGGGAGATCTTTATGGTGTAAGACGCCTGCTCATCGGTGACCAGTGCTTCCACCACCAGGAGCGATTCATTATCATCCAGCTCCAGGAAGTAGGGATCAATACAATTGCTAAGTGCAAAAAGCAACAGGATAAAGATCAGGATGGGCTGTTTCATTTAGTTTAAATGTATATATATATACATGTCAATCCAAATTTGTTGATTATCAGTCATATTCGGGTTTTCTCAGGGAATTGACAGATGCTAAGATGTTGCTTGTCAGAATGTTCCATTTGCCTGTAAGGAAGGTTCAGTGGGAAGACGATACTAATGCATTTGTTCAGCAGCAAAAAAAGCTATTAGCCCTCTGATGGAGAACTCCAGCTATCCAGTGGACTTTGAACGTTGAATTTGTTTCTGTTAAGTACATGGGTATAAATCATGGTGCTTCGAACATCTTTATGACCCAGCAACTCCTGAACGGTACGAATGTCATAACCAGCCTCGAGAAGGTGGGTAGCAAATGAATGTCTGAAGGTATGGCAGGTGGCATTTTTTGTCAACTGAGACTTTCTTACAGCAGCCTTCACGGCTTTTTGCACGTAGCTTTCATGTCGATAGTGCTGTTTCAACCTGCCTGACCGGGGATCCAGGGCTGGTTTCCTGGCTGGAAAGAGATACTGCCATGCCAGTTCTTTCGGCGAATTCGGATACTTACGTTCCAATGCTTCAGGCATGGATGCGCCGCTGAATCCCAGCAAGAACATGTTTTCCTCCAGTCGGAGCCTTACCTTCTCTATTTGTCTGTTCAGACTTGGCACTACCAAGACGGGAAGGATAGTTCTCCGGTCATTGTCCCCTTTACCTCCACGAACAATTATTTCATTTAGGCCAAAATCTATATCCTTAACACGCAGATGTAAGCATTCACTTAAGCGCAGTCCACCGCCATATAAGATGGAAGCCATTAAATGAAATTCGCCCTGCAGGTTTGAAATTACCTTTTGTGCTTCTTCCCGGCTTAATACTACAGGCAGTCTCTTGCCAATTCTGGCGGGCCTGAAATCGAAATTTTCCAGAGGAATCTTTAATACCCGTTTGTACAAATAAACCAGCGCATTAAGCGCCTGATTCTGGGTGGAAGCGGAAACCTTTCTTTCCACTGACAGGTAAGTCAGGAACTGCGCGATTTCCTTTCCACCCATCTCCCCGGGATGCTTTTTCCGGTGGTAGATAATGAACCGGTATATCCAGCTGGTGTAGGTCTTCTCTGTACTATAACTGAATTGACTCCTTCGAATGACCTCCCTGACATGATCCAAAAATTTTGAGCGTTTCATTCCTTTATGCTGACCCCTGTAAACCGGACAAACATTTTCCGAGATACTATATGACCCAGCCTTTGCCTTTATTGATGTGATTTGCATTCACATATCACCCCTGTGATAACACTTACTCATTGTTATTGACTTCATTTCTTTGTAAATTTCATTGCATTCTCAAACTCAAGGAATTCTTTTTGGGACTGAGGTGGCGAAGCTGTGAAATGCCGAGAGTTTTAACTCTGTACTTATTTCCTAAAAACCCCGTTCAAATCGTAACCGATACTATTCGGTATATCCAACCATCAAGCAGCATATTAATACTAACCAGAGTATTATCCCGCAATTGGCAGTAGAATATATGTTATACCTCCTAAATTTCAACCATCATGCACTCGTTAAAAGCAATAAGTCTTCTCTGCAGTTTCTTCCTGTTTACCTTCTCTTGTGAGGATAAGCCGGAGGAGATCAAGATCAACGATCACACTTTCCTGGAAGCATTGATCGAACAGGGAGTGGACACAAATGCCGATGGGATGATCAGTCCAGCTGAAGCACAGGCCATTTCCAAACTGGACTTGAACGGGAAAGGAATCATTGATATGACGGGCATAGAAGCATTCATCAACCTGGACAGCCTATCTTGCGAATCAAACCATTTTACCTGGATAAATCTGGCGGAATGCAGGAATCTGAGGATCCTTTATTGCAGTCACGGTCGTCTTAAGACGCTAGATATTTCAAACAATCCCCTCTTGGAAGAACTCGCCTGTGAAAGGAATGTTGACCTTCGGCAGCTTGATGTCTCCAATCATCCGAACCTGTTCTCTTTAAACTGTCAGTATTGCGGACTAACCAGCCTGGATATAACCGGGGCGGTGTCTCTAGAGATTCTTGTATCGGAAATGAACAGGATGACCCACATCGACTTTTCCACGAATCCGAAATTGAGATGGCTTTTCTTTGCATTTTGTGACCTGATATCCGTGGATCTGTCCGGCCTGGCGGAGTTGAATTGGGCCTACTTTCAGGGAAATCAACTACAAACCGCTACACTTGGATCCCATCCCGACTTGGAAAACCTGAGCCTGGGCATGAATCATTTGACAGAAATTGAATTATCAGGATGCACTGCGCTGAGGAGTTTAGGGCTGTATACAAATGAGCTTAAATCCTTAGATGTGAGGTATTGTCCTAGCCTTGAATTTCTGAATTTCGCGTCTAACCAAATCTCTGAAATTAATCTGACAATCCAAACAGGAATTCAAACCCTCTTGTGCTACGAAAATCAGTTAAGCAGCATGGATGTTAGTAATTTACCTGATCTCATTCAACTCCAATGTGGCCTAAATCAACTGACCAGCCTTAATCTGTCGAATAACAGCAATCTAGGTACGGGGCTGAATGAAAGCTATGGATGTTATCTGGATATCGGAGATATGCCTACGTTAGAGGAAGTTTGCGTCTGGACAGAACCCTTTCCACCGAATGGATTCTTTTTGTGCATGGACGGCAGTCCGAATGTACACTTTTCAACGAATTGCTCATACACGAAATAGCTGATATTCTTTGTTTTACAAATTACCATATCAAAGTTCTTTTAATAGGGGTATAACAAATCACTAAAGCCGACCGTAACGCGTGTCACGCCCTTTGCGAAAAAGGCAAATCCCGCGCCACGCTACGGCGGCTTAGTTCCACCGTTCTACTTCTTATTGAAATAGTTAAATCTTCTGAATCTATTCAATAGTCATGCACAAGCGTATTGATAAAAACCCTTAAACTGACGTATCATGAAGAAGCTGTTGTTTTACCTACTCGCTGCAGCACTTATAATTGTCTCACAACCTGTGTTGTGTCAGGAAGAAATTCCATATGGTTCCAATAATGGAAGGTACGTCTCTGTTTTTAACACCAAGATTTACTACGAGGAGTATGGACAGGGCACTCCTTTTCTTCTTTTTCATGGAAATTACAGTTCTATGGCTTTGTATCGAATGGTCATCCCGGAACTATCCAATCACTTTAGAGTAATTGGAATAGACTTACCAGGATTTGGCAGATCCTACCATGCTGATTCAATCAGCCATCAATTGTTCAGTGACTATATATCAGAATTGATAGATGTTTTGGGACTTGATAGTGTCTACGTTATGGGATGCTCGATGGGAGCGGGTGTAGCATTGATTTTGGCACATGATCGTCCGGATAAAGTCAAAAGGATTATTAGCGATGGCGGTGTAATCCATGCAGAAGGAGCGTCGCTTAGATTGCTTGAATGGACTTATTCTAAACGCATAGGAAATCCGAGTACAGGTTGGATAGACAGGTATAAAAGCATTAACCCACAATCGGACTTATTGGAAAGACTTTTAAAATACGAAAGTAATTTGATGGATGAATTTCCGTTACTAACTGATTCAGAGTTGAGGAATATCAAACCACGAACATTGATACTAATGGGCGATGGAGACGGAATGGTCAGACTAGAACATGGGCTGGAATTATATCGTGCTATTAAAAGCAGTGAATTATGTATTGTACCGGTGCCGGTCATTGCGTTTGCAATACAAGCCCGGACATGATGAATACTATGGTTATTGAATTCTTAACGAAGGAATAACGGTATGCCATTGCATAACAAAGCGATATACAAAATCTGTTCTGTCACACCAATTACATTTCAGAAGGCAATAAAACATTTTTGGTATTAATACTAAAGAAGAAGTAGAACAATTCACTAAAGCCGACCGAAACGCGTGTCACGAGCTTTGCGGAAAGGCAAAGCCCGCGCCACGCTACGGCGGCTTAGTTCCACCGTTCTATGTCCTAATTGAATTACTAGCAGACTATAACCGTTATTGCTAATTATAAACAAATATCTAAACCGCTATTAAAATGAAAATCAAAAGTGATTTTGTCATTAGCTTGTCATTATTAATACTAATTGTAGCGATCCCAATAATTGGTTTTCAACTTAATAATGCTCCTCAATCTGTTCCTGAAGATTCTCCTTTAACCGAATTTTCAGCTGAGCGTGCAATGAAACACATGAAGCACATTGCTGCTAAGCCACATTCAATTGGAACAAATGAACACGAGAAAGTATACAACTATTTGGTCGACCAATTGAAAATGATGGACACTGAACCGGAGCTTCATACTGCAGAAGTTTTATATCCCGGTTATTCTTTAGCGGCAACAGTTAAAAACATCATTGTTAAAATACCTGGAACAGATAGCGGAAAGTCGGTTCTAATAGCAGGGCACTACGATTCTGTTGAGGATTCCTATGGCGCATCGGATGATGGCTCGGCTATTGTTACCATGCTTGAAACCATCAGGCTTCTTAAACTAAAACCGCCTTTCAAAAACGATATTATATTCCTTTTTACCGATGGCGAAGAAATCGGCCTTGTTGGAGCCAGAGCCTTTGTAGAAGAACATCCATTAGCTGAAAACATCGGGCTGGTTCTGAATTTTGAAAGTAGCGGAACCAGTGGGCCAAGTTTAATGTTTGAAACCAGCATAGACAACAATTGGATTATTTCTGAATTCGCCAAAGCAGTTCCATATCCCATAGCCAATTCTCTTTCTTATGAAATATATCGGAACATGCCAAATGATACTGATTTGACTCCCTTTAAAAACTATGGTTTCAAGGGATTCAATTTTGCATACATAGAAAATCGTTTCGATTATCATACGGGCGGCGATAATGAAAGAAACACTTCTGTTGAATCTATCCAACATCATGGTTCTTATGCCACCTCGTTAATACTGCATTTTGCAAACATCGATTTAAATAACTCAGAAAAAGGAAATTCAGTTTATTTTAACACTATTGGTAAAGGCTTCGTTCATTATTCAGAAAAATGGGTTGTACCATTCATATTATTGACCTGCCTCGCTCTTTTAGGATTAATATTTATAGGATTTAGAAGAAAGATCATAAGGCCAATTCGTTTATTGTTTGGTTTTTTGTCATTTATCATCCATCTGGTAATCGCCCCCTCTATTGTAACATTAATCTACTTTATATTAATAAAATATTATCCTGGGGATGATTTCAGATTATTATTTTACAACCATAGGATATTGCTTCTTGGATTTGTTGGTATAGCAATCGCTGTATCATTTTTGTTTTACAAATTAGCGCTGAAAGGAATAAAACTATGGCATTTAGTTCCGTTTATAATTCTGCTTTTACTATTGCTGATTTGGAGCGGTCAAATTAGCCTGATAACAGGTCTCGCAACGGTGGGCATTTCGGTTATTATCTATTTTTTATATCGAAAACCAACAAATGTCTGGGAACTAACACTTGGCTCATTAATTGCTTGGGCGATAATAATGGTTACAGCCAGTTTAATGGTTCCCGGAGTAAGTTATCTATTCACCTGGCCCCTATTGTTTAGTTTAATTCCTTTAGTATTTATTTTCCTCAGGAAGAATCATAATGAATATTCAGTATTGCAAATAGCTTTGTTTTTAGTATTTGCCTTACCAGCCTTACTCTGGTTTTCAAATCTAACTTTATTGATTTTTGTAGCCATGGGATTAGGTATGGCGGGAGGAGCAATACTACTTACTTCGCTATGCTTAAGCTTGTTAATCGTTCATATTGATATTATCACACGCATTAAGCCTTGGCTTGTTCCCCTATTAACATTTTCTGCCGGATTATTTTTCTTATTGTACGGTTCGGTTAGCCTGGAATATAATGAAAGGCATAAAAAACAAAATTCATTGATTTTGGCTACAAATGGTAATACAAACGAGACCTTCTTTACCAGCTTTAGCAATGAAACAGATGAATGGACGGTGGATTATTTATCTGAGCAACCTGAAACTTCAAATCTGAATGATTTTTTCCCGCATTTGAAAAGGGATTTTATTATAAATAAAGTTGAATCAGAAAACCTTCCAACACCAAATCTTATTGTTACAAACGATAGCATTATTGAAAATCAAAGAGTTATAAAACTTTACATAAATTCGGAAAGAAACGCTGATAATCTATTCATTTTCATAAGATCTGATTCAGATTCTGTTAAAGTGAGTATCAATAATTCTAAGTCGAAAGAACTTAGGCGTTTAGAACGTACAGATTGGTATTCTCTTAAGTATTTTGCATTTCCGGATGAAGGAATTGATATGGAATTGGAGCTTTCGGAAAAACAGAATATTGAAATTGTTTTAACCGATATAGTTATTGGGTTGCCTGAGCTGCGTGAAACAAAATTAAAACTCAGACCAAATTATATGATGTCTGGAGGGGGTAGTGGCCACGGGACATTAGCAGGGGATAGAACATTAGCAACAAAGAAATTTATAATTACACATGAAGCGTCAAATTAAGAAATGCAATTTTATAAAGTTAAATTACTAGCCATAACAAAGTGATTAGTAAACCAAATATATGTAAGTAGCAAATTACTAAGCGCGGAACGTCGGGTATAAGGGATAGACATAGAACAAATCACTAAAGCCGACCGAAACGCCCGTCACGGCCTTCGCAGAGAGGCAAAGGCCGCGCCACGCTACGGCGGCTTAGTTCCACCGTTCTACGTACTTTAAAAACTGAATGCGAAGCCTGGGACATGGGTCGATAAAAAAGTTAACATAACTGTTTAGATAGCAATCGAGCAATTACATATTGAACTTGTTGAAATTAATATAATATGAGAATAGCAATATTAGGATCTGGAAATGGCGGCAGTGCAGTAGCAGCAGACTGTGCATTACAAGGGAATGATGTCAGATTATTTGATTTTGAGAATTTTTCTGTGAACATAAATGCAATTAAAAAGACACGAGGCATTAAATGTTCTGGAGTTATAAGTGGATTTGCACATATTTCATACGCAGGACATGATATAGCAGAAACAGTTGCTGATGCTGAACTAATATATGTTGTAGGTCCATCCTATGCGACGGTTCCATTTGCTCGTGAGTATAAAAAAGTAATGAAAAAAGGGCAAAAAGTTATTGTTTGTCCTGCAACAAACGGAGGTGCGTTAATATTTAAAAAGGAGTTAGGATTGGATTTTTTTGACCAAAAAATTATAGTTGCCGAAACATCAACATTACCCTATGCTTGCAGAATTCTGAATCCTGGAGAAGTTCATATTTTTCACAAACTAAAAGACGGATTATTTATTGCATCACTGCCTTCATCAGAAATTGATATTATTTATCAATACTTCAAACAAGTTTACCCTGGTAGCAAACCATATAAAAATGTATTACAAACCCTACTACAAAATGGGAACAATGTTATTCATCCTGCAGTTTCTTTGTTAAATGTTGGTAGAATAGAATCGCCTCTCGATTTCTTTTTCTATGAAGAAGGTATTACCCCTGCCGTTGGGAAACTTATGGAAGCTGTGGATAAGGAGAGAATGGCCATTGCAGATGCTTTTGGTTTGGCAATCCTTTCTGAACCTGAAACCGGATACTTGCAAGGTTATATGCTTGAAAATAACTATTATACAGGATACAGTAAAGCGCCTGGCTTTGCAGGCATTAAAGCACAGACCCAGATTGATTATCGCTATTTCACTGAAGATGTTGGTTACGGGCTTGTGCTATTAGAAAATATGGCAAAATCAGTTGATGTTAAAACGCCGGTTATTACTGCAATAATTAAGTTGGTATCCGTGTTACTCGAAACTGATTATCATAACAATGCACTTCGAACGCTTCACAAATTAGGATTGGCTGGTCTTACAAAAGATAAAATGATTGAAGCCCTGAAATAATATTGGGAAAAATGGTAATCAGAAACTACCGAAGAACAAAAACGCAAGAGTAAAGGTTTAGCCAAACTGGGCAATATGAACTAAGACGTAGAACAAATCACTAAAGCCGACCGAAACGCATGTCACGCCCTTTGCAGAAAAAGCAAAGCCCGCGCCACGCTACGGCGGCTTAGTTCCACCGTTCTACGTACCAAAAAAGTCACAAAATAACATAGGTATAATGTTTATTTATTAGTTTCAAGCCATATGATGACTTCCATAATATCTATAAATATCTTCATAATCTCATTGCTGCTAATTTTTATTCACATCAAAAAGATGGGATCACCGTGGAGTAGATTTTTTCTTTCATTGTGTCTAACAATTTTTCTTATTTCTCTATTAGAAGTGATCGGTTGGATGACTGGATTTTTAAGACTTATCCTTCAGCAGCTTTTTGGGCACCCTCATTCGTGCTTTTATTGGGACCCGGCATGTATCTGTTCACCAAAGCTGTTTTGAGTACTCATTTTACCTTTAAGAAATCCGATGGACTCCATTTTATTCCCTTCATTTTAGCACTACCATTTGTACAATTTAATTATCAGAGACTCCCTCATTCTTCTAAGATTGAGGTTCTTAATCAGGCGTTAAATAATCCGCCGTCAATGGCAGGCGTAACTACCATCATTATATTCGGCATAATCGCTGTTTATCTCTTTTTTTCTTTTCGAGAAATAAAGGTATACAACGCAAAGCTCAATATGGAATATGCTGACTTGCATGATAAAAATGTGGGCTGGCTTAGTACCATATTAATCAGTTTCCTGCTCATATTCGCTTTTTCTCTTATCCAGAACATCCTGAGGTATAGTTCACCAGGTCTGTGGAATGCTGCTATTATTATCAGTTCAATCATTTTTATATATATAGGCAGCCGTCTCCTGTTTAAATTCATGGAGTATCAGATTCCCTACCTGTCCTCCGAATCAACATATGAAAAAGTGGATAAATCTGATGAAGATCTTGAGAGACTAAAAGAAGTGACCGATCTCCTTGATAATGCAATGAGGACAAGGAAACATTTTCTTGATCCGGATATCACTTTGCATTCACTTGCCAAAATGTTAGAACTTAAGCCAGCTCTTGTCTCTCAATCATTAAATCAGGTAGTAAAAAGGAATTTCTTCGACTATATTAATAAGCAAAGGATTGAATATGCTTGTCATCTGCTAAAAACCTATACAAGTAAAGAAAAGAATATCACAGAAATCATGTACGAAAGTGGATTTAATTCAAAATCCTCATTTAATACTGCTTTCAAGAAGTATCTTGGTGTCACACCTACGTCTTATCGGAAAGAATTGTAATTATTACATATACAACACTTTATCAAGTTCGACTTTACAGAAATAGAAAGTCGAACACCTTTTTAGCCTACAAAAAGTTCGACTTTGTAAAGTCGATCGCTTTTGTAGGTTGAAAGATTGAATTTTGGATCATTGTAAATCAATAACTTTTGACATGAATCCAAAAATTAAATTCTTCCTAACTAACCATCTTGCCTACATTCTAATAATAAGCATCATTAGTCTATTTGGTACAGGTATTCTACAATTCATTTCAATATGCATTATGCTGTACTATTTTCGGCAGCATAAATGGTGGGTATCAATGGCAATCATGTTTCCACTCACTGTAGTGACCACATTTATTGCTAATCAAGGATTTATACCATTTCCACCTCCAATACTTGCCATCATAAGTATAATTCTCAGCCTCATCTATTTACTTCCTTTCTTACTGGATAGGATTGTTTACAAAAAGTTGCCTTTGTTATTACAACTACTTTTCCTTCCCTCCCTGGCCAATATTTTTAATCTCTATCTCAGCAAAGGCCCGATGGGATCCATGGGGTACATTGCCAATAACCTGGTCGATATTAAATGGCTCATGCAATGGACCTCAGTAGTGGGAATTTTTGGTATTGGATTCCTGATGTACCTATGTGCAACAGTAGTTGTGCAGCTAATAACATCTTACAAACAAGGTATATTTGACAAAAGACTTTTCGCCATAACTTCTATCGCCTTGGTCATTATGGTGATTTTTGGGTTTTACCGGTTGAATCAAGGTGAAAAATACCTTAATGATTCTAAATCTGTAAGGGTAGCAGCAATAACCAATGAACAGACTCCTCTGGGTGAAGCCCTGTACAAATCCTACACAGGTGTAAAAAAAGTCATAGATCGGGAAATGTCACAATCCGACCCAATAAACCTGACCATCCAGGCTGCAATGATGGATTTTAAAGACCATGCTGATGAAAAGAAATATACAGAAGTAGTGACCGTAATTAATGATCAGTTCGATTATTTGATGACACAGGCTCAAAAAGCTGCCGATATGGGAGCAAAAATAATTGTGGTATCAGAAGCTGAAGTTATAACGGTAAAAGATAATGAGGAAAACTTCATAAAGGTGGCTCAAAGATTTGCTGATGAAAATCAAGTTTATTTCTTTTTGGGAATGGGTTCATTAATTCCTAATGCTATTTTTCCTGAAAGTCCTTTTGTAGAGAATAAAATAGTAGTCATTGATGATAATGGTATCGTCAGAGATACATATTTCAAAAATGTACCTGTAGAAGGAATTGATCCATCCGTGCCTGGCAATGGCAAGATGAGGATCCTTGAAACACCTTATGGTCGATTATCCTATGCCATCTGTTATGACACAGATTTCCCTGACTTAATGCGACAAGTGGGACAATTAAAAGCAGACCTTCTATTAGTACCCACAGGAGATTGGAAAGACATAACTCCTTATCATACCAAAACAACCAACATCAGGTCTATTGAAAATGGATTTGCCCAGGTAAGAGCTGTAAGTGGTGGACTTTCATCAGCAGTTGATCCTTATGGTAACTATTTAGCTTCAGATGATTATTTTGAGGATCTTGATCACCTAATGATCGCAGATGTTCCTATGAAAGCAAAAGCTACCTATTATACAAAATTCGGTGATTTGTCTAGTTATCTTAGTAGTATCATCATAATCTTATCTCTGACTATGATGATTTATAATTATTTTTTCAATATCAAGAAAACATAAGGAATAAGGCGTAGAACAAGGGCTATACCCAATTCGTTTTGAAGTAGTAAATTGAAATGAATGAAGAATGAATAAGAAATTATATCAGAACAGACTAAAAGCTTTGGTACAGAAATTCCCAAACTGGGCATAGCCGTTACCATAAACCTTTGCTGGCTGAGGTCCGATGGCCACAACTAAACCTAAAAGATACACCTCTGTGGTGTGGGTAGCATGAAATACAAATGAGACGTAGAACAATTCACTAAAGCCGACCGCTTACGCGTGTCACGCTCTTTGCGGAAAGGCAAAGTCCGCGCCACGCTACGGCGGCTTAGTTCCACC
>CAWBWE010000014.1:0-303014 GCA_963792395.1 uncultured Bacteroidales bacterium
TCAATGAATGCTTAAAAATTTATATATACCCCCAAATAAGAAAATCATGAATAAAAATCTAATTTAGCAATGCTGGCTTTCTTCGGATTTTCGATTTTTAGCTCATTTGCACAGGGAACTCGTTTTTTTATGCCCTCAGAAATTAAGCAAGCCTACGAAAAGGAAACAAGATCTTATGATGGACAACCAGGCATAAGCTATTGGCAAAACACTGTTGATTACAATATTAAGGTGACAATTGTCCCATCAGAAAATTTGATCGATGGATACGAAGAGGTGATTTATCAGAACGATAGTCCGGATGAGATTAATACATTAGTTGTTCGTCTTTATGCAGATGCGTACAAAAAAGGAAATCCTAGAGCATATTCTATTAATGATAAGGACGTTGATGATGGTGTTGAATTGGCGGATGTTACTATTAACGGCGTATCCTATGACCTCGATGATCAGAAAATGACTCAAAGGGGCGGTACAAATATTTTTTTCACACTTCAAGAGCCATTGAAACCGGGAGTCAAATTTGACTTTCAAAGCTTCCTGGAAACAAAAGATTCCTTCAATTTCCAGGATCAGAACAGGTGCATATGACAGTACTACATTTTTTATTGCTTACTGGTATCCACAGATATCAGTCTACGATGATATTTTCGGCTGGGATAAATTGGATTATAACTTAACTACGGAGTTCTATAACAACCTGGCTAATTATGATGTTGAGATCACTGCACCAAATGAATTTATTGTCTGGGCTACAGGAACATTGGAGAATGCACCAGATGTTTTACCAGAAGATATTTATAGCAAGTATCAACAGGCCAGGTCATCAGAGGAGGTCGTTCATATTGTATCCGTCAATGACATTGAAAACGGGATTGGGACTCTAATCAACACATGGCACTATACGGCATCTGATGTTCCTGACTTTGCCTTTGCAATGAGCGACCACTACTTATGGGATGCAGCCATGCAACCAGTAGGTAACAGAAAGGTATTTATTAATTCTGCCTATCCCATAGATACTGCCACGGATTTTTCCGATCATATTGAAAAGCAACAAAAAGCGATGCAACATTTCTCAGAAGACATTCCTGGAATTCCATATCCATATGAAGCATTTACTACCTTTATTTGTAATCGTTCGGGAGGCATGGAGTTTCCCATGATGGCAAATAATGGCGGACCGGATCGAAGTGTTACAGTTCATGAAATGTTTCATACTTATTTCCCAATGTATGTCCGTACCAATGAACGCAGATGGGCATGGATGGATGAAGGTTGGGCAACTTACAACACTGCAATAGTGGAGAACCGATTTTTTGAAGATGATTACGAAATAGCCAATGTATTCACCAGTGTAAATCCCAGGTCAATGGGTATCATGGGTACAATTGCAGATTTACCATTGATCACTTCCTCGCAATTCCTTACAGGTCCAAGTTATGGATATGCCAGTTACCCTCTGCCGGCTATGATATATGCAATCATTCACCAGCACCTGGGTGAAGAGACATTTTTAAAATGTTATCAGGAGTACATTAAACGGTGGGCTAAAAAATCACCCACCCCGTATGATTTCTTTTACACCTTTGAGAATGTATCGGGTCAGGATCTGAGTTGGCTATGGATACCATGGTTTTTTGAATTCGGAGTTTCGGATTTAGCTATTAAATCATTTGAAGAAAATAAGCTAATTGTAATTAATCAGGGGAATAAACCTGTTCCTGTATTTGTAAAAATCACTTACAAAAACGGTGAATCTAAACTCATAAGCCAAAGTGCTAATATTTGGACAAATGGCAAAAATGAGACCAAAGTCTCAATACCAGACTACAAAAATGTAGAAAAGATTTCCGTGAACAAGATGGTTGCTGATGCTAATCTCATTGATAATTTCAGTCCTTCTATCCTGTCACTTTATAAGGATATTGATATATCAGCTGAACTTATGGGTCAGTATAGAGTTGAAGAATTCTCTTTTAATATCAGTATCACAATGGAAGATGGGATAATGTATCTCAAATTTGATTTTGGAGTTACCTCGATTATTTATCCAAAGGACAGCAGTAATTTCAGTTCACTCGATGATTCCATTAAGATAAAGTTTAACATGGATGATTCAGGGCAATGTACAAGTATAGATTTTGACTGGTTTGGATCTAGTCTTAATTGTAAGAAATTAGAATGAGAGATTCGTTAATGGAAGGTCGGGGTTACGTAGGAGAGTATTGACACGAAAACCTAATAAAAGATTAAAAGCATTAAAACGCTTTTATCAAAATCGTTAAGGCAGGGACGTTTATCATTTTGTTTAAGGGAATGATCACCGTAAATCGAATTAATGGAGATAATCTATCAAATTGATCCTGAGCATTAACACTTTCAATTTGGAGACGGAGGCATTGTTAAGTGTGAACGGAAAAAATCGCCAGGTGGCATACGCATAATCTAAGTAGGTAAGAATGGAAGTAAGATCGCAGAACAAATCACTAAAGCCGACCGTCACGCGTGTCACGCCCTTCGCAGAAAAGGCAAAGCTCGCGCCACGCTACGGCGGCTTAGTTCCACCGTTCTACGAACAATAATGATGAATCGTAATAAGAATTTTTAGCACTTTTATCTTGAAAGACTGGCATACTTGACTATGAATTATCAAATATGAAAAAGGTAAAACAAATTGGAGTAATCATATTCCTAAGCCTAAGCCTACTTTCTTTAAACGTATTAGCACAAAATAATGAAATCGATCGATTGTCGTTTTCAATCTCATGGACTCCAGAGTACTGGGGGCCAAATGATGGTGAATTGCGACTTGATGCAATAGATCCAATATCATTTGAATCACTAGTTCATTATAGACCGTTTAGCAAGCTATCATTTTCATCGGGAGTTGGATATAATAGACATGTCACGGAAATGCAAAGCTGGATTGAATTGTCGGTTATTGATTATAACAAATCCTTTAGATGGATTATCAATGAAATCCGGATTCCTGTCCAGGTCCATTATCATTTCTCAGAGAGCAAGGGAAAATCTGATACATACATTAAGACAGAATTCAGAAATGAATTCACTTTTAGCGAAATGAACTATTACGATTTAGGAGAACTAGTAAATTCGCGCCAAAATAGTTGGTATTCATCTTCGATTGGGCTTGGGGTTGGAAGTATTCTTAGGGCAAACAAGTCCATTGGGATATTAATTGAAGGATCACTGGGAACAGTTCTAGATAAGGATGTCCTATTTCAGATGTATATTGTCAAATTAAAGCTTGGGATTGTACTAAAATAGACAATACTTAGGACACATCGTTGAAATAAAACACGAATTTATTCGTAGAACAAATCACTAAAGCCGACCGTAACGCGTGTCACGCCCTTTGCGGAAAAGGCAAAGCCCGCGCCACGCTACGGCGGCTTAGTTCCACCGTTCCACGATTTAGTAATCAGCAATGTGAAATAAGCCCATAAAGATTAAGTACTTATTCAATTGTAACATCTAGGATGAAATGATAACTGGCGAGACATTCGAGAAAATGGCCCTTTCATTTCCCAACACAGGGCAAAAATCGCATTTCGATAGAATTGGGTATAATGTAACTGGTAAGCGTATGTTCGCTACTTATTTGACAGAGAATAATACCGCAAACATATTCCTGACCCCAGACGAGCAAGCCATATTCTGCAGAATGGACTCAAAGAATATATACCCTGTCCCAAACAAGTGGGGAGAAAATGGAGCTACAACATTTGATCTAAATAAGGTTGCTAGAGAACTTGTTCATGAAGCTCTCATATCAGCCCATGATAATGTAATCAAGAAAAGAAACAAATCGTAGAACAAATCACTAAAGCCGACCGTAACGCGTGTCACGCCCTTTGCAGAAAGGCAAAGCCCGCGCCACGCTACGGCGGCTTAGTTCCACCGTTCTACATACCAATTGAGATTATTGCAGAGCCTTAACAGGAATTAAGCTTTTAGTTGTTATAAAATCTAAATATTTCAATTGACTGGCAGTCAATTATATCTTAAGTTGCATTAAACTAGCTATTAAAAATCATGGTCGGACACCAGAATAGACTATCCCGTTTCTGGCTGGAGCTAAAAAGACGAAGGGTAATTCATGTGATTACGGTATATGCTTCTGCAGCTTTTGTAATCATTGAACTTATTGGTAATCTCACAGAGCCGCTGAATCTGCCAGCCAATTTATCAACCATTGTGATTATTGTCCTTGCGGTGGGTTTCCCGCTTGCCATCATTTTATCATGGATATACGATTTAACATCGGGTACTTTTGAAAGGACTAAACCAATTGAAGATATTCAAGAAAGTGAAAGGGTCAAGGTACCTAATGCATGGAAAATTGCAACCTATATTAGTTTTGTGGTCATTGCAGGTTTCATCGTCCTGAATATTACCAGCAGAAGCAATCTCATAAAGCCCGGGATGATACAATCAGTGGCCGTTCTCCCCTTTGATAATTTCACCGGTGATGAGACACTAGATTATGTGGCTGCCGGCATGCATGCTTCTCTGATTGGAGATATTGGGAAAGTAAGTGGCCTGAGGGTATCTGGGAAAGCCTCCTCCAATGTCTATAAAAACACAGATAAGTCAGCACCCCTTATTGCAGAAGAACTAAATGTGGATTTATTGATTGAACCAACGCTCACCTGTTATGGTGACAGCGTATGTATTTTGATCAGGGCGATCACAACCTCGCCGGAGGAGAAGCAGATCCTGGTAAGAGAATACAGGGTTGACAAAAACGAGATTCTGAACTTTTATGGCCGTGTTACAAGAGAAATTGCCCATGAAGTAAGGATTGAATTAAGCCCTGAAGAGATACGTTTATTATCGAAATCCAGAATAGTGGACAGGGAGGCCTATGACGAATACCTGAAGGCCCGGTCTTTCGTGAATGATTTCAGGAAGGAATCCTTATTCAAAGCCCTGGATTATCTGAATAGTGCCATCGAGAAAGAACCAGACTGGGCACCCCTTTACGCAGGTCGGGCAGAGCTCTGGATGTGGATACAACAGGCAGGGTACGAATCACCTTCTGTTGCTGCTCCTAAAATATACGAGAACCTCAATAAGGCCATGGAACTGGATCCGGATCTTGCAGAAGTCCATTATCTCTCTGCTATGATCGCTCAATTGGTGGAGTGGAACTTGGAGAAAAGCGAAAAAGAATTCCTGAAGACCCTGGCCATAAATCCCAATGACTCATGGTCAAGATTGTTGTATTCACAATTATTATTGATTCTGCAAAGGAATGATGAAGCATCGGCACAGATAGAGCTGGCGGCAGGCCTGGATCCCTTGAATCCTGTTGCCAAAATGCTGTATTCGGGAACACTGGGTCAGGCAGGCGATTTTATATCTGCTTTGCCTATCGCAGAGGAACTTGTGGCCGCTGATCCGAATGACATAAATGCGAATCAGATTGTTGAAATATCGGCTTACCGCTTAGGCGAATACGACAAAGTGATCCGATCGGTGAAAAATTCACTGCCTTTTTCTATTGAAGAAGATGTTTATAAGGAAATTGTGAGAATATATGATGAATCAGGAATTGTTGCGGCATATGAAGAATTAATGAAGCATATGGAGAAGTATGCTGAAAATAACCCCATTTCCTTCCTTGACATGTCATTTAGGTACATTATTGCTAATCAACTCGATAAAGCCATGGATTGGATTGAAACAGGGTTTGAATTACATGATCCGCAAATCACATATATAGCAGCGACAGGCCGATTTTTTGAACAATTGTTCGGGAACCCCAGGTTTATTGCCATTTGCGAGAAAGCGAACCTACCACTTCCTAAAGCCAATTGAGGAATGCTTTACTTATTAATTGTATAATTACCACCGAGAGACTAGACTTCAAAAATATAGTTAATTATAGTGTCTAGGATGTAGAACAAATCACTAAAGCCGACCGTAACGCGTGTCACGCCCTTTGCAGAAAGGGCAAAGCCCGCGCCACGCTACGGCGGCTTAGTTCCACCGTTAGCAGGAGAAAAATCGGTTATATCGAACGTGAAGCAATCAACAACGCAAAAAGGGATCGTAATCGTGGATCCCGGAAGCGGTAAAAATAGGCGAACATTTATTGCGGAAGTACAATGGCATAAGTTGTTCTTGAATACTGCTGCAATTGGTGATGGCACCTACTGGCCTACGAAGGGATTGATCTTGATTGGCATGCGGGGCAATCAGAGAAAGCATGAAAAACCACATCGGCAATTGGTAAAATGAGGTATATGCTAGAAGATTATCCAGACGTTAAAATTTGGGAAGCGTCATTGTTCTGGCCAGAGGAAACTGGTAAGGGAACGTCCATACGTGAAGTATCAAGTAATGGAGTTCTATCATTCAATGATCCAAAGGATGCCTCGACAGAATATGGAAAGCCATTTTTGGATGATATGGTAAGTAGTGCTGTTAATCTGATCGAGGCCTGGAAATTGGTAAAATAGTGGAGAAATGTTGTATTTCTTCTACAAAAATCGCTAGCATATAACAAATCACTAAAGCCGACAGCAACGCGTGTCATGCACTTTGCAGAAATCGCAAAGTTCCCGCCACGCTACGGCGGCTTAGTTCCACCGGTAGCTGGACAAAATCGAGTATATGGAACGTGAAGAAAGCAGAACGCAAAAAGGGATCGTAATCGGGAATCCCGGAAGCGGTAAAAATAGGCGAACATTTATTGATGGAAGTACAAGGGCGTATGTGGTTCTTAATACTGCCGCAATTGGTAAGGGCACATACAAGCCTGGATGGCAGTGGTCTATTCACGCGGGGCCCCAGTCAGGAAAGCCATCGGAAAACCACATCGGCTATTTAATATCAGGTCATATGATAGTAAAAAATCCAAACGGTTTTGAAGCGAAAGTAGGTCCTGGAGAGGCATTTGAGATATCCGCTGGTTGTGACGCTTGGGTTGTTGGAGATGTACCATGTATCGCTCTTGATTTCACTTCGCTTATCGAGTACACCCGATCATGACTTATTTGGCAACTAGACTAAAGCCAGCTAACAAATCACTAAAGCCGACCGCTTACGCATGTCACGCCCTTTGCAGAATCGCAAATCCCGCGCCACGCTACGGCGGCTTATTTCCACCGTTACACGACTAAAAATATATTATGGATAACCACGAGAAGATAAACTATGTTGAGTTTCCTGCTCGGAATCTTGAAGCTACCAAGGCTTTTTTCATGAAAGCCTTTGGCTGGTCCTTTGAAGACTATGGTCCTGAATACACCTCATTTAATAATTCAGGCATTGCAGGGGGCTTTTATAAGGCAGAGCTAAGCGCCAGGACAGAAAATGGCAGTGCATTAATCGTCTTGTATAGCAATGACCTTGAAAGTACGTTGAAAAATGTAGTCGATGCCGGGGGCGTCATTGTGAGAGATATCTTCTCCTATCCAGGCGGTCGGAGGTTCCATTTATCAGAGCCTAGTGGAAATGAATTTGCGGTTTGGTCAGAATAAGTCGTATAACAAATCACTAAAGCCGACAAACCGTTCAGTTTTTCAATTGAAAGTCACATATGATTCCTAAGCTTGAAGAAAATGCAGCCGGTAAGGTTTGCAGCTTAGTTCCACCGTTATACTTTTCACTTGGGTAATAATGAATTCGGAATATGCACATAAATAGTTGGTTTAGTCCTAACACATAACCCCTATGATTCTTAGGCTAAGAAATCCACTTTTATTCACGCTCCTTATTTTGATATATGTGCTTTTCTCATACTCCTTTTTAGGTGATTGGCTGTATTCTTCAATAGGTACAATATTGATAATCTTCCTTAGCTTTCTGATATGGGGTAATGATTTTCTTGAGAAGGTTGGATTGCAGTTGAATCTTGAAACATTTGTAAAATCGATCATACTTGTTGTCATAATAGCAGGATGTTCCTTCTTGATTATGAAATACATAGGAAAAAAGAATGATATCCGAATTGAGTATTATAATTGGCGAGATTATTACCATGTAATGTTCTACGTCCTAAATGAAGAAATAGTATTAGGCGCAATTCTACTCTTTACACTAGTTTATAAATGGAAGGTTAGACCAATAGTAGCTTCCATCTGCTTAGCGGTCGGTTTCGCTCTGATTCATTACGTTTTTTACAGATGGGTTTTTGCTGACAGAGGAGTATTAGGCATATCGACTTTAATGACTCTGTTTCTTGTGGGTATTGTTAGAAATAGTCTAATTCTTTACACTGGTCATATTGGATATTCCTGGGCATTGCATTTTGGATGGATAGCCATAATGTTTGGGAGTAGGCATACTAATTTAAACACAAACATGTATCTCTCAGAACTTGAAAGCTTTAATACTTACTTGGGTTCAACACAGATGCTAGTTTTATCTATTATTATAGCAGGGGTTTTCTTGGCCTATTGGCTAAGGAAGTATAATCCACACCATGTGCGTATTCACTATTAGCATATCATACTGAATGGATTTCAAAAACTTTAAAAAAGCTAGCAAAAATAAAGTGGGAAAGTATAACAAATCACTAAAGCCGACCGCAACGCGTGTCACGCTCTTTGCAAGAGAGGCAATCACCGCGCCACGCTACGGCGGCTTAGTTCCACCGTTATATTTTAAAAATATACTATGTACATTAAATACACTTTTTTTAGAATCTCTAGTTGAATCAAAATCAAGAGGACAATCGATTCAATCCAGGTCCAAAAAGAAAGGAAAAAACGTTATGAAAAAACAATTTAAGTTGACATTGATACTTATTATACTATGCCTGTTTTCTCTGGTTTCAATTGGGCAGGAAAGCTTGTTTCAAGCTGTAAACGATGGCAACGAGGCGTCCATTAAAATACTGCTGGCGGAAGGAGCCGAGGTCGATGCGCGCGATGAGATCGGCAAAACACCCCTGATGATTGCGGCCGACAAGGGATATTTTCCCATTGTTCAGATGCTAATCCAAAATGGTGCTGACGTAAACGCCCAAAATAATTTGCACTGGACCGCGCTAATGTTCGCCGCGGGAAAGGATCACTCCGCCATTGTCAAACTTCTGATTGAAAGTGGAGCCAACCTGAACTTCGTTAGCAAATCAGATTACACCGCCCTCATTCTTGCAAGTGCATCCGGTTGTGCCGAGATTGTTGATCTTCTGCTGGAAAATGGGTCCGATACTAGCCCGAAGAAGAACGACTTTACGGCTCAACAATGGGCCGAAAAACTGAATCAACACGAGGTATTGAAAGTCTTCGAAAAGTATTCTCGAAAACCATGATTGAAACCTGTGGGTAAAAGGGGATAGAGCCATCTCGTCCTATTATTAAAGGCTTCATCCATGACAACCTACTATGGTAAGATGAGTGCCATTCTGTTGTTCTAGACACTGTGTGGAGACAGATTTTTGATGCTGAAATATAACAAGACACTAAAGCCGACCGTGACGTGTGTCACGCCCTATGCAGCAAAAGCAAAGCCCGCGCCACACTAAGGCGGCTTAGTTCCACCGTTCTATGTACTATATTAAATGTTAGCAATGTTCGGGAGATGCGTTTATTTAGAGGCGGTTGTTCTACAAGACTTGAAACAGATTTTAAAGGTATAAGACTATGAAAAGGATCGCTATTATAATTCTCGCTTTGATTTGGATTTCAAGTTTGATTATTTTGATAATCGCATTGACTGACATATTATCAAATAATCCTTTCAAAGACTATAGACTGATTGTGGGAATTGCATTTCTTGTCCTATCTAATTTTCTTTGGTTTGCTTATAAAAGGCTAATAAAAGCAAAGTAGATAATTGCATTCGCAATATAGATATAGTAGGGCTAAGCAGAAATGGATAAAATGAACTACTGGACATAGAACAAATCACTAAAGCCGACCGCTAACGCGTGGCACGTACCTTGCAAACCACCTACCAAAAACACCGGGTTGAATTCCAATGCAAAGTGCGCGCCACGCTACGGCGGCTTAGTTCCACCGTTCTATGTACCAAAAAATGAAGACTATTAAATACTTAGGATTAGCTCTCTTCTTACTGTTATCAGTATCATACCTGTCGTACAGTCAAAAGAATGCCAAGACAGAGATCAGCTCGATGTTTGAATCGGATATGCAAGACTTTATGCTTGGATTTCTTGAAGCAACAAATGTTCCATCCATGGGACTTGCCTTCCATTCTGATACAGTAGGCACAGTTATGTTGGTGGTTGGCAAAGCTGATTTAGAGAAAGATCTGCCCTTGGAATTAACTACACTTTACCCTATTCAAAGCACCACAAAATTTTTCCTGGCTATCCTGACTTTTCAATTAATTGAAGAGGGAAAGCTTACGCTGGAAACTACCATTGATCGATGGTTTGCAGATATACCTAATAGTGGAATAGTCACAATCAGGCATCTGCTTCAGCATACAAGCGGATATGAAAACTACCAGGGAAACACTGAGTTTAATGATGCATATTATTCGGATACTGAGAAGGAGTATACTCGTGATGATTTCATTGAAGCTGGATTAGCGATGCTTTATAAGCCTGAAAAATTTGGGAGTCATGAATATTCAAACACCAATTCTCTGATTCTTGCGAGTATTATTGAAGACATCACCAAGCAAAAAATTGGCCAGGAATTTCGCCAACGGATCTTTGACCCAGCCAAAATGAATAATACATATTATAAACCAGAAGTTACAAATGACACAAAGCAGATTATTAAGTGTTACCAGAACGGACACCCAATAGATTTGGATAGGACTAATTTCAAAAGCAATGCAGCCGGTGGAATAATATCAAACTTAGAGGATATGATGAAATTCGCACACTGGGTGCTGGATAACAAATACCATCAATCTATGTCATCTGAACTAGTTGATAATTTCATTGTAGATGGACATGAGTTTAAATATGGTCTTGGCCTAGAGTTAATTACCAACATGTACGGTACAACACTACTGGGTCATTCTGGTGGTAACCCAGGATTTATACATGAATTCAATTTTTCACCTGAAACAGGTGAGATTATTATATACTTCTTCAATAAGTGGCCCGATGAAAGTGATTATCATTTCAGGGATAAATTGGGAGCAATTCTTCAACGATACAGATAATCTGAATAAGTTTTGGACATAGAACAAATCACTAAAGCCGACCGGAACGCATGTCACGCCCTTTGCGGCAAAGGCAAAGCCCGCGCCACGCTATAGCGGCTTAGTTCCACCGTTCTACGGTCAATAAAAAGAATGGAGATATCTGAGAAGAACGTTTATTTAGACGTTGTAGACAATTGGTAAATGATTATAACACATTTATTTCAAAATAGTAAATATCCAAAGAGACCATCATGAAAATATTGACTTTTCTTCGGGATTTTGTAATCACGTGCGTAATCACATTTATTGTCAGTATAATAGTAAGTTATTTTTATAGCTTGATAGCTCATGGTATCGGGACGATTGATTGGGAAGCATCAATTAGGTTTGCTATTATTTTTGGAATTATTTTTCCTTCAATCAGGGCTATAGATAACAAGCGAAAGAAAGATTAAAGATATTGGACGTAGAACAAATCACTAAAGCCGACCGTAACGCATGTCACGCCCTTTGCAGCAAAGGCAAAGCCCGCGCCACGCTACGGCGGCTTAGTTCTACCGTTCTACGTCTCAATAATGTCAAAGACTTTGTTGAAAGTTTCAGCACTTAATGTACGATATATCAATATAATCCTTCATAAATGGGTAAATGCCTTGAAATAATGGGCACAATCTGTGAATTATATAAACTCTATATGAATGGATACTACTCTAATACATGCGGATTATCAAAGCTTGATTTTTGAGATACGAGGTTATAAGGTAATGATTGATGCTGACCTGTCTGCTCTTTACGAAACAGAAACAAAGGCCTTAAAACAACAGGTAAAAAGAAACACTGACAGATTTCCAGATGATTTTATGTTTCGGTTGACAAAAAAGGAGAAAGATCAACTGGTCACAAACTGTGACCGGTTATCAAACCTCAAACATTCGAGCGTATTACCAATGGCATTTACTGAACAAGGTGTGGCCATGCTTTCGTCTGTCTTAAGATCTAAGAAAGCTATCAAAATCAATATTGAAATAATGCGTGCTTTCGCAATCTATAGGGCTATGCTTAGGAAGGATGAATCTCTTCACAAAGAAATTAAAGCTCTCGATGAGAAGATCAACAATGTATTCAGATTCCTACTTGATAAAATCGATGCTCTTCATCAGGACAAAGCAACACCAAGAAAGAAGATAGGGTATAAGGATTATCAGAATAAATAAGCAACTAGATCCTAACATTTAATTGTCGTTAGATCCTGAAATACAAATTCGTAAGTAGAACAAATTCCCCCTCTTTTGTTTTATGAATAGTTGGCTGTAATGCAGAAAGATAGATGCGCTTTCGATCTCCAATTAATTAGATCTTCAAATAAATCGAAATATGAATAAGCTGATATTTTTAACACTTATATCAATATTTTGTCTCGCAGGATGCGAAAAAGAAAGCATTGTATTTTATCTTGATTCAATTGATAAAAACAAATACTATAGTGAAGAGATTATTCCCTTAGAACACCAAGATTTTTATGGTAATTGGAGACTATTGGGGATTTCGGGTGGATTTATGGGAAGGACTGATGAGCGTGATTTTGATTTCTTGGAAGTAAAACCGATAGGAATATATGGGTTGATCAGGGGGGACAGTATTTTTGAATATGGAAGAATCGAATTAGATACTTTTAATGTAATTAATAGCCATATCCTTCAGATTAAAATACGTCCTGAAAACAACGGTCACTATTTTTTCCCACCTGAATGTCAATTTTCGATCTCAATACATGCGGATAGTTTAGATATGTATCCTCCCTATCCTGATTCGTATGATTTTCATTATAGAAGAATAAAATAATTGCTCGAACCGCTAACACTGGTATAAACCTTTGTTGGCTTATGTCCGGTGGCCGCAACTAAATCTAAAAGATATTCCTCTGAGGTGTGGGTAGCTTGAAATACAAATGAGACGTAGAACAAATCACTAAAGCCGACCGCTTACGCATGTCACGCCCTTTGCAGAATCGCAAATCCCGCGCCACGCTACGGCGGCTTATTTCCACCGTTCTACCCACTATTTCAATATGGAGAATCAAGGAAATCCGACATAAGAATTACTTTGTAATCTATTAAAATGAAAAGACTTAAATGCAGTTTGACCTTATTGATTCTGCTATTGTGCATTTATTCATGTCAAAAAGCAGAACAGGTAGAACACATAAGCTTAGAAGAGCTAACCATTGCGGAAATTCACAATGCATATGCTACTGGTTCTTATAATAGTCACGATCTGGTTTCTGCATATATAGCTGCAATAGAGAAAGCAGATGAGGATATAAACTCTATAAGCATCATTAATCCAAATGCTCTAGAAACTGCACAAGCTCTGGATGTAGAATTCCAACAATCCAAAAAACTACGGCCTCTTCATGGCATTCCAATTGTCGTAAAGGACAACATAAATACTATTGGCCTACCAACTACAGCCGGGTCTCTAGCCCTCCATGATTTCATACCAAAAGAGAACGCTTTTGTTATTCAGAAATTGGTAGATGCTGGAGCGATTGTTCTGGCTAAATCCAATATGGCTGAATGGGCATTTTCTCCAATGCATACTGAAAGTTCAACAAGAGGCATAACAAGAAATCCATACAATCTCAAATTTGTGCCTGCTGGTTCAAGCGGTGGAACTGCTGCTGCAGTAGGTGCAAATTTCGCAACTGGAGGATTGGGAACTGATACCGGCAATTCTATTCGAGGACCATCTTCACATTCTTCACTAGTAGGATTTAGGACGACAATGGGGCTAATTAGCAGAGAAGGCATCGTACCATTGTATTTAAGAAATGATATAGTCGGTCCAATGTGTCGAAGCGTTGAAGATGCCACTCGTATTATGGAAGTTATGGTAGGCGTTGACCCAAAAGATCCAATTACAGTAAATTCTGCGAATATTATCCCGGATAACTACACACAATACTTAGTAAGGGATGGTTTAAAAGGTTCCAGGATAGGCGTACTCAGAGAACTTAGTGCTCAAGGTATCGATCCAGGTATTAAGGTTCTTTTCGAAAGAGCAATTTCTGATCTAGTTTCACTTGGGGCGACAATCATTGATCCTGTAGTAATACCTGATTTTGCACGCTTGAGACAGGATCAATGGTGCGCAGTATTTCGTACTGATGTAGAATCCTTCTTAGCAACATATGTGCAAAGAGATACAATCAAAACTCTGGAAGATATAATTAGAATCGGGACCACATCTGAATTTGCCAAAGTACGATTATTGGAAAATGCAACAGAAAGTGGCCGATGGGGAGAATCCGACGCTGAATGTTTAGACCTTATCCATGATGAAAATAGTATTGCGTTCAGAGAGGCGATAGAAGCCGTTATGGACTCACTATTTCTGGATGCAATCATTTATCCAACCTGGAATTACAAACCAGCTCGAGTTACTCGCTTCTGGGAAGAGTATAAAGGAGACAATAGTCAGATCATAGCACCACATACCGGACAGCCAGCGTTTACAGTACCCATGGGTTTTAGCAGGAAAAATTTGCCAGCAGGACTTCAATTTCTTGGAAGAATTTATGATGAACCCATATTAATAAAACTAGTTTATTCGTACGAACAGGGTACGAAACATCGGAAGCCCCCCAATCCTTAATATGTATGGTCAAAATGACTATTTTTTGAATAGTGGTAGAACAAATCACTAAAGCCGACCGAGACGCGTGTTACGCCCTTCGCGAAAGGCAAATCTCGCGCCACGCTACGGCAGCTTAGTTCCACCGTTGGACAGCTAAAGTAGAATAATGGACAATCAAAAAAAGAGTCTCACTCCACGGTATGTTATTCAACTCTCAATATTCATTCTTGTCATCCCATTTCTTCCTCTATTGATCTCTTGGTCCTGGGATTGGTGGGAGGCTTGGGTTTATGGATTTATAAACGTCCTAGGCTTCGCAATTAGCCGGGCTATAGCGGCAAAGCGAAATCCTGATCTGATCATTGAGCGCGCCCAATTCATGAAACATGAAAACGTTTATAACTGGGATAAAATCCTGGCTCCATTGGTTGTAATTGGCGGAGGATTAATACCACTTGTTGTTGGATTGGATGAATTATTGAACTGGTCACCAGCATTTAGCATACTCATTAAAATCATTGCATTAGCTATTATTCTAGCAGGGTATATTTGGGGGTCTTATGCTTTGATCCAGAACCGTTTCTTTTCAGGAATGGTACGCATCCAGAGTGATCGTGGCCATCAAGTAATAACAAGTGGCCCATATCGTTGGATGCGGCATCCAGGCTACGCTGGAGCAATATGGACATATCTAGCCACACCGCTATTTCTTGATTCAGGATGGGCATTCATTCCGGCAGTTTTTCTTGTGATCGTACTAGTTATTCGTACTTCCTTGGAAGATAAAGTTTTGCAAGCCGAATTGGAGGGCTATAGTGAATATGCTGATAAGGTACGGTACCGTCTTTTTCCAGTAGTATGGTAAATAGATCAGAAAGCATCTTGCTGTCCAAAAATTCACTAAAGCCGATCCCAACGCATGTCACGCACTTTGCAGAAAAGGCAAAGTCCGCGCCACGCTACGGCGGCATAGTTCCACCGTTAGCCCGCAATGTTAGCAAGTATAGTTTCGAAGAATTATAGTAAACATTGATGTAAGGATTACCATTCGAATTTCAGACAAAAGGGAAAAACATGAATACAAAAGGAAAGACCACAAAAAAGATAGACAAAAAAGTTCTGCTCTCAACATTATGGATTGTGGTCATGATTAATATGCTTAAGGCAGATATTCTTTCTTTATATATCCCCGGGGCAGCCGATGATTTAGCTAAAGCTGCTGGTGAAACTCCGATCACACTAATTATGCTAGGTGGCGCAATCATGATGGAGATTTCAATTGCTATGATCATTCTTTCTCGGGTTTTGAAACACAAGTTGAATCGTTGGGTCAATATCATCGTGAGCATAATCACGATTGTTTTTGTTGTAGGTGGCGGAGTATCATATCCCCATTACATTTTCATAGCAGCTATAGAAGTTGTGTGTTTGCTATTGATTGTTTGGTTTGCATGGAAGTGGAAAGAACAGGAAGCTTAAACATATCCCATTTTCGCAATTTGGGCGGGCTAACAAATCACTAAAGCCGACCCCAACGCATGTCACGCACTTTGCAGAAAAGGCAAAGTCCGCGCCACGCTACGGCGGCATAGTTCCACCGTTCTGCTGTCATGAATGGCAATATTATAGATTTAACACTTCGCATGACTTATGAGACACACCCTTCCAGCCACTAGAATACGACTTATGATATATATAGCGTTTTTTGCAATTATCTTTGTTTTTAACGGCTGTAGTACATATTGGCATGTTCAGGTGATTGTTGAAAATACCACAAGTCACAGTATCAAAATCGAAGGTTTTTATACCGAAGTAGTCTATACCGAAGAGATTTCTGAAGGTGTGTACGAAGGTTTCTATGAAGAAGTAGGTTCTGAAGTCATTACTATACAGCCATATGGCCACTATCTCCAAGCACAGAATTTTCACCCCGAAGATAGTCGCTATTATTATTTATTTCTAGAGTACCCTATTGATTCAGTTTATATCACTTTCGATGAAGAAAAAGTAATTGTGCAAAGCTGCGAGGAACATGAATTGGGATTATGTGGCGAGCTTGTAGAAAGAAATATTCTTGCAATTGGTTTGTATTATGACCGGGAGGACATAGATCGTAAAGAATATAATTTTACATACCAGATCACCGAAGAAGATTACGATAGAGCCTTGCCAATAAATTAATATTGTATGCTGAGGTAGCGTCTCGCTCCAAAGTACTTCTTGTGCACTTTATATAAACCGGGAAATAGAGAATAACATATGGCAATATATTATTTGGAATGTCCAGAAGACAACGAGTCTACAAGCTTTCCATATTTAGCGGAAATTGGCAGCAGCAGAACAAATCACTAAAGCCGACCGCAACGCGTGTCACACTCTTCGCAGAAAAAGGCAAAGCGCGCGCCACGCTACAGTGGCTTAGTTCCACCGTTAAGCCGCAATTTTAATTTTGATCCTTTGATCGAAACATTTTCGGCTCTCATTAGAGAGCGTATAAATAAGTAGAGTATGAAACTTAACACTTTCATTTCGATACATTCGATCTTGCTGTTTCTGTTCGGACTAGGATTTCTCCTTGTACCTGCATGGATGCTCTCTTTTTACGGCACGTCTACGAATTCAACCGGGCTTCTCACGGCAAGAATATTTGGAATAGGCAATATTCAGCTAAGCATTATCATATGGTCTTTTCGCAATGAGGTTAGATCAAAGATATTGAAAACACTAATCTTGGTACTATTTCTTGGAAATGCTTTGGCCTTTGTGCTGGCTTTACATGCTCAGATTTCAGAAATTTTCAATGAACTTGGATGGACAAATGTGGCACTATATCTTTTATTTGCCTTTGGATATGGTTATTTCCTAGTTGTTTATAAAGGTGAATATGACGCAAATTAATTTATCTCATTCTTACAGTATTTTCATGGCGGCCTAACAATTCACTAAAGCAGACGCCAGGAACCCCTGTAGGCTATAGCAACGGGGTAGCGTGCGCGGCTTAGTTCCACCGTTCTATGCACTATAATAATTGATGGCAACACCGAGGAGGTACGTTTATTTAGAAGTTGTTGTTAATTAAATAAAGCTATGAATGTAAGATGGAAAATACTTGGAGTGCTTGCATTAATCTTAGCGAACCACAATTGTTATGCTATGCAAACAGATAATATGATAAAATTATCAGACGGAAGGGTATTAGGATATGCGGAATATGGTGATTCATTGGGTTACCCCATATTCTATTTTCATGGTGGACAAGAAAGCAGACTCTCCTCAAAATTTATGGATAGCACTGCTAAAGAATTGAATATTAGGATAATTTCTCCAGATAGACCCGGAGTAGGGAATTCTACATTTCAAGAAAATAGACAATTTTTGGATTGGGGAAATGACATTGCCGAATTGGCAGATTTTCTTGGATTGAATAAATACTCAATATTTGGCTTGTCGGGAGGTGCACCACACGTTCTGGCTTGCTTAATTTCTGGTTCCTCAAAAATAGAGAATGCTTCTATTGTATCAGGTGCAACTCCATACGATTACAAGGGCACTCTTAAAGGTATGTGGTTTCCTGTTAAAATCATTCATTGGTTTGCGAGCTGGAAAAAAGATAAGCAACTAAGAAAGTTTATCCAAAATGATTTTGATGGACTTTTGAATAAGCCAGAAAAGCGAATAAAACAATTTCAAAACTATCTACCCACACCTGACAAAAAGTTGATGACCGAGCATCCTGAATACGGTTGGGAGTTTATTGAGGGAAGCAAAGAAAGCTATAGGCAAGGGATTGATGCAGTTGTTCAAGAATGGAAACTTTATGTTTCGGATTGGCAGATGGAATTAAGTACAATTCACTCCCCAGTAAACCTTTGGTATGGCTCATCGGACAAGATGGCCCCAACCTACAGGGGACGTTACTATAAAAAGGAGCTACCAGACTCAATACTCAAAGTAATTGATAATGAAGGACACTTTTCCTTAATTAGAAATCATTTAGAAGAAATTTTGACAGAATTAAAAACTACACAAAACAAAGAATAAACGCCATTAAAACAGGCGTTTATTCAAACCGTTAGTATAAGAGCCTGAATAAAGAAATACCAAGGCGGTAACCTTGAGCCATAGTGAGCAAGATGAAATATAGGATATAGAACAAATCACAAAAGCCGACCGGTAACGCTTGTCACGCCCTTTGCAAAAAAGACAAAGCCCGCGCCACACTAAGGCGGCTTAGTTCCACCGTTCATTCTAAACCGCAAGATGAATTTAGAAAGATTGGAAAACTCCACGATAAATCACTCTTTGAGATCATTAATAGTGATCTCAAACTAATAGTGTGTGATTATGTCGAAGAATGATATTGTTAACCCCCAAACAATAGACCAGGAACCTTGGTCTCATGTTTTCGAATTACGTGGTTATTTAGTTATGCTTGCGGCTGATGTAGCCGAGATCTTCAATGTTGAGACTAGGGAGATCGTGCAAAACATTAAGCGAAACAATGAAGGATCTAGCCCAATCTTTCCTGAACGTTACGCTTTTCAAATCAACAAACAGGAATTGGCTCATTTGAGATCACTGGGAGTGATTTCAAAGCCTGGACGCGGTGGGGCTCGGGCTTTGCCGTGGGTTGTAACTAGAAAGGGAGCAATACGATTAGCAACAATCATGAAGGTGCCAACGGCAATGGACGCAGCAGATGTTTTTGTAGATGTCTTTGACGAAGTGTTGGGTCAAGTTTTTCAAGGAGAAAAAATGATTCAAATATCAAATTCGTCTCGAATCGCTCCTGATGAAGAACAACTAAACCAGGCTAGGAAAGTGCGATCAAAGATAGCCTCCGCAATAGGGAACTTATTGAACACTGTGATCGACACAGATCACAATACGACAGTAAAGGATGAGCTTGGGGATGTTGCACAAGAAGCCGTAGCTTACGTTAAGGAATGGTTGCGGACCAAGAAGGTTGGAAATGAGAAGATTGAGTCAGAAACGTACCTTCTCCTTGAGAAGGTACGTGATATGCACGAGAGACGTCAGTCTGAACTTGCGAGTGCGGCGCTTGATCGAGAGCGTAAGGTTTTAGAGAATCTCGAAAAAAGAATCGACATCGTTGAGAGACTTCTGAAAATGCATAATCAGTTAGAACCCAATGCTATTGTGAATATGGTCGGGCAATATATTAAGCACACTTTGGAACTACCGACAATGAAGCATTAACAATCGTAGAAGCCGAACAAATCACTAAAGCCGAACTTAAAGCGTGTCACGCCCTATGCAGCAAAAGCAAAGCCCGCGCCACGCTATGGCGGCTTAGTTCCACCGTTCTGCGATAAAATAGAATAATAGGAAACTCATGAGCACTTCTGATATCTAGCAACGATGTTTTTGAACAATCAAATTCAATAATATATGCAGTCTTTAAGAAATTTATTGCAAATGCTGTTGTGCTCTCGGAAGTATCTTGTATTGGTTATAGCTATTTTCGTTTGTTCAGGATGTACTTATAAAATTCTCTTTTGGGAACGCAATATCTGGACGGAATTCGATGGAATTTTCGCAATTGAAGCACCGGATAATTTGGATATATATAAGGAGCTCTTGCCAGAGATGTTTGATATGCCCAAGACACCAATGGTGGGTATGTTTTGTGCCGATTACTTCAATACGGAGCATTGGCCTATTACCTTGACAAAATACTTAAGTCCCTATCTGGAATCGGCGATCTTTATTACTTGCGAGTATAATGGTCAAGAGGGTTGGTATTGTCCATATATGGCAGTTACCACCGAAGCTGCACTTATTGGGGGACACCGATTAGGCTATCCAAAGATCCTTGTCAATCAAATCCTTTTTAACAAGATTGAGGAAGGATGGAGCGGATCAACAATGGTGGATGATGTTGAACACCTGGGCCTTCAATTTACTATCTACCCTTTGGACTCACTGCAGAAATACTCACCTTCGAAGATCGATTTCATAAACGGAAATGAACTATCTGATTTGCTATTTACTACAATACTACTTAAGCCTCCTGCTGAGGGACCTGAAGTAGTTGTGTTTTCAATCTCCCCACCTCCGATGGTTAAACGAGTACCTGGATTGGTATCTATACAATTAGGCGGACCATTGGAAGGATTAATAGAACCAGGTACTATTACCCCTGCATTATACCAGCATTTTTCGATGGGATCTGGACAAAAGCCGTCAGGACCGTTAATTGCTTTGATCTTGCTTGGGCTTTTAGGTGCCTTTCTTGTGATTTTCCTAGTTTGGATTCTGGGAAGAATAAAAAGGCGAAGAAACGTACAGTGAGAAAGCAGGTATATCAGGGCATAGGTATTAAGAGAATTTGAGACACTATATGGAACCAGTCGCAGAACAAATCACTAAAGCCGAACTTAAAGCGTGTCACGCCCTATGCAGCAAAAGCAAATCCCGCACCACGCCACAGCGGCTTAGTTTCACCGTTCCACAGCGAATTAGGAAACCTTAAAATCGTCCTTATCCCTTGGTTAGAAATATTATATATTAACCTTGCATTTGATTCACATATGGTGTAAATTTACACCAAATCTATTGTTATGGCAAGACAAAGCATATCTTTCACGAAACCAAATGATGAGTGGTTAAAAGCACAAGTCGAAAATGATGAATACTCTAGCAAAAGTGAACTTGTTAATGATCTAATAAGACAGGCTAGAAACCAACAGGCTCAAATTGACTGGATTAGAGCGAAATTGGATAAATCTGAAAGGAGCGGATTCACTGATGAGACGAAAGACCAAATTTTGAAACAATCAAAGTCTTTACTTAATGGCTGAAGATAGGTTAAGCAATGAAGCCAGAGAAGACCTTATAAGAATACATCAATATGGCGTTGAGAAGTTTGGAATGGCTCAAGCTGATAAATACTACAATACATTTTTTGAGTATTTCAATATCATCGCCCAGCAACCATTTTCATTCGAGTTGATAGAATATATCCGAAACGGATATCGACGCTGTGTTTGTGGATCTGATAGTATCTATTACAGAATTAATAATGGCATTGTTGAAATAATGGCTATTGTAGGACGGCAAGATTTAATGAAGATCCTGGAATGATTATAATGAACATACAATTGCCAACACAATGTAAGTCTATAATCGAATACGCTGTAGAACAAATCACTAAAACCGACAGAATACGCGTGTCACGCTCTTCGCAGGGGCAAAGCCCGCGCCACGCTATGGCGGCTTAATTCAACAGTTAGGTGTATATTGTGATCGGTGGCATTAAACAAGTAGAAATTATATGAAAACTAAAATCATTGGATATTATTTAATATTTCTAGCTGTTACAATTACTGGTTACTGGATATTGACACTTTCATCTGTTTACTCAGCGGGGTTTTCTTGTTGAAAGAGAATAAGCATGGAAGAAATTTGAGCATTATCGGTTTCTCGATGATATTGTATTCTGTACTTAATGCTGCTGGTTAATTTGGAGAAAGAAATGAGTTAAGCCTAACAATAATGTTTATGGCTTTGTTTTTAATAGCCTCCATTTCTCTTATGATTCAATTGGAACTTAAAAAATAGAATGACGGTCTTCGATGATATCCGCGTTGCATTATTCATCTTCGCAACTGTGTTAGTGACATTCATCTCACGGAAGGCTATCCTCAATTTCCGATCACACGGATTCTATAGGTTCCTTGCGTGGGAAGCAATCGCTGCACTGATCATTTGGAACTTGCCTCATTGGTTCTCTGAGCCATTCTCCACCAAGCAGTTGATATCATGGATTTTGTTAATTGGATCTGTTTATGTTTTATGGCGAGGGATGTCGCGACTTCGTGCAGCGAAACGATCCAACAGTCGCAGCTCGAAGGAACTGTATGCCTTTGAACGGACATCTGAACTCGTAACAATAGGAATCTACCGCTATATTCGACATCCACTATATGCTTCACTGTTGTACCTCGCATGGGGGGCATTTCTTAAGGAGATTTCATGGGTTTCCATCATTCTGATAATCATGGCAAGTTTATCACTATTTGCCACTGCCAGAGCTGATGAGCATGAGTGTATTCAATATTTTGGTGATCGGTACAAAGAATATATGGGGGGCACGAAAAGGTTCATTCCATTTGTATTTTAACTTAATGCAATTACACCCTTAGATTGACAATTTGAGTATATACCTATTTAACACTAGAACCATACCGGTTCATAAAACATCTAGTAAATGGAGACAAGGAAATGTATAATTTTTGGTGGAAGTGGTGAAGTTGGCGGTGCAGTTGCCCACGAGCTGCTCAAGAGTGATATTTGCTCTAAACTGACGATGATTGGCCGACGAACCGTAACCTCCTTGCAAGGTGAGGCAAAGGTTACCCAGGTCGTGGTTGATACAGGCTCCCATGACTTTGAAGAGATTGTGAAAGAAGTTGCACGAGGCCATGACGCCGCAATCAGTTGCATTGGGATTGGAAGTGGTACCCGTTCTATGAAGGAGGAGCAAATGATGGAGGTGGAGGTCAATATGTTAGGTAAATATGCAAGAGGTTGCAAAGCGGCTGGTATTGAGATCTTTGAGCTCTTGACTGCTGTTGGTATTAAAGAATCCCACGCCTCCTCAAAAATCAAGGAATTTAGAGTTATGGGTAAAAAGTACAAAACAGTGCTTGAGGTTGAGTTTGAGAAACTGGCAGTTTTTAAGCCAGGAATGATAGTTGGTAATGTACATACCCCACAATGGCTCGCAGTCTTTACTCGCATAATACCGGATTCCATCGGTTGGGGGAATATACATCAGAAGGAGGTAGCACAAGCTTTCGTGGCTCACTTAGAGAAAGGAGTGGCCTTTCAAAACAAACCTGTTATTTCTTATGGTAATAAGGAAATGAAATTATTGTTAAAGGATCAAGATAGAACTTAGTCTAACTAATCTAGTTGACGGTAAACTTGATCGTATTATGCAATTCAGGTATGCAATCTAACAAATCACTAAAGCCGAGCGTAACGCGTGTCACTCCCTTTGCAGAATGGCAAAAACCGCGCCACACTAAGGCGGCTTAGTTCAACCGTTCTGTGGAGAATTTGAATCCCATACTTGACAATTATACCAATATTGGGTACTTTTGTAGAAAATAGTGTAGTCATGAGTAAGAATACTTCAATAACACTCGGGAATCACTTTGAGGATTTTATACAAAGCCGCATCTCTGCAGGTAGGTATAAGAATGCTAGTGAGGTCATTCGTGCAGGGCTAAGATTACTTGAGGAAGAAGAGGATAAGGTAGTTGCACTAAAGCAAGCGATTCAAGAAGGAGTTGCCAGTGGATTCGTTGAAGATTTTGATCCGGACCAATACCTACAGCACTTGAAAGCTCAACGGTCAACAAATGGCTAATTATCGCTTAACAAAGAAAGCCGCTGAGGATCTCGCCCTAATTTGGAATTACACTGTTGATACATGGTCAGAAAATCAAGCAGATCATTATTTCCGAATGCTTCTTGACAGCTGTCAAAACATATCTGAAGGGAGAATAACCGGGAAACGCTATGAGGGAATTTTCACAGGATTGTTGGGAAAAAAGGCAGGTAAGCATATTATCTTCTATCGAAAGGTTGAGGGAGACGTAGTAGAAATAGTCAGAATCCTTCACGAACTCATGGATTTGAAAAGACGTATTAAAGAATAATTGCTCACGGAACAATCCACTAAAGCCGACCACTTAAGCGTGTCACGCCCTTCGCAGCAAATAGCAAAGCCCGCGCCACGCTACGGCGGCTTATTTCCACCGTTCTATGTACATTAGAGCTGCTGTAGTACTTGAGATTCGGTTGATCAAAAATCATTATTAAATAGACTTCGAAGTACCAAATAATCGCTCAAAAACGAACCGGAAAACATGAGGAACATATTTCTGACACTCTTGATTCTGACTAGTGTATTTATCAATGCACAGCAAAATAGGGCTCCAATAGAACCTAAAGTATATGTATATAAAATAGTTAATTCAGATAGCCTTAAAGCTTATGTATTCTTCCCACTCGATAAATTTATAGGTGAAAAATACCCCTCAATAGCGATATTCCATGGTGGCGGTTGGGCCATGGGAGAACCATCATGGGGATTTGGGCGTGCCCAAAGGTTCGCAGAAATGGGAATGGTATCAATCTCAGTGCAATACAGAATCTCTGATAATGAAGAAATAACACCCATAGAAGCTATGGAGGACACAAGAGATTTTTTCATATGGGCGAGAGAACATTCGTCTGATCTAGGGATTAACAATGAAAGTATTGTAGCATATGGTTGGTCTGCTGGTGCCCATTTGATAGCATGTTCGGCAATATTCCCTAGGAGCAGTCCGGATTCAAATATTTCAAGTATACCAAATGCACTGATACTACATTCACCTGCTTTATCTGTAATCAATGATGGATGGTTTGAACAGCTTTTGCTGCAGAGAGGAAAACCAACAGAGTATTCCCCAGCAGAGCATATTACAGGGAAATTGCCTCCATCAATTATTGTAATCGGAAGAGATGATACAGTAACTCCTTTAAAATATTCAGAATTCTTCCAAAGTGAAATGCTTAAGCATGGCAATATTTGTGAACTTCATGTTTATGATGGAGTAGGACATTTGTTTACTCCATCAAATCAACCTGATGATGGATGGCCCCAACCAGACAAGGAGGTTTCAGATCAGGCCTTTAGTGATATAGATAGGTTCCTAAAGGGACTAGGCTATTTAAATTAGAAACAGGCACCACTGACATAGAACAAATCACTAAAGCCGACCATGACGCGTGTCACGCCCTTTGCAGAAAAGGCAAAAACCGCACCACGTTACGGCGGCTTAATTCCACCGCGCTATGTGCGCCGAATAAATTTAGTTGAATAGACAAAACAGTTATGACATATATTACTCTATCCAAAGAAAATATTGATACTGAGCATATATGCTGCGCCATTTCCGACAAGAAATGTGCAGATAGTTATGCTCAGAAAAAGCAATGGCTGAGGAGGGAATTTGAAAATGGGTTTGTTTTTAGACGCATAAATGAACGTGCTAAAGTATTCATAGAATACGGTCCCGCTGAAAAAGCATGGGTTCCAGTAACAGCTCCCAACTACATTATGATTGGCTGCTTTTGGGTTTCTGGTAAATATAAAGGTAATGGTCACGGAAAAGCTCTGTTGAAAGAGGTGGTCGAAGCCGCTAAAAGTCAAGGTAAAGATGGCGTTGTTTCCATAGTTGGAACAAAGAAGTTTCACTTTATGAGTGACACCAAATGGTTGTTGGGACAAGGGTTTGAGGTAATTGAAAATATTTCATCAGGCTTCAGCCTCATATCTATGAGTTTTAATAAAAAAGCAAAAAGACCTTGTTTTCATAACTCCGTCAAGAGTGGGGAATGCCCCGACAAGAAAGGTCTCGTCGCGTACTACTCAAATCGTTGTCCCTATTCGGAATACCATGTCAAAGAATCTTTGGTTGTCTCAGCTAAAAATAGGCATATTCCTCTCAAAGTGATCAAACTGGAAACTATGGAAGAAGCTCAATCTGCTCCGACACCAGCAACAATCTTCAGTCTTTTTTTGCACGGTAAATTCGTAACTACTGATATCAGCATTTGTATGGATAATCGATTTGATAAAATCATTGGAAATACTAAGCACATAACAAATCACTAAAGCCGACCGTAACGGATGACACGCCATTTGCAGAAAGGCAAACTCCACACCAAGCTTCACTCCGATATAGCGAGAATTATGACCTTTGAAACACCGAAAGATCTCGGCAGGTGGCTCAAGGTGAATCACACCTCCGAAAGTGAGCTGTGGGTGAAGATATTCAAGAAAAAGAGTGGCATTCCAAGCGTGACTTGGGACGATGTCGTGATTGAGGCACTGTGCTGGGGCTGGATCGACGGTGTCAAGAAGTCAATCGATGACCAATCCTATTACCAGCGAATTACTCCCAGGAAAGCGCGAAGCAACTGGTCAAAAAGGAACAGAGAGCATGCGGAACGATTGATCAGAGAGGGCCGGATGACCGAGTCAGGACTCGTGCATATTCGTGCCGCCAAAGCGGATGGCCGGTGGGAGAACGCCTATGCGGCAAGTGAAATGAGAGTGCCAGCAGATTTCCTGGCAGCACTGGAGAGCAAGCCGGAGGCGAAACAGTTTTTTGAAACGCTCAACAAATCGAGTCGTTATGCAATCGCGTACGGATTGATAAGTGCGAAGAAACCCGAAACCAGACAGCAGCGATTCGTAAAATTTATGGACATGCTTGTCCGCGAAGCAAAGCCAGACTTTGGTTACAAAAAGACGAAAAAGGGATAACAATTCATAGAACCGATCGCCTCGCTGCGGCTTAATTCTACCGTTCTATATATTACTAGTATCGACAGAATCCCTAAGAATGTAAACTTATATATAGATTAGCAACTTGAAAAGAAACTCAAATACAGATTTATATGGACTACAAAAAGAGAATAGGTACTAAAGAGTATCCTATGAAACTTAAGACACCTCCTCTTTCTTCAGAATTTACTATGCACGTTGACGAAAAGGAAGGGAAAGAAATACTCGTATGTACGGTTGGGAAGACCATTCTACATTATGACATCAAATGTCTTGCTGATTTACATGATATGCTGAAAGATCATGGCGACTGGATGGAACTCGGTAGCAAAGATGAAAAGCAAGAAACCAAAGAAGGGACGGTTGAACATTGGGGACGTTCGGTCAATAATCCAGCAGGGGGCTGGTATGGACTGAAGAAAAACTTTAGAGGACGTTTTGGCATGTATTTACCACCTCTGATGGAAGCCTTGGGACTGGCAGAAGTGACTCATGAGAAAAGAGGAAATAAAATGAGGGCAAAATAAACATAGAATAAATCACTAAAGCCGACCGCTTACGCATGTCACACCCTTTGCAACAAGAGCAATGCCCGCGCCGCGCTAATGCGGCTCAGCCGCCGGCCGTTCTGTTTCTAAAAATAATCAAGAATAGTGAAGTTAAACTTCGGTATAATTAAAGGTTCGTTTACTATCCATCGACTATCTCCAGATAGTGAAATACCATATGATGTTTCCCAAAGTTCTTTCTATAGTATCAGTAAGACGGAAGAAGAGCTCTCTATCGTCTGCCCTTCTTCACTTCCCATAATTTCAGAGAATTCAGATGCTGGATGGGCATGCCTAAAGGTAATCGGACCGTTGGACTTTTCCTTAACTGGAATTCTCGCAGATATTGCAGTAGTTTTGGCAAAAGCTGGAATTAGCATATTTGCAATTTCGACCTTTAATACTGATTACATTATGGTTAAGTCAGGTAGCCTTGAAAATGCGAAAAAGGTTTTACGAATGGCTGGACACACTTTTATAGATTGAAACAGAACAATTCACTAAAGCCACCGTTATGCTTCAATATGTAGTACAAGTATGAAAGAAATCAAACCTATAAATATCACCCCTATCGAGTTTGAGCGGCAGGTTAAATCTTGGCTCTCAAAATCCGGCAAGACTCTAAAGAGCTTCTCTGTAAACCATCGAGAGAAGCTTGGGGGCCGCAGCGAAGATTATGAGTTAGATGTACGGGCTACGTTAGAATTTTTTAATGGCGCCGACATATTTATATTAGTTGAATGCAAAAGATTTAAGAATCCGATAAAGCGTGATGTAATCATGTTGTTAAACCAAAAGCTTCAGGAAATTGGAGCTCATAAAGGCATGGTCTTCTCAACATCGGGGTTTGAAAGCGGAGCGCTTTCGTTTGCCACTGAACATAAAATCGCAACTATTACAGTTCAGGACGGGAAAACCAACTACCATACAAGATCATTGGGAGCTAGTATTGCACCACCACCCTGGGCCCAAATTTCAAAATATATTGGTTGGTTCACGTCAATGGGATTAAGTGAAGGTGAACGTTATAGTCTGATCGATGATAACAGGATTGATCCAATAGCAGCTTGGCTCGAGGATAAAGAAGAAGCCTGACAAATTACAAAAGCTGACCCTGACGCATGTCCAGCTCTTTACAGAAATGGCAAAACCCGCGCCATGCTACGGCGCCTTTGTTCCACCCATTGGCTGTTTAAATAAATAGATAATGTCTTCCAGAACCTTACTTAATAATCTATGGAATTCCACCCGACCTTCAAATCAGATCTTTGAGCCTGAACGGATGTCGACTCTTCCTGCTCCAGCACTCCGTTACCTTCTGCATAGTATGGAGCCGGGAGTACCCCTGGCACGCGCTGTGCATTTGCAAATGCATGGTGAGATAAAATTGAGAAACTGGTCTTCATTTATGGCTGAGCAGGTGATTCACCTAGAACGTGGAATGATCTGGAGAGCCACAGCGAGGATGTCAGGAATTCCTATTCGCGGGCGGACCGCATGATCGATGGCAAAGGCAGTATGAGCCGGAGACTCTTGGGAATATTTCCGGTCCTGAAGGCTTCCGGGCCCGATATAACACGATCGGCCGCTGGGCGACTTCAAGGTGAGTTCTTTTGTTGTACAATCGATAGGGCAGAATTTAGATGAATAGGTATGAGAAATTTCAGGAAGCAGTCTATCAATGCACAAAAGCCGATCGCAACAAGTGATAAACATTTAAATATTTAATTATCAATTCTCATGAATAAAAAGCTAATAATAACAGCATCAATTCTCTTAATCCTGGCCGGTATTTTAATTCAAATCCTAATTAAGGATTCGAATACAAAGTTTGACACAGAGATAATTGAGTTTTTCTCTGGAGTAATCTTGGGAACGGGAATAGGATTACCGATATATCTACTTTTCGGTAAGAAGAAAAAATAGGTCCCCAGCAGAATGGCAAATCCAGTACCGTGCACAAAATCTGAAGGTAAACCATGAAAGTTTGTATTGTAGGAGCATCCGGAAAGCTGGGGCAATATATGATCCAACACTGTCTGGATCGAGGATATGATATTGTTGGTGTCTGCCGGAGTAAAAGCGTCCATAAGTTGGAAGGGTTCAAAGGCCGCATGAACATCTTTCCCGGAGATACCAATGATCGGGAGGTAATTAAACAGGCAGTCTCAGGATGCAAGGCTGTGCTTACCGTATTGGTGCCCTGGGGCGTTCGGCAATACTCTTCGGGTACTGCTCAAGCTGTGATGGACTTTGCGGAACCTGGAGCGCGTTTGATTTTCTCCTGCGGGTGGCACATAAGCAAGGATGGCAGGGACGTTTATTCCTGGAAATTCAAAACTTTCCTTAAGTTCTTTAGCAGAGTAGGAAAATTTTTAGGCATGTTGGAAATCGACGACCAGGAGGAAGCAGCCAGAAGGATTTTTAAAAGCGACTTATTGTGGACAGTCGTACGTGGGAGCAGTCTCGAAGAAGGCGATAGTCAGGGATTACCCGAATGGAGCAGGCATGTGGGAGATCCAATTCTGAAGAGTGATATGACTCGTCGGGTGGATTTCGCTCTATTCATGGTTGCGGCCATTGAAAATGATGAGCTTATTCATGAAGCTCCTGCAATTGTAAGTTGCCAGGCTCCCTCCGCACTTGAGCACAGGAGTACTGAATGAGCTGGCGATTTGTAATATGACACCCTCTGAAGTTGCGTTGGCTTTTGTCGAGGCACCAGGAAAACCAGTATTAACCTAATAAAGACACTGCAATGGAAAAAATGAAAGCGGTCATCTGTACCAGGTACGGACCACCCGAAGTTCTACATCTCAGTGAAGTAGAAAAACCCCGGCCCAGAAATAATGAAGTTCTTATCAAAATAATGGCAACTGCTGTAACTGCAAGTGATTGCATCATACGGAGCTTTAATATGCCTGGCGATCCTAAGTTTCCCATGAAGCAAATCATGGGCTTAATGATGCGGTTTTACGTGGGTTTCAGGAAACCAAAAAAACCTGTTCTGGGACTTGTTTTATCCGGAGAAATTGAAGCGGCGGGTCCAGATATTAAGCGATTTAAGAATGGGGATCAGGTTATGGCTTTCACAGGCTATAGCTTTGGCGCCTATGCAGAGTATATATGCATGTCTGAGAAAGAATCTAAACATGGATGCCTGGCTCTAAAACCGGATAATATGAGCCACGAAGAAGCAGCCTCTGTATCTTATGGAGGTATTTTAGCGATACATTATTTAAGAAAGATGGATATCCGGAAGGGACAAAAAGTTCTTATCTATGGAGCATCAGGGGCCATCGGGACCATGGCTGTCCAAATTGTTAACTCTTATGGCGCTGAAGTTACAGGTGTTTGCAGCGCTTCAAATATGGAATTGGTAAAATCTCTTGGAGCAGAAAAAGTAATTGATTATACACAGGAGGATGCCTCTAAGAAACTGGAAGTGTATGATTATATTCTGGATGCTGCAGGAAAAAACAAAACTTCAGCACTGAAAATTGAAGCAAAAAAAGCCCTGGCACAAAATGGCAAATATATATCCGTGGATGATGGACTTCTTGAGTTACGCTCAGAGTATTTCATCCAGCTTAAAGAGCTCGTTGAATCCGGGCATATTAGAGCTGTAACGGATAAAACATTTCCTTTGGAGCAGATAGTCGAAGCTCATAGATACGTAGATACGGGACATAAGAAAGGAAATGTGGTAGTAACGGTATAGATAAATTATAGTTGACAGGCAATTTAGTTATGTCTAAAACGGAATTATAAGTACCTTGTTAAATGAAATAGAAAATCTAAATAAAGTGAACAAAAGATGGACTACAGGATATCAATTGCTGAAAATCGTAATTATATAATCATCAAGTACTTTGTGCCCATGACCTCAGAGCTGGCTCTTAAGTCTGGCCCGGAGTTGATCCGCCAATCTGCCGGGAACGGCATCAATAAGTTTCTCTTCGATATGCGTGAATCGCAAAATATTCAATCAGCTACAGATAATTACTTTTTTGCCAATCAGAAAATTCAGACTTTTGAATTTCCAAAAATGTCACGTTCTGCATTTCTGTTGCAGCCTTCAGATAATTCTCATGACTTTATAACTACTGCGTTCAAGAATGCCGGATATGCAGTCGCCAAATTCACAAGTGAAGATGAAGCGCTCAAATGGCTTAATGACTCTCTGGAACATAAATCATAACTGCTCATCCAGAGTAAATGCAAAGACCAGGTCATGCCAGAAGAATAAAGCTATTTTGAAGTGATCAAAGATCAATCAACAGAAATTCAATATCCCTCCAGTCGACGGTTTACCTTTGATGTTGGAAAGATCGGACGAGATAAACATCATGTGAGAGCCTTGCTTGAAGTTGATGTGACCGATGCTCGTAGTAAAATCAAACTGAATCGGCGATCAGGTATGAAGGCTTCATTCCTGGCATGGTTGATTAAGCTTATCGCCGATTGTGTCGCACTTCATCCTCCGATCAATGGAATTAATCGCCCAAGAAGTAACAAAGTATTAGTATTCAGCGATGTAGATATCTCTTTGGTCATTGAAAAGGAGGTAAAGGGCATCCGGGTCCCACTTCCCTACGTGATAAAAAAGGCCGATCAAAAATCTATCTATGAGATCTACGCCGAAATTGAATCAGCAAAATCTCAAATCTTTAAAGATGAAGGCGACTATGTGTTGGGTGAAAGACGTAACCCTTCTGGGATGAAGTTGTATACCAGGCTTCCGCAATGGCTACGTTTGTTTTTAATGCGGCAATTTGTTTTTAATCATCCGCAACGTCTGAAAGAAATGATGGGGACTGTGATGGTTACTACCGCCGGAATGGCAGGTCATACCCGGGGGTGGATCGTACCATATAGCATACATCCGCTAAGTCTGGCATTTGGATCCTTGAGCCAACAAGCTGCTGTTAACCATGGAGAAATAAAAATAAGAGAGATTTTACATTTGACCGTAAGTGTTGATCACGATGTAATTGATGGAGTGCCTGCGGCGAAATTTGTGGATGATCTGGTAAATAAAATGGAAAAAGGGTTTGGTCTATAACTGTTGAATCATACTCTTGACGATGAATGAAATTGACAAATACATAGCAGATCAGCCAGAAGCAGTACAAGTTGCACTTCAGGAGCTTCGTTCATATATCAAACTGGCGGCGCCGGAAGCAAAAGAATTGATGAATTACCAAATCCCGGCATTTGCTTTAATAGAAGGGGGGAAACGAGACCAGCAAATAATGATAGCCGGGTTCAAAAGGCATGTTGGTTTTTACCCTCTCCCCGATACAATCCGACAATTCAAAGATGAGCTAAAAGTCTATAAGTCGTCTAAGGGAGCGGTACAGTTCCCCCTTAATAAACCGATGCCAAAAGAATTAATCATCCGCATGGTGAAATATAGATTAGCTGAGGTAAATAAAACCCCTGGAGAAGAAACATAGAATCGCTAAAGCCGCCCGTAAAACGTGCAACTCCTGTTTTATAGCTTTATAATCCCCAACCTATACGATTCAAACATGGATAAAAAAGAACTCTCAAAATTCATTGATCACAGTCCCTTGAAAATGGATGCCTCAGAATCGGAAATTATCCGGTTCTGTAACGAGGCTATAGAACACTCGTTTTATGCCATGGTTGTCTTTCCTTATTATATCGAGGTAGCCAGGGAGTGTTTAGAGGATACCGAAGTCAAACTTGAGACCGTAGTGGGGTTTCCTTTCGGGAATGAACTGATTTTCATAAAAGCCCTCCAGGCCAGGACTTATCTGGAAATGGGTGTAGATGAAATAGATATGGTTATGAATATCTCTGCTTTTAAAAGCGGAAAGATGGACCAGGTCCGACAGGATATTGATGTGGTCTTGAAAGAAGTCAGGGACCACCATGCGCTGCTTAAAGTCATCCTGGAAATTGAACTTCTATCAGATGAAGAAATAATTCAAGCCTGTAATATAGTAGCTGAAAGTGGGGCCGATTATGTCAAAACATCCGTTGGCCTCTTAAGGGGTAGCAAACCCGCCACGGCAGAGAGAGTAAAACTAATGCATGATACAGTCTCTCCCAAAGGATTAAAGGTAAAAGCCAGCGGGGGCATCCACTCCACTGAGATATTCCTGGCGATGATTGAAGCAGGAGCTTCCCGTGTCGGGACCTCAAAAGGAATTGAATTGCTTGCCGGGTTAAAAGACAGCGCTCAATCAACAGATTATTAATGAATCAAATGAGACGACAGGCGGTCCTGGTGCATCTCCTTTCAGGCTTCCTTTTAGCGGCCACAACGTTTGGTCAGGATCAAAATGTTAAAGGAAAATGGGAGGGAGTTATCCCAACCCAGGCCGGCGATATAGAAAGAAAGCCAAATATCATCATTATCCTGGCTGACGATTATGGATATGGTGATGTGGGTTGTTATGGCAGCAAACGTTTCCAAACGCCCCACCTTGATGCTTTGGCTGCGGGCGGGCTTCGCTTTACAGACTTTCATTCCAACGGAGCAGTCTGTAGTCCGACACGGGCGGCACTGCTGACGGGCCGGTATCAGCAGCGCACGGGCATCCATGGGGTCGTTACGGCCGCAGGGCACCGTCATACCGGGCTGGATTTAGAAGAGACAAGCTTTGCCGAGGTCCTGAAATCAGCAAGGCTATAGTACAGCGCTATTTGGGAAATGGCATCTGGGCTATCTTCCGGAGTACAATCCCATTCGCCAGGGGTTTGATGAGTTTAGAGGATATGTGAGCGGTAATGTGGACTACCATGCCCACCTGGATCAGACAGGTATGGAGGATTGGTGGAAACAGGACCAGTTGAATCCGGAGTACGGATACACAACGGACCTGATTACAGATCACGGGGTTGACTTTATAAAGCGCCACAGTGAAAAGCCCTTTCTGTTGTATATCGCTCACGAAGCACCGCACTATCCTTACCAGGGTCGCCATGATCCCCCGCGCTATACCCGGGAACATGGCAGGACCACGGACTCGGTCACCATAGAAGTTTACAAAGAAATGATTGAGGTAATGGATGATGGCGTGGGCCGGATTCATCAAGCTGTTGTTGATGCCGGCCTGATGGAGAACACCTTCATCTTCTTTTTCTCGGATAATGGGCCGTCAGAACCCGGATCTGCCGGATCACTCCGGGGGAAGAAAGGGGAGATTTGGGAGGGAGGACATCGAGTTCCGGCCATTGCCTGCTGGCCGGGGAAGATAGAAGCAGGTCGGGTGTCTGATCTCACGGCCATGGGTGCAGACCTGCTGCCGACCATGGCGGCCATAGGTGGCATTGCTCTTCCAGCTTATCTTCAATTGGATGGGATTAATCTTCTGCCACATCTGATCGAAAACAAGCGGCCAGCACCCCGGCCTCTTTTCTGGTGGCACAAGGACCAGCTGGCGATCAGGCAGGGCGATTTTAAATTGATTTCCAACACCTCCTTTTCTGAAACCTCCCTGTATAATCTGAGCGTTGACCTTCGCGAAAAGAGAGATTTAGCGGCAGAACACCCGGATCTGGTAAAGGAACTTCTGATTATACTTGAGGCTTGGCAAAAAGAGGTGACTACCGGGGTTAAAAAACGCACCTGAGGAATATGATAAGCTCGAGCATAAAAAGAATAAATCTGACAGTTAGTTTGACCATGGCATGTTTGTGTTCGGCGCTGATTTCTTGTACAAACTATCAATCGCATAATAACGTAGAAAAGCCGAATATTATATTCATCATGTCGGATGACCATGCTTATCAGGCAATCAGTGCGTACCATGCGGGATTACTCCATACTCCAAATATTGATCTTATTGCAAATCAGGGAATTAAGTTTAACAGAGCCTTTGTTACGAATTCGATATGTGCCCCAAGCCGGGCAGTGATTCTAAGCGGGAAATTCTCACATTTGAATGGGGTTCCCGGCAATGGTCAGGTGTTTGATGGAACTCAGGAAACCTTCCCAAAAATCCTCCAACAAAATGGCTATCAGACTGCCTTAATTGGGAAATGGCATTTAAAGAGTGATCCAAGCGGATTTGATTATTGGAACATATTACCTGATCAGGGGGACTATTACAATCCTGATTTTATTAAGCTGGGTAAGGATACAATGTACAATGGATATGTGACTGAAATTATCACGGAGCTTTCGCTTGAGTGGCTAAAAAGCAGAGCTCAAAACGTCCCGTTTTGTCTACTTATGCAGCACAAGGCGCCGCATCGAAGTTGGATGCCGGCAATAGAGAACCTCGAATTATTCAATGATAAAAACTTTCCCCTGCCCCAGAATTTTTACGATGATTATGAAGGCAGGGAAGCCCTTAAAGTTCAAATGCTAACCGTAAAAGACCATATGGATGTACGTATGGACTTCAAGGTTCCGTGTGATACATGCGATACGGTTTCTGTCAACTCCTGGGCACCAGGGGAGTATTGGCGAAGACTTGAGCGATTGTCTCCGGACGAACGGCATGCATGGGATTTAAGCTATAAAAAGGAAGAATCTGAATTTCATGAAGTAATAAGTGATGAGTTGGCCTACGACCGCTGGAAATTCAGGCGATATATGGAAGATTATCTGCGCTGTATTGTATCGGTGGATGAAAGCGTTGGGCAGGTCTTGAATTTTTTACGGGAAAATGGCCTGGAAGAGAATACCGTGGTTATTTACACCTCTGATCAGGGATTTTTTCTTGGAGAACATGGATTGTTCGATAAACGGTTCATGTATGAAGAGGCTATGCGGACACCCCTTCTGATCAGATATCCAAGAGAGATAGCGGAAAAATCGCAGACTGAAAAACTCGTTCAGAATCTGGATATTGCTCCTACCTTGCTTGATGTGGCAGGAATTGCCATACCCGGAACTATGCAGGGAGAAAGTCTGCGTAAAATCTGGAATAAGGAAGATTCGGAATGGCGGGATGCTATTTATTATCATTACTATGAAAAAGGTTTTGGAGCCACCCCTCATTATGGAATCCGCACCAGTCGCTACAAGCTGATTCACTTCTACGACACCCTTGATTCATGGGAATTGTATGATCTTGAAACAGATCCGAATGAAATGAAAAACCTGTACAATGAACCTGCCTGTGAACCCTTGGTAAACGAGCTGGAAAGCAAACTGGCTGAATTGCAAAAATTATATATGGAGTTGAATTAAGGAGCCTGCACGCGAATTAAATTCTTAATTGAAGAAGATTTTATCCTGTCTGAGGTCACATGCAACCCGTTCTGAATAATGAAGTGAGTGAACCAAGAAGCTCAGAGCTGCGTTTATTGAGAAGATGGATCCGATATCCTCAGGGTAGATATAAAATGAAAAAGGGAATACAAATACTGCTGATCTTATCCTGTTCCTCGATTGCTTCTAATCTATGGGCGCAGGAGAAAGCAGGGTATTACTGGGACCAGCAATCTATCAAATTCAGGGACGGGGTATATACCAGTATTGATATGGTCAAAAACAATTCTCCCATACCATCGTCCTGGATAGTGACTGATATGGAGATAAATGATCGTGATTTTTTTAAAGCTGTAACCAGGGCCGATGAAATCGTATTTCATGATGATAATGGAGTTAAGACAATACTTGACACCAAAAGTGTTTGGGGATACAGCCACCAGGGGGATCTGCATATCAATGTGGGTGGGGCGTTTCACAAGATGGACATTGTTGGGTCCATTTCACATTTTTATGCATCAAAAACTACCAATTATCTGAATCCCCTGGTGGGAGGTTACTATACGATGGATTTCTGGTCCACCCAGCCAATTCTGGTAACTGCCAGAAACGAAGAATATATTGTCGATATCATGGAAAACAAAGTGCGGAAGTTTGATATGAATGGGCTGGAATCGGTGCTAAAAAATGATCCTCAACTCTGGAATGATTATATGAACTCGAAGAAGCAGGACAAACAGTATTTGAAATATATATTTATTCATCGATACAATAAGAAATATCCCCTGGACATTCCTGTTTATTAGCCAGGATAAATGCCGAAATCGAATATTAAAAATGAGGAAAATGATGTTCGGTGGCTCCTGTCGGTCCTGAAGTGAACCCATTAATGATAGGATGATGAAAGCTTTTTTAATCTATGCACTAATGTTCGCCGGGGGAATTCTAATTCCGACCGGGACTCTTGCCCAGGATAAATCGGACCGGGTGCCCAATATCATCCTCTGCATGACAGATGATCAGGGATGGGGAGATACTGGCTACAACGGTCATCCGGATCTCCGGACTCCGCACCTCGACCAGATGGCAAAGGAAGGCATCCGCTTTGACAGATTCTACTCCGGTGCACCGGTCTGTTCCCCTACACGCGGAAGCTGTATAACGGGCCGGCATCCCTATCGCTATGGGATCCTATTTGCAAACGAGGGGCATATGAGGAAGGAGGAAATCACACTTGCAACCGTTCTGAAAACCCGGGGATACAGAAGCGGCCATTTTGGAAAGTGGCATCTGGGAACCCTGACCACTAAGATTATGGATTCGAACCGCGGGAAACCGGGTGACAGCACCTTCTATTCCCCTCCCTGGGAGCATGGCTTCGATGAGTGTTTTTCCACAGAGGCAAAAGTTCCAACCTATTGGATGGAGAGTGATTACAACACCTATGGGACCTATTACTGGACGGGGCCAGAGCAAATGGTGCCCGCCACGGAAATTCGGGGTGATGATTCCAGGCTGATCATGGACCGGGCTTTAGCGTTCATTGAAAAAGCTGCCAGGGAGAAAACCCCCTTTCTCGCCGTAATCTGGTTTCATACCCCACACCTGCCGGTGGCTTCAGCCCCACCCTACACAGATGGCTACACTAAACACAAGGACTACTACGGATGTTTAACTGCCATGGATCAACAGATGGGGCGCCTTCGCCATGAACTCAAGAACCTGGGTGTTGCAGACCATACAATGCTTTGGTTCTGCTCGGACAATGGACCGGAGGGTGATGCTTCCGCACCCGGAAGTACAAAGGAGCTCAGGGGGCGAAAACGCAGTCTCTATGAAGGAGGTATTCGAGTCCCTGGTCTTCTTGTCTGGCCTCAAGAAATTAAGAAAAGCCAAATCGTTTCAATCCCCTGTAGCACGAGCGACTATTTCCCTACCATTCTGGATGTCCTGGGATACCAGCTCCCCACAGAACAGGCACGGCCAATAGATGGAATCAGCCTCTTGCCTCTGATCAGGGGAGAGATGAGCGAACGGCCGGAACCAATCGCATTTGAGTCGAAGGACCAGGTTTCTTTGATAGACAATCGGTATAAACTCTACAGCATGAATGGTGGAAAGTCATTCGAGCTTTATGACCTGCTTGTAGATCAAGGAGAAAAAACGGATATTGCAGACCAGCACCCAGACGTGGTCGAGCTTTTGAGGCACACCCTGGAGGAGTGGCGTCAATCCTGTAAGTGGAGCAGTGATGGAAACGACTACTAATTAAATTATTAACAAACACTGATCAAATGGCAAAAAAGTGGTTTGAAGGATCTATTTTAATCGATAGCAGCATTAAAAGTCTGCAGAACGAGATGGAAAACCAGGGCAAATTCTATGAAGGTGTCATAAGTCTGATGTCAGGAATTACCTCTGCGGAACTTCTTGAACAAGGAAAGGATTTTTTAATCATTAAAACCAACGAAGGTTTGATGAAGCGCACAAATATCAGGAAAAGTGTTGAACCAGAGAAAATTATGGTGGAGTTTGATGAAGAGTATAAGGCTGGAAAGGCGGTGACAGCCCACACACATTTTTATGATGAGTTTACTTCAGCGGAGAAGGGTATAAGCTATAAGACCACCATAAGTGATGTGAAGGCATCAGGCTTTCTTGGCTTGATATACAGATTGTTTGGCAGCGCCAATATTGGGAAAGCAGTGTTAAGTTCCCATAAGGCTTACCTGGAGAAACTCAGGGAATAACAAAGAGGAATATGGCAGAGAACCGTACCAAACCAAGCTCGGCATCCGTCGAAAAATTCATTGCCGGGCTGAAGAATCCCAGACGTCAGGCTGATGCGCAGATCACCCTGAAAATATATACAGAGATAACAGGTCATCCACCGCTTATGTGGGGACCGTCCATCATAGGATTCGGAACACATCACTATAAGTATGAAAGCGGGAGGGAAGGTACCGTGCCGGCAGCCGGATTTTCGCCACGCAAGGCAAATATGACTTTTTATATTAGCGACAAGTTTGAAGGTGCAGAAGCACTTTTCGCGAATTTGGGAAAACACAAAAAATCGGTCGCTTGTCTTTATATAAACAAGCTTGACGATGTTGATCTTGAGGTTCTGCGAGAGATTATCGCACGGGACTTTTCCAATACTGTTCGGTCCTGATCATGAAGAGAGCAAAAACAATTAAAACAGAGTGGGTATGAAGCCTTCCTCTTTGAAACAGGTGCGTACTATGTACGAGGTCACAGCGGAAGGCTACGCTGAAATGATGGACAGGGAGATTCAGCTCCCCATATACCGGGAAGTGCTTGGGCGACTCCAGGAGAGCATTGCAGATACGCCAGGTGCCTTGCTAGACACAGCCTGCGGCTCAGGACATATGCTCGAGATGTTTCGTTTGCAGCATGATGCAGGCCGTTCGCTTATGGGAATAGATATCTCCCCTCGCATGGTGGCCATCTCAAAAAAGCGACTTGGCAAAGACGCCAGAATAATGGTCGGTGATATGCGCGCTCTCCCGGGCATAGATTCAGCTTCAGTCGCTGCACTTATAAACTTCTTTGCCATCCAGCACCTGGATCTGGAGGGAATACGCCTGGCGATGCACGAATGGAATCGTGTCCTGGCCCCAAAAGGCCGGATTCTTTTAGCAGCCTGGGAGGGTAGCGGGGCAATCGATTACGGCGAAGAATCGGATATCATTGCTTTTAGGTACACGAGCAATGAATTGACGGATCTGGCAGTAAAAGCCGGGTTTTTAGTTACCCGTTGTACAGTTGAACCAGTGGAGGATTTTCCAATGGAAGCCATTTATCTTGAAGCTGTGATAGAATAGCCTGTTTTTTATATTGTATATATTAGCATCATCCAATTCAAGTATGGCTTCGGAGCAGGCAGCCATTTTGAATTCATGTTCGGGCGAGTATTCCATAACAGCAAATACAGAAGAATAGAACATCCAGCACCTGAGAAACAACTTTTAAAACCGTATATATGTGGGAAGAGAGACTGAAGATTTACGACGAATTGGTGTCCAGGTGTCCGAGGTTTGAACGAAAAGGAAAAACCATGCCTTATACCTCGGCCAACGGACACATGTTTTCACTGCTGAATAAAGCCGGAGAACTCGGCATCAGGTTTTCGAAAGAGGTTCAGAAAAAATACATGGAAGAATTTGATTCAACCATCTATAAATCGTATAATTCAACCATGCATGGATATGTTCTGATTCCGGAATATATGCTTGAAGATCTGGATACGCTGGCGCGATATTTAGATGAAAGTTATGAGTATGTAATGAGTCTTGAACCTAAGTAAAAAATACTCCTTATGAAAAAAGACAGACAATCCAGTGAATTGAACCGCCGAAAATTTTTGCAGATCGGGTCGGCATTTGCAGCTTCCGCAATGGTTCTTCCAGTCGGTGCTTCAAAAGTATTTGGAGCACATAAACCTGAAGTGATCGGATCCTCCATCCCTGCTGTAAGGCTTAACAATGGTTTAGAAATGCCTTATCTGGGATTTGGCACCCATTCCCTAAAAGGACCTGCCTGTGAACAATCTGTGTCTGAAGCGATTTCTGTGGGTTATCGCCTGATTGATACCGCCACGGTTTATGGGAACGAAGAATTTGTGGGTGCAGGGATTAAGAAAAGTGAGATTAACAGAGAAGAGTTATTTATCACTTCAAAGGTCTGGGTGGAAGATTCCGGATATGAAAAGGCAAAAAAAGCCTTCCAGATATCCCTCGATAAGCTGGGGACCGATTATCTGGACCTCTACCTGATACACCGGCCCCGGGGAGATGTGAAAGGCTCCTGGCTGGCCATGGAAGACCTCTACGAGGAAGGTAAAATCAAAGCCATCGGGCTCAGCAACTTTGAAAAGGATCAGATGGACGAATTGCTGGAATATGCCAGAATCAAACCCGCGGTCAATCAAATCGAGACGCACGTGTTCTTCCAGCAACAGGAGGCCTGTGAAGTGTTGAAGAAATATGAAATTCAGATGGAAGCCTGGTCCCCATTTGCAGCAGGGCGCAATGGGATATTTACCAACCAGACTCTGGCTGTTATTGGTAAAAAGTATACCAAGAGCATCGCTCAGGTATGCCTGAGATGGCACTACCAGAGAGGGATTGTTGCCATCCCGAGGAGTTCCCAAAAGGTGCATATGATTGAGAATTTAAATATTTTTGATTTTGAGCTCAGCCAATCGGATATGCAAACGATCACCAGACTGGATTTAAATACAACCCAGTTTCCGGAATGGGAATAAACATGAAAAAGATAGTTTCGCTCTCGGGCCTTCTTGTATTAGTGACCATCAGTTGTTACGCACAAAACAAGCAGGCAGGGAATTTTGAATTGACTGATCCTCAGCTCAATGAAGTACAGAACCGTTTTATGGATCATCAGGCAGAAGCTTTGCTCAGTCAGGCAAGTGACGTCTTCACCAGGTACCCCCCTGATTGGCCGGAACCTGCAGCCAGGAAGAGTGCATTATTGCTCCTTGATGGGGTCTTACACGATGTCTATGCACCGCAGAGACCTCCGGTTCAGCTATTCTTTAAGACACAAATTAAGAAGGCTATAGAGGAAGTTGAGCAGGCAGACATTGCAGAGGGTGCACGCATCTGGAAATTGTATGACCATGGATTTGTAGTTAAATCTAAATCGGTGACCCTTGGATTTGATCTGATACGTGGAAAATCGGCAGGTGCAGAAGGATTCCTTATAAGCGAGGAGTACATGGATCGGCTGATCAAACAATGCGATGTACTTTTTATTTCCCATTACCACGGTGATCATGCGGAAGAATGGGTTGCGCAATCTTTCATTGATCAGGGAAAGCCCGTTGTGGCTCCTTCCCAGGTGTGGAAAGAAAAGCCAATTAACAAGCTTATTACTCACCTGGAAAGAGTCCCCAATAAAGTACAAAGACTTCCTGTACAAGGAGGTAAACAAATACTGGAAGTTATCGTTTATCCGGGTCATCAGGGAGAGGATATAGAGAACAATGTATCCCTGGTGATCACGCCTGAGGGACTTTCATTTTCGCATATGGGGGATCAATCTAACTCCGATGACTTTGGATGGATTGATGAGGTGGCTGATACTCATCAGGTAGATGTCCTGATGCCTAATTGCTGGACCACCGATATTGTCAGAGTGATGAAGGGCTTCCAACCCGCAGTAGTTATTACCGGACATGAAAATGAACTGGGACATACCATTGATCATCGCGAGCCTTACTGGTTAACTTATCAGAGGCGAGAGGGCTCAGACAGGTTTGGGGGAAGTCGAGAACTTGGCTATGATACTCCCTTAATTTTGATGACCTGGGGAGAATCGTTTGTTTACAAAAGAGACGATTTTTAAAATAATCGCTGCACGAGATTTTCCTGATATAAGGACCGTTCTAATTTCTTCTTAGAATCTTATCTGCCGCCAGCTTAGCCGTAAGAATCGACATGGGTACCCCGGCCGGACTGTAAGCCCATTGCCCCGCCTGAAAAATGGAGGGGATGGGGGTCAGGACCGAACGTCCTGATTTTTGCATTTCATTAATAACGGGTACGGAATTCTGGAACGACCATCCGGTAATGGCTCCCTCTGAGCTGCCTACTCTGTTTTTTATACTCAAGGGCGTGAAAGAGAAGCCTGCCAGGATTTTATCTTTCAGCATGGGATAAACGGTATCGGACAATACCTTGACCACCTGCGCTTCTAAAACCGAAATAAATTCTTCATACCATCCTGCCTCTTGAACCTTTTGAAACAACTCATACTCGGTCAGAAAGCTGATAATTAGTCCCGTTTGTCCCCTGGGTACCAGGGCGGGATCTTTGAGTCCGGGAACTGAAATTTCATAGGTATTCAGCCTGGTAAGCTTCTCTACCCATTCAAATAATTGTTCTTTGGTAATCGCATCCCAGTGGTCAAGCAGTTGCTTCAGTTCTCCCCGGTGGGTTTCACCCAAACCCGTTTTTAAGGGTGTATAAAAAAAGTGGCCATGGGCAATACTCCTGAAACTATCCAGGGGTTCATCCACTTCCAGGTACAGGGTATATACCGAATCTCCTCCCCGCTGCTCAAGCATTTGCGTTTTTACCGCCTCAAATTTTGATTCTGATTTTATCCGAAAACCCCCGGGTGTCGGTGATGCTGTAAAAGGTTTTCAGATCTGCTGCCCAGATAAGATTCTTATACTTATACCCCTTATTCTCCTGATCAATAACCATTTGTTCGCCGGCTTTTACTTTTCGGATGGAGGTCTCTCTTTTTATTTCTCCTCCTAATTCAATTAATTTGGTTTCCACGGCCTCGGCCAGTTTTCCAACTCCTCCTTTGGGATAGAAATAATCCAGGTACAGGGAGAAGTAGCTCAGGGCAAAAAAAGTAGGTGTGTTTTTGAAGAAATGTTGCGAGATAATGTCGCGAAGGGAAGCATCGTTAATAAGGGTCTCCAGATACTCCTCAACCGGCATTTTCATGCCGGTTGATCTTTCTAATGGTAAATAGGAATTTGGGCAGCCAGGGAAGGAGTTTTTTGAAGATGAATTTTTTATCTTTCCAAATATCTTTAATCACTGGATTCTCTAAACCATAGAGCACATCCATGCTTTGCATGATTTTCCTTATGATTCCAATCAGTTTTTCTATATCTCCTTCACTGTCCGGGTAGAGTTTTATCAGAAAGCCTTATAGTCCTTTAGACTACCAATGTCTTTGATATGGATAATTTCATTTTCAATTCCGACTGAAACCGGACTTTTTACTACTTCAAGTTCAATGTCCAGTTCCTTCAACATCGGGAAAATTATCCCGGCATCTTCCAGTGCTCTTACTCCCGCTTCAAAATGAAAGCCATTCCGGCTGAAAGAATTCACCAGACCTCCGCATTCCTTGTTTTTTTCAATAAGCAATACCTGTCTGACCTTTCTTGGATAAATAGGCAGCAGAAGTCAAACCGGCAATCCCGCCTCCCACAACGATTGTATCGTATATGCGCTCTTCCAGTCATGGATATTTGCCGGAATTCAATCTTTCGGGTTCTGCAAACCCGCAAGCTCAAGACTATGCTTTCCCAGATTTCGTAGGCGGCTCCTTTGTCCAGTGCAGGTGGTGCCGGGATTTCTTCTTTCGTCAGGTTAAAAAACTTCCCGCTGACTCCCTCCATTTCCACGGAAGCTCCAAGATAGTACAGGGCTTCCGCTGATATCTCAGCGGATCGCAGGGATTTATCCAGAAAATTCCTTTTGAACCAGCGATAAACAGGTCCGTTCTCCTGTCCCGTTTCGGTCTTTACATTTCCAGGATGCATGGCATTGATCGTCACACCCGAGCCTTTGCAATAATCAGCAAGAATGAGCATCGACAGGAGCTGGGCCAATTTAGCGGAACCATAACTCTTCAGTCCTGAATAGCGTCGCTTTTCCCAGTTCAGATCATCCACTCGCAGGCCCCAGGCTGCAAAGCGATGCCCTTCCGAATTCACTAAAATAATCCTGGCCCTGTCCTGCGACTTCAGCTTGTCCAGTAACATCAGATTCAGGATAAAGGACGAAAGATATTGTACTACAAAAACCTTATCGAGCCCCTCCTTGGTCAGCTCCTTTTTAGTGAGGTAGACACCGGCATTATGGATCAGCACCTCAATGGGAACCTTTAATTCTATTAGCTCTTCGGCCAGCTGACGGACCTCCGGCAACCTACTCAGATCCACAATTTTGAACTCACAAATGAACGCCAAACTCAGTTTCGATCTCAGCTTTCAAAGCTTCAGACTTCTCCGTATTTCGGTTAATGCAAAGCAGGTTGGCACCCTGTGAGGCGTATTTGCGGGCGGTGATATAGCCTATTCCTGACGTAGCTCCGGTAATTATAACCAGTTTACCTTTAAATGTATCACTGCATACTTTCGGCTCCAGACGATTATTTCTGACCATGGAAACAAGGTCAGGCACATTGTATTCTTTGATGTATTGCCTTATGGTCTTCTTCTTCATCGATCAACCGAATTTCCTGAACATAAACCTCCTGTACGCTTTCCCAAACCGGGGAATATTGTCAAAAATATCCCCCCACAGATCGTAATAATCTCTTTGTTCTATGATTTTGCCCGCCTCATTTAAGGTCACACGACTGGTGCCATACAAAACAGAATTTGGATTTTTTTTGAAGGTGATGGTCATTTCCCATTCAATAAATATGTCATTGTCATTCATGATTGTTCTGACAATATTCATCGTCAAATCCTTCGAGCGTTCAGTAAGGCGCTCAGTCATCGCCTTAAACTTCTCTATCCCATGTAATTTCCTGGATGCTGTCTCTGAAATATATATCCTCATCGTAGTAGGGAAGGATGTGAGACCAATCGGGTTTTCCTTCCGTATTGTAGGTCTTTGACCATAGTTCTTTGATGCTTTCAGCATCTAAAGAGATATCAGCGGTGTCGCCTCCTTGTTCATTGGTCTTCTCAATCATAATTAAATTCTATGTTTAAATTCAGTTTCGCTTAATAAAAAGCTGGTTCTTCAGGGAATAATTCATCTCTTAGTGCCAATAGTTCTTCGCGAGTGTCAATATCTTTTCTTATAGGGACCAGCAACAGCGGGCTAAGGCCCATATCCGGGTGTTGAATCGAATTTGAAGCTTGATTCAGTATCTTTTTTGAAGCACCGACGACGAATTGTTCTGACTGGTCTACCACATAACCCGTTAAGGATCCATTCTCATTCAGGCTTAGAAAATTGCTGAATATCTCCCGCCGAGTTATATAGATCTCCCCGGAAAAAAATTTCCCTACACTAAGTTTAACGGTCACCCCGGGATTTCCATCCTCATCGGGATCAGTCAGCCTGGGATCGTTGGGATCTTTGGATAGGGGCTGCAAAGGATCTCCGGTGATGCCCAGGAGGCTGGGGGTCGCCGGACGGTAAAGCTGCCAGCCGCCATTCTGAAATGATAGCTCAACTTCCTGGACCCTGGGCTTAATGGCCTGAACGGCTTTGTCACTGATTACCGAGCTTGCATTCTTTCGACTTAGCTTTTGTTCGGCATGCACAAATCTGTCAGACTGCATTAACTTACCGTCCTCCAGGTAAAAATCCGTGAACCCGTAAGAAATCACAAAAGTTCGCATGGTGGTCCTGGTAGTTGTATCCTCATAGGCCACCACATCATAATGGGCGTAATGTCCGACAATCTGGTTTTTAACAGTTTCTAAATCCCGGGTTTGAGAGGTGTCAAAGGCGGCCTGAGAAAACTCATATAAGGGCGAGTCCGGCCATTCCAGGGGTTTCGAACAAGCATGCAATGCAATAAGAAAAGACAATAAAGCCAGTATTTGTATACCTCTGTTTTGTGTCATATCTATGGATGATAAAGGGGAATCTTATTGATAGTCCATTAAAATATAAAATATAAAGATAACTCCTATATTTAGGAGAGAGTCTGTCCACGTTTATATTTAGCCTGTTCTATGGAAATACAGAATGATGAAAAATTCATAAAAGGTGTTGAGAGCCTGATTAATCCCATGGAGGTCAGCAATCTGCTCGTCTTCCAGAAACTCAAAAAATTGTTGCCTTCGCCTGTCATGAAGAAACTGCTCTACAAAGCTTCAAAAAAAACACCCTATATAGGCTTTGTCATAGATCCTTATAGTCTGTTTCTCTTTTTCAGGCTGCGAAATTTTGAAGAAGCAAAATCGATGCTGCCAGAGCGTTATGAGCTTGCAAAGACGAGGTTGTTTACTGATGATGAGCCAGATTACTACATGGGAATTGGTAATTTAAGCACCCGTGCCAGTTCTTTCTGGGGCGTCAGACAAGAGTCTTATCTCATTGCCAAAGACACAGAAACCGGCCTTTTGTCCTGGATTTTCATCGACATACTGAGCAACACGCTCATCGCCCTTCCCACCAAAGGGATTGCTGATCCAAATTGCAAAAAGGCTGTCTTTACCACCAGCTCGAAGGGTGATGTTTTTCTGGATTTTAAAGAAGACACAACGAACAGGCAGCTATTGTTAAAAGGCAGTATAAACAGGGGAAAGATTCGCGATCTGGACCAGAGGATCTGGGTAATGGGGAATACCTCTATCGCTCACAGTAAGAGCCTTGCAGGAGGGGACGATAATCCCTTTGCCGTGATATTTGATCCCGCTGAAGTGGATAAAGCCCTGGAGATTCCAACCGAAGACATTGACATTCAGAAAAACACACTTTTCCCGGGATTGGCCGAGCCGGAACTCTGCAAGGCAATCTGCTTTCCCTTTGCCCAGCACTATATTGCTGACAGCCCCGGGTGCAGAACTTTTATAAAGGACCAGGATGATCTGATCCGTAAATACAACAGCTTATGGAACTCGGGAGAGTTAAAAACTTTTTCCGCCAATACCATCATCAGACAAGTCCTGGTGGCTCTTGTCCTTTCCATTCTGATCGCCGCATTCCTTATGATCATTCTGTAGCAAGGCACCCCTTTATCGGGGTGGTTCTGTTGAGGAAAATCCGGGCGGGTGTACCAAGCTGTAAGGGGTGTAAGGGGCCAGATTAATCATTGGTTTTGGAGTGACCAAGCTCAGCGATTTCCTCGTCCAGTTCTTCCCACTTATCAAATTCCAGAACTTCGTATCTTTCTGTTTCCTTCCCTTTCACTACCAGTACCACTGCCATGACAATGCTGGTGATAATGATCGTATAGAGTAAGATTCCGGGATTGAAACCGGCATATTGATAAGCGGCGGGGATGCCAAAAAAAAGTAGAATGGTGATCAATCCCCTGGGTGCGACAAATAACTCAGTAACTATATGCTTCATCCCGAAAAGCTTTAGGCAGAGGAACCTGACCAATAAAATCGAAGCAACGATGCCAAGGCTGATAAGTGCGGCGTTCAGGTCGAGCAGGTCTGTCAGTTCAAGACTGATACCAAACAGGACAAAGAAAAAAGTCCGTATAAAGAAGGCTGCCTCTATCGTGATCATATGAAAATCCTCCAGCACCGGTTTTAGTTTTTCCTCTCGGATCCAGGATTTTAATTTTCCCCTGAAAAAATGCGCGTAATTATTCAGGACAATTCCGAAGATCAGGATGATGACCAGGGAGGAAAGGTGGAGCATCTTGGCTATGGCATAAAGCATTACGAGCACAGAGATCAGCAGAATCATTTTTTCCTGTGAATTTATTCGTTGCAGCAGCCAGACCAGGAAATAACTAACCACGACTGCCAGGATCACCGTACTGACTATGTTCAGGCTAACACTCAGCACAATTCCTCCAATAGAAGAAGAATCGGCATGGCCGATCAGGAAATAAAAAAACATGATCCCCAGGATATCGGAAAATGCACTCTCATAAACGAGAAATTCTTTCTTGCTTTTCATCAGTCCGGCTACACTCGGGATAATGATCGCACTGCTCAGAATAGACAGGGGAACCGCATAGAGCATGGCAATATACAGATCACTGACAATGAAACTGTATATAATGTAGGCTGTTAAAAAGGAGGTAAGGAGAAGGCCTAAAAAAGCAATGAAGAAGGATTTCAGGATAAGGGAGATTTTTGCCCTGGTCAGTTCAAGTTCGAGGGCTGCTTCCAGTACAATCATGATCAGGCCGACGATGCCTACCATTTCAAGAAGTTGGACCAGGTTTTCCCATACCTCGATCTGCAATGCTGTAAGGCCCTGCTTGATAAGGATACCAAGCCCGATCAACAGCAGTACACTCGGGATATTTGTGTGCCTGGATATGATATTGAAGTTATAGGAAAAGATGACAATGACACAGATGGAAATGACACCCAGATAGGGATTGAAAAGGTCCATACCGTTAATGGCCAGAATTTTCATAGTTATAAGTTTACTTGCACTGGAACTTATGAAGCTAATCTCTATATTGTGACCAATCACTTGAGAATAGTCACAATAATGATTCCTAGTATTTCGATAATCGTGTATGGCCAGATCAAATAAGTTTGGAACTTTCGGAGGGGTATTCACCCCCTCGATACTAACTATTCTCGGAGTGATCATGTACCTGCGTTTGCCAATGATCATTGGCCAGGCAGGATTATGGGCGGCCCTCGGGATTATTGCAGTCGCACATGTAATCTCCATTACTACAGGCTTAAGTGTTTCATCCATCGCGACTGATAAAAAAGTTAAGGCGGGAGGTACCTATTATATTATTTCCCGAAGCCTTGGTCTTCCCATCGGGGGAACCCTCGGGCTTGCGTTATTTGTCGGGCTCTCGTTCAGTGTCAGCCTTTATCTGATTGGCTTTGCCGAAAGTTTTTTAGGGTTCTGGGGATTCCCGGTGAATATCGAAAATATCAGACTGGCAGGGACCATTATTTTGCTTACGGTCACTATAATCACCTTTATTAGTACCTCGCTCGCGATTAAAGCGCAATACCTGATCATGGCGGCCATATTCCTGTCCCTTCTTTCCATTTTTTTCGGGAGGCATGAGTTCACTCCAACCGAGCCCCATTTTTTTAACCAAGGATCTACCGTTCCGTTAATGGTATTATTCGGGATATTCTTCCCTGCAGTTACAGGATTTGAAGCAGGGGTGTCCATGTCGGGAGATCTGAAGGATCCCAAAAAATCTATACCCGGTGGTACGATTACGGCCATTGCACTCGGATTGGTAGTTTACATTTTCCTTGCTTTTTTCTTCAGTTATACGGTTCAGGGTGAGGTACTGGCAAATGATCCCAAAGTACTTCTGAAGATCTCACTGGTACCTCAGCTGGTGGTTGCCGGAATATGGGGGGCTACCTTGTCTTCCGCGCTGGGAAGCATTCTGGCAGCGCCCAGGATACTGCAGGCAACTGCCATTGATAAGATAACGCCAAAATTCTTCGCCAAAGGCACGGCCTCGGCCAATGAACCAAGAAATGCCCTGCTGCTGACTTTCCTGATTGCTGAAGCGGGGATTTTAGTGGGAGATCTGGATGTTATAGCACGGATCGTTTCTATTTTCTTCATTACTACCTATGGATTCCTGAATCTAAGCGCCGCTTTCGAAGCTGCCACCAGTGCCGATTTCCGGCCTTCTTTCAAAACACCTGTATGGGTGAGCCTGCTGGGGGCTACGGCCTGTTTCCTGGTTATGATACAGCTTGACTTCATTGCCCTGATTGGCGCCACGGTCATCCTGGGTTTATTGTTTTTATATCTTAAAAGAAAGCATCTATCCCTGGAAGGGGGTGATGCCTGGAGCAGTGTCTGGGCTTCCATGGTAAAAACCGGGACTCGAAAGCTCAGTGAGAGCCAGGTCCAGGGCAGAAACTGGCGCCCAAATATTATCCTTTTTTCAGGAGGAGAAAAAGAAAGGCCCCAACTCGTGGACCTGGGCAACTCCCTTACAGGGACCCTGGGCGTGATAACCGGGTTTGACCTGGAGGTCATCAATGACACCCAGATGGTAAAAGAACACAGCCGGGTGACCAGAGAAGTCCACGGGAAAAAACTGGTATTCCATAAACACAGATGCAGCGATATTTATTCAGGCATGGATGAGATTGTCAGGATCTATGGTTTTACGGGCATAGAACCCAATACTGTATTCATGGGCTGGTCCAGGCGAAAGGACAGAAGAGAACAATTTAAACGGCTGGTTAAAATATTTGAAAAAAATCAATTCAGCGCTGCTTTTTTAAACCATGATCCTAAGCGGGGTTTTGGAAAACATACCAGTATCGATATCTGGAGTAAGGACAGTGACCGCGATCTGGTATTTGCGATAAACATCATCCGTCACCTTACATCCTCGATTGACTGGAAAGATGCGAAGGTGCGTTTGCTGATTGTCATTAACAACAGGTCATCCATCGAAAAGGCTTACCGGACCCTTGAAGAAACCATTAATAAATTCAGGGTGAATATGGATATCAAGGTGATCAATAACAGCATTGATGGATATGTCTGGGATGAAATTGTGAAAAGGGAATCTGCAGAAACTGACCTGACCATACTGGGTGTTTCCGAAATTTCACAGGGAAATTTTGAGAAAGTTTGTGATCAGATCGAATCTCTGAAGCAAGACCTCGGATCCTTATTGCTGATCAAGGCCGGGCCTCAATTTGAAGAAATCATACTTGGCATTGATGATCCATCCGAAGATTTCCGACATGTCCTTTATTCTGAGGTTGCAATGCCCGATCTGGTCCTGACAAAGTTCCCTGCTGTAAATGCCGACATCGCCAAAATTGATGCCAGGGGACAACAAATCCTGGAAAGCCTTTACGCCAGGACCTTTAATCCATGTTATGCAGAAACCCGCGATTTCTTCCAGGAATTAGAATCTCTGATCAGAAGTATTTCAGGAGACCTGAATAGAGTTCTCAAACATGACGATCTGTACAGGAGGAAGCGGACCCTGGTCAGGACCAAGAATGAATTCTATTATCATGCCAGGCGGATCCTGGAGAAGTTGCTGAATGAAAAACTGGCCACCCAGAAGAGGGTCCTCGAGGATGGCATAGGCTGGTATCTCGAAATGCTTGACCAGGACTTATTAAAATTCCCGCATCATCTGACCATCCGTCATGATAAGAAGGAGTTCAGGTTAAAGAAAGCAGATAATCCAGCTCTGAGGTGGTTTAAAACAAGAAAACTCCTCTCTCATCCCTTTGCCCGGTCCATAATTTCTGTAAAAGTGAATTACAGGGCCCTGGCCGGATTTTACCTCAGGACAACCCGATATATCTTCCTTCATGCTTTCCTGAATAAGTTTAAAACTGAACTGGAGACTGTTTTTTCCAATTTAAGGCCATTGCTGATCTCCATTGATGAACAACTGGAAGTTTTTGAGAGAAGGATAGATGTCATGGATTTCTCAAAAGAAAAAATCCGGGAATTTGAAACTACCTCCATTAAGAGTATCTCAAGAATACAAGCTGATATTGCAGCACTGGAAGAACTGAACCGGAACAGGCTGATGGTCGAATACAGGAAAAATCTTCAGCTGCTCATCACTGAATTGAAGGATATTGAGGTTAACAGGATTATTTCGAAAAAACATAAGGGAAAAAACCTCCGTAAATCCCTGGTTCCCAAAATTTCTTCATTTGCAGAATTATGGCATGAAGATTCGTCCAACGCTTTAAATAAAATTTACCTGGATGTATTAATGTATGCCTATAAAAACATTATCAAAGACAAACTGGCTGAATTTGAAACGGTGTTTTTGCAGGAAATGGATATGGGCCTGATAAAAAAACTGACAGCCGTAAAGCGAAAGTTCGGCCAGCTTGAGGAAGACTTATCCGGGGTCCAGGAGTTAAAACTGCAAATCTCATCCAATGAGGAGTATCCTCAGATTATCAGAGAATTTGAAACGATCACATCTGAATTCCGGGAAATTGAAAATGACTTACCGGAATCCCTTGTATTACCATCATTTCCCATTGAGGGAAACAGGCGAAAGAAGAAGGACGATACGGAGCTTATCAGCCTTCCGCTTCGCAAAATGACTGGATTTGTCCTGGAAACCAGATTTATCGGATCAGCAAATGATCTGCTGGGTAAAACCCTGGAATCAGTAAGGAAAAGCATCTATCACTTAAATGAAACCCTGAGCCTGACACGCTTTAACCTGGAAAACATCAACGCCGACACTGAGGACAGATCCGGAATGATCACACTGATCAGGGACGAGGCCATGGAGAGTCTTGAACGGGAAGAAAACAAGATCACAGGCTACAAACAGGATCTGTTGCCGGCCATGATCAAAACACTGGAGGATACCTTCGACACACTCTCTTCACACAAAATCAAAAATATTTTTGAAAGGTATTCCAGGTTTAGTATCGACAGCAAGGGGAGGGCCGTTAAATCCAGATTTAATCTTTCCTACCTGGCCATTAGTGATTTAATCAAAAGAAAATCAGCCCGACTGCTTTATTCGAAGAGTGAGGGAATTCTCTTTGCCAGGCAATTAATCACCTATAAAGGCCAGTCTTCCCGGAACGAATCCATGCTGGACTTAATTGAAAAGTTGAGCCCCAGGCCAGAGGTTATCAAAGCCCTGCCCCATTATTATAAGAACCTTTTCAGCGGAAGGTCAAGTATCGGTGAAGATTTCTGGATCAGCAGGAACATTGAACCTGCATCATTTGATAAGGCCATAAAACGATTTCAGTCAGGTGTCAAAGGGGGCATCATGCTGTTGGGTGAGCGCAATGCCGGTAAAACTGCATTATGCAGATATATTGCCGCAACCCGTTTTGAAGAAGATAAGGTACACCATATTTTCCCGCTGCAAGCTGGCTCGGTTTCACCGGAAGATTTCAGGCTGCAATTGCAGAAATCCACCAATCTTTCAGTCGGAATCGATGTTATATTTGACACCCTCCCCTATGGATCAATCATCGTGATACATGACCTGGAGCTCTGGTGGGAACGGTCGGAGCAGGGTTTTGAGATCATTCTCCTGATACTTGATCTGATCGCTCAGTTTGATTATAAATGTCTGTTCATTATTAACATGAATCCATCCGCGTATGCACTGATCAATGCGATGCATCCCATGGAAGATCATTTCATCAGCATCATTCATTGCCAGCCCTTTAATTCACAGGACTTAAAAGAAATGGTCATGCGCAGGCACCGGTCGAGCGGATTGAAATTCAGAATAGAGAAAAAAAAGGAAGATAATATTTCCGAGATCTCCCTGGCCAGGTTGTTTAACAGGTATTTTGATCAGTCAGACGGGAATCCCGGTACGGTCATGTACAATTGGTTAAGTAATATCGAGAAGGTATCCAATGGAACCATTTATATTAAACACCCCAAAAATATTGACCTCCAGCCCATTGAAAACCTGGATGACCACTCCATAGTGGTATTGGTACAGCTGGTGCTGCACAAGCGGATGCCATTCGGCAAACTGGAAAAGGTCCTGGGCATTGACTCCCATTTAACAGAGGATATTGTCAACTCACTGATACGGACCGGCGTCATTGAGGAACGGCCTGACAGGGTATTGCTGATCAATCCCTATGTGGAACCTTTTGTCAGAAAAGTCTTCAGGCGAAAAGGGTTGGTTTAATCACAAAATACGGATAGGACTTGTGAAAAAAAAGGATGAAAATACCACCCCTGGAGCACCTATAAAAATGCACAAAACCTTTGGCACTTTTTCAGGTGTTTTTACTCCAACGACACTGACCATTTTAGGGGTTATTATGTTCATCCGTCAACCCTGGGTTGTTGGAAATGCAGGTATCATAGGAGCTATCTTAATTGTCTCGCTGGCGGTGGTCATTACCTTTGCCACCGGGCTTTCCCTATCGAGTATTACCACCAACATCCGCATAGGTTCAGGGGGTGCTTTCAGTCTGATATCACAGTCCCTGGGTCTGGAAATTGGCGGTGCCATTGGTATTCCATTTTATTTCTCGCAGGCGGTGGCAGTGGCCATGTATATTTTTGGATTCAGGGAAGGAATGAGTTTCCTTTACCCTGAAATAAGCCCCCTGATTCTCGATGCCGGGATTTTCATTCTGGTCATGCTTATTGCATTTATCAGTACCGGGTTTGCCTTTAAGATCCAGTACCTGATCATGGGCATTATAATTTTATCCCTGGTTTCCATATATGGGGCCCTTTTTGTTAGAGACCTGAATTTCGATGTTCAGTGGTTTGGAACCTACCCGGGATCTCAGGAAAACAATTTCAGTGGCAGTTCGTTCTGGACGGTTTTTGCAGTTTTTTTCCCTGCGGTTACAGGCGTTATGGCCGGTGCGAATATGTCGGGTGACCTAACCAATCCGCGAAGGAGCATTCCTGTAGGAACAATCTCTGCCGTGCTGGTCACAACGGTTGTTTATCTGACACTTGTATTTGTGGCTGCTGTCATAGCCACGCCGGATGAACTGGTGAGCAACTACACTGTCTTTATTGATAAAGCTTTATACCCTCCCATTGTTTTGGCAGGTTTACTGGGGGCCACACTTTCATCCGCACTGGGATCTTTTATTGGCGCCCCCAGAATATTACTGGCTCTGGGTGAAAAACACATATTGCCGAAAAGCAGTTTCCTGGCAAAAAAAAGCAGGCGTGGCGAACCCGTGAATGCCATGCTGATTACTGCCGTTGTGGTCCTTTTCGGGCTATCATTTAGAGATTTAAATACCATTGCACCACTGATAACCATGTTTTTTATGATAACCTACGCAATGGTAAATGTTGTGGCACTGGTGGAGCAGAGCCTGGGACTGCCGAGTTTCAGGCCTTCCCTGAAAATTCCGAAATTCGTTCCTATTGTGGGTGCCATGGGTTCCATTACAGTAATGTTCATAATAAATGCATTTTTCGCACTGTTATCCATAATCCTGATCATTCTATTTTATGCTTACCTGGTAAAAAAGCAAATTAAATCGGAAGTCGGTGATTCAAGAAGCGGTTTGTTTACCGCACTTGCCGAATGGGCCACAAAAAAGACAACGGAACTGAGCCCGAAAAGGGAGGTGCGTTCCTGGCGCCCCGACCTGCTGTTACCAGTAGCAGCTCCCAGGGACATGCGCAGTTCATACAAGCTGGTCGAATCCATTGTTTTCCCGAAAGGATCGATAAAATTACTGGCAATGCCGGATCAGGATTCCGGCGAGCATGACCGGCTGGTTTCTTTCCTCCCGACGGTTGTTAAAAGGTTTAAGGAAATTGACATCCCGAGCTCTTATTCTATCGTATACAGTAAAGATTTTATTAATACTGTTAAAGTCAGCATGCAATCCCTGAATGCAGCCTTTTTTAAGCCAAACGCTCTTTTTGTTGCATTGGATTCAAATACGGAACGGAATGAGGTTTATAAGGAAATCATTGGAGATATAAGCAGATACAATTTCGGGATCATCCTGTATGTCCCCTATGGAACTATAGGTCTTGCTCTTGAAAAAAACATCAATCTTTGGTTGATTGATTTTCCGAAATACTGGAACACAAAATTCGACATTGCCAATAATGACCTTGCAATACTTGTTACCATTTTGATCAGGCGGAATTGGAATGGGAATATAAATCTGATCATATTAAATACCCCGGGGAATAAGGCCCCTTTTACAAATGAAGACTACTATCAGTTAAATGAGACGATTCGATTACCAAAAAATACAACTGTTGAATTCCTGAATACTTCGTTTGAAACAGCGATTTCCAGTGTAAAACATGCGGACATTAATATATTCAGTTTGTCTGAGCTTATCGGGTTCGACCAAATGTTCACCGTTGTAAATACTACCAAGATTTCGGCTGTTTTCTGCTCCGATTCGGGTTATGAAAGTGCCCTGGTGTAATTTTGAATAAATAAAGATTAGATCATGAAACTCATTATGGTATTGATAGCCGGGACAGCCATTTTTGCTTTTACTGCAATCCTGAAGATTCTATTAAACAAGATAAGCCAGAAATATTCATCCTGGAAAAAGTTAAATAAACTATTCCCGGCTGCTGGAACTGTTCTCTGGACGGGATTTGTTTTCTGGGGGACAGGATTATTATTCAGGGAAAAGCAATTTTATCCATATGTGGTGTTGGTAATGGGACTGATTGTTGTGGGTTTAATAACCTGGTTTTTTATCAGGGATGTTTTTGCAGGAGCCCTGTTCAGGATGCAAAATGATCTGAATCAGGACGACTATATAAAAATTGGGGACATATCCGGACAATTCAAATCAACACGACTGACCCACCTTGAAATTACCTCGGATAACGGTCAAAAGATAAAGATTCCCTATACCAGGCTCAACCAGGAAATCATTTCAGATACCTCGACACCTGAAGGCCTGGAGGAATTCAATATCCAGCTGTCAATCGACAAACGATTCACGAAACCGGAAATTGAAAAAAGAATTAAAACCGAGCTAGCCAATTCTCCCTGGTGCAGTTTTAAAAACCCACCAGTTATCAAGTTTAAGATCGAAGATGGGAACAGATATACCTATGAGGTTCAGATATATACCTTAAACCAAGAACATCTCCGGATCGTTGAAAAGACATTGAAAAAACAGATAGAAAACTGGAAACCTGAACCCCAGGTATAAGTTTACTCAAAATCAACTATTGGCTGGATTAATTCCTGCCTGTCGAATACAATCCAAACATGATATGGGCAATAAATCTCCTATTCATCTGAATCTGAATGTCAGGGGGCTTGCACCCTCCGCTACTCTTGCCATTAATGAAAGGTCCGCCGAGATGGAATCCAGGGGGCTGCCCATATATCGGCTGGGACTGGGGCAATCACCTTTTCCTGTTCCTGAACGGGTGGTCCAGGCCCTGCGCGACCATGCGCATGAAAAAGATTACCTCCCCGTGGGCGGCTTAAAGAAACTGCGGGAAGCCGTAGCTTCATTTAACCAGCGCACCCAGGGTATTCAAACGAATCCCGATCTTGTGATGATCGGGCCGGGTTCAAAGGAACTGATTTTCATTCTCCAGCTGGTCTACTATGGTGACCTTGTGATCCCTACCCCGTCGTGGGTTTCTTATTCTCCGCAGGCCCGGATCGTGGGCAGGCACGTTTACTGGGTGCCGACTTCTCCGGATAATTACTGGCGAATGAGTCCCGATCAACTGGAAAAGATCTGCCGTACAGATCCCGAAAAGCCGCGTATTGTCCTCCTGAATTATCCAAGCAACCCAACCGGTTATACCTACCCGCTGGACCGCTTAAAAAAACTTGCCCAGGTAGCCCGGAAGTACAGGGTTATTCTTGTTTCCGATGAAATCTATGGATTGCTTCATTTCGAGGACCAGCATGTTTCTATAGCCCGTTATTACCCCGAGGGTACTATTATCAGCAGCGGCCTCAGTAAATGGTGTGGTGCGGGCGGATGGAGACTGGGGACCTTTTCCTTCCCTGATTCCCTGGATTGGCTGTATCGGGCCATGACCATTGTGGCCAGCGAAACCTATACCTCGACCAGCGCTCCCATCCAACATGCTGCGGTCACAGCATTTAAAGGCGGGAAGGATATTGATCATTACCTCTTTCAATCAAGACGTATCCTGAAGGCACTGGCCCAATATGCCACGGATCGGTTTAAAGAAATGCACGTGGAAGTCCCCATGCCCCATGGGGCATTTTACCTGTTCCCGGATTTCAGCATATATAAGGAAGCCTTAGCGGGCAAAGGGATCGTCACCTCAGTGGAACTCTGTAATACATTGCTGGAAGAAACCGGGGTAGCGATTCTGCCCGGTTACGAATTCGGCAGGGACCCGGCTGAACTGACCGCCCGCATTGCCCTGGTGGATTTCAACGGGAAAGAGGCTCTAAGGGCAGCATCCGATAACTACAGCAACAAAAATATAGATGATCTCTTTGTTCAGAAATATGCTCCCAAACTGGCTGAGGCTTTTAAGCGGCTTACTGCATGGTTCCGGGCAATGTCCTGAGTTTAGGTTCTGTCATAGCATACCATGAACAAATGGATCTTCACTCAGAAGAAACTCCTTTTCTCAGGAAGGCAATTCCATATTTTTCCAGAGCCGGCACAAGCAAGCCCTGGTCTTTCATGCTGTCGGCCAGGCCAAACGTGCATAGTAATATGCCGCAGGAAACAAGTTTTTAACTTTTCCCCGGATGGAGCTGCAGGCAAAGGGATCTTTAGACTACCTGGAACGATTCATTTTTTTTAGTTTTACATTAGTAAATTTTCAAGGTGAAAGGTGAACTTAACGACTGAAAACATACTCTTAATAGGGTCAATCCTGTTATTGCTTTCCATTATAGCGGGTAAGACAACCTATCGATTCGGGATTCCGATCCTTATCTTTTTTTTGGGAATAGGAATGCTGGCAGGTTCAGATGGAATAGGAGGAATCTATTTTGACAATCCAAAAACCGCGCAGTTCATTGGTATTGTTGCGCTTAATTTCATCCTCTTCTCAGGAGGGCTTGATACGGATTGGAAATCGATTAAGCCTGTGTTCTGGATGGGTTTTTCACTTTCGACTTTAGGAGTGCTTATAACCGCTTTGTCGGTTGGGTTTTTTGTATGGGCGGTGACCGATTTTACCCTATATGAAGGATTACTGCTTGGATCCATCGTGTCCTCTACCGACTCTGCCGCAGTTTTTTCAATCTTGAGGTCTAAGAAGCTGGCGCTTAAGTACAATCTTCGCCCTACGCTGGAGCTTGAAAGCGGGAGCAATGACCCGATGGCCTACGTTCTTACGATTGCATTTACCGGGCTCATTGTCAACCAGGATGCCGGACTATTAAGTATTCTTCCTCTGTTTTTGAAACAGATTATTATCGGGGGCTTGCTCGGACTGGCTTTCGGCAGGCTAGGGAGATATATCATAAATAAGATAAATCTTGAAATAGAGGGATTATATATCGTCCTGGTGATTGCAATAGCCTTATTCAGCTTTTCTGCCACTAATTTTGTGGGGGGCAATGGTTTTCTGGCAGTGTATCTATGTGCCGTCTATTTGGGGAATCATGATCTGATACATAAGAAAAAGATCAGGAAGTCTTTCGATAGCTCTGCGTGGCTTATGCAGATTGTACTTTTTCTTACCCTGGGCTTGTTGGTCTTCCCTTCCAGAATTGTCCCTGTGATTGGCATTGGAATCTTGATATCGGCATTCCTTATACTTGCTGCACGTCCTTTAGGGGTTTTGCTGAGTCTCCTTTTTTTTAAGATGCAAAGCCGCTCACGCCTGTTTATTTCCTGGGTGGGCTTAAGGGGAGGTGCCCCAATCGTTTTTGCCACCTACCCTCTTATTGCCAGCGTTGAAAAAGCTGATATGATATTTAATATCGTTTTTTTCATATCAGTAACCTCTGTTTTGCTACAGGGCACAACCCTGGCATTTGTGGCAAAGTGGCTTCATCTGACCATTCCGGAAAGTGTAAAACAAAAAACTCTGGCAGATATTGAGCTTACCGAAAGTGTTAAATCCAAATTGACCGAGATCACCATCCCAAAAGATTCTGATATAGCCGGGAAAGCCCTTGTGGAAGTCGGATTTCCTAAAATGGCACTGATATCCATCATCCAGCGTGACGGAGAGTACCATACTCCCCATGGAGCCACGATCCTGGAAGGGAAAGACATATTATATGTGATTTCAGAAAACGAGGAAGCTTTGAAAGAAGTTTACCATTGCCTCCATTTGCGGCCGTCAGGCAAAGAATTTGTAGGGAAGACTTAAAAAAATCAGGCTATGATCTTAGCGAGCCTTTTTGCCAGGGCAACAATGGTTAAGATGGGGGGTAAGCCCGGAGAGACAGGCAGCACACTTGCGTCACAAATATAGAGATTCTTGATCTTGGTTTGCAGCTCGCTGTCCACCACTTTTCCTATAGCTGCTGTTCCTCCTGGATGTGCACCCTGAATATGGGTTACCTTTATTGATCTTTCGGCGATACCGGCCCGGATCAGCATATCTCTGGAAATGTGGATTCCCTTTGACAATTTTGCATGGTCCTTCTCCGTAATTTTCTTGAGGTATCTTCTTCTCTGTCCAATGCTTCCGGCAGATTCATCCCTGATCTTGGTCATGATTCCGACACTCCTGTTTTTTGGCATTATCATCCCTGGCACACCCATTTCAATAAACCTAACCAAAACAAATAATGGAGCAATGGAGGAGAGGATAAACCCCTCTTTTTCATATGATCCTGTATGCACCAATGCCATTTTTGGTTCCTTGACTTTCCCTGATTTTTCTGTTAGTCCGTAGGTATTTACAAATAGATCCAGGAATAATGCTGATCCTGCCTCTTCAATGCCTGATCGCTGCAGGATAGGGGCGGTTCCCATTCCCCCTGCAGCAAGAATGATATATTTTCCGTAGATCTGATACCTTCCTTTTCTGCCAGATATAGTTACGCTACTGGCTTTTCCTCCCTCTGTATTCACCTTTTCAACACGGGTATTGCTTAGTACCTTCAGTCCATTCTTCCTGGCGTCTGCTAAATAGTTTAGCGCGGACCATTTTGCCCCATACAGGCAGCCCATCTGGCAATTTCCACACCGTCTGCATTTTTTGGGATCAATGAATTTTGGCATGGCTTTCAGGTCATACCCCAGGGCATGCCCTGCTTCCTGAAGTCTCTTCGAGCTCCTGGTTAACCGTTTAAGGTTGTAGGGTATGATATTCATTTCTTGTTCAGCCTCCTTAAATTCCTCTTCGAGGAGAATGCCCATAGCGGTCAATTCTTTTTCCAGGCATCTGACTCCGTTTCCTGTTGAAACAACCGTGGAACCTCCCACCATGTTTGTTCTCCAGATATTCACTCCACTGCCTGTTCGGGGAGGCATTCTGGTAAACTTGTTCAGATCAAAATAGCGAAGCGAATCAAGGGCAGTACCCACCTCCCTTTCATAGTAGCTCCCTGAATCAATTCCAAGAACATGCTTGCCTCTTAAGGTCAGCTCCCTGGCAAGGGTAGCCCCACCGGCCCCCATGCCTGCAATTACGTAATCAAACGCTTCATCCTTCATGATAGATGTCTGATATTCAATAAAATTATGAAAATTACTTCACAACTTCAAGGACAGCTAGGGAGAGTAATTCTTATCATCTCAATCAAATGATCCTGTGTGGATCATTCCTTGAAGATTAGTTACATTTGTTCAATAGATTCTGAGTATATGCAACAAACCATCCAAATCGACACTCCCGCACACAACGGCCTCTGCGATATCACCCTCCACGTGGAGGCGATTGTAGCTGAATCCGGTGTACAGACCGGGCTGGTTATGTCTTGGTACAGGGTGCCACTGCCGGGGTAATGATTCTTTTCATCCTCAGGCACCCTCTTCAAGTGACTGATACATCAACTACTTTATGGCGTGTTATTTCACCTCGGCATCGAATGCTTCCCGTGTAGAGGTGGCTATTTCAGTACCACCTGCTTTTGTGATTCCTTTATTAATCTTGTCCAGGGAGTCTTCAATGACCTGATCTACTTCTTTTTCCATGGTGCGAACTCTTTTTTCAAGCAGCATCATTCGATCCATTTGTACCTGTGTAGGTCTGCCCCCGTAGAAAGCAATGGTCCCATAAAGGAAACCAACATCTTCCCTGAGCCTCGAATCTCCCCTGAGATCACCATACTGGGTAACCATCATCCGGTCTCTTATGGATTCCATGCTTGATTTTAGCTGATCCGCATTTTTCTGGGTTGAAGAAGATATACCGGACAGACTATTAATACCTTCAATTCCTTTCAATACTTCAGTTATTTGTCTATCCAGATACGCCAGGTCTTCCATCAAATAAAATCCAATTTTCTGATATTTTCGCTTCATCTCCCGGTCTTTGTCAGTATAGGGCAAATCAGGATTGTTGTAAATGCGGATATTCTTCTCGAAAACCTGGTCTTTCTTAGTGACTTTTATTCGGTAATCACCTGCAGGATAAGACATCCCGCCTCCGATAAGGGCAATTTGCATCTGGAAGGGGATGGCCTCGGAAATAGGTGGCCTGGGGGGTTTTTGTATCGGATTCCAGAAGACCTGGTTGATGCCTTTCCTGGTCACAAGGGGTATTTCTGTTACTCGCATTCCATCCATATCAAAGATCTCCATAGACATTTTCCCTATGAGGTGCCTTTTTTTCATATAGAAAGTAATCGGAATAGCTGAAATAGGATTTCTTGCCACGAACTCGTCATCAAGGCCAGGCCACGATTGACCTGACACCACCATAGGCACAGGATCTCTCTGGTCGAGAAATACAAATTCTGATTCAAGGACTTCCGGAGTAAGCTGACGCAAGGTGGAAATATCATCAATGATGTAAACACCGCGCCCGTGAGTTCCTAATACCAGGTCATGTTCCCGTGGATGAATAACCATATCCATTACTGATACATTTGGCAGTTCATTTTTAAACTGCGCCCAGTTTTCACCACCATCGACCGAAACATACAATCCAAACTCTGTTCCCAGAAATAGCAGATCAGGATTTACCAGGTCTTCCAGAATCTTATGACAATAGGAAGTAATTTTGTCATTTGCAAGGGAGGTCCAGGTAGACCCAAAATCCGTTGTCTTATATACATAGGGAGTGAGGTCGTTGTTGCGATGACCATCGAAAGTAGCATAGGCTGTACCCTTGCCGAATCGACCTGGATATACACATGTGCACCAGGTTTCGGAGGAAGACCATGAATATTGCCAACAGTATTGGTCCATGTTTTCCCTCCGTCACGTGTGACCTGCAAATTCCCATCATCGGTACCCGCCCAAATGAGGGTTTCATCGATTGCGGACTCTGCGATGCAGAAAATAGTTGTGTGATTTTCTGCTGTTGAGTTGTCAGTTGTCAATCCACCGGAATTATCCTGTTTTTGTTTTTCTGGATCGTTGCTTGTCAGATCAGGAGAAATCCGGGTCCAGGAATTTCCACGGTCATTCGATTTATACAAGTACTGAGCTCCCACATATACAGTATTGTTTACCGGACTCATGCTTATGGCTGCATCCCAGTTAAATCGAAGCTTCCCGCTCTCTTCGGTTTCCATTGGAGCAATCAGGCGCATACTCTGGAACCTTTTGTCAGTTTGTCCAAAGAGTCCTCCTTGCATTTGCCAGTAAACGATGTTGTGATCGTCCTTATCAGTATGTACAGAAAATCCATCTCCCATGCCGTATCCCTGCCAGTCATGATTCTCTATTCCTCCATACGACCTTGAAGGCCCCGACCATGATCCGTTATCCTGCAATCCTCCATAAACGTTATAGGGTTTCTCCATGTCAACACTTACTTTGTAAAACTGGGATACAGGAAGGTTTCTCAGGTGCCTCCATGATGATCCGTAATCGTGGCTCACATATACCCCCCCGTCTGTGCCGGCGTACATAAAACGGTTGTCTTTCTTCGAGATCCATAAATCATGAATGTCGGGGTGTATAGCACCGCCGGCGAAGGAGGTATTTCTAAATTTCTCTCCTCCGTCAGTTGAAACATATAAATAGGTCCCAGGCTTGTATACACGTTCTGTATCAACCGGATCAGGTATAATCAGACAAAAATAAAAGGGTCTTTCTGCTATGGTCGGAGTCTGGTTGACCAAGGACCAGTTTTCACCCTTATTTGTAGATTTGTAGAGAGCAGTGCTGTCCCATTCAATTACAGAATAGACGATATCAGGATTTGCGGGTGATACACGAACAGTTATCCTTCCTTTTTCTCCTTCCGGGAGATCCTTTTTGAGTTCTTTCCAACTTTTCCCTCCATCGGTAGATTTATAAAGAGCTGAACCACTACCACCCGAATAGAAGTCCCAGGCTGTCCTGCGGAAGGTCCACATGCCTGCATAGAGGATATCTGGATTTTGCGGATCGATTTCAATATCAGAACAGCCGGTATTTTCATCTACATACAGGACCAACTCCCAGGTTTCCCCTCCATCAGATGTTTTATAAACTCCCCTCTCTTCGTTAGAACCCCATAAATGTCCTAAGGCAGCAACATAAACAATATCAGGATTATCTGGGTGGATAATTATCCGGGAGATTCTTTCAGTATTCTCCAGGCCAACTAAATTCCATTTTGATCCACCGTCTGTAGATTTATATACCCCATTGCCTGTTGATACAGAGTTCCTGGTCCAGGATTCACCTGTTCCTACCCATAGCGTGTCTGGTCTTTCCTGATCCAGACTTACAGCGCCAATTGAAAGTGTATGCTTATCGAAAACAGGTTTTAAGATAACGCCACCATTTGTGCTTTTCCACAGCCCTCCACTGGCTGTGCCAATGAACATATGTTGGGGATTACTCTGAAGGGCATCAATACAGGTAACTCTTCCACTCATTAGCGCAGGCCCAATGTTCCTGGCCTGAATATGACCAAAGGAACCGGAGCTGATTTTTGTTGTCGATTGGGCTCCAAGTTCCAGGGCAAATAATAAAAGCAGTCCGGGGGTTAACAGAAAACACCTGGGGATTCGCATGGTCTGAAAGGTTTATTTAGAAAAAATTGAATCGTCGTAATCCTCATCCACTTTCACCTCCTCTATCATCATGGTCATCAGGGTCTGTCCATTGGCTCTTTGCTCAATGTTAAATGGCATGATGAAACCACTGATTTCCTGGTAGTTGCTCATTATCGATTCCGATTCAATTTCTGAGCCCTGCATTATTATCCTGGATTTCATATTTGTAATCAGATAACTATCAGGATCCATGTAGATATAATCAATGTTGCCGTTTTTCTTACTTAGTTTGAGAACATAAACTTCGACACCTTCGATTTCTTCTGTTCCCTCCAGTTCCAGTTTGTGTCCTTTCTCTTCCCAGTTCCAGAGCTGCCCATCCATATCTGCACTCTCTATCAGGCCAGCTGCTTCAGGACCTGTTACATCAATTGGATCAGATGAGCCGCTTAATGGGTTAACTGCCCAAACTGTTTCTCCGTCATAAGCCTGAATAATCTTGGAGCCCTGTACATCTATAGTGATTTTAAGCTTGTCGGGTCTTTTTGTGATCATTTCGAAGGGCAATTCCATACCCATCTGCATGATTTTCCCCTTTGCATAAACACTTTCCTTTGCCAGGATTTTTTCCTGTCCAATGGTTTCAAAATGATTGTCCAGAATTTCCTGAAGGTCTTGGGCAGAGCATGTTACAATGGCCAATAGTGCAAATGAGATTGAGATAATGATTCTTTTTTTCATAATTGAATATTTTTGTGTCACAGAATGATTAATAAGCTTTGGGTAATGCTATCATATAAATATAAATAATCCACAGGTGATAAGGGGGCCTTTTTTGAAGAAAAGTATGAGGATCGCTCTCACTCTTTGCGAACCTCACCCCATTGATAGTTTGAGCATTGAAATAAACTAATAGGGCTTTTTCATTAGGAATGCAATGCTTATTTTTATGCAGAAGAGAGAAAATGCAGCAAACCATCCACATACCCACCCCCGCCCACAACGGCCTCTACGACATCACCCCCCAGGTGGAGGCGATTGTAGCTGAATCCGGTGTACAGACCGGGCTGGTCAATGTCTATGTCCAGGGTGCCACCGCGGGAATCATGATCCAGGAAAACTGGGACCAGTCGGTCCAGAACGATGTAGTAGCGCTTTTTAACAAACTGGTCCCTGCCGGCGTCTGGGAACACGATCACCAGGATAATAACGGGGATTCCCACCTGAAAGCCGGCATTGTGGGTCCCCAGGAGACCATCCCCATCGTGGAAGGGAAGTTGGGCCTATCCACCTGGCAGAATATTTTTCTTTGTGAATTTGATGGACCCCGCAGTCAGCGGAGCATCATGGTTACGGTGATGAGGATTGAACCAACCTGAAAGTCTGGTGTTTTATTAGAAATCTATCAAATGAATCATAAGCTGGAAGTTAAGAAGACCATGGAGATCACGGCCTCTCTCATGGAAGTTTGGAATGCGCTCACAGACCGGGAGACCATCAAGAAATACTTTTTCGGAACCGAAGCCATCTCCGACTGGGAGGAGGGGAGTTCCCTTGTTTTCAGGGGAGAGTGGGAAGGGAAAACCTATGAGGATAAAGGAAACATCCTGGAGGCTATTCCGGGAGAGATGCTGAAGTATGATTACTGGAGCGGATTCTCCGGTTTGGCGGATAGTCCTGAGAACTATTCCCTGGTGACCTATACCCTGGAGCAAATGGTTGACGGAACGATCCTGAACCTGAAACAAAAGGGATTTGCAGACGAAGAGGCCCTGGCCCACGCCAAGAGGGGCTGGACCATGGTTCTTCAGAACCTAAAAGATTTGCTGGAGGGGCAGCCAGATCAGAGCTGAGCAGTAAAGTGAAGCTCATCTATTCCCGCCACATGGGCCAGGTTTTCAAGCAGGTCGCTATCCATTCGTCCACGCACATGAACCAGCACATTCTCGTCTCCCCCTACCACAACAACCAGGTCCCTTAGCTTCCCGTTTTTCTCGCGGGCCGCAATTAGCACATCTTCATCCCCGTCATGTACCTCGAGCAATAACTGGTAGCTATTATTCAAATTGGCCAGGTTGATTTCCTCGGTGAAATTCACCTCCGGGTAGAGATAAGACTCTTCTATGGTGAGTACCTGGACAGAGCGCAGGGACCTGAGCAGGGCTTTCTCCTCGTGGTCCAGATCAGCCATGGACCCGGCCAGTCTCAGTACAAATCCGGGGATCCTTAAGGCTACCACCCCCTCTTCCCCTTTGTACTGGTAGTAGAGCTTTTCAAATCCGGGAGGCTGGGCAAAGAGGGCAAGTCCTGTTGAAATGATCAGAAGGGATAGTATCAGTTTTTTCATGGCCTTCGTTTTATGGGTTCTGTCTGTAAGACGAAGACCTTCCCGGCTTGTTACAGCAAAGAGCCCAGAGTAGCTTTTAACTTGTCGTACCCGGCCCGTTCCACAGGGGATTCATGGAAAAGAAGCCCATACTGTTCCAGGCTCATGTTTTGCCACTCCTCCCGGGACAATTCCATTAATTTTCCAGGGGGATTAAAAGCAGCCTCCTGGTGCATCTCTGCTTTTCTGTTCCAGGGACAGACATCCTGGCAGATGTCACAGCCGAATACCCTTCCCATCAGCTTCTCTTGAATCTCAATCGGTATCTCCTCCCGGTTCTCGATGGTCTGATAGGAGATGCACTTTTCGGAGTCGATAGTTCGCCCCTCCAGGATGGCCTGGGTGGGACAGGCCTCCAAACAGCGGGTGCAGCTCCCGCAAAAATCACTTTCCGGGACCGAATTGTACTCCAGTTCCAGGTTCAGAATGATTTCCCCGATAAAGACAAAGGATCCCGCGGTGCGGGAGATCAGCATGGAGTTCTTTCCGATCCAGCCCAGTCCGGCCTGCCTGGCCCAGGCCCGGTCCAGTACCGGGGCTGAATCCACAAACACCCTGCCTTTTACTTCCGGATGCAAGGATTTGATGTAGTCAAAGAGTTCGTGCATCTTGTCTTTCAACACCAGGTGGTAGTCTTTTCCGTAGGCATATTTGGAGATGACGGGGGCCCCGGGGTCTTCCTGGACCTGGTCGGTGTAGTAGTTGTAAAGCAGGGAGATCACTGTTCTGGCTCCATCTACCAGCAGGGTGGGATCGCTACGTTTCTCCAAATGATTGGCCATATATTTCATACGGGCATGGTAGCCGTTCTGAAGCCACTGCTCCAGCTTACGCATGTCTTCGGGCAGGGCTTCTGCCCTTGAAAATCCGCATCCGGCAAATCCCAGCTGCAGTGCCTGCTCCTTAATGGCAGCGGATAACTCCTTTATGGATAATTCCCCATGCACTATAAAAGGCCCAGCTCCAGTTTGGCTTCTTCTGAAAGCATGGATTTGTCCCATTGGGGTTCAAACACCAGGTTGATATGGGTTTTTTCCACCTCTTCCAGGGCATTGACCGCATTTTCCACGTCCATCAGCAGAATATCCACCATGGGACAGTTGGGGGCAGTCAGGGTCATTTCAATTTTGGCCTCCTTCTCTTCGGTATAGTCAATCTCGTAGATCAGCCCCAGATCATATATGTTCACCGGGATCTCCGGATCGTATACCTGTTTAAGAGCCTCCACGATCTTCCCTTCTATCTCTAAAAAATTCAGTGAATCACTCATGTCTCCTTGTTTAGTTTCTCTTTGGCCTGGTAAGCCATGGCATACAGGCGCATCTTTTTCACCATGGCCAGCAATCCGTTGGAGCGGGTGGGCGAAAGATTCTGCCTCAGTCCGATCCCATCGATAAAAAAGAGCTCATTGTCCAGGATCTCAGCCGGGGTTCGATTATTCATCAGTTTAACCAGAAGGGCTACAATCCCTTTGACAATGATGGCATCACTATCAGCATTAAACTGCAGCTTCCCCTCTATCAGATCCGCGTGAAGCCATACCTTTGACTGGCACCCGTTGATCAGGTATTCATTGGTGCGGTATTGGGGATCGATGGCAGGAAGATCATTACCCAGTTCGATCAGGTAATTATAGCGATCGAGCCAGTCTTCGAACACCGAAAACTCCTCTACGATATCCCGTTGTATTTCGTTAAATTCTGTCATCTTATACTTATTATGTCAGCATCGTTATGCTTTTCCGGATGCCTTCGGTCAGGGCATCCACCTCCTCCAGTGTATTGTAGAACACCAGAGATGCCCGAATGGTTCCGCTTATCCCAAAATGATCCATGACTGGCTGGGTGCAGTGGGTGCCGGTGCGAACGGCTATTCCCATCTTATCCAGGATCATACCAGCATCATAGGGGTGAATATCCTGCAGCAGGAAGGAGAAGACCGAAATCCGGCATGCACCATTTCCGTAGAGCCTCAATGGTTCAATCTCTCCCAGTTTTCCCATGGCATAGTCACTCAACTTCTTTTCGTAGCGGCAAAGGGCTTCGAATCCGATGGACTGAAGATAGTCCAGGGCTGTTGCCAGCCCGATGGCGCCGGTATAATTGGTGGTGCCCGCTTCAAATTTAAAGGGAAGGATGTTGTAAGAGGTTTGTTCAAAGCTCACCTGGTCCACCATGTCACCCCCTCCCTGGTAGGGAGGAAGTTTCTCCAGCCAGGACTCCTTTCCATAGAGAACGCCCGAGCCCGTGGGCCCGAAAATTTTATGGGAGGAGAACACGTAAAAGTCGCAATCCAGCTCCCTGACATCCACCGCACCATGCTGTACCATTTGCGCTCCGTCGATCAGGACCGGAATCCCTTTGGCATGGGCTTTTTGGATCACCTCTTTTACCGGGTTGATGGTTCCCAGGGAATTGGAGGCGTGGGTCAGCGCCACGATCCTGGTTCTGTTATTCAGCAGTTCATCCAGCGTATCCAGGATCAGCTCACCCTCCTCATTAAACGGGATTACTTTCAGAATGGCCCCTTTCCGCTCACACAGCATCTGCCAGGGAACAATATTAGAATGGTGCTCCATCTCCGAGATCAGCACTTCATCCCCCTTGCTCACATACTTTTCCCCAAAGGAAAAGGCCACTGTATTGATGGATCCGGTTGCACCGCTGGTGAAGATAATTTCACTCGTCGAAGCCGCGTTCAGGAACTCACGGACTGTCTCCCTGGCGGCTTCATAGCGGGCGGTCATCTGTTCGCTCAGGTAATGGATACCACGGTGAATCGAGCTGTTATGATTCTCCTGCAGGTCCCTGATGGTATCGATCACTACCTGTGGCTTTTGAGTCGTGGCCCCATTGTCCAGATAGATCAATGGCTTCTTGTACACCTGTCGGCGCAGGATGGGGAAGTCGCTGCGGATCTGTTCTATTTGAAAGCCCTTGCTCATCCGGATTAATCCTCGCAGTGCATGGCACAGTTGTTACACCTGGACAGTTCGCCCCGAAGCCGCTTGCTCACCAGATCAGTGATCCGCTCCTGCAAAGAGGGCTGTTTAATCTTCGAGATCACGTCCCAGGTAAATGCATCCATTAACATCAGCCGGCCCTCCTCCTTGGGGATTCCGCGGGACTGCAGGTAGAACAGCGCTTCTTCATCGAGCTGTCCGACCGTGGCCCCGTGACTGCATTTCACATCGTCGGCATAGATCTCCAGCCGTGGTTTGGTATGCATCCTGGCCGTATCTGTCAGGAGGATATTGTTATTGGTCTGGAAGGCTTCCGTTTTTTGAGCATCGGGGTGCACGTGGATCTTTCCGTTGAAGGCTCCTGTGGAGGAGTCGTCCAGGACTCCTTTATAATACTGGTTGCTGGTACAGTGGGGTTTGCTGTGATCAATGACCGTGTAGCTGTCCACGTGCTGCATCTTATCGGAAAGGAAGAGTCCGAGCGCAGAACTTTCTGCCCCTTCTCCCTCCAGGTCGATCCGCAGATTGTTTCGAACGATGCCTCCGTGCAGGGTAATGGTTCCGTGCTGGCAGCGTGAATCTTTCTCCTGCTTGATCCAGGTGTTGGTCACCTGGCAGGAGTTATTGTGTTCATTTTGCAATCTCAGCAGGTCCAGGTCGGCGTTTTCACCCGTATAAACCTCAGATACTGAATTGGTCAGGTACATATGCGGAGAGAGGGTATGGTCACAGATGATCACCTGTGCCGTAGCATTGCGTTCCAGGACGAAAAGGTTTCTGTGCTGCACCATCTGGTTCTTATCAGACAGCAGCAGATTAATAATCTGGATGGGTTTTTCCATGCTCACTCCTTCAGGTACAAAAAGGAAAACTCCATCCTGTGAAAATGCTGTATTCAGGGCCACAAAGGGCTCATCGATGGTGGGGGCGTTCCTGCCCAGGTACTTTTCAACCAATTCGGGATACTGATTCATGGCTGCTTTCAGGCCCCCATAGATAATGCCATTATTCAGTCTGGCCAGGGGCTCTTCTCCGGGATGGTGGAAAAACCCGTTGAGGACGGTCAGCACCTGGGAGTCCAGAAGGGGAACATCACAGCGAAAAAGATCCTTATCATCATAGCTAATTCTCCTGGGCTGGAAATCAAAGCTGAGTTCCCCATCAAAAACAGGTTCCAGGTGGGTATACTTATACCGTTCCTCTTTTCGCAGCGGAAAACCGGATTCTTTGAAAGATGCTATGGCCGTTTCGCGCAGCTTCACCATAAACGGCAGGTCATCCCGACCGATCAGGGTCCTGTTTTTTTGAAACAGATCCAGGTATTTATCCAGTGTGTGCATCTACCTCTTTTTTGATCCAGTCGTATCCATGTTTCTCCAGCTCCCTGGCCAGAGATTGATCCCCCGATTTAACGATGCGTCCCTTATAGAGCACATGCACCACGTCGGGCACGATATATTCCAGCAGTCGCTGGTAGTGAGTAATCACGATGGTGGCATTTTCAGGCGAACGGAGTTTATTCACTCCGTTGGCTACAATGCGGAGTGCATCAATATCCAGTCCCGAATCGGTCTCATCCAGAATGGCCAGCCGGGGTTCCAGGAGGGCCATCTGAAAGATCTCATTTTTCTTCTTCTCCCCTCCGGAAAATCCTTCGTTCACCGAACGGTTGGTCAGATCGGAATTGATCTCAACGATCTTCTTCTTCTCCCGCATCAGCTTCAGGAAATCCCCGGCAGGCAAGGGTTCCAGGTCCCTGTATTTCCGCATGGAGTTGATGGCGGTACGCAAAAAATTGACCATGCTCACCCCGGGGATTTCCACCGGGTACTGGAATCCCAGGAAAATACCTTCCCGGGCCCTGTCTTCCGGGGAGAGCTCCTGCAGATCTTTCCCGTCATACAGGATCTTTCCATGGCTGATCTTAAAATAATCCCGTCCTGCCAGTGCGGATGCCAGGGTACTTTTTCCGGAGCCATTGGGGCCCATGATCGCGTGTACCTCACCGGCATTTACAGACAGGTTGATCCCTTTGAGGATCTCTTTTCCTTCGATTTCAACTTTTAAATCCTTTATTTCTAGCATGTTGTTGTTCATTTCTTCAAACTACTCTAACCCACGCTTCCCTCCAGCGTAATGGCCAGTAATTTTTGTGCTTCCACGGCAAATTCCATGGGTAGTTTATTCAGAACCTCTTTGGCATAGCCATTTACGATCAGGCTGATGGCATTTTCTGTATCGATCCCCCGCTGATTGCAATAAAAAATCTGGTCCTCCCCGATTTTGGAGGTGGTGGCTTCATGCTCCACCACGGCACTCCGGTTATCCACCTCCAGATATGGAAAGGTGTGCGCCCCGCACTTATCGCCCAGGAGCAGGCTGTCGCACTGGGAAAAGTTCCGGGCATTTTGAGCCCCTTTCAATACTTTCACCAGCCCGCGATAGGAATTTTGGCTTTTCCCGGCACTGATTCCCTTGGAGATAATGGTGGAGCGGGTGTTTTTTCCGATATGGATCATCTTGGTACCGGTATCGGCCTGCTGGTAATTGTTGGTGACAGCCACCGAGTAGAATTCACCCACCGAATTATTTCCCCTCAGGATGCAGGAAGGATATTTCCAGGTGACCGCAGATCCGGTCTCCACCTGGGTCCAGGAGATCTTGGAGTTATCCCCTTTGCAAATGCCCCGTTTGGTCACAAAATTATAAATTCCGCCCTTTCCGTTCTTATCTCCCGGGTACCAGTTTTGTACCGTAGAATATTTGACCTCGGCATTTTCCATGGCAACGATCTCCACGATGGCTGCATGCAGCTGGTTCTCGTCACGCATGGGAGCGGTACATCCCTCCAGGTAGCTCACATAGGAGTCGTCCTCTGCCACTATCAGGGTACGTTCAAACTGACCCGTATTGGCAGCATTAATGCGGAAATAGGTGGATAGTTCCATGGGACAGCGGACCCCTTTGGGGATGTAGCAAAAGGACCCGTCACTGAACACAGCAGAATTTAGTGCTGCAAAAAAGTTATCAGTATAGGGGACCACAGAGCCCATGTATTTTTTGATCAGATCGGGATGGTTCCGGACTGCTTCGCTGAATGAGCTGAAAATAATTCCTTTATCAGCCAGAGTATCCTGGAAAGTGGTTTTTACAGAGACACTGTCCATCACTGCATCCACGGCCACTCCGGCCAGTTGTTTCTGCTCTTCCAGCGGGATCCCCAGGCGGTTAAAGGTGTCAATCAATTCGGGATCCACCTCATCCATGCTTTCATATTTGGCTCCCTGTTTGGGAGCTGCATAATAGATAATATCCTGGTAGTCGATTTCCGGTATTTTCAGGTGCGCCCATTCAGGCATAAGCATGGTTTGCCAGTGCCGGAATGCCTTTAACCTGACTTCGGTGAGCCATTCCGGCTCTTCCTTTTTGGCTGAGATTAAGCGGACTACGTCTTCACTCAATCCCTTGGGAATGGTTTCGGTATCTATCTGGGTTTGAAATCCAAATTTGTAATCGCTACCCGTTACCTCATTTAATATCTTCTCCTGATCAGTCACTGCTTCTCAATTTTTGGTAAGGATTGGTCCGAATTAATTGTAAATAGATTAATTATAAATAGAGCCCAAATATACAAAAACTTGTTCTTACATTTGTATTACAACAGGGCAATTGAATTGTTCAGGAAATAATCAGTTCTTATGACTTCAAAAAAGATCCGTACCATTGAAGAGATGGGCGAATTCGGACTCATTGATCACCTAACCTCGGGCTTTACAAACAGACAGGAGAGCACCCAGCTTGGAGTGGGCGATGATGCTGCCGTGATCAATCACGGGACCTATCTGCAGGTAATCACCACCGATATGCTGCTGGAAGGGATCCATTTCGATCTGGTATATACTCCCCTGAAACACCTGGGCTACAAGGCTGTGGTCGTGAATCTTTCTGATGTATATGCCATGAATGCGGCTCCCCGTCAGATTACACTTTCTCTGGGGATTTCAGGGAAATTTTCGGTGGAGGCCCTGGAGGAGTTCTACGAAGGTGTGAAACTGGCCTGTGAACGCTTTAATGTGGACCTGGTGGGCGGCGATACTTCGGGCTCCATGACAGGACTGGTCATCACGGTGACTGCCATCGGGACGGTCCTCAAGGAGGAACTGACCCTGCGCAGTTCAGCCAGGAACAATCAACTGATCTGTGTGACCGGAGATCTGGGTGCTGCCTTTATGGGGCTAAAAATTCTGGAACGGGAAAAACAGCTTCATGCAGAGGATCCCGGTTTCCAGCCCGAACTCAGAGGCTATGATTATATCCTGGAACGTTATCTGAAACCGGAGCCCCGGGTGGATGTACTGCTGGCCCTGAAGGAAGCCGGTATCAAACCCGGAGCCATGATTGATATATCGGACGGGCTCTCTTCTGAGCTGCTTCATATCTGTAAAGCGTCCGGATGCGGCTGCCAGGTGTATGATGAACGTATTCCCGTGGCAAATGAGACCAAAGAGGCTGCCGCTGAGTTCCAGATGGAACCCATGGTGGCGGCTCTTCACGGGGGAGAGGATTACGAGTTGCTCTTTACAGTCCCGCTTTCCGATCACGACAAGGTATCTGCCATCGAGGGGGTGAGTGTCATTGGGAGTATTACGGACAAAAAAGGATCGGCGCTGCTGGTGGGAAACGACGGGAACGCCATTCAGCTGCAGGCCCAGGGGTGGAGTGCCTCTTCAGAATAAGGGATAAGCCTGAAACTCAGGATACCCTATTTACAGCGATACTGAGCTGCGGACTGCTCCCGGGGAATTGCGCTTCTGCACAGTCTGGACCCGCAGGAAACCCGCTAGATCCTCTGGATCCGGCGCTTATCCGGATCCCATCGGGTCCGGCAATTCTCCCTGTAGCTAATATCGGCCATGGCAATAACCACCCCCTCATCAAAAGCTTTTTCGATATTGGCCGAGGGGGTACCGCCGTGCCGGATGCAATCCAGCCATTCCTTCAGGTGCAGGTGGGTTACATCCCAATCCTTTCCGCCTATGCTGGTAGAGGTCAGCCCCCTGGTGGCATAGTACTGGGCGGTAGCTGAACTGACCGCATCCACCACACTGGCCGCATTGGATCCCTGTAGCATTTCCAGCATGGGAGATCCGGGGTCAATCAGTCCCCGTTCCAGCAGGTCCTTGAACAGCTCGGAACTTCCGTCGGGAACCACCGAAAGAGTGCCTCCTACGGTCATGGCAGCATCCTGGCCGTATATCGTGCGCCCCCTGGTTTTGGAAGAAGTCAGGTTGGCACTATAGGTCAGGGTCAGGTCCTTGTGGGGATACTCAAAAGTGGTATGCAGCATATCGGGCATATCCCCGAATTCCTTATAGGTATATTGTCCCCCGGAGGAGAAAACCGTTTCCGGGATTCCCATGTTCAGCAATTGATTGACGGCATCATATTCATGCGAGAATAGCTGACCAAAAAGAATGGTGTCATAATCGAAATAACGGGCCCAGCTGTAATACCGCCTGATACTGAACGGGACTTCCGGGGCTTTTCCCAGCCACTGTTTCCAGTCAATGCTCCTGGCATCACCGGCTTTTGGTTGGCCATTCTCATCCAGGTGACGGATCCAGGCTCCATTGGGGGAGTTCCGGTTGGTGGTGGTCTCCACGTGAGAGATTTTCCCCAGCCATTTCCTTCGCAGGATCTCCTGGGCCACCTGGAAGGCTGCCGTCTGGGGATACTGGTGTCCCTGCTGGAAGACCAGCTCACTTTTTTTCACCACCTCGTAGGCGGCATATATTTCTTCTTCCCTGTGAATCAGACTTTTCTCACAGTAAACATGCTTCCCCGCCTGTATGGCATCGATGGTCATTTGCGCATGATGGTGGTCGGGGGTGGATATAATGACCGCATCAATGTCCGGATCTGAAATCATCTCGTGATAGTGCCGGTAACGTTTTACCGGGTACTTGGAGGCAAAATTCCCCCCGGTATGAATATCATGGGCGGCTGTGGCCATACCTTTTTCGGCATGCAGGTCAAAAACATCACAGATCCCGGTAATGGCCACGTGGAGATTCCCATCCCGGATCTGTGCATCCAGGGACCCATTTCCCACCGTATATTCAAAGTCGGTTTTTTCCATAAAACCCAGGGCTTTCGCCAGCTGTCCCCCCCGGACCCCGAACCCGGCAATTCCAAGGCGTATCAGTTCACCTTCCTGATGATTAACTGGCTTGATGGCGTTCATCAGGTCCTCCAGGCCCAATTCCCGTACAATCTCCTTCTGGATATTGTGCTTATCATCGTAGCTGGTCTTAAGCAGCACCTGGATACCCAGGGCTCCCAGGATCGGGACCCCGGCCAGGGCCTTTAACATATCTCTGCGGGCAATTCCCGAAGCTTTTTCTTTAGTCATGTTTTTGGGCGATTTTATGATACTTATGCCGGAACATATCCAGGCCAAAATGCCTGGATAGCGGGGTAACAGCAATATAGAGCAGGCAAAGAGCCTCGATCAGGGTTTTATTAATCATCAGGTAGTTCCCTTCTACGGGCCCGGCTACTTCCATCCCGATAAAGGGAGGGTTGAACAGGTAATAAAGCAGCAGGAGGGCAAATCCGGCCAGAGAAGCATAGCGTGTAAACAGTCCCAGTACAAGACCCAGCCCGATAAGGATGAGCCCCCAGGTATTCATGGCATCCACCGTATTTAATAGACCCGGGTTGGAAATGATCCAGTCGGCGATGCCGGAGAAAATCCACTGGGCATTGTCCAGGAAAGCAAGGGCTGACCATTCCGGATGGATGAGTTTGTGGATACCTTCATAGAGGATGTGCCATCCAATAACTATGCGCAGGGCAACAAGGATCCCCTGTTGCCATTTCATCTGACTGCTGAATTTCTCCATAAGGAAATATTTTGGGGTAAATAAGGAAAATTACGTCCCAAATTTAGAAATTCCTGCCGGAGATGCAAATCCTGGATTGGATTACTCAGCCGTCCTTGCCGTCGAAATAACCACGGATGATGCCCCTTTTAGAGTCTTTGATAAACAGAATGATCTCATCCCTTTCCTTGGACGCGGGCAGGTTGGCTATCACGAACTCCAGGGCATCGCTTATGTTCAAACCGCGCTGGTAAATTATCCGGTAGACCTCCTGGATGGCATAGATGGTTTCATTGGCAAATCCCCGGCGGCGGAGGCCAATGGAGTTGATCCCTGTAAAGGAAACGGGCTCTCTCCCTGCCATGGCGAAAGGAGGCACATCCTTGCCCACTTTGCTTCCTCCCTGGATCATCACATGCGTCCCGATGCGCACAAACTGGTGGACCAGGCTCCCCGGGCTTATGATGGCCCAGCTATCCACCTCCACCTCACCTGCCAGTCCGGCGTAGCTTCCCATGATAACCCGGTCCTGCAGGATACAATCGTGGGCTATGTGAACATAGGACATGATCAGGCAGTTCGACCCCACCACGGTGCGTTCATTGGCCTTGGTCCCCTTGTTAATGGTTACATATTCCCGGATAATGGTGTTGTCGCCAATTTCTGTGGTGGTGATTTCTCCTGCGAATTTCAAATCCTGGGGATCCCCGGAAATAACCGCTCCGGGAAAGATCTGGACATTTTTCCCTATTCTGGCACCATTCAGGATCACTACATTGGGACCGATCCAGCATCCTGATCCGATCTCCACATCCTCGTATATGGAGGCAAAGGCTTCTACTTTTACATCCTTGGCTATTTTTGCCTTGGGATGAATGTTTGCCAGTTTGCTAATCATTCTTTTTGTTTTTTACGATCTGTGCCATCAGTTCCCCCTCCATCACCAGCTGATTACCTACGAATATTTCAGCAAACATCAGGGCAATTCCTCTTCGGACAGGTTCCAGCAGGTCCATTTTCAGGATCAGGGTATCGCCCGGAACCACTTTTTGTTTGAATTTTACCTTATCGATTTTAAGGAAATAGGTGGAATAGTTTTCAGGATCGGGTACCGTACCCAGAACCAGGATTCCGCCCACCTGGGCGGCAGCTTCAATTAACATTACTCCCGGCATCACGGGTTCTTGCGGGAAATGCCCCGTAAAGAAGGGCTCATTGGTGGTTACGTTTTTGATCCCCACGACCGATTTTTCATCCAGCTTGATCACCTTATCCACCATGAGAAAGGGGTAGCGATGGGGGAGTCTTTTTTTGACCTCATTGATATCGATCAGCGGGGTGATGTTGGGATTATACACCGGGACCTGCTTTTGAAGTGCAGCTTTTTTCATGAGCTGTCGCAGCATTCTGGCAAATTCGTTGTTACTGTGGTGTCCCGGCCGGGTGGCTATTATTTTTGCCTTAAACCATCTTCCCACCAGGGCCAGGTCACCCACCAGGTCCAGGAGCTTATGCCTGGCCGGCTCATTGGGGAAGCGCAGATCCACATTATTCAGGATTCCTTCAGGCTGGACGCTGATATGTGGTTTGTTGAAAAGGTCTGCCAGGCGGTCCAGCTCTTTCTGCTCCCATTTCCGGTCCACAATCACAATGGCATTGTCCACATCACCCCCCTTGATCAGGTTATTCTTGGCCAGGTATTCCAGTTCACGCAGGAATACAAAAGTACGGCAGGGGGCAATTTCTTCCTTAAAATTATGCAGTTCCTCCAGGGAGGCATACTGGTTGCCCAGGACGGGAGAATTGTAATCAATCAACACATTGATGCTCTGGATTTTGTCCGGATAGGCGATGATATGGATCCCGTTCTTTTCATCGTAATACTCTACCTTCTCCTTCAGAATAAAGTATTTGCGGTCTGTGGCCTGATCCACGGCTCCTGTGCGTTCAATGGCCTCGGCAAATTCCTTGGCACTGCCATCCAGGATGGGGGCTTCCGGGCCATCCACCTCTACCAGCACATTGTCGATGCCCATGCCCACAAAAGAGGCCAGAACATGTTCGATGGTGGAGACACGGGCCCCATTCTCCTCAAGAACGGTTCCTCTGGTGGTTTCCACCACATTTTCGGCAAGTGCATTAATTAAAGGCTGCCCGGGCAGGTCGACGCGCTTGAAGATATAGCCGTGGCTATCGGGTGCCGGATGAAAGGTCATATTGACCTGCACACCGGTGTGCAGACCTTTGCCACTAAAGGAGATGGGTGCTTTTAAGGTTCTCTGTTTTTCCGCCATAAATCGCTGCAAATATATAAAATTAAGACGAACCGTTTTTTGCCTTATTGTGTGAGCCCCTCTACTTTCTTTTCTAATTCATTGATCTGGTCCTTTATTTTAGGCAGATTCCTGAACAGCAAATAACTACGCTGGTAAGGTCCGAATTCAAAGGCCGGGGATCCCTGGATGACGATCCCCTCCTCTTTGATGTCCTTGGTGATCCCGGACTGGGCTGCAATTTTAACCCCGCTGGCAATCTTGATATGCCCGATGAGTCCCACCTGCCCGCCAAACATGCAGTTTTTGCCCACTTTGGTAGAACCGGAAATACCGCTTTGTGCAGCGATGACGGTATTCTCATCCACCTCCACGTTATGGGCGATCATAACCAGGTTATCCAGCTTCACTCCTTTGCGCAGTATGGTAGCTCCCATGGTGGCCCGGTCTACAGTCGTATTGGCCCCGATCTCCACATGGTCCTCAATGATCACTTTGCCCACCTGTGGAATCTTTTCGTAGTTGTTCTCCTGGTTGGGAGCGAATCCGAATCCGTCCCCACCGATAATGGCCCCGGCGTGGATTACGCAATGGGCACCGATCTCACAGCCTTCGTAAATCTTGACTCCCGGGTGGAGAATACTCCCCTCGCCGATCTTCACATGGTCACCCACATAAACCTGTGGATACAATTGCACGCCGTCGCCTATTTGTGCATGCTCGGAGATAACTGTAAACTCACCGACGTAAAGCTCTTTTCCAAGAGAGGCCGAACCGGATAGGGAAGCCAGGTTACTTATCCCGCTCTTTCTGGGCTTGCTCTGTTCATAAAGCCTCAGAAGAGCTGCAAAGGACTCATAGGCGTTTTCAACCCTGACCAGGGTGGCGCTGATCTCTTTCTGCAACTTGAAATCAGCATTTACAATTACAATGGAAGATTGTGTGTCGTAGATGTATTTCTCATATTTTGGATTGGCCAGGAAAGAGAGGGTTCCGGGCTTTCCCTCTTCGATTTTGCTTATGTCATTTACAGTGGCATCGGGGTTCCCCTCCACCTCTCCTTGCAGGAATTCGGCGATTGTAGCTGCGGTAAAATTCATTCAGCTCAGTTTTATACTTGGTTTATATGACTATTTTCTAATACAAAACGGGGATAACAGAGGAAATATTTGCGAACTGTTTTTGAAAGCACTGAGATATTCAGAATATCAGAGGCCTCTGCAATATCCCGGGTATTTCCATTTTTTTCCATGATGGTGATCCGGTCGTCCATATCACTGTAGGCAAAATTACTAACACTATCTGAAACTACCAGGTAAGCTGCCTCCTCCGGGGTCATAGAGAGTTTCTCTGCAACCCGGGTCCTGATCTCTGCCACACGATCCACATGAAAGGGCTCATTTGCCAGTTCCACGGAGAACAGCTTCCGGTTGACCAGTCCGTTCGCTAACATAGACAACACTCGATCCGAATTGTTGCACCACACCTTGGCCGAAGCAAGAATATCGTCATCATCCAGCAGGGCAAATTGTTCCAGGGAGACCTGTTTTTGCTCGCGGAGAAAGTAAGACAGGGCGGGGGTGGCAAAAAGTTCCACACCACTGTCGGTAAGTGCCCTGGCTCTGAGCACCAGCCTGACCAGGATCTGCTCGGCGGATACCACGGTTCGGTGCAGATAGACCTGCCAGTACATCAGGCGTCTGGCAATTAAGAAATTTTCGATGGAATAAATTCCTTTTTCATCCACCACCAGTTGGTCGTTCCTCACATTCAGCATCTTAATGATCCGGTCCGATCCGATAACACCTTCCGTGACCCCGGTGAAAAAACTGTCGCGTTTCAGATAATCCAGGCGGTCCATGTCGAGCTGACTGGATACGAGCTGGTATAGAAATTTTTTTGGATAGCGGTTTTTGAAGATTCCAATGGCCATGGACAGTTTCCCCTGGAACTGCAGGTTGAGTTGCTCCATAAACATCAGGCTGATCTCTTCATGGGGGGTCTGGCTGAACAGACAGTTTTCCAGGGAGTGGGAAAAGGGGCCGTGCCCGATATCATGCAGGAGGATGGCTATGGTAACCGCCCTGGCCTCCTCCTCACTGATGTGGTGTCCCTTGGAGCGGATCACTTCTATGGCCAGGCCCATCAGGTGCATGGCTCCTACCGCATGCTGGAAACGGGTATGCATAGCTCCAGGATAGACAAAATGAGTGAGCCCCAGCTGCCTGATCCTTCGCAGGCGCTGGAAGAGCGGCTGCTCCATCAGATCAAATACCGTATCGAATGGAATTTTGATAAACCCATAGACAGGATCATTGATGATTTTCAGCTTATTAGTGGAAGAATTATTCCCCATGTGGGCTCGTTGTGGCACAAAATTATGTTTTTATTGCCATAATCGGGTTTGTATCAGCGAAAAAACACACTGTTTTTTGCATTTTTCGTGATTTTTAGTACTTTTGCGCTGTCGTTAGGAGAGATTTGTTCTAGGGGGCTTTTGTCCCCTATTTTAGTACCTGAAAAAATGATTACGACCGAGGGCATTACAGAACTGGTGAACCAGTATATGGAGGGATCAGATATTTTCCTGGTTGAGGTCCTTGTGAAATCCGGGAACGCCATCACCGTACAGGTGGACAGGCCGGAGGGGATCTCCATTGAGGAGTGCGTAAAAATCAGCCGCTTCCTGAATGAATCGATGGACCGCGAGGTGGAGGATTACTCTCTGGAGGTAAGCTCACCCGGACTGGGGGGACCGTTCAGGGTTAGGCAACAGTACGAGAAGAACATTGGTCGTGAGATCGAGGTGCTTTACACCGATGGGATCAAGATGACGGGCAAACTTGAAAAAGTCGGAGACCAGGGAATAGTGCTGAAGGTGAATGGAGACGACGAAGAGATTGGTTTTGACGAGATAAAAACAGCGAAAGCAATAATATCATTTAATTGATTCAATAGAGTAGCAATGGAAAATCTTAATTTGATAGAGACATTTTCCGAATTTAAGGAATTAAAAAATATCGACCGGGTGACCATGATGAGTGTCCTGGAAGATGTTTTCAGGGGGATGCTTCTGAAAAAATACGGGACCGATGAAAATTTTGATATCATTATCAATATTGATAAGGGAGACTTTGAGATCTGGAGAAACCGTGAGGTTGTGGAGGATAATGAACTGGAAGATGCAGCCATGCAGATTACCCTCTCAAAAGCCAAGGAGATTGATGATGATTACGAGGTTGGAGAAGAGGTAACAGACGAAGTGAAACTGGGAGATTTTGGAAGGCGTGCCATTCTGGCCCTGCGTCAGAACCTGTCAGCCAGGATTATGGAGCTGGAGAAAAATCATCTTTATAATAAATACAAGGACCGGATTGGTGATGTGGTAACCGGGGAGGTCTACCAGGTATGGAAAAGAGAGATCCTGATCCTGGATGATGAAGGAAATGAACTGATCCTTCCCAAATCAGAGCAAATACCTTCCGACTATTTCCGGAAGGGGGATACCATCCGTGCGGTGGTAGTGAAGGTGGATATGCGCAATGCCAATCCGCTGATCATTCTTTCGAGAACCTCTCCCGTCTTCCTGGAGCGTCTGTTCGAACTGGAGGTTCCCGAAATTTTTGACGGGTTGATCACCATTAAGAAGATTGTCAGGGTTCCCGGTGAGCGGGCCAAGGTGGCTGTAGAGTCCTACGACGAGCGGATTGATCCGGTTGGAGCCTGTGTGGGGATGAAGGGATCCCGTATCCATGGCATTGTCAGGGAGCTGAAGAACGAAAATATCGATGTAATCAACTACACCAACAATATTCAATTGTTTATTACCCGGGCGCTGAGCCCTGCGAAGATCACCTCTATCAAATTGGATGATGAGGAGAAACGTGCAGAGGTTTATCTGCAGCCCAAGGAGGTCTCCCTGGCCATAGGAAAGGGCGGACTGAATATCAAACTGGCCAGTCAGCTCTCCGGGTATGAGATTGATGTGTATCGGGAATCTGACGAGGACGACGAAGATGTCAACCTGGAAGAATTCGCTGATGAAATTGAAAGCTGGGTGCTGGATGAGCTGAAAGCGATAGGATGTGATACTGCAAAGTCAGTATTGAACCTGAGTGTGGCGGACCTGGTCAAAAGAACTGACCTGGAAGAGGAAACCATCACGGACCTGGTCAATGTGCTTAAAGCAGAATTTGAATAAAATTATATGGCTGAAAGAAAGGCAACAAGACTTAGTAAGGCTGCCAGGGAATTTAACGTTGGGATTTCAACCATCGTTGAATTTCTTGGAAAGAAGGGACATGAGATCGATTCCAATCCTAACAGTAAGCTGGATCCGGATCTGTATGATCTCCTGGAGGAGGAGTACAGTACTGATTTAAATGTGAAGAAGGAATCGGAGAAGCTGACTCTGAAGAACCTGAGAGAAAGGCAGGAGTCTCTCTCTCTGGAGGATGTCCCCGAAACAGTTGAGCCGGAGGAAACGGAAGAATTGATCATCACCGACCATACCGCAGCTGCATCAGACAATTTGCCCACCGAGGTTGAGGTAAAAGCCCCTGTTGCCAAAGAGGAGCCGAAACCTGAAAAAGAGGAGCCTGTTGTTGAGGCCAGTAAGGCTGCGACTGAGGAGAAGAAAGAGACCAGGGCCGGGAAGAGCAAAGAGCCCGCAGAAGAGAAGGCAGAACCCGAAGAAGTTGAAAGCGGACCCAGGGTAATTGGAAAAATTGACCTGGATTCCATGAATCAGAAGACACGTCCGGGCAAAAAAAGCAAAGCCAAGAGTGAAGAGGCTGAACCCAAAAAGGCTGTTGAAGTTGCGTCCAAAAAAGTTGAAAAGAAAAAAGACAAGCCTGCTCCCGAACCGGAAGAGAAGAAGGTGACAGCAGAACAGGCTGATACTGCAGATGCTTCTGCTGCTGAAGCGGAGCAGAAAGCTGAAAAAGCTGAAAAAGCTGAAAAGGAGAAAGAAAAGAAAGAACAGAATCTGATCCCCACACGTGTGGAAAGACTTACCGGTCCAACGGTGGTGGGCAAGATTGACCTGCCCGAGAGGAGGGTCAGTAAGAAAAAGCCTGTGGCATCCAGCAAAGAGGACCTTCATCTGGATCAAAAGAAAAAGCGAAAGCGTATCAAAAAAGAAACCGGGCCGGTGGATTTTGATAAGCAGAAGGCAGGTGCTTCAAGAGATAAAGGAGGTAAAAAGCGAAAACGTGCCACCAGGCCTGAGGTGAATGAAGAAGATGTTCAAAAGCAAATCAAGGATACTCTGGCCAAACTGACCAGCAAAGGGTCCAAATCAAAGACCTCCAAATACAGGCGTGAAAAACGGGATGCGGTTCAGGCCAAGATGCAGGAAGAAAGTGATCTTTTGGAAGAAAGGATGAATGTCCTTCAGGTTACCGAGTTTGTATCTGTAAGTGAGCTGGCTTCCATGATGAATGTGCCACCCACCCAGGTGATACAGACCTGTATGAACCTGGGGCTTTTTGTCTCCATCAACCAGCGACTGGATGCGGAGACCATGTCACTGGTAGCTGATGAATTTGACTTTAAGGTGGAATTTGTCAGCGTGGATCTGATTGAATCCATCAAAGAAGAGGAGGATGATCCGGAAGATCTGCTCCCCAGGTCTCCCATTGTGACGGTTATGGGACACGTAGACCATGGAAAAACAAAGCTGCTGGACGTGGTCCGGCATGCCAATGTGGTGGCTGGAGAAGCCGGTGGGATTACGCAGCACATCGGAGCTTACGGGGTGGAGCTGGAAGATGGACGAAAAATCACTTTCCTGGATACCCCGGGTCACGAAGCCTTTACCGCCATGCGGGCAAGGGGTGCGCAGATCACCGATGTGGCCATTATTGTGGTAGCTGCCGACGATGGTGTGAAACCACAGACCGTGGAAGCCATTAACCATGCGGCAGCCGCTGGAGTTCCCATCGTGTTCGCCATTAACAAGATAGACCTGCCTGCAGCCAATCCTGAAAAGATTAAAGATGAGCTTGCCCAGATGAACTACATGACTGAAGACTGGGGAGGCAAGTATCAGTCCCAGGAAATTTCAGCCAAGGGCAACGTAAACATCGAGGAATTGCTGGAAAAGGTATTGCTGGAGGCTGAGCTACTGGAGCTTAAGGCCAATCCCAATAAGCCTGCAAGGGGAACCGTTATCGAATCGACCCTGGATCGCGGAAGGGGCAATATTGCCACCATCCTGGTAGAATCGGGGACCCTGAGGATAGGGGATGTGGTGCTTGCCGGACAACATTTTGGACATGTGAAGGCCATGTTTAATGAACGTGGCAAGAAAATTAAAGAGGCAGGGCCCGCCACCCCGGCTTTGGTCCTGGGCCTGAATGGTGCCCCACAGGCTGGCGAAAGCTTTAATGTGATGGATACCGATAAGGAGGCCAAAGAGATTGCCAACAAGCGTGAACAACTGCAACGCGAACAGGAGCTGCGGACCACCAAGCATCTGACCCTGGACGAAATTGGACGCCGGATTGCCCTTGGAAACTTCCAGGAGCTGAATGTGATTGTAAAAGGGGATGTGGATGGTTCCATCGAGGCCCTCTCTGACTCTTTGATCAAGCTGAGTACCGAGGAGATACAGGTCAATATCAAGCACAAGGCTGTGGGACAGATCTCGGAATCGGATATTCTGCTGGCTGCAGCATCCAATGCCATTGTCATTGGCTTCCAGGTCAGGCCCTCACTCAGTGCCAGGAAGCTGGCCGAGAAAGAACAGATCGATATACGGCTTTACTCCATTATCTATGATGCCATCGAAGAGGTAAAAGCTGCCATGGAGGGCATGCTCACCCCGGAAATCAAGGAGGATATCATCGGAACCCTGGAGATTCAGGAGGCATTCAAGATCACCAAGGTGGGGACCATCGCCGGCTGTATCGTCAGGGAAGGAAAAATCAAACGAACCTCCAAAGTACGGCTGATCCGGGATGGTATAGTGATATACAGTGGCGAGCTGGGATCTCTGAAGCGCTTTAAGGATGATGCCAAAGAAGTGGTTTCCGGCCTGGAGTGCGGTTTGAACATTGAAAACTTCAATGATATCAAGGTGGGCGATATGGTTGAGGCTTACGAGGAGACCGAGATGAAGAAAACTCTCTAAGAAACGCTTTCGATTTTATTCTATATTAGCATACCAAAAGCAAGGGTATGTATGAATACATCGAGGGCGACTTCGTAGAGAGAAGTCCGGCACACATTATAGTTCAGGCAGGTCACCTGGCCTACTTCATTCACATTTCAGTTTTTACTTACAGTCAGATCAGCACTTTGACTTCCGGAAGGATCTATCTGCATTTTGTGGTCCGGGAGGATGCCCAGATCCTCTATGGATTTGGTGGCCGGGAGGAGCGGGAGATCTTTCGAATGCTTATCTCAGTTTCCGGAGTGGGGGCCAATACGGCCCGTCTCATTCTCTCCTCCCTTTCACCCGATGAGATCAGCCAGGCGATCCTGGCTGGAAATGTCTCTGTTTTGCAGGGAATTAAGGGGATTGGAGCCAAATCTGCTCAACGAATCATCGTCGATCTGAAAGATAAGGTGGGCAAAGGTGCGGGAATTGATGAATTATTCTTTTCACAGGACAATACCAGCCGTGAAGAAGCGTTATCTGCTTTAGTAGCACTGGGTTTTCAAAAGAAAACTGTAGAGAAGATTCTGACCCGTATTTTATCAGAGCAGCCCGAACTTTCTGTTGAGGAGGTAGTGAAGGCTGCCTTGAAGTTTATGTAGTGAACCATCGGTATAACCACATATTCCTGATTCTCATCGGATTCTTGCTGGCTTTGGGAGCCAGTGCCCAGGATTCAACCCTCCATTTCCCTTTACCGGACCGGGCTTCCTATCCCTTTTCCTTTTCGGGACAGAGTTCTCCCCTGTATCTGCAGAATCCCTCCAACATCAAGGCCAGGGTGATTTATGATCCGCTGACCAGGAAATATGTATTCACCGAAACCATCGGGAGCTGGAACTACGGGAATCCTACCCAGATGTCCATGGAGGAGTATGCCCGTTTCGACCTGAATCAACAGGTAAATGATTACTGGCGCCTGAAAGCAGGTGGCTCCAGCCTGGAGCAGCAACTCTCCTTTATCCCCCCCATTCAGGTGGGTGGAGAAGCCTTCGACAAGCTCTTTGGATCCAATGTGATCAATATAGTGCCTTCGGGCTCTGCCGAGCTGATCTTTGGATTTAACCTGAGCAAACAGGATAATCCCAATATCAACGAGAGGCTTCGATCGGTGCCCTCCTTTACCTTTGATGAGAAGATTATCATGAATGTGGCAGGTTCCATCGGGGATAAGATGGCCATGGATATCAGTTACAATACGGAAGCCACCTTTGATTTTGAGAACCAGACCAAGCTGGAGTATTCGGGGAAGGAGGATGAGATTATTAAAAAGATCGAGGGCGGGAACGTGAATCTGCCGCTGCCCGGCTCCCTGATCAGCGGAAGCCAGAGCCTTTTCGGTCTGAAAACCGAACTGCAGTTCGGGAAACTGACGGTGACGAGTGTATTTTCCCAGCAGCGGGGCGAATCCTCGGTCATCAATGTACAGGGAGGATCCCAGCTGAGCGAGTATTCGGTAACCGTAGACGATTACGACGCCAACAAGCACTTCTTTCTTTCGGAATATTTCCGCGAAAACTACAACAAAGCGCTCTCGCGTATGCCGGTGATTACCTCCGATGTTTCCATCACCCGCATGGAAGTATGGGTGACCAATAAAACCACCAACTTTGAACAGTCCAGGAATATCGTGGCGGTCAATGATCTGGCCGAACCCTATCCCCGCTTCTTTGACCGTGATCCGGGGCAGACCGGGAACTATCCCAGGAATGCACTGAACCAGGCCTACAATGAGCTGACCAGTACCTATTCGGCCATCCGGGATATCAAGAATGTAACCAGTGAACTGGAGGGCGCGGGCCTGGTCCTGGGCACCGATTTTGAAAAGATTGAAAATGCCAGGCTGCTCTCGGCCAGGGAATATACTTATAACGAAAAGCTGGGGTATATCTCCCTGAATACAGCTCTGAATACCGATGAGATCCTGGCCGTAGCCTATGAATATACTTACCGGGGACAGACCTTCCGGGTGGGTGAACTTTCCCAGTCGAGTGGGATCAGCGCTCCTTCTTCTCTGATGATGAAGCTTGTTGAAACCCACTAATTTTACACCCCGAAGTCTATACCTGGGACCTGATGATGAAAAACGTCTATGCCCTTGGGGCCTACCAGGTGAACTGAAGACGAGTTTACCCTGGATGTACTTTACCGGGACGATAAAACAGGGAATGCGGTGAACTACCTGCCCGGGAGGGATCTGGATAAGACCATTTTGATCCGACTGCTGAATCTGGATAATATGAATTCACAGCGTGATCCCTATCCCGACGGTATCTTTGACTACATGAGCGGGATCACCATCAGTCCGTCCAACGGAAGAGTTATCTTCCCCCTGCTGGAACCCTTTGGAGCAGACCTGGCACAGATCCTGACCGACAGCCTGAGCGCGGCGGATGCCGCAGGCGGCCATAGATAAGTTTGTGTTCCAGGAGCTGTATGATTCCACCAAGACCAAGGCACAGCAGATTGCAGAGAAGAATAAGTTCCTGATAGCCGGGGAATACTCCTCTTCCAGCAGCTCGGAGATCATGCTGAATGCCATGAATGTGCCCCAGGGATCGGTGAAGGTGACTGCCGGTGGACGGGAATTGATGGAGGGAGCGGATTATACGGTGGATTATATGCTGGGAAGGGTCACCATTATCAACCAGGGAATCCTTGAATCGGGCACCCCCATCCGCATCGCCCTGGAAAACCAGTCCCTCTTTAACTTCCAGACCAAGACCCTGGTGGGAACTCATCTGGATTACCGGGTTATCGGATAAATTTAATCTGGGGGCTACAGCCATGCACCTGACCGAGAGGCCTCTTGACCCAGAAAGTGAATATTGGAGACGAACCGATTTCCAATACCATCTGGGGACTGAACGGTAACTACAGTACGGAATCTCAGCTGCTAACCACCATGGTGGATAAACTTCCCTTCCTGGAGACCAAGGCGCCTTCCACCTTTACCGTGGTGGGGGAGTTTGCCCAGCTGATCCCGGGACATTCCCAGTGCCATTGAAAAAGAGGGAAATGCCTACATTGATGATTTTGAAGGGAGCTGAAACCTCCATTGATCTGAAACAGTTCTCTTCCTGGAAACTGTCCAGTACCCCCCGTGGCTTTTTCCCGGAGGCGGAGTTGAACAATGACAGGGCCTATGGCTATAACCGGGCCCGGCTCGCATGGTACCATATCGATCCGCTCTTTGTAAATCCCGACTCCCGTACCCCGGACTATATCAAAGCCAATCCAGATTTTATGTCCAGTGCCTACGTTTATGAGGTATACGAGCAGGATATTTTTCCCAACAAGGAGAATCCAAACGGGATACCCACCCGGATTTCCGTTTTGAACATGGCCTTCTATCCGGAGGAGCGAGGGCCATATAACTATGATTATGAGAGAATTGCGCCTGATGGAAGACTCTTGCAACCGGAAGAGCGCTGGGGAGGGATCATGCGGGAGATCTACTCCAGCGATTTTGAACAGGCCAATGTGGAATTTATTGAATTCTGGCTGATGGATCCCTTTGCGGAGATGCCGGATCATAGCGGCGGGGAGCTCTATTTTAACCTGGGTAATATCTCGGAAGATGTATTGAAGGACTCCAGGAAGGTGTTTGAGAACGGCCTGCCCACCTCGGAACTGGTTGAAAAGGTGGATACCACGGTTTGGGGCCGGGTTCCCCTGACCCAGTCCCTGGTACCGGGATTTAGCGCGGGGGATGAAACCCGTAAGTTTCAGGATGTGGGGCTCGATGGGCTCTCTTCGGTTTACTCCAACGATGAGGTGGCCTTCTTTTCAAAGGAGCCTGATGATTACCTGAATCAAATTGAAACCAGATTCAGCAGTGGCCTGATAAACCAGGAAGCCAGGGATCGGATCTTTGAGGACCCCTCCTCGGATGATTACAGCTACTACCGGAGCTCCCTGTATGATGCTGCCAGACTGGATATCCTGAGCCGTTACAAGAGGTATAACAACCATGAAGGGAACTCACCCAGCGATCTGGATAACCAGGAATCCTATCCCACCTCGGGAACCTCTCTGCCGGATATAGAGGATATCAACCGCGACAATACCCTCAGCGAGGGAGAGAGTTATTACTCCTACCGGGTCGACATCAACCGGAACGAGCTGGAAGTGGGACGGAACAACATTGTGGACAAGGTGGTCGACAAGGTTACTTATGAAAATGGGGAGAAGGCCGATGTCACCTGGTACCAGTTCAGGATCCCCATCTACGATTATGAGGATATTGAAGGGGATATCTCCGATTTTAAAACCATCCGCTTCATGCGTATGTTTATGACCGGCTTTGAGGATACCACCTACCTGCGATTTGCCAAACTGGATCTGGTGCGTGGTGAGTGGAGACGCTATCAGCTGCCCCTGGTGCAGGGAGGCGAGGACTGGACAGGCGTAGAACCTCCCCTGGGGGCCCTGGCCATTTCGGCAGTAAATATTGAAGAGAATGCAGGGAAGGAGCCGGTCAACTATGTGCTTCCCCCCGGATTCACACGTCAGATAGATCCCATGCAACCCCAGCTCAGGCAGCTGAACGAACAGTCCATTGTCCTGAAAGTGAATGAGCTGGCCGATGGAGATGCCAGGGCCGCTTACAAGAATACGGAACTGGATATCAGGCAGTACGGGAAGATACGGATGGAGGCCCATGCAGAGGCCATCACGGGGGAGGTGCTGGAGCATAATGAGCTGGTGGCCTTTATCCGACTGGGCACCGATTATAAGGATAACTACTATGAATATGAGGTCCCTCTGGAGCTTACCCCGCCCGGAAGGTATGACAACGATAGTGAAAGTGACCGGCTTCTTGTATGGCCGGCGGTGAATAAGTTTGAAGTGGAACTGAATCAGTTCAAGGAGGTGAAACAGGCCAGGAACAGAGCCATGAGTGATCCGGAAAGTGAGTTGACCATTTCTTCGGTCTATTCAGAGGTGGATGACAAGGGAAACCGCATTTCGGTTACCGGGAATCCCAATATGAGCAGTATCCGGACCATAATGATCGGGGTGAGAAATCCCAAAGCCGGAAATAATCCCTATGGCCAGGATGACGGTCTGCCCAAGTCGGGTGAAATCTGGCTGAATGAGTTACGCCTGACCGATTTTAATGAAAGCGGAGGATGGGCAGCCAACGGCAGGGCTACCCTGAACCTGGCCGATTTCGGGAATGTCACCTTTGCCGGAAATACCAGTCAGCCGGGCTTTGGAAGCATTGAGCAGAAGGTTCAGGAACGGCAGCGGGAACAGATTATTCAGTACGATGTCTCCTCCAATCTGCAGATGGGTAAGTTCTTCAATGATGAGAGCGGGGTGAATATTCCGGTCTTTGCCAGCTACTCCAAAGCCATCGTGAATCCCGAATACAATCCCCTCGATCCTGATATTCTGCTTAAAGAGGCCATAGATGAGGCGGAAACCAAGGCCGAGCGTGATTCCATTATCCGAAATGCCAGGGATCTGGTAGAACGAAAAGCATTTGCTGTAACCAATGTGAGGATGAATAAGGCAGGGACGAAAAAACGGATCTACAGCCTGTCCAACTGGTCCACCTCCTTCTCCATGAATGAGATGATCAGCAGCAATCCCAACCTCAATTATTACAATACCAAGAAGGTCCGGGGAAACATTTCGTATAATTTCAATACCCGCCCCAAGAATGTTCAGCCCTTTAAATCGCTTAAGTGGATGAATTCGGAATGGCTAAGGCTGGTAAAGGATTTCAACTTTAACTATACCCCTTCCCGGATCTCCTTCCGGACCGATATGGATCGCTACTATCTGGAGAAAGAGGTGAGAAATATCAACAATCCGGGATTCTATGTGGAACCCACCTTTAAGAAGGACTTTTACTGGAATCGCTTTTTTGATCTGAAGTTTGATTTGACCAGGAACCTCAGATTTGATTTTTCCTCCACACATAATGCCCGGATCGATGAGCCCGAGGGCCGCTGGAACTACGATTATGAATGGGATGCTTTACGGGATACCATTCTGGGCTTTGGCAGGGCTACCAGTTACTTCCACCAGTTTAATGCCTCCTATACCATCCCCATCAATAAAATACCCCTGCTCGACTGGACCTCCGCCAATGCACGTTATGGGGGCACCTATGGCTGGGATGTGGGACCAATCATTCCGGACGATCCGGTTTTTGGTTCCATTAACCTGGGAAATACCGTTAAGAACTCAAACACCATTCAGCTGAACGGACAGTTGAATTTTGTGAACCTCTACAATAAAGTTGCCTTCCTCAAGGACATCAACGATAAATACCGAAACGCGCGGACCAGGGCCAGGGAGGCCGAAACCAGGGTGAAAACCAAAGTCTTTACCCAGGAGAATGTATACCTGCGGGAGGACCGGCCCCGCTTCGTGAATCATAATCTGAAGACAGAAAATATCTCCGTGGAGGTTCTGGACGAAAACCTGCAGGCCGTAGAGGTGGAGAGCGAGATCCTTAGCGGGACCCGGATCCGGATCACCTCGGCAAAGGCAGTCCGCGATGCCACCATAAAAGTAAGCGGAACCATAGAAAAAGGGGAGAGCCCGCTGATCTTTATTGCAGAATCAACAGTCAGGATCCTGATGAGTGTTCGTACCCTGAACCTGACTTACTCCAGGAGCGGCGGGACCCTGCTGCCAGGATATAACTACGGGATAGACAACTTTGGATTTGGAACACATATGGCAGGGGGGCGGATGGAACCGGGCTGGGCCTTTATTACCGGCTGGCAGGACCAGGGCTACGCTGTTAACTCCTTTGGAAGGGGGGCCCTCACCACCGACCAGAGCCTCAATGATCCCTATGCGATGAACCATACGGAACGCTTTACCGCCAGGATGACTGTGGAACCCTTTAATGGCCTGAAAATCGATCTGACTGCCAACCGGATGTACTCCTCCAATTTTACAGAGTATTACACCGCTTACCCGGATGGCTCCCTGCCGGCAGATTCGGCCCGGGGAAGGGTTTTCAGCGGCAACTTCAGCATGTCCTACATATCCCTGGGAACAGCCTTTGAAAAGATCAATGACAAGGTGGAATCGTCCGAATCCTTCAGCCTGCTGAAGAATGAATACAGAAAGACCATTTCGCAGCGCCTGGGCGATGAGTACTATAATCGTACCGGTGTGGTGCTTCCGTCTGACAGCATCAACCCTGATTATGTGGCTGGGTACGGGCCCACCTCGCAGGAAGTACTGATCCCTGCATTCCTGGCGGCCTATGGGGGAAAAGCAGCAGATCAGGTGGCCATGAATGCCATCCGGTCCATCCTGGAAATTTTGCCTAACTGGCAGGTGCGTTTCGACGGACTGGGGAAGATAGAGCCCCTGCAGAGGTATGTGAATTCCATCGTTATGAATCACTCCTACCGGTCCACCTACAGTGTAGGCTCTTTTATCAACAATCCGTTTTTCATCGTTGATACCATTAGCGGGGTACCCATTACCACCGACCTGCAGGGAAACTTTATGGTGGAGCAAAACATCAATACGGTGAGTATCAATGAAAATTTCAGTCCGCTTTTCGATATCAACCTGGACTGGAAAAACAGCCTCACTACCCGGGTAGAGTATAAACGCTCCAGAACGGTGGCCATGAATATGGCCAATACCCAGGTGAATGAGGTGAATAGTGCTGAATTTATTGTTGGGGCGGGCTACCGCTTCAATGAGGTTCCACTGATCATCAATCAAAAGGAGTTCTCCAGTGACCTGAATATCCGTTTCGATCTCTCCATGAGGAACAACCGAACAGTGATCCGGAAACTGGAGGACCTCTCAGGAAGCGAGATCACGGCCGGACAGACCATCTTCAGTCTGAAAGCGACAGCCGATTATATGCTGAGTGATAAGTTTACCGTTCGGGCTTTCTATGACCAGCGGCTCACCACACCCTATATATCCAATAGCTATCCAAACGCCAACTACAATGTGGGATTCAGCATGACCTTTACCTTGTAAGCATTTTACTTCAATTTTATGATTTTAAGCAGGTTAGTCTTCCTCAGGAATGTATTACATTTGAGTTTTCAAACCTATTTTTTTATGAGCGTACCAGATAATCTTAAGTACACCGCCGAGCACGAATGGGTACGTGTGGAAGGTGATGACATTGTGATTGGAGTAAGCGAATTTGCCCAGGGTGAATTGGGAGACGTGGTATTTATTGAAATAGAGACTGAAGGAGAGACTCTTTCAAAGGGAGAGACCTTCGGGACCATTGAAGCAGTTAAAACTGTTTCGGATCTCTATATGCCGGTGGATGGAGAAGTGGTGGAAGTTAATCCCGCCCTGGAGGACAGCCCTGAGCTGGTTAACTCAGAGCCTTATGAAGGCGGCTGGATGATCCGGGTGAAGATGGGCGATCCTTCCCAGCTGGATGAGCTGATGGATGCCGAGGCATACCAGGCCCTCATCGGCTAGAGTAAGTGCTCCCGGGTTTTCGGCAGGGTTTTTGTGTTTGATTCATATCAAACACCCCTGCATATGCATAAAATTTGCCACCTGTCGACTTTTATCCTGCTAGCCTTCTCCTGTACAGCTCCCCGGGTGGTCACGCAGATCAGCCCTGAAGCGCCCGAGGGCCAATTTGTCAATGGGCGGGAATATATTGCTCTTGAAAGTGAACAAATTGGTGTGGAGCTGGGCTTTGACGGGATCCAGGATGAGTACCTGGTATTCGATATTGTTGTTATTAATTCTTCAGCTGATACGTCTTAGCCTGAGCCCTGCCGATTTCTACTACGTGGTGCTGGATAGTCGCCAGCTGACTATTCTTCCCCCCATACCCCCTGGATGGCGGTGCACCCCGATAAGGTATTAATCTACTACGAGGAAAGCCTGGAAGAGAGAAAAGAGGAGAAAAGGCCTGAATACCTTTCTTGGTATTCTCCAGGCCAGTGTGAACATCCTGTATAATACCTCGGGCTTTATAGCCACTGAGAATCCGGGATATATTGCAGATGCGGTACTCCAGACGGCCGGAACCGCCGGTCAGTTTATTTCCCAGGATCAGAAAATCAGTTCCCGTATGGAGATGATCAGTGAAGAGAAAGAGGTGGTTCGGGAAGAGATCTTAAGGAGCTGTTTGGTACCACCGGCGAAGGCAAGCAGCGGATTTGTCTTTTTTCCAAGCAACACGAGCGGGCAGCCTATTACATGTTCTGTTTTCCCATAGGCAATCAGCTCTTCCAGTATGTATATAATCAGCGAAAAGCGCTGGTTTATGACTGATCCTCCAGATCATCTGGCGACTCATCCTTTTCTCCGCTTTTTGCCTGTCCCGCCACCAGGGGATTGGCAGAGATCTCCCGGTACATTTCCCTGTTTCGCGCCACATCAATGGCCAGGTAGAGGGCATTTCTGAAGGAGTCGGCCAGAGCCTCATTTTTGCCTGCCAGTTCGTAGGCTGTGCCATGGGCCGGACTGGTACGGACCACCGGAAGACCGGCGGTAAAGTTCACCCCGTTTTCCATACTCAGTGATTTAAAGGGAGCCAGTCCCTGATCGTGGTACATGGCCAGCACCGCATCAAAACGCTTGAAACGGCCGGCGCCAAAAAATCCATCGGCAGCATAGGGCCCGAAGGCAAAAATACCCAGCTGCTTTGCCTGGTCAATGGCCGGACTTATCACTTTTTGTTCATCGTTGCCAAGCAGCCCATCGTCACCGGAATGGGGATTGAGTCCCAGTACAGCGATTCGGGGATTCCGGATGCCAAAGTCCACCAGCAGGGAGCGGGAGAGTATCTTCAGTTTGGCCACAAGCAGCTCTGGGTGAGCATGGAGCTGACCGCTGAAATGGGGACATGTCCGGCTACCAGTCCCACCTTTAACAGATCGCTGACCATTAGCATCATTACCTCATCGACTTTGAAACGGTCCTGAAGGTACTCCGTGTGTCCGCTGTAAGTTGAAATCGGAGTGCTGAATATTTTGCTTATTTACCGGTCCGGTGACCAGGGCATCAATTTTGCCGGCTTCCAGGGCATCCGGTAGCTGCCTTCAGGGCCTTGAAAGAAGCAAGCCCTGCACTTTCCGTGGATTTTCCCAGTTCCACCCGAATGTTTTCATCCACACAGTTGATAATATAATGCCTTGTTTCCTCTGGCTTCATCCGGGGAGATTGATTCCTGTGGGAGAGAAGTTCTCAATATCCAGAGCTTTCTTGTGGTAGGCTGCCACTTTGGGGGAACCATAGATGATGGGAGTGCAGATCTCCAGGATGCGGGTGTCCATCAGGGTTTTTATAATCACCTCGTAAGTGATCCCGTTGATGTCACCGTGGGATATCCCTATTTTTATTTTTTCTTGCATATCTGGCTTGGATTAAATGGGACCGATTGAGAAGATAGTGAAAAAGGATCCTGACACCAACCCCGCTTCCTCCTTTGCCCCTGTAGTTAAACGGGACCTTGTTGAAGGAAGGTCCGGCAATATCCAGATGGATATAGGGATAAGTCGGTAAAATGCTCCAGAAATTTTCCTGCGGTGATCGCCCCGGCATATCTTCCGCCAATGTTCTTCAGGTCTGCAATATCTGATTTTAATTGTTCGTTGTATTCATCCCAGAAGGGAAATTCGGCGATCCGCTCGGCGGTATACTCTCCACTTGCTTTCAGGTTCTCCATGACTTCACGACTGGCATTACCCATTCCTACAATTCCATACTTATCAATGGCAATATGAGCAGAACCGGTAAGGGTGGAGAGTTCAATAACCAGTTCCGGATCATATTGTTTGGCATAGCTGAGTGCATCGGCAAGCAGCATACGTCCTTCGGCATCGGTATTCAGTACTTCCACGGTGGTGCCGTTGTACATGGTGATCACATCCCCAGGAACATAGGCATTTCCATCGGGCCTGTTATCGGTAGCAGGCACCAGTCCAACCACCCATACGGGGAGTTTGTTTTTTGCCAGGGCATAAAATGCTCCCGCAACAGCAGCGGCACCACCCATATCACACTTCATGTAGTCCATGGAATCGTGGGTAGGTTTCAGAGCTCAGTCCTCCGGTATCATACACCACCCCTTTCCCACCAGAACAATGGGACGATCATTTACTGCATTTTCTGGTTTCCAGGTAAGAATGGAGAAGGTGGGAGGATCTACACTTCCCTTATTTACGGCCAGCAGTCCTCCCATCTTCAGAGGATTCGATCTTTCGTCTTGTTAAATACCTCTACCGAAAAACCGGAATTCTTCCCCATTGTTTCTATCTCCTCGGAAAGTTGTACTGCAGTCAGGTAGGAAAGAGGTTCATTTACCAGGTCGCGGGTAAGGTAGACGGCATGGACCAGGTTCTCCAGGTTCTCTAACTGGTCCTCACTAAGCCCTTCATCATGTAGGAGCAAGGTCTCCAGGGGATGTTTTTTGGAACGATCCTTGGATAGATATTTCAGAAACTGGTAGTTTGTCAGTGCCAGTCCTTCGGCAAAGGCGATACACTCTTCCGGTTCAATTCCTCCATTAACCACTGTGAGTGAACTTAATTCATGATCCAAAAGCATGGGATGTATTTCAAACCCGGCTTTCCGTGCATCTTCCAGACGGATGCCTAAGGATACATCCTCCATTTCCAGGCTCCGGAACAGGACCACATGATCCAGCCGGTTCAGAAGGGCACTGTTTTTTTCCCCTGCCAGGCGATCGCTGATATAGGTTCTTTCCTTCGGATTTTCCAAAAACTCATCCAGGTTCGCTTCCTTTCTGACCAGGATGATCCGGCTGCCTTCAATCTCTCTTTTATCGCTCTTCTTTATCTTCATCTTAAGTCTCTTTACTCACGGGTAATGTAAATGAAAAGGTGGAGCCCACCCCGGGCTTACTCTCGATCTTCAAGGTTCCCTTATTTTTTTCAAGCAGGTCCTTCACCAGTTGCAGCCCGAGCCCGGTCCCAATCTCCTGGTCGGTACCGGCCGAGCTGCCCAGATAGCCCTCCTTTTTGAACTGTTCCAGGAATTCAGGTTTCAGTCCGACTCCTGTATCGATCACGGAGCAGTGAATTTTATCCTGTTCCTGCCAGGCTTTGACCCGGACCGCCCCCTCCCTGACGGGTAAATTTAATGGCGTTGGCCACCAGGTTTCGTAAGATAGTATTTGCAAGAATCGGATCGGCATAGGCTTTAATCCCGGGTTGTATTTCGGTGGAAAGACTAATCTCTTTTTGAATGGCCATATGTTGATACAGGGCCTCCACCTCTTGCACCAGCTCCTCCAGATCGATGGGAGCCGGAATAATGCTAAGACTTTCAGATTCGCTTCTCCCCCAGTAGAGCAGGTTGTCCAGTAGGGTAAGAGCTGCCTGGGAGGATTCCCGCAGGGAGTTTATCACATGCTTTTTGGAGGCAAGCTCTGGTTTGGCAACCAGCAGGTCGGAAAACTGTGCCACACTGGCTATGGGATTTTTCAGATCGTGAGCAATCACGGATAACACCCTGTTTTTAAACCTCAGGGATGACTCCAGATCAGCCGCTCTTTGTTGTTTCTGACCCATTGTAATGATAATCATACGGCCATGGCAGAATGAAAAGCTGGAAGGAGATTTGTGATAAGGTAGTTGCTGGAGACAGAGCCGGCACTGAGTTGGCCAGCAGAATGTCATTGACCAGGGTAAAAATAAACAAGGCCAGGGATACAAAAAAGACTGCATCCATGACTCTTCCTTTTAGAGTGCCCAGAAGACTAATCACCAGGTAGTGGGCCAGGAAAAAGCATCAGAGGGCTGGATAATCAATCATTTCGTAGCTGAAGATATTACTGGCAGAAAACAAGGAGATATCATGGCAAGAGTAATCAGGGCTGCCATGCTCCGGATCACCCAATTCATATGTCGCCGTGGAAACAGGTTGTGGAGGAAAATCATTCCGAAAAAGGCCAGGTAAGTACCCAGGTATTCCATTCGGATCTGCCAGCCCAGGAGGTATCTGCGAAGTTGTTGGAAAATAGAGCCCCGTATTGACTGATCTTATTAGAATTCCCAGGGTGGTCAGTGCAAAAAGCAACATCAATACTTCGTTCTGCGTGAAGGACCAGAAAATCAGGAAGAAGATCATGAAAAAGAAGAGAACCCCGACAGTGGAAATAGGAATACATCCTGCTGCGTTCCCTTTTGTCAAGTACCTGTTTAGCACCACCCATATACATCGGTTGCCAGAATCCGCCCCTGCGGTGGTGAAAATTGGAGACCTGGATTAAGTACTTGCAGGGTGTCGCCGTCGGGAATATAACAGAAGCTGGACGGATCGTACCAGGGCTGTTCCTCCTCTCTGGATGGTACCAACTTTGCCATTGCTGCTCATCAGCCGTTGGTTCAGATAAAAGTTGTAGGCTACGTCAAATACCGGAATATCAAAACAGATGCTCGACTGATACTCCCTGGGTAAAATAATTTGCAGACTGTAGGTTCCATATCCCGATTCCGGGAAGAGCTTGGCCATCGATCTGGTAACTGGACCAATAGGAGGGAACGGCGCAGCTGATCCCGGAAGCTTTCCTGGATGCAAAGTTGTCCGGGGTGAGTAACTCTTCCCAATGGAAAATCCACTCTCCGTTGAGATTTATAATGGTCTGTTGATCCAGAACGGCATTTGAAAGATCCAGCACCCCTTTAACCGGAGCCGGAGAGCTCTCCTGTCCGGATATGGCTGTAAATCCAGCACTTAGAAGCAGCGCCCATATGACAACGGTTCTTTTCACCCTTAGCAAATGTAATAATAAATTGACTTTAACTGTGCATTGTTGTATTTTGCACTTAGGGATGGTATGCAGGAAAGCATCTCAATTCATTAACCAAACTCTATAGATCATGAGATACACGATTCTACTTGTCCTCGCTATTGCAACTGTGCATGTTTACCGGATGCGAGACAGCCCATTGATTATGAAAAAGAGAAAGGCAGCCATTATTGCTGTCATGGAAAAGGAAACCCAGACTTATATTGAACGGGATTTCGAAGGCTATGTTTTCTACCCATGTGCAGGATTCTCTGAATATGAGATTAACTGCCGGAGCCGATAATTATGTTTTTGCCCAGGGTTGGGAGGATGTTTCAAAGCACATGACCGGCGATCAGACTGAAGACGATCTGGGTCCGGACCTCCACATTACTGTCGATAAAATCGAACTACCGGATGAAGATCTATCCCAGATCGGCTTTTGTGGTTTGCGATCAAAAATGGACTTCCCAGTACGAAGATGATGTGATAGAAATCAACAGCATCCAGGTTCGCTTCCTGGAGAAAATTGATGGAGAATGGAAGATATCTTTCGTATCCTTTATTGGTACCTCGGGATACAATGATGAGACCGAAGAGCATGTTCGACTAGTTCAGAATTCGTATGGACCTAGCCTCAGGTTGATTAGATCTAATCCCGGTCTTCAGGCATTTTCAGAGCTATGGAATTAGCTTACCTCCCTGGATTCACTTTGCCACAGACCATGCTTGGTGCATACCGACATGGCCGACAGGTTCATGGTGACCGGACCGGGTACAATATAGAAATCCACCTCCACGTGCTCCGGATTGTTGCCCAGGGTCCCCGGGGCAAAATGGCCTCAGCGAGAAAGGTTTCCCGGTTCCACAGCTGCACATAGTTGATAAAGTGGTCGGGATCGTCGGGATGGGTGTATTCGGTTCCAAGGCGGACTTTCACCTTGAACTTTTCTCCTTCAGTGGCGTAATGATCGCAGATGACTACAGGGGTATGACGGTCGAAATAGTCTTTTCGGACCTCTTTTTCTTCTTGTGGAAATATCGACCGGATTAAAAATGCGGGGCATGATTTTCTGGTTTTTTTGTTTACATGCTTAAAGATAACAAAGTATCCCCTGATAAAAGAATCATTGATTGTGAGATGAAATGTACGAACTTGCCTGAGCATATGAAGCAGAGTACAGATAAAGATAACTATGCACTTGAAGTCAGGGACCTGGTCAGGAAGTTCGGGGACCTGATTGCTGTGGATCATCTTTCCCTGCAGGTAAAACAGGGGGAGGTTTTTGGTTTTCTGGGCCCCAACGGGGCTGGTAAAACCACTTCCATACGAATGATGTGTGGTTTACTGAGACCCACCTCCGGCGAGGTTTTCATCCATGGGGAGCTGGTTCCCGCAGATGGAGGGGGTGCTGTCAGGTCCAGGGTGGGTATCTGTCCGCAGGAAAACATCCTCTGGAGCAAGCTTACCTGTTTCGAGCAGCTGGTGTTCAGTGCCAGGATGTATAATGTCCCCCGAAGCCTGGCAAGGTCGAGGGCAGATCGTCTGTTGCAGGAGATGGGGCTTGAGTCCAAACGGAATAAGCTGGCAGCCACCCTTTCAGGGGGGATGATGCGCCGAATGAATGTGATCATGGCCATCATGCATGATCCGGAAATCATGGTATTTGATGAACCCGAAGCGGGACTGGATCCGCAGAGCAGGATACTGGTCAGGGATTTCATCAGGGAAACGGCCCAGGATAAAACCGTTATCGTAAGCACCCATAATATGGATGAGGCAGAAAGAATTGCCAGCCGGGTGGCGATTATCGATTCGGGCAGACTGCTCCAGGTGGATACTCCCGATAAACTGAAGAGTTCTGTAGGAAAGGGAGATGTGCTGGAAATGAAGCTCCTGATTTCCGATCCGGGTGGGCTGGAACGGGCTGAGGAGAAACTAAAGAGCGCTGGGTTACGCAGTGACGCTGGAAAAGGAGCTCTGTAAGATCAGGGCCATGAACGTGGTTCCCAGGATTCATGAAATCTACCAGGTTCTTGAACAGGAAAATATAGCTGTGCAGGAGATGAAGGTCCGAGAAAATACCCTGGAAGATGTGTTTATTCATCTTACCGGTAAAAGTCTGAGAAGATGAGATGGTATGCTGTCTTTATAAAAGGGATAAGGGAGCAGATCCGGGAGTACTGGATCCTGGTGATGACGGTGCTGATGGCCCCCCTCTTTATTGCCATCTATTTTCTGATGGGCGAAACGGAAGATCCGGACTACGATGTAATCCTGGTAAATCAGGACCAGGGAACAGCGTATAAGGGAGGGCTCCTGAACCTGGGAGACTCTATTCTCTTTTATTCCAGGGTCCTTTCCGGTATGGAGGGGATGGAAATGATCACTTTCACCTCTTCAGGGAGCCGGGAAGGCGCCGTTGAATTGCTAAGAAACAGGAAGGCCGATGTGGTGGTGGTGCTGCCGCCTGATCTTTCCGCCTCCATCGCAGGAACTCATGGTTCAGGGGGTTCAACTGCCACCCTGGAGTTGATTGGCGATGTGACTCAGATGGAGTATATCGTCGGAGCCGTCTGGACGGAAGAGATGATTAACCGTTTCCTGCTGGAGGCGGCAGAGATTCGAGTGCCTTTTACCTGGAAGGAGACCACACTGGGATTTTCTGGTGAGCGCAGCTATTTTGAATTATATCTTCCGGGGCTGTTGATCCTGTCCATCATTATGATCATCTTTTCCGCCTCGGCGGCGCTGGTTCGTGAACCGGAATCCCGCACCCTGGAACGTCTCAGGATTTCGAGACTATCCGCTCTGGAATTTCTGTGGGGGACCTCACTGGTTCAGATCCTGGTAGCTGTCCTTTCCCTGGTTCTGGCACTGCTGACCGGTATGGCACTTGGGTATACCCTGATTCCCGGGACCCTGGGATTTATCCTTCTGATCTCGATCCTCGCAGCCATCTCCATGATATGTTTCAGCCTCCTGGTGGCCGCCATGTGCCGCTCGGTAAAGGAGGTGGCCATTCTGGGAACTTTCCCCCTGTTCCTTTTGATGTTCTTTACCGGGGCAGCCTTCCCTATTAGCGGGGGCTATCTCTTTTCCCTGGGAGAACACCAGGTGATGCTGAATGATATTCTCTCCCCCACGCATGCTGTAGAAGCCCTGAACAAGGTACTTATCCGCGGGCAGGATGTGAGAGAGACCTTTCCTGAGATGATTGCCCTGGTAGTCCTCACCCTGCTCTATGCTCTTGCCGGCTCCTGGGCGTTCAGGCGGAGGCACATGAGGGCCCGTTGACCTCCTCCCCCTTCCTGGGTAAGTGTTCTGGATTAAGCGGTTTTTAGTTGGATTGTCTCTTTATGAGTTTTCTTGTTTCCGAGATGTTGATCGCCTTTCTAAGCAGATCCGTGCGCAGGGTCAGGTAGAGCAACAGGGTATAGATCCAGATAACCAAAACGTTGTACCACAGGGTCCCGATCTCTATGTTTCCTAACTGCTTATTGGGAGCATACAGATGTGCCCTTCCCATCCTGGAGGTGGGTTTCATATAGACAGGTTCAAATTTCCGGATCAAACGGCCATCTTTTTCCATGATTTTTTCAACAACACTATGGTTCAGGAGCAGGTCAGAAAGACTCTTGTTGGCATACTTGTTTCTGAAGCTGGTATAGGCTAGTACGCCTCCTTCTCGTTTTATCAGGGCTTTATCAAGTGAATCCTGCTCTTTTCTTCCGTCCCGGACCCTGCTCCGTTTCAGATCCGTAACCGCAGAATAGTAAGATTTTATATTCCTAACGGTTGAATCATCAAAGGCTTCAAGCTCCTCCGGAACCGGACCGTAAGGCTGAAATTCCGGGAGGAGTTTTCCCAGTCCGGCCAGCTGCATATTCAGATTTTCAAGATCCTCCCGGATCACCCCGGGATCCTCTCCATCCATGATTTTTTGCCCTAAAACATCCAGTTTCCCCTCAAGTTTCGGGACCAGGTAAGAACTCACGTAATTGGCACTGCTTATCTCCTGTTCAAGATCAAAATACTCACTCTGGAACCTGTTGCTTTTGAACTGCTCCACCGCCAGGGCTTCGTAAGCCCACCTGGAGGTCATTACGTTGCCAATGGCCGGCACATATTCATAGTTGGTCAGACTTTTATGGAGCTTGTCATACTTCACCAGCACACCACAAAAGAGAATCTGCGGAATCAACAGGAAGGGCACCAGGATATAGATGGTGATCACCGAGTTTAGTCCGGCCGAAATATTCAGCCCCAATAGATTGGCAAAACAGGAGGTGCTAAAGAGGATCAGCCAGTAGGTAAGCATCATTCCTTTAATCTCAAAGATCAGGTTTCCGATCAACACATAGGAGAAGGCCTGAATGGCAGAGATGGCAAACATGATCAGGATCTTGGAGTGCAGATAGCTCCCCCTGCTCAGATTCAGAAAGGATTCCCTTTGAAGGATCTTACGGTCCTTTATGATCTCTTCCGAACTGAGGGTCATTCCCAGAAAGAGAAAAACCACCACACTCATCAGGAGGTAGGCGGGCAGATTCTCGTTGTTAAAGAAGACATAAGCGTCCGGATTCTCCGAGCTGCCACTGAAATATTTGGTGAAAAATGCCATGATCACTGCCAGTAAGGGAGCCTCCAGCAGGGTGATCAGGATATATTGTTTATTGGTGAACTTGGTGAGCAGATCCCTGGTGAAAAAAATCTTAATCTGTTTTAAGAGACCGGGGATGCTGTATTGATTCTCGGGAAGTTCATTCTTAGCAGGTGTTTCCTGGGGTATCTTCTGCTGCTTGCTTCTATACAGATCGAACCACTCTTTCGGACTTATTTTCCTGGTTCGGGAGAGTTTACCATGCTCATTCACGATCTTGGCTTCTATGATCTGCAGAACCTGGTCCGGATCTATATTGCCGCAGCAGGCACACTGGTCTTCTTTGGCATTGGCATGATTACTTTTAGTTTTAAAGTAGACCACCGCTTCTGATGGATTCCCGCAATAGATCTGGTAGCCCCCCTTGTCCAGAAATATGATCCGGTCGAACATCTTATAAAGGGTTGAGGAAGGCTGGTGAATATTCACAATGACCAGCTTCCCTTTAAAGACCTGTTCCCTGAGGAGGTTCATCACCATTTCAGAATCCACCGAAGAGAGCCCTGAGGTGGGCTCGTCAACAAATAGCACAGAGGGTTCCCGGATCAGTTCCAGTGCGATGTTCACCCGTTTACGCTGTCCGCCACTGATCACTTTATTGAGGGGCTTCCCCACTTTCAGATCCCTGATCTCAAATAGATCCAGGTCCTGCAGGACCTGGTCGACCGCCTCATTAAGCTGAGTTTCATCGTAGTTGTCCAGGCAGAGCTTTGCATTGTAGTAGAGGTTTTGCTTCACGGTCAGATCCTCAAGCAGCAGGTCGTCCTGGGGAATAAACCCGATGATCCCTTTTAATTGCTGCTTTTCCTTTTCATTGTAGAGGTTGTAGCCATTGATCAGGATCTCCCCCTGCTGCGGTTCCAGGTTGCCATTCAATACATTCAGAAGGGTAGATTTACCTACGCCACTTCCCCCCATGATTCCAATCAATCGGCCCGATTCCTCCTCCAGGTTGAAGCCATGGAGCCCATTTTTACTATTCTTAAAGCGAAACTCAACTTCCCGGGCAATAAAGTTTATGCGAGAGCTGAAAGAGGCCACGGAGAAAACTCCGGCCACATCTGTATAATAAATGGTATCAATCTTCTGTCCCCGGACGGAAGCACCGTGATCAAAGGTATAGGTGATTCCGGGCAGGATGAGCTGACCATTCAGGAAAAGATCCTCTTTTCCTTGATAACGAAGCACATAGGTGTTTACGCTCTTGATATTCAGAAAAGAGATAAGCCCTTCCAGGTAGTGGTTATGAATATGATGCACTCCTTCAATATCTGCTTCCTGTTCATTGTTGATTACCAGAACGGCTTCCTTTTCCGGAATATCTTTCAGAGAATAGATCACAAAATTCAGAATCTGCTGGTACTCTTCCTCGTCAATATTGAAAGCCGTAGCTACCGTTTGCAGAAACTCCAGCTCAGTTGCCCGGATCTCAATCCCGTAAGCAATGTACTCTACCAATTGGATGATCACATAAATCTTCTGCTTTTGTTCCAGCTCCTCGTTGATCTGCTCACAAATGGAAAGGATACGTACTGCAGTTAGGGAGGTCCTTTTCTTTCTCCGGAGGCTTTGCTTATCAATGGAATCCTGATGATAATGTTTCAGGTAATTTTCAAAGATGGCCATGTATTTCTCCGTTAGTTCGCTGTTCAGCTGACGGGACAAAAAGGCCAGTATAATGGATCTCTCTTTTTCGGAAATCTCCTGTATTTCATCGATATCCACAATTAATGCAAAGAGTTGCATCATTGCTTTTAATATGGCTTCACTCATGCTCTGAAGTGTCTATACGAATATATTCAATTTAAACCGCTTACTTCCAGAATGTGCGTTTTTTTTCTTACTTTGACTTCTTGATGGATAACAGGGAAGCCATAATAGATTTTGAGGGTTCCATCTCTTTTGAGATCATGGAAAAGCTGCTAAACCAGCTGAAGTCTGCCTGGCAGTTTAACGAACTCAAAAAGCCCGTCAGGAAACGGGTATATGGAACTGTCGTAGAATCCATCGATAATATTTTCAAGTATGCCACCCCCTTTCAGACCAAGAACGGAGCCTTAAAAAGGCCCCCCATGATCAGGGTAAATGAGCAGGGTGGTAAATTTATTGTCAGTGCCGGAAACCTGGTTCAGAAGGATCAGGTAGAGGACCTCAAGTATAAGTTGGACCGGATTAACGAAATGGACGATGACGCTCTGAAATCGCTCTATGAGGAAGTGATCAACAAAGAGGCTTCCATGCAGGATCGGGGAGCCGGCCTTGGACTTATTACGATGGCCATGCGGACGGATGAGGCCATTCGCTACCAGTTCGATCCTGTAGGTCCGGCACATTATTATTTTTCAATGCACATTACTATTAAAGAATAACCAATGGAAAAGTTACTTATTGAACCAACGGCCAACTCACCAAGAATTGTGCTTGATCCGGAAGCCAGAGCTTTCGAATTTTCGGGTGAATCACGGCCGGAAAACGTACGCAAGTTTTATCTGCCTATCCTGGAGTGGTTGGAGTCCTACACCACTGAACAGGAGAATCTCCAGGAGGATGAGCGAACCTTCGGCTTGCAGTGTCAGTTTAATTTTGAGTACTTTAATTCGACCTCCGCAAAGTACATCCTGGATATATTCAAATCACTCAATGCCATTGCTGCTTTAGGGATAGAAATTGAGATAAAATGGCTATATGAAGAGGACGATGAAGATATGCTGGAGGTGGGCCAGGAGATGTCGAGAATGTCTAAACTCTCTTTTGATTATATTACGAGTGATGCCTGAGCCTTCCCGGGCTAGATTTTGATTCCCATTACCAGGATATCATCAATCTGCTCAAGCTCTCCCTGCCAGAGGGCTAACTTTTCCATCAGGATCGTTTTCTGTTTTTCCATTGGCCGGTCCTGAATCTCCAGCAGAAGGCTCCTGAAATTGATGGCCCGGAAGGTTTTTCGCAGAGGCCCTCCCAGCTGATCCATATATCCGTCGGAGAATAGATACAGGGAATCTCCCTTTTTCAAGCGGATGTTGTGATTGGTAAATGGAAGGTTTTCCTGTTCATAGATCCCGATGGGCATCCGGTCGGGACGTATATGTTGAAGCTCTCCATTTCTGAGCAGGTACAGGGGCCTGTTTGCCCCGGCATATACCAGGGACTTAAGCTTCAGATCGATCACGCAGAGGGCAATCTCAATGCCATCCTGGGCCTCATCCCTGGATCCGGTCTGGTGCATGGAGGCAATCACCACTTTTCTTAATTGTTCCAGTATCTTTCCGGGATCCAGAATGCGTACTTCGGTTGACAATCTCGTTCATGGAGGAGATCCCCAGCATACTCAGAAATCCACCGGGGACCCCATGTCCGGTGCAGTCGGCCGCCGCAATCAGCAATTTTTGATCTTTCTCCCTCGCCCAGTAGTAGTCGCCGCTTACGATATCTCTGGGCTTGAACAGGATAAAATGGTCAGATAGATGCTCCTTAAGGAGTTGAACCGGCGGAAGAATGGCCGATTGGATTCTTTCGGCATAGTGGATGCTGTCCAGAATCAGGTCTTTCTGTTTCGAGATGGTATCTCTCTGGAGGGTTGCCAGGTCCAGCTGTGCCTCAATTTCCTCCTTCTGGGTTTCAATCTCCTCTTTCTGCTCCACCACCTCCCGGGTTCTCTCCTTCACCTTTTCCTCCAGATCCCTGTTCATGGCTGAGATGCTCTCCACATAGTCATGGATCTTCTGGGTCATCTCGTTATAGCCTTCAGCCAGCTCTCCTAGCTCGTCGTTGGTTCGTACAATGGAGTATTGTTCCGTATCGCCAGCCCTGGTGTTCCTGATATGAGCCAGAAGTTCTTTTAAGGGCCAGCTGATGTCCCTGCTGGTCCACCGGATAAACAGCAAGAGGTAAATGAAAGAGACCAGGATACCGTTCCCGATCCCTACCAGCATCACAATGGAATCAATGGCATTTACATAGAAGAATTTCTCATTGCCATCTTTCTTCTCAGCATCTCTTCCTTCCTGAGAAACCAGCTTGTTCCCTATTCCAATAATCTCGCTCCATGGCCCAAACAAAACCTCTTTATGATCTTCCGAATATTCATCAAGTGCCAGTTTTTTGACGGAGGTGAAACTCAGTACCAGGTATACCATCACAACCACAAGAGGCAGGAAAGTAGTCATCCCGCTGGCCACAATGAAACGTTGCCTGATTTTTCCTCGCTTTCGGCGGAATACCTGCTTCCGCAGTTCAATTTCGGAGTAAAGGTGATCGATATACCTGATATGAACCCGGTGTTTCTGCCAGTAATACACGAATAGAAATTCCAGGAGGGTGGCCACTATGGTCAGGTAATGAAGCTGGATAAACATGCTTCTTTCCACTTCTTCATCGAAACGGACATCCGAGACCAGGAAAACTAAAGAGTATATGATCACCACAATATTGGGCATGGTGACAATCAGGCTGTTGATCAGGGGCACGCCAAACAAGCGTTTTTTACAAACTGCCCGCAGCTTCGGGGGGATCTCCTTTCTTCTCCTGAGTAATCTGAAGAAACGTTTGAAGGGGAGGTTATAAATCAAACCGACAATCAGGCTGACGCCCAGCAGCAGAAAGAGCAGCGAAAAATAACGCGAGAAGGGCCCCTTCTCTGCAAACATCCTGAGTCCATCCTTCTCTTCGGGGTGTGGACCAATCAGGATGGCTGCTTCGCTATCCCCGGGGATTGTATCATCATGGCTCCCCTCCAATTCATTGGCTTTGGCTACCAGGCTGTCAATTTCCCCCTGGATAGCCAGGTTCATCATGGTGTCTATCTCTTCCATTTTCAGTTCAACCAAAGTATCCAGAGAGGTACCGGCAGAATCCACGCTGGCAGCGATCTGTTTTACTCCGCCGCGGTTCTCAATAAACCTGGGTATATTCTGGAATATGATAAATCCGATGAAAGGAAATACCAGGAAAAAATAGAGCATAATCGAGGATAGGTATATCCTCAGTCCATAAAACCTGGGAATGCTCTTATGATCCATCCGCCTTACTTTTTCAAGGTTTAATAAAAGTAAGGGAATATTTATGAAATCAAAAGTCGGTTATCCCACGGACTAAACGTTGTTGCCCGACCACTCCTCCGGCCAGTCTGAAAGTCCCTTGTAAAACAGCAGGTGCTCGTGGTGGGGTTTGACCTTATCTTCGATGGCCAGCATCTCATCGGCCGTCAGGGGCTCAAATTCACTGGCGATCTTTACGTTTTCCTCCAGTTCGGCAATCTTATCAATCCCCACAATAATGGTGCTGATCGGTAGAGACATGGTGTAGCTCATGGCCTCCTTCATGGTGATGATGCCCCCATGTGAAAAGATGCGGTCACGGGCAGGAATCTTCATGCCAATGATCCCCATATTCTTCTCCACCGCTGTAGGCAGCAATTTCTCAATGTAAGGATTGTGGTGTTTATCCGCGGCATTCAATGCCATCAGTACGGCATCAAAGGGATAGCGGTCCACCAGTTCTTTCATGGGGTCGGGATCGGCATGACCGGTGATGCCCAGGAAACGGACCACGCCCTCTTCCTGTGCCTGGATCAGTGCTTTCATGCAGCCCTCATCGGAAAAGATATAGTCAATATCCTCATCCTGGCCCGGCTTGATATTATGGATCTGCCAGAGGTCGATCACATCGGTCTGCAGGTTCTTCAAAGAGCTCTCCAGGTGGCGCATGGCCCCGTCATAACTGCGGTCGTGGGTCTTGGTGGCCAGGAAAACCTCACTTGCGGCGGGTCTTCATCACCTCGCCCACATGGCTTTCGCTGGTACCCCGCAGGTGATCTCCCTCGCTGCTGTTTCCATCCATGCCATACCAGGCAGAGGTATCAATATAGTTAATGCCCATATCGATGCATTTATTTACAATGGCAATGGCCTGCTCCTTCATGCCCACCTGCTCCACGGTGGCCTGGGCCCCCAGGCTGTATATGCCCACACTCTCCCCGGTGGCTCCAAAGGGCACGCTGGGGGATCTTTAGGACTGCATCCGGCATCGCTTCCTGCGGTAGTGCAGGATTGGAGACTTCCCATCAAAGGGACCAGTCCCATGGCAGAGGTGCCGGCGATCAGTTTCCTTAAGAACTCTCTTCGGGTGTTGTCATTGTAAAGTTTCATGGGATGATATGTTTTGTTAGATATTAATTGGCATTGCAATATAGCACCTAAAGACAAACCTGTCAATCAAGACTTTTCAATGGGCCTTATTCTCGGGGCAAATTCAACTTGTCCAGAAGTTCAATAAGCCTGGGATCTTCAATTTTGAAGGGGTCCTTTGAAAACAAGTTAATCCCGACATAAGGAATATTGGCATCCTGATTCTCGTATGCCTTTTCCATCCAGTCCATGGCTGAGGATGAATTACCTGCGGCTGCATAAAGCATCGCCAAATCAAACGGCCTTACCTGACCGGTATTTAGATATACTTCAGCAAGTAAAGCTGCAGCAGCCAAAAATCCTTCCTGTTCAAATACCTTCTGGATATCCGCGCTGGTTTGTTTATTAATTTCCAGGGAGCTTGTCCAGGCATCAAGCGATTTATCATAATCCTCCTTTAGCAAATAAGCTATGAATAATCCCGACATAGCAGCACCATTGCCCGGAGCAAGCGACAGGCCATGTTTTCCCACTTCAATGGCATTTGCGTATTCACCGGTAAATGCAAGAACCATGGAGGATAAACCCAAGACCATAGGATTCATGGGATCCAGGTCCATGGCTATATTGGTCTGTTCCCTGGCTTCCTCATCCCTTTTCAAACTCGTTAACAAATGGGCATAATACACATGGCTGAGTGCATCGTTTGGATTGATTTTCAGCACGCTTAAAAACTCTTTTTCTCCTTTCTCCCAGTTTAATTCTGTCCAGACACTGGCCAGGGCGCTCACATATTGAACAAAGGTAGAGTTGGGGTCCATCTGAATAGCTTTCTTCAGATTCTCATAAATTCTTGGCTTGGTGATGGAGGGTGGAGCAAATCCGATACTGTCTGATGGCAATCCAGTAATAAGCAACTCCTGCATGAGGAAGTGCCCAGTCAGGATCAATTTCAATGGCTTTGGTGAAATACTCCAGGGCCAGCTGGATGGATTCACCTGTAAATTGTTCCCAGTTATACAAGCCTTTCAGATAGTAGTCATATGCTTCGCTGTTGACGGTCCTGGCCCGGGCAAGCAATTGCTCTTCCTCAGTAGAGAGTTGAATCTTCACCTCATTGGCAATCTGTTTGCATACCCGGTTATAGAGCTTCATGATCTGGCTTTTCTCTTCCTTGTATTCGCCGATCCAGAGCTGCCTTTCTTCAGGAAAGGGCGTAATAATCCTGATTTGTATGCACACGCTGTCCCCGTAGCACATCACCGTCGGTTCCACCACTGCATCGGCATTTAACTTTGAAGCCATCTCCGGTAGTGCCAGGTTCATGCCTTTATAGGTACTGGCAGTGGTTTTTGAAATCACCCGCATTCCGCTGATCTGACCCATATCGCCTATCAGAGAGGAGTGCATTCCGGCAGCTACATAATCCAGCTGGTCATCGCCTGTGAAATTTTCAAAGGGCAGGACCAGCAGGGATTGGATATCTCCGGCACGGAGTGTTTTAGCGGGACCAATAATATTAAGAACCACCAGGCCCACAATGACAACCAGGCTGACATAGGTGGCTGCTTTCCACCCCGGGCTTTCGGGTTTCTTTACTTCTTCCTGGACTTCTTTCAGTGGACCGGTTCTTCTCAAACCACCGGAGGTGATGTCGTAGTGCCAGGAGATGATCAGGTTAATTATAGCTCCGATTACCAGGATCCAAAGCACAAGTTTGAGACTCCAGTCGGGAATGTTCCACAAGGGGAATATAATGGAGGAGGCTTCCAGAATAATAAATGCAGTACCGGCGTATATGGCCAGGGAACGGAGAACTTTCCGTCTTTTTATTTCTTGCCAGAATCTGGAAAGGTAGTTGAGATTTGTTGACATAGGGTTAAGCGTGGTTATGGCAATTTTACAGATTTCTGCTTTCAATGTGACTTTTTTATTTACAGATAAGCTGCTTTAGTTATTGAGGCAGCGGAGGCGGCAATCCCATATTCTCCAGAATGGCCAGAAATCGGGGCTCGCTTTCCAGTTCTTTATAATGGTCGATCCCTGTGGTAACATAGGGTAAATCGGGTCCCTGTTGTTCCAGCAGACCTTCAAGAATACTCAGAGCCTTATCTATGTTGCCAATTTCCAGGTACATATCGGCTATTCGAATACCCAAGGATACCGGAACCTGTTCATCAGGAATGGATTCCAGAATCGCAATAACCTCCCCCAGGGCGGCCTGATATCCCTGTTCATCGAAAGTGTCCATCACCATGGCAGAGGCCTCTTCACCCAGCATAAATAATTTCAGGCAATAGCGAATAGCATCATCATAGTTGCCCTTCATATCATTGGCTCCCCATAGGACCCCTATGGCCAGGGGGTGATTGGGCACCAGCTGAGTGATTTGATTGGCCAGCTCTATGGATTTGTTATAATCTCTGTAATGCCAGTGAACAACCGCTACCAGCCCCTGGATCAATGGATTTAATGGATCCAGGTCCAGGGCAATCTTAGCCTGGGCCAGTGCCTCATCCTGCCGTTTCAGGAACATCAACAGGTGGGCATAATAGGCCCGGTTCGATGCATCATTGGGAGTAAGCTCTATGACCTTTAGAAATTCACGCTCTCCTTTGCTCCCACTCATACCCGGTCCACACAGCTGCCGCTGCTGTGGTATAATGGGTCAGGGGAGCGGTCGGATCCAGCTCTATGGTCTTATTCAGGTACTTGTAGATGTTGGGAACGGTAATGGAGGAAGGGGCCAGACCCATCTGCCTGACACCTATCCAGAATAGGGCGACTCCGGCATAGGGAGGTGCCCACTCAGGATCAATTTCAATGGCTCTATTAAAGTACTGCAATGCCGTCTGGAGTGCTTCAGGAGTTAGTTGGTCCCAGTAATACTGGCCTTTCATGTAGGCATCATAAGCATCCGTATTCACACTTCTGAGTTCCGAAAGGGCTTCTTTTTCCTGAGGAGTGAGGGTGACCCTGATTTCATCGGCAATTTGTTTAGTTATCTTGTTATACAGGTTCAGAATCTGGCTTTTTTCTTCCCGATACTCGCCGATCCAGAGCTGCTTTTCTTCCGGGAAAGGAGTGACCACTCGTATCTGTATGCATACACTGTCCCCGTAACATGTAACCATTGGCTCGACAACGGCATCCGTGTTCAGTTCTGTGGCAATTTCAGGAAGCGACAGCTCCATGTGCTTATAGATATTTGCCGTGGTCTTTGAAATAATCCGCAAACCACTGATTCTACCCATGTCCCCGATGAGCGATGAATGCATTCCTGCCGCCACATAATCCAACTGATCGTCGCCGGTAAAATTATCAAAGGGCAGGACTACCAGGGACTGAATATCTCCGGCCCGAAGAGATTTAACAGGGCCAAGAATATTAAAAACAACCAGCGCTGCAATCACTACCAGGCTGATATATGTGGCTGCTTTCCATCCTCTGGAGTCGGAAATTCTTTCCTCCACAGGACTATCCTGCAGAGCTTTTGTTCTTTGAATACCTCCCGGGGTGATATCATAAATCCAGGAAATGATCACATTGATAAAGGCTCCGAGGATCAGGAGCCAGAGCACCAGGTCGATGGTCCAGTCGGGGAGATCCCATCGGGGAAAGATGATGGACGCAGCTTCGAGGATTATAAAGGCGGAACCTGCATAAATGGCCAGTGAACGGAGCACCTTTCGTCTTTTTAACTCTCTCCAGAAACGAGAAAGCCTACCGGGCGATTGGGACATGGGGAATATGTGTTGGTTATTTACAAGGTACGGTCTTTAAAGATTCAAGTCAAGTGCCTGAATCTCTTACGAAACCGCTATTAACAGACATAAGCAGAGTTAAAGTTATTTAGTTGCAGATTTCATGCGGATCCCTGCCTCCTTCAGTGCCCTGATATCCTCCTCCGGAAAGGAACCATCTCCTTTTGGCCCCACATTCAGCAAAAGATTCGCATCTATCCCGGCGGCATCGCTCAGCATCTCCAGGATCTCTTCTGCGGTCTTGTGGTTCCCATCATGTTGTTTATTATACCCCCAGGCATGGGGCTGCAGGGTATTACAGATTTCCCTTGGTTTGTCTTTGTTTAACTCATAGACCTTTCGGGCTACTTCGAACTGCTGACCTACCCGGGCGCTTCCACCTCTTTCCGGGGCCATAAAATCCTCTTCACCGTTTGCTCCTTGTTTAAATGAGATCAGGGCGTGAGGGGAAAGCGATCTTACCAGAGCATAGGTGGAATCGATGGGAAAGAGGTCGGGACGACTGTAAAAGCCCATGATGGGATCAAACCAGATGCCCGCAATATTTGGGTACTGGGTAAAGAGCTCCGTGATCTGAGTATGAACAAACTCCACATATTTTTGAAAATCCTCCACCTTTTCGTACTTATATTCTGGTTGAGGTTCGTTATATGCGGGCCGGGCATTTTGCCAGCCAGCCTCCCTTGGATAAAAGTAGGGGTGTTTCCAATCGGCGCCATAAGAGTAATACAAAAACAAGCCCAGCCCCTTTCTTTCACAGGCCTTATACAATTCTCCGATCAGGTCCCGGCCGCAGGGAGAATTCATTACATGGAAGTCAGTTGCCTCAGTCTCAAACAGGCAAAAGCCATCGTGATGTTTCGAAGTGATGGTAATGTATTTCATCCCGGCTTCTAAGGCAATATCGCATATCCTGTCCGCATCAAAGTGTTCTGCGGTAAAACGGTCCTTGAGCAGGGCATATTCGGCCACAGGGATGGTGTCCCTGAGCTGTACCCATTCGCCTTTTTCGAGGAGACTATATAGACCATAGTGGATAAACATCCCGTATTTAGCTTCAACGAACCACTGCAGATTAGCCTGACGGGGATCGTCCCTGTAGGTGTTATCATACTGGCTCAGGTAAGAGGGAACTGAAGGAGCCTTATTACAGGCCTGGATTCCAAGGATCAGGATCAGAAGGATCAGAGTTTGCACTATTTTCATTTTTCGAGTTTAAGGGTTATTATTTAGATCAGCTCTTATCTGTGCACGTACTCCAGGTAGCCCAGAACAAAAACTGCCGGGGCGTTCCAGTTCAGGCATACCTCGTTGGAAGCAAAACTGGGTTCCACATCCATAAAAGATTTCGCGGGGTAGTCGGATGTGTACTCCACGTCTGCCCTGTCCTGTTTATCTTTGTTTGGGCCACCCACAATAAATCCGGGTACCGGTTCATCAATGTTATCGGCCCCGCTGGGACGATGGTGGGGATTCATCACCTGCATGGAGCCGAAGCCGGTGAGGTAACTATAGCCGGTGGCATTTTTCCCGAAAATATAGTCGGCGTTCCTGATGGCGCCATCCAGATACCTTTGCTCTCCACTCAGATGGTGAGCGATGCAGAGGATCATGGCCTGGTTCAGCACATCGCTGTTGGAACCCCATTCAAAGTGGTCGATACTGATTCCATAGGGAATGGATTCCATGTTTGCCAGGAGTTCATCGGAGAGCAACAGGTGTTTCTGCCTCAGCTTTTCAGTCAGCTTTCCATGGATCAGCAGGGTATGGAATCCCATATTGCGGACAAAAAACTTCCAGCTGTTGGTGATCTGGTGCTGGTAAGGCTGGTCATATTCGTTTAGGGCCTGCAGATAGTCTTCCCTGCCGGTAGAAACATATAATTCGGCGGCAGCCCAGTAAAAGTCATCGCTGAATTGATCATCGCCATATTCACCGGTAAATACATCCTCCGGATTCCGGAAAGGTATGGAATCGTTTTCCTTTGCCCAATCCCAGGCACGTTCAGCCGATTCAAGGGCTTGTGCAGAGAAGTCAGGATCCACTTCTGCATAAATCCTGGAGGCCTGTGCCATTACTGCAGCAAAACTAAGGCTGGAAGTGGTCCCTTTTCCAATGATATAGCGATCGAGCTGGTATTCCCCGGGCATAATAAACCCTCCAAAATTCAGGGCAGTCAGTTTATGATATACCCCTCCATCCTCATCCTGCATGGTGGTCAGCCAGTCCAGCTCATAGCGGATTTCATCCAGCAGATCGGTGATGCCATTGCTGCTTTCCGGGATATTCAGGGCATCTCCCGGGACACCCCTGGGTAACAGTTCCACCAGGTTTAGCATCTGACCCACAGTCAGGGCTGCATTTACCACGTATTTGCCGTAGTCCCCAGCATCATACCAGCCTCCCGGTGAGCTCAAATATCCTTCTGTTCTCCCGGAAGAGGGATGATAGAGGCACCGGTCATCCGGATGCCCTGAAGCCCGATGGTATATTCCTCCATATTGTTCTTCAATGCCCATAGATGCCCGCTGGAAATAGAAGCTTTTAATGGAAGCATCCAGGGCTTCTTGATATACACCGGGGACAATCCTGAATGGGGCAGAAGTGAGGCCGGTGTTTAACTTTATCTGAAATGTTCCTGCCCTGGTCAATCCGGAGAACTCACCCCGCAGAACCTCCTCTCCGGAAGCATCCCAGCCGCCCATAGGAATCAGATTCCCCTTCAAAAACTTCTTTCCCCCTGTCATTCAGAATCTGGAAGGAAAGAGCCTCATAATCTGCCACCACAAACTCTTTTATGGCATCAGGATAGTAGCCTACCTGGTTGAAGCGGATGTTATGGTACTTATCAGTTTCAGGGGCCGGGCCAGGGGAGTTGCAGCTGGTTAGTCCTATGGCTAAAAGTGCCAGGATTAAAGGCAGGTTCTTCATGTTTGGGGTCTTTCGAAGGCAATCTGTTTAGCTATAGCGTAAATGTAATTATTTAGCGGGAGGACCGGGGCGGAAAGGATCAAAAGGATAACTATCCGGAGTAACTAGCGTCCCGGTAGTAAGTGTCAGAGGGAATTCGGATTCCGGGCTGAATACCACCTCCACCAGTGCTCCTTTATATCCAGTCCCGGGTGGAGCAATGGGAATGGCATAGAGGCCACTTTGTCTGATTTCCAGGGATTCCTTACGCCAGGCCTCCTCCCCGATCACATAGCTTTTAAAGTCACGGCCCTCCTTATTAAGGGCTTCCCAGAGGCATATCTGGTAGTCGCTGTCTGGATCCACTTCTGCATAGATGGTATCCTGGCTCACACTCCAATGGAAAGAAGGGATCTCTGTACCGGTGATGATCCGTTGGTAAAAGGAGATCAGGTTTTCAGTCAGGTAGGAACCATGCAGGCCGTGACCCACGTTTGGGACATATTGCAGGTAGTTTTCTCCCTGCAGTTCCTTCCAGTAAAATTTCCAGGAGTCGGTGACAAAAAATTCATCGCAGGTGGCATTGATCAGCAGCTTGGGCATGCTTAATCTCTCCAGGAACTCAAATGGCTCTATCAGCTTAAGCATGGTCAGGAATTCATCCGTTTCCATCCAGTTCATAATGCCCAGATTCACATAGGGATCAATGGCCGGCGCCCATTCTCCGTAACACTGCCAATGGTGTTTGAAGGAGGGGATCAGATTTAGCAAATCAATCACCACCGGGGCAGCTCCTATAACCCGGTCATCCACCGCAGCCACGGTCCAGGTGGTCCATCCTCTTTTGGAAGCCCCGGCAACAAAAAAACCATCCACCGGTGTATCATTTGACTCACCGATCTCCTGTACCACATCCATGGCCCTGACCACCGCCCGGGTCATGGGGAAGCGAGGCAGCCATTTTTGCATTTCCTCTGTTGCACCCCCTTCCAGAAACTGCAGCCAGGCAAAGGCGATCAGCTCATCCTCAAAAACTCCGCCTGCAGTATCTCCCTTAAAATCGATGGGTTGAAAAGGAACATTACTTAAATGAGAGACCACTGAACCTGTGGACACCGCTGCCTGGATCATAGCTTCCTTAGCTGCAATGGGAATGGTATCGCCTCTCCAGCCTCCCCCGATAAGCATAAGCGATTCCGATTCCCTGAGTTCCCTGGGTACCACCATGGTCAACCAGTGCCACCATTGGGGTTCATCCACTTCTTCTTCCGTGAGCCAGGTTCCGGAGATCAAATGAATCCGGTATTCGGTCCAGGCTTCACCAGGGACCGTTTCAACAATTTCATAGCTGAATGCCTCGTCGGTTCTTTCCACAAAGGCTTTTAAGGGGAACGTATCCTTTACTGTGCCAGTTTTTGGTTCCGGACTGCTGCAGGAAGCCAGAATAATCAGGGAGAAAAATACGGGAATAAGGTGTTTCATAGTTTGAGGGTTTAAGGGATCCGTATAGCAAGTTATGAAATATTGCCCTTTGATTGGCAGCAGATTATTTCTTAGTTTTATGAGAAATACAAAAACCTGCACGATGACTTTCCTTTTTCTTTTTGGTGGTGGCATATTGATCACTCTTCTGGTAATCCTTTTTATTTTTCTTCTTCCCTTGCTGGCCTTGATCAGCGCACTCACGAGCGATTTTCCAGGGAATGAAAAGATCTTATGGGTCCTGATTATCATTGTGCTTCCCTTCCTGGGATCTGTGCTCTATTTCCTGATCGGAAGAAACCAGCGCACCTCCAGGTAAACGCTTGTCAAAGAAGCCTTCATATGGCCTGAAAAAAACACTGGGCTATTTCTCCCTGACCAATATCGTGGTGGGGGATATGATCGGGGCGGGAATCTTCACCACCTCAGGATTATTGCTGGCTCAACTGCATGAGCCAAAATTGTTACTTCTTCTCTGGGGAATTGGCGGAGTGATCGCCCTGTGCGGGGCTCTGAGCTACAGTGAGCTGGGAGCCAGGTATCCAAAAGCAGGGGGTGAGTATGCTTTTCTCTCCGAACTCTTCTCGCCGCTAGCGGGATTTTTAAGCGGCTGGATCTCCTTCTTCGTGGGTTTTTCTGCTCCGGTTGCTGCCTCCTCCCTGGCCTTTAGTGAATACCTGGTCCGAACCCTGCCCGAGGGAGAGGGCCTGGCACAAATCGTATTGATAAAGAAAGCCATCGCCGTGGGGATAATCCTGGTTTTTACCATCATCCACTATTTTGGCCTGAGATCAGGATCGAGGGTACAAAACCTGCTCACCCTGCTAAAGGTGGGCCTGATCCTTATGCTTGTGATCGCGGGGTTTGCTTTTGGAGAGGGGAGCTTTGGGCACTTCAGGGTTCAGATCCATGTGGCGGAAGGATGGGCCGGACTGAAAACCATGGGTCTCGCCCTGATGTGGATCATGTTTGCCTATAGCGGTTGGAACGCCTCTACTTATGTGGGATCTGAGGTAATGAATCCGGTTAAAAATATTCCCCGTTCTTTGATAACAGGAACCCTGTTGGTCACCCTGATCTATCTTTTGTTGAACACGCTTTATTTGTATGCAGTACCTGCGGCCGAGATGAAAGGGGTGATTTCCATTGGGGGACTGGCAGCCAATCATCTCTTTAACCGCACTCTGGACCAGTTTTTCTCTTTCTTTATCGCACTGATCCTGCTTTCAGCCATCAGCGTCCTGACCATTATTGGTCCGCGGGTCTACTATGCCATGGCAGTATCGGGCCATTTTTTCGGCATCGCAAAGAGGATCAACCGCTCCAATGTACCGGGCGTCTCCATATTACTGCAGAGCGGCCTGGCTATGGTGTTCGTAGTGTCTGGCACTTTTGATCAGATTATTACCCTGCTCAGTTTCTCTCTGGGCATTTTTCCCATCCTGGCGGTGCTTGGAGTGTTTAAGATCAGGATTAACGGACAATCAAAGATGAAGACTCCCTGGTATCCTGTTCCACAGCTTTTATTTATACTCTTCTCGATGGCGATTCTGGTCTTGGCTTTTCTGGAACGCCCGGTGGAATCATCCATTGCCCTGGGAGTGATTGCCTCAGGGGTTCCTGTTTATTATCTTCTTAAAAGGAGGAATTCAGAGGCTAGAGCTTAACTAGGCTGTGCCACTTGGATTTCTGTTCTGAAGGATACAAAGAACGAGATGATCCCGGCAGATCATGTTACAGGACTTATTGCTTGACTTTAGGGCAGTCTTATTGTAACTTGTTGATATTCATCAACACTCCGGCTGATATGACTGATAAAATTTTCCATTTAACGCTTGCGGTTTTCTTTCTTTTCGTGGTTGACTGCGTCTATTCACAGGACCTTGATCTCATTGTTACATCAGCAGGAGATTCCATAGCCTGCAGAATCGACAGCATCGACGATACACATATTTATTATGAAATGAGGTCCCAGGGTTCATGGATCCATACGCATATCAATAAATCAAGTGTCTCAGATTATCAACGAAATGTCATCCATAAGAGTCATTATATTTTTAAGGCCGGAACTTCCATTATTGAATCCCGGAAGCCAAGCAATATAAATTCCATCAGGGATATTCAGAAGAACTCTGTCTATGTCGGGATATTGTCTCTTAACTATGCAAGAATGATCCCTGTGGGAGATGATCTTGGAATCACCATTGGAGGAGGTCTGTATCATTTTGATGCCACGGGTGTTGTGGCAGAAGCTTCCATTTTAAAGGGAGGTGTCAAGCACTTTTTTGAATCTGGGGTCATGGGGGTTTATTTGTTTGGGTCAGATTATCGATCCAGACATACAGGAGTCGGACCAAATTGGTGGTGGAGTATCAATCAGAGTAGGTTACCGCTATCAGGGCCCGGGAGGACTCCTGATAAGGGCAGCTCCTAATTTTATTTATTTTGATCAGGATTTCATTGTCTTTGCGGCGTTATCTGTAGGCTACTCCTTTTAAGAGGCGGTTACCTTCCGAGAAATTTTCGTTTCGTTCCCCGCGTTGCCTCGCTGGCCTTGATGTTTCCTCCCCCAGGTCAGTCCCGATTTTTTTGTCCTTCAGGGCAAATGAACCCCGGATCTTTTAATTTTTCCTGCTTCTGCAGCAGGAACCTGTTGGGATCTGGATTCCTTTTCCTTTCTCTTCCTGGCCTGAAGCCGGTGCTCACTTATATTTAGTATAAAGAAGATGGCCAGGGTGGCAGAAATCAGCACAAGGATCAGGATCAGATAGTCCCGGTCCCGGTACTGGCCCGTGATCCATCCGAACACGGCCACTGTAAGTGTGACAAGAATCATAAAGAGTTTAATAGTGGATCTCATTATTCGTATCTTAAGGTTTCTACTGGATTTCTGGAAGAAGCCCTCAGGGTCATGGCTGCAGTGGTAAGCATAGCGCTTACCAGAATGATTGCTGCTCCCAACAGGACAATCCACCAGGAGAAGGCGACCCGCGTCGCAAAATTTTGCATCCATAACCCGGACACATACCAGGTAACCGGGATGGCGATGGCAACCGCAATAGCCACCCAGATGACCAGCTGTTTTCCCAGCAATAGCACGATCTGCCATTTATGTGCCCCGTTCACCTTCCTGATCCCTATCTCCCGGATCCTTTTGTGGTTAAGCAGCGAAACCAGGCCAAAAAGGCCTATGTTGGCAATCACAATGCTCAGGATGGTAAAAATGGCCAGCAGTTTACTCTGGTTGATATCATTGCGGTACATTTGCTCCACCGTTTGATCAAGAAAACTATACTGAAAAGGGATGTTTTCAAAGAATTGGTCGTAGGTGTTCTGGATCTGTTTTATGGCTCCCGACAGATCGCTTGTATTTAGCTTCACATTCATGTAACCCCGGTTTCCGGTCTCAGAATAGAGGGCAACGGGCCTGGAGTTTTCGTGGAGAGAATTATACTTTCCGTTTTTCAGGACACCCAGAATCTCAATTTGACCGATGTACTTGCCTGTCAGAGAATCTCCCATTCCCAGAAAAGGAATACAGGCTTCGTTGAGGATCACGCCACGCGGAGGACCCAAAGGGTTTTCACGGTCGAAATTTCGACCCTCTTTGAGCTCCATCTGCATCAGCGGTAGGTAGTCTGCATCGATGGCCAGCAGGGAGACAATTTTTGAGGCCTCCTGACCGTCCACATCCACTTTAAAGTGAGCCGTTCCTAATGCCTCTCCCGGCACATTGCTTGAATAGGCCACCCCCCGCACCATGGAGCTCTTCTTCAACTCCTGTTTAAAGGAAATTATCTTCTCCAGGGGAAGACCCTCCGCATGAAGTTTTACCTGTACCACATTGTCAGTATCATATCCGATCTCTGCTTTGAGGAGGTATCGGACCTGCCTGGTGATCAGCAGTGAGGAGATAATCAGAATCACCGAAAAGGTAAATTGCAAAACAATGCTTCCTTTGCCAAAGCCATAGCGTTTTCTCTCAGCTCCGAGACTGGAATCCCCCTTCAGGAGGTGAATGGGCTGACCATAGACCCTGGAGATAACTGCCAGCAGGAAGGTCAGGGAAATGGCAGCCAGAACCAGCAGGACCAGCAGCAGGAAGCTTCCTGCCTGGAATCCCGACTGCAACATGGCAGCTCCCAGCCGCTCCGGCAACCAGGCCTCCACTCCGGTGAGCAAAAACCAGGCAAGCGCTGCAGAAAAGGCAATAAGGATCAGAGATTCGCAGATCAACAATTTGAATATGTGGGAACGTTCGGCCCCATTGATCTTAAAAATACCCAGGCTGTGTGTACGTGAAGCCAGAGAGGCTGAAAGCAGGTTGGCATAGTTTAGCAGAGCAATCAGCAGCAGAAAAAGTCCTGCAGCCAGCAACAAATAGGAGTAGCTACGGTTTCCCTTGGGGAAATCGTAGCTAAATTGTGGCGTGAAATGCACATCGTGCAAGGCAGTAAGAATCAATTTGAAATCGGCCTTTAAGAAGTTGCCAAATTCAGCCATGTGTTTTTCATAGAAGTCCGGGAATGCAGCTTCCACTTCCTCAATGGTATTGTTTTCCCCGAGCATGATGAAATGATAGGCAAAGGGGCGCCAGTAGTTTTCTGAATCCTCGCCGTCCAGCAGTTCCAAAACCTGAGGGCGCAGGGATTTCATGGAGACGAGCACATGCAGTTTATGGTGTACGTTCTCCGGGAGGTCGCGGGTAACGCCCATCACTTCGAAGGTCTTATCGTTATTGATTTTGAGCTGTTTGCCAAGTGCATCGGAGGTACCGAAATACTTTCTTGCGATGCTTTCCGAAATAACCATCTGTCCTTCTGTAAGCAGAGCATTTTTTGGAGTACCATAAAGAAATTCCAGGGGAAATACTTCAAACACCGTTGTATCAGCAAAATAGACCTGATCTTCGAAAAATACTTGTTCGCCTGCCCTAACAATGCATTTCTCTTCAAAGGCAACCAGCCTGGTCATCTGAACTATGGCAGGGAGTTCCTCTTTCATCACGGGTCCCAGCCGGGGCCCCAGCTGTGCATGAATATTCTCATTGTCGGGCAGATTGATTTCGCCGCTCAATCGATAGACGCGATCCCATGTTTCCAGATGTTTATCGTAGCTGTTCTGATAGCTCACCTGGGAGTATATAAAAAAAATGCTGGCAAAGGCGATGGAGAAGCCAAGGATGCTCAGTACCGAATAGGCAGGTAGCCGGACCAGGTATTTGAATGCGATGTTGAGGTAGGTCAGTAACATAACTGGCTGTTTAAGTGCGGGTACAAGGATTAGTTTACAATAGCTCCATCCAGGAGCTTGACGATTCGATGGGCATAGCTGGCATCTTTCTCAGAATGTGTCACCATCACCACAGTGGTCCCCTGGCGGTTGTATTCGTTTAGCAAATCCAGGATCAGGCTTCCGTTTTTTGAGTCCAGGTTCCCGGTGGGCTCATCGGCCAGGATTAGCCAGGGCTGGTTAACAATGGCACGTGCAAAGGCCACCCGTTGCTGTTGTCCCCCTGACAAATGTTGAGGATAATGCTGCAGGCGGTGTCCCAGTTTTAAGTGATCAAGGATCTGGGCGACCCGCTCTTTCCGCGCTCTGCGTTTCATTCCCAGAAAAATCAAAGGCAATTCTACATTCTCGGACACATTTAATTCATCCACGAGATTATAATTCTGGAAAACGAAGCCCATATGTTTTCTTCGAATCCGTGTTAAATGATTATCAGACAGGGACTCTGTTTCAGAACCATTGAAGGCAAAGGAACCTGAGCTGGGGCGGTCGATGAGTCCCAGGAGATTGAGCAAGGTTGACTTCCCACAACCGGAAGGTCCCATAATGGCTGCAAACTCTCCCTTTTTGATGGTCAGATTTACCTGGTTCACCGCGGTGGTCTCCACTTCCTCCGAGTTATATTGCCTGGTCAGCTGCCTGGTTTGTATAAGTAGTTCTTCCATTAAGCTTGGTTTACTAAACTCTGATCCCTCGTTCCACGGGCTTATTGCCAATGCTGTGCCACAGGGCTAAGATCTTGTTTATATGTACAATAAGATTCCAGGCAACTTCGTAAATGTCCATGATTTAGACAACATAGTGTCAAATATTTGGACAATTTTTTGCATTTGAATGGACCGGGATGTAGTTTTATGTCATGACCGAAGCCCGTATACTGGTGGTGGATGATAACAGGAATGTCCTGACCGCACTGGATCTTCTGCTCTCCAGGGCGTTTTCAGAAGTAAAATGTCTCACTAAGCCGGGACAGATTATTTCCGAACTCGGGGAGGGATCTTACAGTGCTGTTTTGCTGGATATGAATTATACGGCCGGACAGAATACCGGAAATGAGGGACTCTACTGGCTGAGGGAGCTTATGAAGCTGGATCCGGATCTCTCTGTGGTGATGATTACCGCATTTGGAGATATAGAGCTGGCCGTGACCGCTCTTAAGGATGGTGCGGTGGATTTTGTATTAAAACCCTGGGACAACCAGAAATTGCTTGCCACCATGCATACCGCGGTCAGACTTACGGATTCACGTCGACAGGTCAAATCGCTTCAGAAAGACAAGGAGTCGCTGAAGACGGAGCTAAAGAGTAAGTCCACCAGGTTCATTGGCAGGTCTTCGGCGATATCCCGCGTACTGGAAATGGTTGAAAAAGTGGCAGCAACCCCGGCCAATGTATTAATCACCGGGGAGAATGGAACGGGGAAGGAGTTGATTGCCCGGGAGATCCATGAGCGTTCGGACCGCTCCGGGGAGATTATGGTCAGCGTGGATCTGGGAGCTGTCCCGGATTCCCTTTTTGAGAGTGAGTTGTTCGGACATGTGAGAGGAGCATTTACTGATGCCGGCTCCGACAGGATCGGAAAAATAGAAGCGGCCCACCGGGGAACCCTTTTTTTTGATGAGATCGGGAACCTCTCTCTGACGCTTCAGGCCAAGCTACTCAGTATCCTTCAAAACCGGACCATTACCAGGCTGGGAAGTTCGGAGGTGGTCCCGGTAGATATTCGTCTGATCTGTGCTACGAACAGGGACCTGGAAGCCATGGTGGAACAGGGAAGCTTCCGGATGGATCTGCTCTATCGCATCAATACCATCGGGGTGGAACTTCCTCCCTTGCGGGAAAGGGGAGAGGATGTTCTTTTACTGGCAGCCTATTTTTTACACTACTTTTCGAACCGCTATAATAAGCCCGGATTAAAGCTGGATAAATCAGCTGAAGCAGCATTGAAGAAATGGTCCTGGCCCGGCAATGTCAGAGAGCTCCGGCACAGCATGGAAAGGGCTGTGATCCTGACAGAGAATCAGATTTTAAGCGGGGATAGCTTCCAGTTTAATGCTGCCGTCCCGCATGCATCAGCCTCTTTTGACGGAAGCCTGGATGAGGTGGAAGCCAGGTTGATAGGATATGCACTGCAGAAAAACGGAGGAAATATGACGGCAGCAGCCTCCCAGCTGAGGGTCTCCCGGCAAACCCTGTACAATAAAATCAAAAAGTATGGGCTTTAGGACCTATCATATTAAATTGATCTTCTGGATTCTTCTCCTTTTGATCAATGCTGCACTGCTGGGTTGGGCCCTTTCATCCTCCAGGCTTCATTTGTCCATCCTGCTTGGGAGTTCAGCTATTCTTGTACTGGTATTCCTCTATTTGCAACTTACCCGATGGAACCGGGAGGTGCTATTATTCTTCCGGGCACTTGAAAATGAGGACACCTCCATCTCTTACCGTTCAGGCGAGCGTAGCAAGTTTGTAAGTGAATTGCATCAACATCTGAACCGACTGAATGAAAGTTTTCGGGAGATGAAGCTCAGCAATGAGATGCGGGAACAGTACTTCAGCCAGATATTGCAGCACCTGTCGAGCGGACTTATGGTCGTCTCAGGGACCGGCCATATCAACCAAATCAACGAGGAAGCACTCAGGCTATTGAAATTACCCAGGCTTACCCATACCAGGGCACTGGCTCAATGGTATCCGGGCCTCTATGAGCGGATTCAAAAGATGCATTCACTGGATAGAGGGGAACTGAGCCTGGTGGACAGGGAGACAGGGCTGAAAAGGGTGCTGGGACTGCAGATGGTGGAGATCAATCTGAAGGGCGAGGAGGTAAAGGTGGTGAGCATCCATGACCTTTCAGCCGGTATGGAGCGGAAGGAGATTGATGACTGGATCAGGTTGATCCGGGTCATGAGCCACGAGATCATGAATTCCCTGGCACCGATCACCTCCATCTCAACCACCTTGAAAGAGGTGTGGGCCGAATATGATTCCGGTTCTGAGGCCAATGGAGCAGCGGAACCTGCCATACAGCAAACCATGAAGGGGCTGGATGCCATCGCAGAACAGAGTGCAGGACTCACTACTTTCTTTGAATCATACCGGGTATTATCCAGAATTCCTGATCCGGTAAAGCGGGAGTTTTCGGTTTGTGAATTATTTGAAAAGCTGGAGACCCTGTTGGAGCACTACAAGAAGAATCCCGGTCTCCGGATCTTATTTGAATGCCATTCTCCCGGGCTGAAGATCCATGCCGATGAGCAGATGATCACCCAGGTGATGCTGAACCTGGTGAAGAATGCCGTTCAGGCCCTGGAAGGGGCAGATTCGGCTGAAATTGAATTATCCGCCGTTTCAGAAAAAAATCGGACAGTTCTGAAGGTTACCGACAATGGTGAGGGTATACCTCCAGAAATATCCGATGAAATCTTTATGCCCTTCTTTACCACACGCCAGAAGGGGACCGGAGTAGGGCTCAGTTACAGCCGCCAGGTGATGGCCATGAATGGCGGACGGGTCGAGTTTGACTCCACACCCGGCAGGACCCAGTTCAGGCTTGTGTTTTAGTTTACAATGCTAAACCGATGGCGATCCCAAGCCTGATGCCAAATCCGTCAACACCAGAAATTTGTCCTAAATCTACACCCCCAACTGACTCACTGACAGATCTGAATGCATATACAGGTCCCACCCAGGCATCAATTACAATAATATTTTTGAGTACAACCTGTTTCCCCAGGTTAATGGCAAAGCCCAGAGAAGTGAAAGTACCCTCCGTATCGTCTAATTGATCTGTGACCGTCAGGGTCATATAACGAAAATTAGGAGCCAGGTAAGTCCCATTTGGTGCGGGAGTACTGGATAAATAGTAACGGAATTCGGGCGTAATACCGATCCCGCTTAATTTGGTATCGGAGTCACCCGGGCTATAGCCGGTATAGAAAAATCCAAGCTGAGCGCTCATATTTTCATTCAGTGCTCTCTCATATTTGAATACTCCTGTTCTCAGGAAAGCACTGAACAGGTCGGTTTTAACGGTGTTCATCTTCTGCCCAAACAATCCGGCAGATATGATGAGCATACTGATAGCCAATATTGCAGTTTTTTTCATGGTATAGGGTATTGGTGAATATATTGCTATATGTAATCTACGAAAACTGTGCCATGTTTGTTGCTATAAAATTCCGCATTTTAATGATTAACAGTTTTTTAAGTTTTGAACAGGGTATATTTGGAGGTGCTTCCTATTCCACTCCCTTAAGCCCGGAGGAGAACGCCAGGATTTTGACGTGGAAATCATCGATGTAAAGCGTTGACTGGTCGGTCTTCCAGACATATATTTTTAATCGGGAATTCTGTTTCAGATGGGTACGTGGAATCGTGACTTCGTAGGCGATGGGCCACCAGTTGGAAAAGGCTTTCAGATACTTGTTCATCTCAAGGGCTTCCCAGAAAGGGATCCCGCTATCATTCTCCAGGGAGATAACGATCCGGGCCTTGGTCTTGTCTTCTGCAAAACAGAACAGACTCGTGTGAACAAGCAGGTCCTGTCCAGGTTCTTTTCCCAGGGAGTCCAGCGGATACTCGAAGGTGGATGAATACTCAGAGACCCGGTTTGATCTGGTTCCCCCGTATTTTATCTGGCTCGAAATATCTTTTTCATTCTGCTTCCAGAAGGGAGCTGGCCGTTCAAAATCATTCAGGGTGGTCACCAGGGAAGTGGGTTTTGGATCCGGTAAAGGCAGGTCCTTCATCTCGTAGATCACCAGGTCCAGTCTCTCGTTTAAATATACAGGTTCAATATAAGCAGGAATATTCCGGGCATAGACAGGCAGGTCCTGCTGCATCATTCCCGACAGGTAACGGGTATGCCAGTTTAAAAGCAAAAGCGGCCTTACTTCCTTTGTTCTGTCGGATTCAAACTCTTCGTAAGTGAAAAATCTCTGGATCTGATCTTTGCGGAATCCGTTGTAATACTCCAGGAGCCGTTTCTGGACTTCGTTGCTTACAATGATGCGATCCTGGTTGTTCCTTATCACCTGTTCCAATAAAACCTCTTTTTGCTCCCGGTACTCGACTTTCAGGGCATAGCTGATCATATTCATGGGAAGCAGGAGCAGGATGGCAGCAAACAGAAGGATAAACAGCTTATGTAACTGTTTTCCAGGTCTTACGAAGAAGTAGAATGCAAAGAGAACTGTGAGCGGCAGGTAGAGTTTCCAAAAGCTGTCTCCCTGCAAAAAGAAGCTAAGCACCGTGATACAGAACAAGCTTGCAATAATCTGTATTCCGGCCTTTTTATTTTCCAGAAATTCAGCGATAATCGTTGCGGCCGGAACAGCGGCTACGGGCACCAGGAACAGGTAGTGTCTTGGATCCAGGCACATGGGTGAATAGCTGTTAAGCGAAATGCTCATAAAACTGGATGAAAGGAAGAGAAGGATGGCAGAGACCATGAAAAAGGAGAATGAGTTATCCATCCGGAGAATGCGAAGTCCTTTCCTTTGAAAAAGGATGGCAAAAATGAAGATAAACCCGGTGGCCAGGGTTTGGAATATGGAAAGTTCGAAGAATCCGAAAAAGATTCTCTTCAACAAGATCTTCAGTGTTTGCTGATCGTAGCTGCAAAGGTTCAGGTAGCTGTTACTGGCGATGGCCTCAAATCGTTTAAACAGATCGCCGGTGAGGATCCAGATAGCACACAGGTAAAGGCTCATCAGCACGATACCACTGATAAGGCTGTAAAACCAGAATCTCAGCTCCCTTTTTTGAACCATATCTGTAAGGATCAGGTAGAGAAGAAGCGGGGCCATCAAAACAATGGTCCCCTTGGACATAAAGCCGAATAGCAGAGATACTGCAAGCAGGAAAGCGTGCCGGGCTGTGTTGCTTTTGCCGCTTTTGAATTTATGCCGGTGAATAATTGCCAGCGCCCAGATAACCGACAGGGCCACATAGATATCAGGCATTAACTTATCTGAATAGAACAGGAACCAGTTTGATAGAGTGGTTAGCAAAAGTCCGATAAAAAGGACCCCTGGTCCCTGCTCACGCAGGATATTAAAAACAATAAGCAGGATGCTGATGGTGATCAGTATGGCCGGAAAGGAAGAGCCTAGATCGGAGATCCCAAAAATGAGATAAAAAAGAGCTGTAAATAGAATCACTGGAAGCCTGTAGGAAAAATGGTCCTCGAAATCAATGGTTCCAAGAAGTAAATCGTTTGCCAGTTCTGCATAGTGAAGATCATCAAATCCAAAATGGCCGGTATATCCGAAAATATGGTAGAGAACAACGAGGAAGATGAAGATCAACAGAATGGCATATTCCCTTACCCGGTTCGGATTCATAGCTCTAATTTAAGCTTTACAGTGAAAAAACTGAATAAAAATCAAAAGTCCTATATTTAACCCTCTTTACGAATGACAGTTTCCAGATGACAGAGCGTAGTCGCACCTCAAAAAGGGTGATCCTTTTAGCCATCATTGTTACCTCCTTTATCAATCCTTTTCTGGGAGCCTCCATTAATATAGCTTTACCGGCCATCAGTGAGGACTTTTCCATGGGGGCAGTCGGAATGAGCTGGGTGTCCATGGCCTTCCTTCTTTCTTCCGCTGTCTTCCTGGTTCCCCTGGGAAAACTGGCCGATATCAGGGGAAGAAAACGTATCTTTTTTTTGGGGAACCTGATCATCGGAGCAAGCTCGGTCCTCTGTGCCCTTTCACCTTCCGGAGCCGTTCTTATCTCGCTTCGGGCCATTCAGGGACTGGGAAGTGCCATGGTGTTTGGAACAGGCATTGCCATTATTACATCCGTATATCCTCCCAGGGAACGCGGTAAGGCCATTGGTGTTACAGTAACCTCTGTATATATAGGGCTATCTCTGGCTCCTTTTTTAGGGGGGATACTGACCCAGTACCTGGGATGGCGAAGCATATTTTATGCGACCGTTCCCTTTGAACTGTTCGTGATCTGGATCACCTGGAGGTATATCAAGGAGGAGTGGGCCGATGCAAAAGGGGATAAGTTTGATCTTTCCGGATCCATACTCTACCTCCTTTCCATGTCAGCATTTATGTTTGGATTCTCCAGATTACCGGAGACCTCAGCTATTCTACTTGTAACAGCCGGATTGTTGGGTCTGGTAGGTTTTGGGATCCTCGAACTAAAGACACAGTTTCCGATTTTCAATGTCAGGCTATTTGCCAGCAATCGGCTATTTGCTTTTTCAAATCTGGCGGCTCTGATCAATTATGCCACCACCTTTGCCATCACTTTTCTTTTGAGCCTTTATCTTCAGTATATTTTGGGACTATCACCCCGGGATGCAGGGGTGATCCTGATTACGCAGCCGGTGCTGATGGCCATAGTGGCTTCCATTTCTGGCCGGCTCTCTGACAGATATGATCCACGGATCCTGGCCTCTGCAGGGATGGCCATTATTGTAGTGGGACTTATTCTTCTAAGCTTTCTCTCAGAACAATCAAGCATCAGGTACCTGGTGATGATCCTGGCCCTGGTTGGCTTTGGATTCGGGATGTTTTCTTCTCCCAATACCAATGCGATCATGGGTTCAGTAAATAGAAAATACCTGGGGGTTGCATCTGCCACGGTGGGGACCATGCGATTGACCGGACAACTGATGAGCATGGGGATCGCCACCCTGATACTGCAGGTGTTTATTGGAAACAATCCCATTTCGGCACAATACTCCGCACAGTTCATTTCCAGTATGAGGACCACCTTTATTGTTTTTGTGGTTCTCTGTATCGTAGGGGTATTTGCTTCGCTGGCCAGAGGGAAAGCTATTCCTGAGGAGCGCTAGTTCCTTGACATTAGCCATTTATCGATTCACCAAAATCAGAAATTACTCAGGCTTTCCTGATCAGATCCAATAGCCTGCGGTCCAGTTGATGGCCCTGCCAGTTTTCGTAATCCACATCACTTCGTCCGGAATCCAGGATGCCGAAATCACCCCTGAAATTCCATAAGGCAAATCCGATACCGTTGGATGAAAGGATGTCCACTACATCCCCAAACCAGGCCAGGAAAATATCATGGGGGGTTTTATTGTAGCAGCCGCATTCCCCGCAATGAACCCCGGTACCGGATTGGACAAGTTTGATCCAGGGTGCATAGAACTCCTCCAGCATCTTTCGGGAGAGGTACTGGTCTCCAACCTGTCCCGGATATTTTAAGGGGGGAAGGTTTTCAATATCCTTCATGGCCCAGGGTGCCTTGTAGTGCGAAATAATTCCCGGATAGTATCCGCGGCAACTCTGACCAATGTTCAGGTGGGCAATTTCGGGGATGACTTTAGTCCCTATTTGATTCCCGTCCGCAATCACCAGGTGGTCCGGATTCTGCTTCCAGATCACAGCGGCGGCCTCCTGTATGATTTTAGCATATAGTTCCCCGGGAACATATAGCTTGGAGGAGTGCTGGTTGTTCATATCCTCAATCATAGCCGGTTCATTCAGCAGGTCAAAGCTGATCAGCTCAGGGGAGATATTCTTATATCGCTCTGCCCATAGATTCCAGTGCCAGTAGAAGGCTTCCTGGGCCTCCCGGTCCTTCCAGAGATTAAACGGCTCATGAAATCCGGCATTGATGCAGTAGCCCGGGGCACGGTGCAGGTTAATGCTCACATGCAGCTTATATTTATGGGCCAGGTGAACCAGCCGATCCACACGCTCCAAAGCCTCTTCGCTGATGTGATACACTTCCTCCGCCGTGATGTCCCTGCTTCTGTCAATATCCAGGTAGGAGGGATAGGCCATGGGGATCCTGACGAAATCAAATCCCCAGTCTGTCATCCATTTAAAATCATCTTCCGTGCTGCCTCTGCGCGAACTGCCTGGATGTGGCGAGAAAAAGTCCAGCAGGTTAAAGCCTTTCCATGGTGGAAGCGGATTCTGGTTTTTACTTCTGTGTGAAAGGGCCAGCGCCGAACTGCCAGCCACGCTAACAGCTCCGGTAAAGAGCGCAGTTTTTTTTAAAAAACTCCGCCTGTCTGAGTCAGGATTTATTTTTCCCATAGGATTACCCAATTTAGCTAGAGGTGCTTCTGTGTTCAGGGCAGTTAATTTACGAGTTTTCCAAGAGACACGGGTTGACCTGCATGGATTAATTCCTTAATTTCAGAAGCACCTATTCCCGAGAATATGAATAACAGAAGAGATTTATTAAAAGCCATGGCCCTGCTTCCTCTGGCAGCCTGTGCCCGAAATGTTGAAAACGGGATCGTTCAGGATCCTGCACAAATACCGCCCTCACCGGTGGGCTGGACCCCCGAGGGTGCAACACTCAACCTGCAAAAGGTTAAAATAAAGAAAGTAAAAGCCATTGTCACGGCCCCTTATGGGATTGAACTGGTCATTGTGAAGGTGGAAACTGACCAGCCGGGACTACATGGGATCGGATGCGCCACCTTCAGGCAGCGGGCTCATGCGGTTGTCTCGGCCATAGACGATTACCTGGATGATTTTTGCAGGGACAAGGATGTAACCAATATTGAGGATATCTGGCAGACGGCCTATGTGAGTTCTTACTGGCGGAACGGACCGGTGCTGAACAATGCCCTGAGCGGATTGGACCAGGCCCTCTGGGATATTAAAGGGAAGATGGCCGGGATGCCGGTTTACCAGTTGCTGGGGGGTAAAACCCGCTTTGCAGTGGACACCTATACCCATGCTTCCGGGCCTACACCCGAGAAGGTCATGGATAAGGTGGCAAAATACAGGGAGCAGGGATTCCGGCATATCCGTATCCAGATGGGGGGATATGGCTCCACCCATTTGTCAACTGATCCGGATTACAAGCAGTACGGGTTCGGGCATCCCGATGATAATACCCTGGATGCGCAGGCCTATAAAAGAGGGGTGGTGGATATGTTCCGGCTGGCCAGGAAGAGATTCGGGGATGAGGTCGAGTTTCTTCATGACGTGCATGAACGGATTGAGCCCATGGATGCGATCGATCTGATCAAGAGACTTGAAGAATACAGGCCATACTTCATCGAGGATCCTTTTTCACCGGAGAATATGGGCTGGTTCAAAATGCTGCGCCAGCAGAGCTCTGTTCCTATTGCCATGGGAGAATTATTTAATAATCCCCACGAATGGATGGAACCGATGAGCCAGAGAATGTATGATTTTATCAGGATCCATATCTCTCAGATTGGAGGAATCACTCCTGCTATGAAGGTGGCCAGGCTGGGGGAATGGTTCAATATAAGAACTGCCTGGCACGGTCCCGGAGATACTTCCCCGGTCGGGCATGCGGCCAATGCGCATATTGACCTGGCTGTCTGGAACTTTGGGATCCAGGAAGGACAACGCTTTAACGAACTCACCCGGGAGGTTTTTCCGGGAACGCCTATCATAAAGAATGGGTATTTATTTGTGAATGAGGCACCCGGACTGGGAATTGACATAGACGAAGAAAAGGCTCTGAAGTATCCCCTGCCCAAGTTTAACTATAACTGGACCCAGGTGAGGAAACGGGATGGAACCCCGGTCAGGCCGTGATATTCATAAGGAAAAATTTCATAAAATAACAGAAGCAATGAAAAGCAGAAGAGATTTTATTAAAACATCGGCCGTGATGGGGGTATTCGGCCTGCTTCATCAATGGGCCTCGGCCCTTCCTCTTTCAGATAAATTTGGAAGCATCCTTCCGCAGCGCCGGCTGATAAGAAACGGGGAAAAGGTCACGGCCTTTTGCCTGGGGGGCTGGCACCTGGGGAATACCGGTAGCCAGGCAGCCTCAGAAAAAATGATAGAGAGGTCCATGGAAGAGGGAGTCAGGTTCTACGATAATGCCAGGGGATATCATAATGGAGGATCCGAGGAGCTCATGGGCCGTTTTTTAGTCCCCAAATACCGCGACCAGATCTTTCTGATGACCAAGAGTCATGCAAAGACCGGCGAGGATGCAAAAAAGCACCTGGAACTTTCCTTAAAGGCACTAAAAACAGAACAGTTGGATCTGTGGCAAATTCATGCCCTTGGAACCCCGGAAGATGTGGACCAGCGGATCGAAAACGGGGTGCTGGATGTCTTCCTGGAGGCTAAGGAGAAGGGCTTAAGCAGGTACATTGGATTCACGGGGCATACCAGCCCCTTAACTCACCTGCATATCCTGAAACGATTGGAGGATCTTGGAGTAGAACTCGACTGCTGCCAGCTGCCTTTGAATGTGCTGGATCCCAGCTTTGAATCCTTCCAGGAGAAGGTGCTGCCGGTGCTGCTTAAGAGAGAATATGGGGTTATCGCCATGAAAACCATGAGCGGTGGAAGCATGATGGGTAAACGCATCGATACCACTCCCCCGGAAATTACTACAGATATGATCCCGGATATGGTAAAAGAAACGGGAATCTCCCTGGCCGAACTGCATCAGTATGTCTACGCACTCCCGTCTTCATCCCTGGTCAGCGGATGCAATACCCTGGAGGAGATGGAACACAATATCGGGGTCCTTCAAAACCTGAAGAAACTGAGCGAATCTGAGATGAAAAAGCTGGTGGAGCTTGTGAAGCCTTACGCAGGGGGCATCGTGGAGAATTACAAACGGATTTTGGGCTGAAAATGCCGTCTATTTTTTTCTACTGCGTCGCTTGAAGTTTTTGTCGCCCTTGGTTTTGGGCTTCTTATATTTTTTCATCTTCCGAAGATAGGATCCACCCTGATTGGTCTTCTTGTTCTTCTCTTTCTTTTCATGAAAGGCGCCCCCTTTTGCTTTAATATCAGAATCAGGTTTTAGCTTGATCTCAGCTTTCCTTGGACTCTCTTCCGGGGTAAGCTCATTGGAAACAGCCACTTCCGGCGGGAAGTCGGTCTGTGGAATTTTATAATTCATCAAGTCTTCTATGGCTCCCTTATCTGCTTCCTCTGTTTCTGTGTAAAACAGGATCGAATGCCCCTGTTGCTCGGCCCTGCCGGTACGACCGATTCGGTGCATATAGTTTTCCGGGTATCTGGGAGTATCAAAGCTGATCACATGAGTAATCTTCTCCAGGTCCATGCCACGGGCCATCACATCGGTGGTGACCAGGATGCGGTTGACCCCTTCGTCAAATTGCCGGACAGAACGGATCCGGTAATTCTGGGATTTGTTGGAGTGGATCACACAGGCCTCCGATCCATAGGGTTCTTCCAGTAATTCGAAGAGCCTGTCGGCACTCTTTTTTCCGGATACAAAAACCAGCACTTTACTGAAAACCTCCTGATCCTTCAGCAGGTGGATAAGCAGATTGGCCTTGGTGTAAAAATTTTTTACCGGATAACACTGTTGGGTTATATTGTCCAGGGGTGTTCCGCTCACCGCAATGGATATTTTAGCCGGTGTTATAAAAAAGTCATCGATAAGGGCATCTACCTCTTCGGTCATGGTGGCCGAAAACATCAGATTCTGCCGGCGCTCAGGCAGCAGATCAAAAATGTTCTTTAGTTGATAACGGAATCCCAGGTCCAGCATCACATCCACCTCGTCGATCACCAGTTTCTTTATGGCCTTCAGCCGGAGGGCCCCATTCAGGACCAGGTCATAGAGCCGTCCGGGAGTGGCCACCAGAACATCCATCCCTTCAGCCACGGCCAGGGCCTGGGTTTTCATATTGGTTCCCCCGTACACACCCCGGGTACGGGTATGGGTGTAGCCAGTAAGGCTTTCGACCTGTTCCACCACCTGTATAACCAGCTCCCGTGTGGGAACCAGAATCAGGATGCGTGGATGGATTTCCTTGGAAAATTTTAAGTCATTTAACAGGGGAAGCAGATAGGCAAAGGTCTTTCCCGTGCCGGTTTGAGCAATCCCCACCACATCTGTTCCCGAAAGAATCATCTTATAGGCCTCAGACTGGATGGGTGTAGGGCTGTCCAGCCCCAAGTCCTGTATGGCTTGTAGCAGCTGCTTATTAAGGTTCAGATCTTGAAAGGATTTCATCGCATCAAATTCTTTTTTTTTCGCCATAATCTAACAGCACTCTTTAGCTGATCCTGTACAGCATAAATATCTGGGATGTGATGCTAGAAGAGCCCGCGCAGGATATGGTTCTCGACAAACGCAAATATAGACATATTCGCGGTGCCTGAATAATTGCCACTGTTAATGGTAATGATCATTTCCTGATCCGGAAAGATGAACATAAACTGATCTCCCCAGCCTGCAGCAAAAATAGCAGTTCATACGTTTGATTATTGGCATGAAAATCCATGATCCACCACTGGTATCCATAGGAATCGGATCTGTGGTATCAGGTCGTCTGTTTGAATATGTGGAGCAATTGACTCGCTGATCCACTCCCCTGGTGATGATTTGACGTGTTGTCCCAGGATCCCTCATTTAAGAAAGAGATAGCCAATCTTTGTCAGCTCCCTGGGCCTTAAATAGATGCCTCCGGATGCAAAGTAATATCCACCAGCCATCTGTTCCCACAAGCCTCCCTGAATATTCAGGGGCTCGAAGAGATATTCATTTGCAAAATCCAGCAAACTCATCCCCGTCTCTTTTTCAATAACTGCTCCAAGTACATTGGTGCCACCACTGTTGTAATGAAATTCATCTCCGGGTGAATTGGTCATAGGTTTGGAAAGAATATATTCAATCGGATCATCTTCATGAAACAGGGCCACCACATCATTGGCAGGGTCCTCGTAGGAAGTGGACCACTCATCCCAGTGCAGTCCGGACGACATACACAACAGATGCTCCAGCGTAATATCAGCCTTTTCGCCGACCAATATGTGCTCATATTCAGGCAATACATCGACAAGCAGGGTATCTACATTTGCAATGAATCCGGCTTTGACGGCAGCACCGAAAATTACAGAAGTAACGGACTTGCTGACAGAAGCCAGATAATGGTCTGTTTCCCTGTCATAGAGGATAAAATCACCATTTGATCCGGGCGGATCGCTTGGAGTACAGATATCCTTCGAAATATTTCTCGAAAATCAACTTATCATTCTTGACAATTACTATACTGTGAATCTGATGCTCGTACCGGGATTCCAGATAGTCTACCATTTCAACGAGCTGGGAAGACTTCAAACCTGTCAAATCGGCTGAGTCGACCGCCCATCCATCGTCCCTTACGGATGGTATTTCATAGCTATATCCAGGTTCATCCTCCTTACAGCTTTCCAGGAAAATTAGTGCCCCCAGTAGCATTATAAGTAATTCCCAGTGTTTCATAGGACCAATTTACGTCTTTCTCATTCAACCTGGCGTAACAGCCTTGTTTTGTTAGCCATTTTATAAAAATGCTGCCTGTGGCTTCTCCCTCCCGGCTTCGTGGATATATTTTACTTTCGGGTGCCCCAGAAGCAATGCCGCATATACCTGGTGATTCTCCGGAAGCTTAAACTCCTTTCGCAGGGCCTTATTTCGCTTCATGGCCATGACGATAAACCCGTTGAAGCAACTTCCCAGCCCCAGGGTATGGGCAAATATGGAGGTATAGGTGGCCCATATATTTGCATCAGCACCTGCCATGGAATAGGAGCTTACGGGGGCATGAAACAGGATGACCACTGGTGCGTGGTGACAAATAAGGGAGGCCCCGGGCTTTTGCCTGGACATAAACTGCCTCTTATAATTCTTGAGACGGGGCAGATCGATTTTTGGAGCCAGAAGCTGCAGGATCGGCATAAGCAGAGGAGAAGTAAACAGGCTGATGCTGCTGAGCAGTGTTTTTGCAGTTTGATCATTTAATCCCTGCACACGCTCCCTGGTTTTTACGAAGGTAATTTCTATGGGCCGGGCATTGCTGGCTGAGGGGTAGTGCTTCATATTATCCACCAGGAGGTCCAGGGTTTCTTCTTCCACCTCTTTATCCTTATAACTTCTGCAGGTCCGGATTCCCGCGGAAAGATCCCGGAAGGCCACGGATGAAAGCTTCAGAGACGGTAATTTTTTAAGTTTCCCAACATCGGGAAAAACAGTTGATTCCGGACAGATGGCCACGCAGTGTCCACAGTGAATGCAATTCTCATTGATGGTGCCCTGATCAATATTTATGGCATTGGAAGGACAATCTTTCACACACTTCAGGCACCGGGTGCAATTTTCTAGTTTTATGACAGGCATGGGTTTCGTTTAGATTCAAATGTAGCAATCCCCTGTGAATCTGAAACCCGGGGTTAAGACAAAAAAGAGGCCATATCGTTTGATACGGCCTCCTCTTACTCGATAATGTTCTACTTCATCTGGTCGAAAAATCTTTCTCAGGCACTTTTCATACCCTATAGACCAAAGGCATAATAATATACTCCAGGGAGATCTTCGTATACTCCTTCCAGGAGAATACCTCCACTCCGGTTCTCCAGGTATCTGGTAAATTCTTCTACGGAGTTTACCTCTTTTCCATCCACCCTGGTAATGATAAACCCGGTTTTCATGTCGGTCCCTCTTTTGAGCTTGCCGTTGCTCAGTTTGGTAACACGCAATCCACCCTTGATTTCAATCTTTTTGGCGGTTTTGGCATCTATTTCCTCCAGTTCCACTCCCAGCTGATTCATGATGCCGGAGCTGCTCCGTTCAGCTATTTTCTCACCCCCATCCTGGTTTCGCAGTGTTACCAGGTATGCAGACTCTTTTCCTTTGCGATCCACCTTCAGGGATACTTTATCTCCCGGGTAGTGTTTGGCAATGATTTCCAGAAGCTTGGCGCTGGTTTTTACAGGGGTTTCATCCACTTCCAGAATCACGTCTCCAATTTCAATCCCTGCTTCCCCTGCGGCACTGTTAACAGTAATGCTATCCACATAGACCCCTTCGGTAACATCCAGGTCCTTTTCCCTGGCCAGATTGCCATCCACGTTTCTGATCAATAATCCCAGGTAACCTCTCTGGACCATGCCATATTGTTGCAGGTCATGGACGACCTTCGTTACAATATTTGCCGGAACGGCAAACCCGTATCCCATATATACCCCGGTGTTACTGGCAATGGCTGTGTTGATCCCTATCAGGCTGCCCTGGAGATTGACCAGGGCTCCCCCGCTGTTTCCCGGATTGATTGCTGCATCTGTCTGAATAAACGACTCGATGGCGCTCCTGTCCTGCAGGATGTTGATATTTCGCCCTTTCGCACTGACAATCCCTGCAGTTACCGTTGAGTTTAAATTAAAGGGATTGCCCACGGCCAGTACCCATTCACCCACTTCCACCTCGTCCGAGTTGCTAAGTGGCAGGTAGGGCAGGTTTTTCTCTTTAATCTGGATCAGGGCCAGATCAGTGGAGGGATCACTACCCACCACTTTTGCCTTGTAGGTCCGGTTGTCATCCAATACGACCTCAATATCATCTGCAAAACTGATGACATGATTGTTGGTTACGATAAAGCCATCTTCGCTAATGATGACCCCTGAACCACTTCCAACCAGTGCCTGCGGACCCCGGTTTTGAGGAGTAGGCGACTCATAGCCATCAGGAGGGCTAAAGAAACGTCTGAAAAAATCATCCTCAAAGAAATCCCCGTAGGGATTCGAATACTCTCTGTACCTGCCTGATTCCTGATTCTGAACCTGGGTTGATTTAATATGCACCACCGCCGGCATCACTTTTTTTGCAACTTCGGTGAAATCAAGGGGTACGATCTCCCCGTCCTTATTAATCGTATATGCGGCGTCCACCACCGGTGTCCCTGAAATATGCTCGATTCTCAGGGGGGTGGTATCGGGTTCCAGTATCTTGAAAGCTCCTATGGTCAGTGCACTACCCAGTACAGCTGCAAGCATTAATAATCCAAATCGTTTCATAACTAATCCTCCTCATTTTTCTATTATTTTACAAAGGGGTAGCTTTTTGCTACCCCGTGACTTTCCAGGGATCCGGTCTTAAGATATTTTAATCTCCCTGGAGGGTTTTGGTTTGATCTCCTCGCGTTTTGGCAAGGTGATAAACAAGATCCCATCTTTATAGTTGGCCTTGATTTTGTCAGCATCGACAGCATTTTCAGCCACAGAGAATGAGCGCTGGAATGACTGATAGCTGAATTCTCTCCGGGTCACTTTGTCTCCTTCCTTCTGCTCTGTTTTATTTTTGTGTTCCGAAGAGATAGTCAGGCTGCCATTGTCATAATGCACCTTGAAGTCCTCTTTTTTCATACCCGGAGCTGCAACTTCTATCAGAAACTCGTTATGGTTTTCCGAGACGTTGACTGCGGGCAAAGTAGAGTTTGTACTGGAATAATTTGTCCTGTTCCAATCCATCAGTTCTCCATCAAGAAATTTATCAAATATGGATGGAGTGGATGGGAACCAGTTGTTTGTTAATTTTGCTAGTGTCATGGCTAAATCCTCCATTTTTAGTTCGACAAATTTTCAAATCAATTACGCACATACGGTGACAAATCAGGTGCCAAACCCGGGCTTAAATCGTTAAAAAATGTTACACCATTGAGTATTAGAATTCTCCCTGCGCCTGCTGGATCTAAACTCCTAATGATCGGTGTAACTACCTTGTCAGTAGCTTTATAATAAGATAGCTCCATCTGTCATTTTGACATTTCCAGATGAAAAACTGACAGGGTAAGCCTGTCCGGGCTATGGTACTTCGACAGGCGAAAGGAAATGCGGGGAAATATTAACTTTGTTCAACCAATTCCCTGAAATCCCTATGAAAAAGGTATTCCCCATCCTCTTCTTCTTAATATTTGTTTCTCTTTCCAGGGCCCAGGAAACCCTGGACTATTTTTTGCCTGGGGATGTGAGCTACAGGCAGGAGATCCCTCCTCCGGATCAGTATTTTAATCAGCGTATGGGGGAGTGGCATTTGACCCACGACCAGGTCCTGAATTACATGAAAGAGATTGCCAGGAAATCCAGGCGGGCTTTCCTTTATGAATATGCCCGCAGCTATGAGAACAGACCTCTGGTTCATCTGGTGTTTACCTCAGAAGAGAATCAGGAGCGGCTTGAGGAGCTAAAAATGCTGCACACTCAGTATTCCAATCCTGGCAGTTCCATTCCTGTTGAGGAAATCCCGCTGGTGGTAAGCCTTAACTACGGGGTCCATGGGAATGAGTCCAGTGCGACCAATTCATCTGTATTAACTGCGTATTACCTGGCTGCTGCAGAAGGGGAGAAGGTGAATAGCCTGTTGGAAACGACCATTATTCTGGTGGATCCCTGCATGAATCCAGACGGATTTACCCGGCATAGCACCTGGGCCAATATGAATCAGGGAGCCATGGACCGGGGGGATAAAAACTCCAGGCAATTTTTTGAGGGATGGCCCAACGGAAGATCCAATCACTACTGGTTTGACCTGAACCGGGACTACCTGCCACTGGTAAACCCGGAGAGCAGGGGAAGGGTGGAAAAGTTCCATGAGTGGAAACCAAATGTGGTTACGGACCATCACGAATCCGGGCCGGACTTCACCTTCTTTTTTCAGCCAGGTGTTCCCAGCAGGATCAATCCCTTGACCCCTTCAGCCAACTATGATCTTACCTACCAGATAGGAGAATACCATGCCAGGTTCCTGGATGAGATTGGGTCCTACTATTTTTCGGAAGAGAATTTCGATGACTACTATTTTGGAAAGGGCTCCACCTACCCCGATATCAACGCGGGAGTGGGAATCCTATTTGAACAGGCCTCGTTCAGGGGAAGGGTCAGAGAAACCTCCCATGGAGTAAAGACTCTGGCAGAGGCCATTAAAAATCAGTTTACTGTATCGCTCTCCACCCTGGAAGGTTCCCGGCAGCTGCACATACAGCTATTGGACTATCAGAGAGACTTTTATAAAACAGCCCTGGAGCTGGGAAGAAAAAGCCGGACAAAAGCTTATCTATTTGGTAGTGAAACAGACCGTGTAAAAACGGAGCTTTTTGTGGAGTTTCTGAACCGTCATCAGATCCGGGTGTATCGAAATGAGCAGGACATTCAGGTTGGGAAGCAAGAATTTAAATCGGGCTACTCCTATGCGGTACCCACCGAACAGGTGCAATTCCGGCTTTTAACTTCCATCTTTGAAGAAGTAAGCACCTTTAAGGATACCTCCTTTTACGATGTATCCACCTGGACCATCCCCCATGCCATGGATATTCCCTTTGCACGGATTGAATCGAGCAATACCCTTCAGCTTACAAAAGAACCGGTTCTTGCCGCACAAGTAGAAGGAAAGGTGATAGGAGGGCGTAGCCAATTGGCTTACCTGTTCCGGTGGAACGAATACTCCGCCCCAAAGGCTCTGTATAAACTGCAGCAAGCCGGCCTGGTGGCCAGGGTCGCCGATAAGGAATTTTCCTACGTGATCGAAGGTGTCCGGGAGGAATTTATCCAGGGAAGCATCCTTATTTGGGCCAGGCAACCGGGGGTTGGGGAAGAAGAGCTCTTCAGTATGATCTCGGAGGTAGCGGAGAATACCGGGGTAGACTTTTATGCGCTTACCACCGGTCTGTCGCCAGATGGAATTGATCTGGGGAGCAGTAGTTTCTCCGTGCTGGAGAAGCCGGAGATCCTGATATTCACCGATGGCAGTACCAGCGTTTACCTGGCCGGCGAAATATGGCACCTGCTGGATCAGAATTACAAAATTCCGGTCACCCGTGGACCGGTCAGCAGATTAGCTTCTATGGATCTGAGCCGCTACAACAGGATTATCTTACCGGGAGGGAACTACAGGGAGTGGGATCAGGAAGAGATCGAGAAAATAAAGCGTTGGACCCGCAATGGAGGTACTTTGATTGTCCTTAAAGATGCGGCTTCCTGGGCGGCTAAACAGGAACTGGGAACCATCTCCCTGAAGGAGGTGGTGCCTACAGATACCATGGCTTTTTTAAATTATAGTGAACGCCGCAGGGAACGGAGCATCCAGGGCATTGGGGGGGCTATACTAAATGCCACCCTGGATCTTAGTCATCCTCTCTGCTACGGATACCTGGAACGTGATCTTTCCATTTTCAAAAGTGGAACTGCGGTGGTCAATCCTTCCGGACATGAAGTATTCTGAACCCGTAAAGTTTGATTCAGAGCCTTATGTAAGTGGATGGGTTTCGAAAGAAAACCTGGAACGGATCAAGGGGGCCCCGGTGGTTTCGGTGTACTCCTTTGGAAAGGGTAAAGTGATCAGCTATCACGAGGACATGAATTTCAGGGGATTTTGGCTGGGGACTCATAAATTATTTGCAAACTCCCTGTTTTTTGGAGCTGTGATCAGGTAAAATGAAAATATAAGGAGTCCTGAGAGTAAGCATCAACAGGTGGTAGGGAAGCCGTTTTGTTCACAACAGCACCTGGTGAACAACTTTAACAAATAAGGACCAGGAGAAATACATGTCTTATCCTACTCCTTACATTTGTCTGTAAATGTAGTTTTTCTGACTCTTCCAGTGTGCTGATGCTAATTTCGTCAGGGCCTTGCCCCATCCCTTAAAAGAATAGGTTCTTGAACTATCAGATGAATGGAGGTCAGCAGATGGAATCAGGCATTATTTTTTTCAATTCATAAATGTCTTTTCGCCTGTCTCTCAGGTTTCTGACACTTCCAAATTGATGTAATTCTCTGAGCAGGCCTATGTCGCAATCGGCGATGAGGATCATTTCTGTATTTGGAGTGGCTTCTGCTTTTACACCGTTTGCCGGAAAAGCAAAATCACAGGGCGTAAAAACCATTGACTGGGCAAATTGAATATCCATATTGTGGACTTTCGGCAGGTTTCCAACACACCCTGCAATGGCTACATAACACTCATTCTCAATGGCTCTTGCCTGTGCACAGTTTCTAACCCTGGAATAGCCGTTTTGAGTATCGGTCAGAAAGGGTACGAATAATATATCCATCCCTTCTTCAGCGAGCAGGCGGCTAAGCTCGGGAAACTCAACATCATAGCATATGAGGATCCCAATTTTGCCGCAATCGGTATCAAAAACCTTAAGCTGATTTCCTTTCTCCATTCCCCAGACTTTTATCTCATCCGGGGTTACATGAAGTTTCTCATACCTTTCAGTGCTTCCATCTCTTTTGCATAAATAACCGACATTGTACAACCTGTCGTTAATCACTTCCGGCAGGCTTCCGGATATAATATTGATGTTATATGAGATTGCCATTTCCGAAAGCTTCTGAATGATTCCTTCGGTATGTTTTGATAACTCTCTGATGGCTTCGGGTTCAGTTAAATGATTGTTTTCAGCCATTAAAGGAGCACTAAAAAACTCCGGGAACAGTGCGAAATCGGAACGGTAACCCGACACCGCATCCACAAAGAACTCGGCTTGCTGCAACAGTTCGTTCAGGTCTTTATACGACCGCATCTGCCACTGAATGAGTCCTAGTCTCACAAGTTTTTTTGTTGTGGCAGCCTTGGTGATCTGTTTTTCATAGTAGATATTATCCCATTCCAACAGGACTGCATATTCATTTGAAGCTTCATCTCCCTCCAGATAATTTTTAAGGATTTTTGAAGGATGAAAATCGTTTGATACCTGGAAATTCAGAACCGGATCATTTATCTCTTTCCGCCGGACCCTGGCAATGTATTCCTTCGGGGTTAGTTCGTCTGCATATTTATGGTAGTTGGGTATCCTTCCTCCAAATGCAACACTTTTTAGATTCAGTCTTTCACAAAGTTCTTTTCTGTAGTCATATAGCCTTCTTCCCAATCTCAATCCCCTGAATTCTGGTTTAATAAAAATATCTATCCCGTACAATACATCCCCATCAGGGGAATGGGTGGAAAATGTGTAATTCCCGGTAATTTCTTTGTAGCTATGCTTTGCATCGAAATTATCATATTTAATAATGATTGAAAGAGCACACCCGGCAATCTGATCGTTGACCTTTATAATCACCTGTCCTTCGGGAAACTTTTCTATCAGTGTTTTAATCTGATGCTCTTTCCAGTAGGAATTGGGCATGTTGCTGTAGGACGCGATCATAGTTTCCTTTAACTCCTGGTAGTCACTGAGGTTCAGGAAGGAAAGTTCTATATTTTCTATCTCAATCATAAAAGTGTTCTTATTAAGGCTAATGACGAATTAGCGAAGCCAAAGATACTAAAGTTGTCTGTAAGTAAATCAGCCCTTAATTGGAGAAAGCTCACAGCTCACTTTCATTCCCGATACCCTGTTTGGCCTATGGGATCAAAGGTTTATTATTATAGAAATTGATTATTTAGCCAACTGCAGCCTTTTATGAAGCATTTCTTCCAATCTAACAATATAACTTCTCAAAAAAAGTTTATACATACAGAACAATAAAACAAGCGGATTATGAAGATTCCAAAAAAGATCCGGAGAAAAGATCCCGGGGCAGCGAAGGTGTGGGTTCTTATGATATTTCTACTAGCTGTTGTATTCAGTTCCTGTGAAAAAACAAATGATTTACCTCAATACTCACCTCCTTCAGATCATACTATAAATAAAGAAGGAGCAATGCATAAAAGCGGACTTGATCAAGCACTAACAAATTGCGTTAGTTGTCATGGTTCTGATTTAAGGGGTGGAACCACAGGCGTCTCCTGTTATGAATGCCATGGAAAAGAATGGTAAAAAGCATTTATCTTGGGAAAGCATTCCATTTCAGGTAATGGCTTGGTCCTTTCGGGATTCTGCGTAAATGCTCCCATCCCGCACCCTTTATTCGCTTATTACCTTCACATCCTTGAATTGAAATGGGTTATCACTAAGCCTCAAATCTTTGCCACTGGCTGTGCTTACATTCCTAAGAACAACTTCCCTGGTTGTGATATAGGGATACGTCGCCTGGTAGGAATCGTCCGTCATTTGTGGATTGAAATCTGAAAAAATGGCGGGGCCCTTATAATCCTCCGGATGATTGGAGTCTTCGATATGAAGGTTTTCGATGGTGATCCGTTCAGGCATATAACAGGGGTAGCCGAAGTCATGCTGGCCGCTATTAAAACCGCCGATCAGACTGGCACTGGCCGGGCTACCTCCGGAAGGCACAAAGATGCAATCTCGGATAAGAAATTCTCCCTGCCAGGTACTCCCATAATCGCTGCGCAGATTGATGAGCTTGCTGCCATAGATGGTTGAATTCTCCACTGTTAAAACCCCGCTGCCTATGGCATTGATTCCCATGTGTCCCAGGGTGGAATTGCGGATGGTGGCATTGGCAACCCCCATGTGAGCGTCAAAGCGGGATAAAGTACAATTGTCATAAAGAAGATTTTTGGAGTAGTTGGAACCCAGGATTCCCCAGTATCTCCTGTCGTTAATATCATTGGTCTGACTGCAGTTCACGAATGATACATGGAGGGCACGGTTGACTAAAATGTCATAGGAGCCCATGGAAACCGGCTTTCCTGCTGAGCCAATGGTACGGTAGGTCATATGTCCGGTCAGCACGGTGTTTTTAACTGTTACGAAGGCGCAGTCGCTGATATTGATAAAACCACCATAGGGTGCACCCTGCTCTCCTTCACCGATGATGCGATGTTCCAGTCCATCTATAAGTACATGGGAACGTTTGATCGCGATGTTTCGTCTGTAATAGGTATACTTTGATTCTGCCCCGTTGGCGATAGTGGTGAAACGTCCTCCGGTGATGGACAGCGTTTTCTCGTCCATGGGAAGAGCGGTGATTTCCGTGATGTGGTCAAAGTCCCAGATGATCGGAGCGTCCATATCCACCTCGCCGTTCGTATCAACGATAAATATATCCGTTTGAGGAGATCCATTGTTTTGGTTCAAGCCGAAGCGGATATACTGTCTTACATGGGAATTCGTTACGGTGATCAGGCAGGGTCCCGGCATGGGGACCTTGATTTTTTCCTGATTTCTCTTCAGGGAAGCGATCCCCTCAAGATGGAACGATTGCAGGCTGGAACTGACCAGGAAAACGGATGCATTTCGGTTTTTGACCCGGGTGTCGTCAATGATGAATTCTGCCGTGCCGAAATCAGTGTCTGTTTGGATGACTGCTGTGCGCTCCTTTCCTCCAATGTAATATATTGCCCCCTCGTCGGCTTTCACCCTTAAGCTTTGCTGATTGGCAAAGGCATGGGCTGCAGCAATAGCGTTTATATCATCGCCTATACCGTCGCCTATGGCGCCGAAATCACTATAGCGAATCCATCCAAGGGCGTTAAATCTTGAGACATCCTCTGGAGATACATTCACGCGTAATTTTCCATTTATGCTTGTTCGTACCCGGGTGAGTTTCTTTTTTGAGGTTATCACTACCTCTTCACGGGGACTACTGGTCTGCCCCAGAGACACAACTACGCAAGAAAATAAGGTGAACCAGAAGATTATAAATTTCTTCATGAGGGGATTTTATTAGCAGGCAATTTCAGAAAAAGTCAATAAGTTCTTAGAAAGATGCTTTGCGAATAAAGCTATCGAATATTCCAAGGATATCCAAGATGAAGTTATTCTATTCAATCAGTCTGATCAGCTCTGAGGGCATACGGCGGTTCAGAACTGATATTCGCAGCTGCCCGTTTGTGCTAATACCCCTCTCTGCAAAAGTCTGCTGCAGGGTCTGAAGAGCAATTTCCGGGGTATTATTATTGTTACTCAAATGGGCAAGGCAGATATGGCGAAGATCCTCACTAATATTATCCGCAAGAAATGCGGAGGTTTGATGATTTCCTAAATGACCATGGTCTGACCGTATCCTTGCTTTTAAGAAATGCGGGTAAGATCCATTCATCAGCATCTTTTCATCGTAATTTGATTCAATAACAAGCAGGTTGGCTGCTTTAATATAAGGAGCAGCCGTTTGGCATATATGTCCAAGGTCGGTAGCAATGGTTATTTTCATGTCTCCGGCACAAATATGAAATCCAATGGTTTCAGGAGCATCATGAGAAACCGGAAAGGCTTCGATTTCAAAACCGGCGAGATGAAATTTTTGCTGTAAGCCAATTTCGTGTACCCTGATTCCGGATATATTGTTTTGTCGGGAGACAATACTTTTCCAGATTTTAGGGGTCGTAAAGACAGGCAGATTGTTTTTCCTGGTGAGCACTTCCAATCCCCTGATATGATCTGAATGATTGTGAGTTACCAGTACACCCATAATGGACTGCATGGATATTCCCATGTTTTTCAGAGACTTACGAATATTTCCTGCTGGAATTCCGGCATCAATCAGTATACCATGAAACTCGTTACCCAGGTAATAACAATTACCGCTGCTACCACTACTAAGACTGCAAAAATTCAATTTCATCTCTGCTCCTTTGAATAGGGGCAAAGGTAAATATAAGTATCAAGGAAAAGCACGAAAAATTAGCCTGTCTTTTACAGTAGCAGGGGTAGGTGAAACTTTAGTTCGGCGAAGCCGGATATCTAACTTCGATTGTGTGAAGGTTTTAGCATTTATCACTGAAAACCTTGACAATAGGTAAATATATTATACCTTTATGTATAATACCGTATGGTATAATACCAAAGAGTAAAACTATATATTTATGAGCTCACCATTTAAATATGGCAGGATCGTAACCGGAGACAGCTTTATCAACAGATCTGAAGATATAAAGCGAATCCAGCAAAACATTGGATCCGGCATTAATACTTTACTTATCTCACCCAGGAGATGGGGGAAATCATCCTTAATGAAGCAAGTTGCATACTTGAATAAGGATAAAAAAACGAAGTTTGCTTTTATTGACTTTTTTAACATCAGGACTGAAGAAGATTTCTTTGAAAAGTACTCAACTGAAATTATTAAATGTACTATTAGCAAGAATGAGGAGCTATTACAGGCAGGTAAGAACTTCTTTCAAAAGATATCGCCCTCCTTCTCTTTCGGAGCAGATCCTGTCAATGACTTTTCATTAAGCTTTTCCTGGAGGGAGGCACAGAAATCAAAAGAAGAAATCATAAACTTACCTGAGATCATTGCCCGGAAGAAAGGAATCAGGATCGTAGTTTGTATTGATGAGTTCCAGGGCATCTCCAAATTAAAAGACCATATCTCCCTGGAACAGGAACTTCGATCCTACTGGCAGCATCATGAAAATACGTGCTATTGTCTGTATGGAAGCCGGAAGCATATGATGCTGGAAATTTTTAAAACTGAATCGAGGGCGTTTTACCGCTTTGGAGACCTTTTCTTCCTGGAAAAGATTCCTGAACATCACTGGATGGAATTCATCCAGCTCGGTTTTAGTAATAGTGGTAAAAGAATTAGAAAGGAATTAGTCGCTGAAATGATCCAATTAACAGATAACCATCCGGACTACCTTCAGCAACTCTGTCACCATGTGTGGAATGCCACAGAATCCGAAGCTACACGTGTAACAATTGAGACAGCAATGGATCTGGTTGTTCGTTCCAATGCACTACATTATCAGGATATGTGTGAGGCTTTAAGCAACACTCAGCTGAACCTTCTCCTTTCGATCCTTGAGGGTGAAACCAAACTCACCGCTTCAGGAACAATGCAGAAATACAATCTTGGCACACCGCGAAATGTATCAAAGAATAAAAAGGTATTAGAAAAAAAGGACATTGTGGAATTTCACGGCGAAACCATAAGCTTTAACGATCCAATTTTCGAATACTGGCTTAAAGAAGCAAGATCCTGACTTAAATACAAAAAAAGGTCAATCAATGCATTGACCTTTTTAATACTCTCCAATAAGAAATCATTTAGTTCACTGACGGTGTAATAACAAATTTACGAAATTCAATCGGTCCATGATCTCCCTGAATCATGATAGGGCCAGGCTCACCTTCGTTACTGTCAAGCGATCCGCCTGTTATGCCCGGGATTGGACGGTTCGAAACAACTTCAATTCCATTATGTACCACCGTTACATGTCGCCCAACTAGTGTAATTTCGTAAGTTTGCCATTCTCCTGGATTTTTAGCTGCATTAACCGCTGGTGCAATAAATCCGTAAATGCCACCGATACTTACCTGATCAGCTCTTCCCTTCGAATCTTCAATCTGGAGTTCATAACGGCCACGAAGATAAATTCCGCTATTACTTCCTTCCGGATACCTGAATTCTATGCTGAGTTTAAAATCATTAAATTTTTGATTGGTAATCAGGTTGCCGCCTTTTTCCATGTTCACCATGATACCATCTATCATTTCAAATTTATTATTCTCCGGAATAATCCAACGATCCATATTGTCGGTAAGTAAATTAATAGGATTACCCCACACCGGCGGTTCTTTTCTTTCTAAACTCGGAGCACGAACACCGGTAAATTTAAGTTTATTTCCATCGAGAACTTTATACCCCGAAAGCTTGTCGTCTTTTAAAGTGAATTCAAAATAGATATCATCAATATCCATCCATTGGGGAGGAATGGTAAAGTGGTATTTATCCTCATTGGCGTCATAATGAACTTCGGCAATGGGTCGTGCACTTCCCTCGTAACCCACATAATATCCAACAAGCGTTGAAAAACCTGATAATTTAACTTGTAACCATCCCGGGAAACCATCAGATGCCATTAATCCATGCCTGAACATTCCGAGATTCTTTAATTGATCCTCCTCCATGGTTATGGTAAGGTCCCATTTGCCAATCAATGGCGAATCACTTTCAACGCGTTGTGCCTGTGCAGTAGTAAAACCAACTATTGTGAAAACAATTAGAAACAAGATACTTTTTAAATTCTTCATAATAATATGTAATTAGATAATCAATATTTATGTCCTATTAATGTACAAATCTACTTAAAAACAGAACTCGAAAAAACCTCATTCCCAATTTATCAACTTTCAAGGTCGAAAAATTGAGCACAGAAATGGTCAAACATAGGAGGACGTAGTTCCGGAGTCAAATAGCATGGAACAATATTTGGAGCAATTGGATTTTCAGTTATCCTACTTCTAAGATGAACCTCCTGCTTGGGATTATTCTTTATTATTTATTTAGACCTTCCTACTATATAAATGTATCCAGGGACAAGTAACAGCTTAGGAATAATCTAATTGAATATTAAGCTATCGGAATTCTCTGGTTCTGATAGAAATCCTGGTGTTATTCAGATAATGTGGAACATGTCCGGATAATGGCATACAATTTGAAGAATTCCAAATGGTAATCAAAAATCATTGATTATGAAATATTTAATTTCTTTTTTTATTTGCTTTCCTGTTATGTGTAGATATTAATGGACAAGAAACATACATATTTCGCTATAATCCTTATTCAGGATATTAATTCTGATTTCAAGGCCCAGGCTCCATTTGTCACTGAAATCACGTTGTGCACCCAAGCCTAAGGTGGGCATTAGACCTGGGCTAACTTGAACAATCCAGGCGGAGAAGCGACAACGGGATAGGATGGCCACCCCTATTTCAATGCCCCCGGTTGCTTTTAACTGCCACGTATTTTCCTGAGCACCAATACCGATCCATGCGAAACTGAGAACAAGGAAATAAGGCTAATCTAGTCATAGATATTTTCAATTCATCAATTATCAGGTCGACGACTGGCTCCTTTAAACATTCCCCCATCCACACTGGGAGAAAAAGAAATATGGAAATGTGTAGGATCATCATCGGATAGGTACTGCAGCTCCATATTCAATTCAGTCATAGTCTCTATCTCCTGGTCACTTTCAAACTCTGCCTCCGCAATTATAGTGACCATATCACCTGTTCTTTTTTCAAGTACTGCTTTAATTCCAAATTTGTCAGTTCCTTCCAGGTTATAAATATCAAATCCTCCAAACAGATTTCCCGGATCTTTTAATACCGCCTGGATCAACTGATCTCCCGATTCAAAAGAATATGTATAGTTGTATAGCTGTTGGTTTGGCAAAAAATGGGATGCCCAGTTTTGCTGCAGCACCAGGATTTCCAGGGTCCGCAATGGCAGCGTCGAGATCAAATTTCCCCAGATACATAGCCCCTGCAACAAGAGGTATGGCCACAGTCTCAACCGTTTCAATTTTAGCCATTTTATTATTGCCATCCTGTAAGGGAGTAGTTCCATAAATACTGTAGATACTTGTTCCGTATTCGTGGTGGCCCATGCAGACGATTCGAGTATTTTCCTGGCTGTAAAAAAGGCTGGGCATTCATCTGTTTCTTCGAACCAGCTTTCAAGGAACCAAAATTTGGAATTGGATTATCTAGGAGGTGAACATGTGCTTCACGCGGATTCCCCTGGGGTATGGGTTTGTAGCCTGGATCACTGGAAGTGAGCAGATTAAAAACATAGAAATAGAACTTCTGGCTTCAGAAAACAAAAGTCTAAAAATAAAACCAACCAAAGATGGTTTCGGTATGGTTTATAGCTTTTGATTGTACCGGAAAACAAAACGGAGGTGTCATATTCAATGTGATTATGTTTTTTAGTAGCGGGGGCAGATGAAATATCGAACTTGGATTTTGGAGAAGGATTTGGCGGAAGTTGCTGGTTTTATTGATGAGCATGAGACTGAGTCTTGCGAAATAGCAAGTAGGAATAGACTTTCGGTATAAGTTGCAGAATAAAAACATATACAATAAATATTACAGGCATATAAGGAACCGGACTGACATCAAACAATATTCCATATAAAACACCTAATAAACCTCCCCAGAAAAAAACTTTGCCTGCAAAACTATGCGTTTTCTTCCAGATAAGATCACTACTCTGAGTATATGAATTCTTTATCCCAATGAGGTATTTGTGTTTTAGTGTAGGATAAAGATTCCCAATGACTGTGATATAGACCATTGCTAAAATTATAGCAATTTTTGACCAATTAAATGGGATTCCAATCTTTTGAGAGATGAAAATCAAGGATAGAAGAGAAGTGAACCCAAGCATTAGAGTTCTTACTCTGTGATAGCTTTTAAGATTTTCATGAAATGCTGTTTTAGGTACAACAGCAGGTTTCACCAGAAAAATGAAATACACAATAATAGAGAGTCCCATAACGAATATTATTTGATAATATATCGTTTGTTCACTATTCATTTGAAATGGAGCAAATCGTGGTAGTTTTTCATAAACCAGGAAAATGTAAATGAAGGGCATCAGAATAAAAAGCCAATTAATGCCTTCCCTTTGCAGGAATTTCTTGTATTTCATGATTCTATTTTTGTTGATTAAAACTCATGAGCCATTGAATTAAACCGCCGATGATATCCTCTACAACAGTACTATTTAAAGAGTATGTTATAAACTGTCCATTCTTTTCGCTTAAAACCAAATCTGCTTGTTTTAGTAAATCTAAATGATGCGATATACTGGGTTTTGTGATGTTAAAATGATCGGCAATCTCTCCGGCATTCATATCCTTTTCTCTCAACAACTCAAGGATTTCTCTTCTTGTAGGATCATTTAATGCTTTGAATACACGATTCATACGGAATAATTATATATTTAGACAAATATCTAAATACAGTTTCAATCTCTATCCAATCTAATTCGTCGATTGTGTCCTGTGTTCAGCAATAGCTGCTTCCAAATTAGAATAAATAGGCCCATTTTCGATACAACCTGAATTAAGGTACGCCTGGATTTTTTCGATCCTGTTTTCAAGCGCCTCCACATAATTCGCACAAACGCCGCCATTGTCTGGATCTTTGGTATAAGCTTCAAGTGCTGCCACCTTTTGCAAGGTTGCAGAATCAAGATCTTCCTGAAGCTCGAAGCAGTTGGCATCAAGATCATTGTCATCAGAATTACATTGAAAGCAAAATAGACCTATCAGGAGGATCAAAAGATAAGAATACTTCATGTCTACGGTTATTTTAATTTCTATTAATGCTTACTGGTGAGACAGATTCTTTAAAAGTATGTTTTATGAATATGTTTTTTTTAACGTTTTTATGATTTTTAATTTGAGCCGCAATACGAGGAAAATGACCTTGTCTAACTTTAAAATGTAATGCCATCTTAACGTAAAATACTCATCTGCAAGCTGCAAAAGGACCTAGAAAAAAGGACTCCCCATCAAATCTGATGAGGAGTCCTTTTTAGTAGCGGGGGTAGTGTTGCTCGTCCGCCACAACGGACTCGCGAGTACCATTTTGGGGCATTTTATCTAAAACATATGTAGGTTTATTGGCTCAATATCAGGAGATTACTGGCTTTTTACGTGCTGGAAAGACTTAGATTATCTCATTGTTGATCATCTGACATTAATGCTTCATTGTCAAAAGCATAAGATACAAGCGCTCAGAATATATATACTATTTTTGGAACTAATTAATTATAAGTTTGTTATAATTTCATGCGTGCAGGGTTGAATCAGTTTTTTCGTGAGCTAAAACGGCGGAAGGTTTACCGGGTAGCTACGGTGTACGCTATTACCGGGTGGATTATTATTGAAGTGACCGACACTATCTTTCCTCATCTGGGTCTACCCGAATGGTTAGTTACAACCCTTGTTGTAGTGATCCTCGCTGGATTTCCTGTTGCCCTTATCCTGTCATGGATTTATGATATTGGGCCAAAAGGGTTTATAAAGACAGATAAGGAAGAGCCTTCTCAGCACTCTCCTTCCACTTCAAAGAAAAAAACATTTACCAGCAACCTGGTAATTATTATTCTGGCCATCTTGCTTGTAGGTCAGTTTATTTACTTCGGAATAATTCGGAAATCCTGGACAGGGGGCCTATCGGAAGACATTCGGAAGGAAAAGGTAGCAGTGGCAGTTTTCAATAATGAGACCGGTCAGGAAAATCTGGAGGCTTTTGGCAAGATGGCCTCGGAATGGATTACAATGGGTCTGCGGGAGCTGGATGTTCAAGCCAGCTCGCCTGAGATGATGCGTAAGTGTAAGGAAAATGTTGGGATCCTACCCGGGAATCCAGAAAACTTGATTTCTTTATTTGAATTGACAGGAGCCATATATGTGGTTACGGGATCCTTCTTTCTGGAGGATAGCATTCTCCAGGTATCCTCCAGGCTGGAATCTACGGAAACAGGGGATGTGATCTATGATTTCCCTTTGATCAGTGGACAGGTGAAGGATAAAGAAGCCCTGATCCGGGAGCTCCGGGAGAGGCTTAAGGGTTACTGGGCAGTAAAACACGTAGACAGGCTGGATTACTTTAAACCACCCAGATACGAAGCATATCAGGCCCTGATGGAATGCGACGGCGTGCCCTGGGCGCTCCAATGCCAACGCAAGGCCATACGTCTGGATTCAAGTTTTATGCTGGCGCGAATCTATCTGTACTTTTCCACCTTCTCGTATGAGCTTGAAGAGGAGAACCAACAAACCAGGCAATATATATTGGACAACTGGGACTTATGCACACCCTATGAAAAAAGCTATTTTCGATTTGTGGAGCACATGAGCGCCAATCGCTACGAGGATGCTCTGAAAGCACTTGAGGAGAATCTGAGCCTGGACCCACAAAATCTTTCCATCCTGTTTCTTACTGCCCAATTTCACCATGGATTGAACCAGTCTGAGGAAGCCCTGGATCTTTTGGACCCGCTATTTGAAGACTACAGTAAATACAGGGAAAAGTTAGTAACCCAGGAAATCTATTCTATCTACTTCAGTATTTTGTTAAGCCTTGGAAAAAGCAGGGAGATAAAAGACTTCATATCGGAACTGGATGCTGATGATTATCTTAACATGGGTTTGTGGGGCCGATACCAGATATTCAGGGCTCTGTTACTGGAAGAGGATTTTAATGAGATTGACCGCCTTCAGAATTTTTACAGCGAACAAGGCGTAAGTTGGGATGTGGTGAATTGGGCTTATGCCTATAACACTATATTCCCGGATGACTCCTTGAATTATTTTGAAACGCAGTTACGAGAAAGATTGGATGAATACAAGGATCCTCAGGATACCTGGAATTACGGGATTATACCTCACTTTTTCCTGAACAATCATCAGTCAAGGGCCTTTGCGCACTACGTGCTAAGAGAATTTGAAGAAGCCGAGACAATATTACAGGACTTGAGAACTGTGGACTGGGAGAACTATTTTACCGGAGTCTGGACCAAGAAGTTTCACTGGTATACTGAGCTCTGGGTGGAAGGGTTTCTTGGAAGTACGCTGGCCAGGCAGGGCAGGGCCGAAGAAGCACTGGTGCAAGTGGAATTCCTGGAATCCATGCGAATAAACCAGCCCAGTATGATATACAGGCTTAAAAAAGGTAGCATTTCTTATTATCAGGCCCGGATCTATGCAATCCTGGGTATGAAGCAGGAAGCTGTGAAATCCTTAAATCGCGCCATACAGGAAGGAAAAATGTATGAATTCAGATCCTTTGATCAGGACTGGGACCTGGCAGGACTGAGGGACTTTCAACCATTTCGTGATCTTATAGAGCAGAAATAACGGTATCCTGTTGTTCCTGAATTCTTGTTCGCCTGTTTCTGTGAAAACAAGAATCACAAGCCTGTGTGATTTTTTTAGTAGTGGAAGGGGGTAGTGTTGTTCTGCGCCTGCGACGCATCACGAGTCCTGGTGGGATGCTTTACTACCAGGAACCCCTATTCGCTTCGCTCATATCGGGTTTTTTCACGCCGCTGGCTTACATGAGCTAGCTCCTGACGCCAGGGCATAAAAAAACCCGTTGCGAAGTGCAACGGGTTCCTGGTAGTAGCGGGGGTAGGACTTGAACCTACGACCTTTGGGTTATGAGCCCAACGAGCTACCAACTGCTCCACCCCGCAATATATCTTTGGTATTTTGTCTCTGTTTAGAACGTGGCTTACTTTGTAAGCGGATGCAAATATAGTGGATTTTGGGTGATTCTCAAAATCACCGGGTCACTTCGCTGAAATAGCGCTTTCGGAATCGCAGCGCCACTCCCACCAGCAGAATCAGTACTGGCACTTCCACCAGGGGGCCGATAACTGCGGCAAAGGCTTCTCCGGAACTGATTCCAAACACTGCCACAGCCACTGCGATGGCCAGTTCAAAGTTGTTGCTGGCAGCGGTGAAGGACAGGGTGGTGGTTTTGGGGTAATCTGCTCCCAGGGCTTTGCTCATGAAAAAGGAGACCAGGAACATGACTACAAAATAGATGATTAGGGGGATGGCGATCCGAACCACATCCATGGGAATCTTCACAATGGTTTCACCCTTCAGGGAGAACATCACAAATATGGTAAAGAGCAGGGCCACCAGGGTAAGGGGACTGATCTTCGGAATAAACTTTCCGTGATACCACTCTTTTGCTTCCTTCCGGTCCCTCGACTTCACTCGAATCAGGATAAAGCGGGTGAGGAAACCAGCCAGGAAAGGAATGCCCAGGTAGATAAACACACTCTTGGCGATCTGGCCCATGGTGACATCCACCACAAAGGTTTCCAGGCCAAACCAACGTGGCATGATGGTAATAAATACATAGGCATAGACCGAAAAGAACAGCACCTGGAAGATGGAGTTAAAGGCCACCAGTCCGGCCGCATACTCCGGATCCCCTTCGGCCAGGTCGTTCCAGACGATGACCATGGCAATGCAGCGGGCCAGCCCGATCAGGATCAGTCCTGCCATATATTGGGGATAATCCCGCAGGAAAATAATGGCCAGGATAAACATCAATACCGGACCAATGATCCAGTTCTGAACCAGGGAGAGGATCAGAATTTTGCGGTTACGGAATACATCTCCCAGCTCCTCATACCGCACCTTGGCCAGGGGAGGATACATCATAATAATCAGACCGATGGCAATGGGGATGTTGGTGGTTCCCCGGCTCATCCCATTCCAGAAGTCTGCAATGGAAGGAAGGAAATGTCCCGCTGATACGCCAAGAGCCATGGCCAGGAAGATCCAGAGAGTCAGGTAGCGATCAAGAAAAGAGAGCCTTTTTTTTCAGAGATCATAGTTTGTAATCGTTTTTTAAACTAGTTGGACAGAACACCAAATACCTGCTGATAGTTCACGTCATCCGGATAATACTCCACCAGCTTTTTTGCATAAAGCAGCGCCTGCTCCGGCATGCCGTTCTCCATGGAGATGGTGGTCAGGGCATAGAGGATGTTCCGGTCGTAAGGGTGTTGTTTTACGGCTGCTCCCAACACCTTCAGGGCCTCCATGGGTGCCTGTTGTGAATTGAGGCCTATGGCATAGACATAGCTGTAGTGCGGATCCTCAGGGTCATGCCTGGTGGCATTTTCCAGGTAGATCATGGCCTCTTTATGCTTGCCCTGCCTGACCTTTAAGAAGCCCCAGGGCATAGTGGATGGCGGCCAGGTCAGGATATTTCTCCAGCGCGCTTTGCAGTATTTCTGCTCCTTCATCATCACGCTGCAGTCTCCGGTACAGATCTGCCAGGTTTATGTAGGGTCCCACCAGTCCCGGTTCCAGCTCAATGGCCTCTTTATAGGAAGCTTCGGCTTTTTCATACTGGCCCGCATTCAGGTAGAGGTTCCCAAAGTTGAGATGAGTGGAAGGGTGATCGGCATTGATCATCAGGGAGGCATTGTACTCCTCCAGGGCTGTGTTCAGGGATGCCAGGGCTTCCCTGGGGATCAGGTTCACGGGGGACCGCCGCCAGGGAGTTGGCGGCCATCAGGCGTACCAGTTTTACACTATCCTTCAGCCGGGGTACGGCCAGGTCCCGTGATAAATTCAGGTTCGGCAAACTCAACCACGGTCATGGTGGCATAACGGATCAATGGATCGGGATCAATGATGGTTTTTCGGAGCAGTGCAACGGTACTTGCATCAGGATATCCTCCCAGGAGGGCAATGGCATTGGCCCGGATCATGGGGGCTCTGATCGGGGTCCGCTCCCAGTCTGAGCAATTCCTTCTGGGCTTCCGGGTAGCGCATGCGGCCGGCCCAGAAGGTTTCCCCGTAATGAGGCTGATCCAGGAGGTCCTGACCGTACCATTGACTGAAGGTAGTCGGTGGCCCATTGGGTACTTTTTTCCGGTGTGACACTGGTTGCAGGCATTGGGGGTGCCCAGTTTGTCGGAGAGATCGGGTCGCGGTATACGTATACTGTGATCGCGGCGCGGATCCACCACCATATAGGTGCGTTCGTGCATATGGCACTCAAAACAGCTGGCTCCCTCTTTGGCCGGATCGTGAAAGTGGTGTTTCCTGGGCCCGTATTCGGTGGCCATGTGGCAGCGGTAACAGAGGGCGTTGCCCTCCACATATACCTGGCCGCTGTGGGGTTCATGACAATCCTTACAGACGACTCCGGCCTGTGTACATTTTGCTCTGCAGGAAGGAAGCATATACATAGACCTCATCCTCAATCTGTCCGTCGGCAAAGTAAAGATCTTCCTCCAGCAAGCGATGGCCAGTGGGTATCCAGCAGGGATCCACCATGGTAGTAGTCCTCGGTGGCCACGGCCCTGCGGGCATGGCATCTGCGAACACATCTGCACCAGTTCGTCCGATTGCCTTGGCACCGAACGCCGGGCGGTGACTGAATCGGGATCAAAGATCCAGGTGGCATTGTCCGTATCTTTCAAGCCGAACTACCAGTCCCATATCGGGGTAGATATCCGGACTGCTTCCGGCTTCCACCTTTTCGGCCCAGTCGATATGGTCCGAACCCGGACCGTGACAGGCTTCGCAGACTAACATCAATTTCGACCAGGTGGTATGGTAGGCCTTTTCCTGATAGGAATAGTTCTTTCTGCAGGTTGGTGGAGTGGCATTCGGCACACATGTAGTTCCAGTTCTGGGTGACCCGGGTCCAGTGAAGCACATCGTCCGGGCGGAATCCGTTCGTCCTGGTAGATATGGAACCAGCGCTGTCCACCCGTCTTCTGCCGGCCGGGTGTCCCAGCAGATGGGAAGGCACTGGTATCTTCCACCGGGGAATTCGATCAGGTACTGCTGCAGGGGCCTGACTCCAAAAACGTAGGACACCTGGTAGTCTACCATGCTCACCATCCGGACCTTCTGTATTCACCATGAATTTGCCATCTGACGATAAAGAACCTGGAGGTGATTCCGAAATGGGTGAAGCTTACGTCGTTGAAATCTCCAAGTACGGTCTCTTCAATTGCCTCGTCCATGGCCATGTCGTGATCCGATCCCTGGAAGAGATTGTACTCCTTTTCGTGACATTCCTTGCAACTCTCCCGGCCCAGGTATTGGCGCTCAGGTCCTCATTGAGATGTCGGGATTCACCTGGCTTGCCGGCCTGCTCCGCTTCGTTTGCAGTTGAGCAGAGTCAGCAGAGGATATGACCAGTAGAACTGCAGCCACCAATGAGGCGGGGAACAGAGGCCAATCTTCATCGTTAAATTTCTCGAAATGATATAATTTCAAATGTATATAAATTAGAGAAATCGACTCCGATGACAGTTCTATTCAAAAAGAATCTATATAATTTTAGTGTTTTATACGATCTCGATGAAAAGAAGGAGTTTTATTAGGCAAGATGGCCCTTGCCCTGGTGACAGTCACCGGAGTCATGGCTGCCTTTCAGCTATCTGAGGCAATTTTTCCCTAGACTGGCCGGTGAAAAGACAACGAATCGCCCTGGGCGATCACCAGAAATGTTTCCAGTGGATACCTTTACCTTTCTGGAAGAACATAAGCTATTTGTCTATCGCGATCATGAAGGGGATCAAGGCTGTATCGGCCATCTGCACCCACCTGGGATGTATCCTGGAGAAAAGCATGCGATGGATTTGAATGTCCCTGTCACGGCTCCTGCTATAACGATGAAGGAGAGGTGCTTTCAGGACCTGCTCCCCGAGATCTGGCCTGGTATCGCGTAAGCAGGGATGCCGACGGGAAAATAGTGGTCAATCCCGGGAAAAGCGTACCATGCCGAAGATAAATTCATAACCTCCTGACAGGCTGTCATGGAAAACAAGAGCAAAAGCGCGTTCAGGGATTATCACCCGGAATTTTTTCCTGCATATCCATGCCAACAGGGTTCATGTCCACTCCATGAAACCCACCTACACCTTCGGACTGGGAATCATCCTGGGCTTTCTTTTCCTGATCATGGTGTTCACAGGGGTGATCCTGATGATCTATTATACCCCTTCGGTGGAAACAGCCTACCAGTCTGTGAAGGATATTGTTAATGTGGTTCCCGGGCGGACGAATTATCCGGAATATGCACCGATGGGCATCCCAGGGAATGGTTATCGTGGTCTTTCTGCACCTTTTACGGGTATTCTATACCGGTTCCTATCTGGGCAATCGCTCCCTGAACTGGGTGATCGGGGTGGTGCTTGCTGATAATTACCCTGCTCAGCAATTTCAGCGGTTACCTGCTTGCCCTGGGATCAGCTTGCCTACTGGGCGGTTACCATCGGTTCCAACATTGCAGCATCGGCCAGGGAACTAACCGACCTGCTTGGGATTACCTAACTGCTATTGATCCGGGCGGCTTTTTGAAAAAACTTCTGATTGGCGGTGAGACTGTCGGTCAGGCTGCCCTGTCCAGGTTTTTTGCCCTGCATGTGATTTTTCTTCCTCTTAGTATGCTGATTCTGCTGGGAATTCATTTCTGGAGGATCCGGAAGGACGGGGGACTGAGCAGGCCGGTAAAGTATGCGGCAGACAAAGGGAGTACCAAACAAATGGTATGCCTGGCCGGTGTTGATGTGGACCGAGCTGGGACTCTTTTGCTGGTGGTAGCTGGTCGTGCTGTTTATTGCACTGCTGGCCGATGCTCCTTTGCTTGAACAGGCCAATCCATGCCTTTCCCGAGAATCCGGCCAAATCTCCCTGGTATTTCCTGGGCATACAGGAGCTGGTCTCCTATTCCGCCTTTGCGGGCGGCTTGCTGATACCCGTGCTCTACCTGGTTTTCCTTTTTTCCATTCCCTACCGGGACCGGGAGGATGAGTATGTGGGAATCTGGTTCTCCGGGAGAAAAGGGATTGAAAGTGGTGGGACGCTCTGCTCTTTTTGCATTTTTTCTGGTCCTGTTCTCAGCTCTTTATAATGATACGTTTTGGCTGGCTGCGAAACTGGTTTCCGGGAATTTCCCAATGGTTTGTGATGCTTGATCAATCCGGCTACCATGACGGCGGGCTTATTTATCCTGGTGGCGAAAGTGTCAGGCGCCGGAGCCAATCCACCCGGATGGCAGCACTATCTTCTGTTTACCTGCACTTTCGTGGCGCTGGTTTTATTCACGGCCATGGGTATCTGGTTCAGGGGACCCAACTGGGAGTTTTTCTGGTCGCCCAGCCAGTGGCCGCTTGTATAAGTATTATGATGGACGAACAGAAATACAGATACAGGGCACAGTTATTCGTGCTGATCGGAGCAGGATTGCTGCTTCTTCTGCTGTTTGCTGCTGGATCAGTGAAGGGATGAATAAGGAATGGCGAAAGGTCCAGAAAGAATATGCAGCCATCCTGGAGGAAGAACTGGGAACCTGGATCTGAGGCCTTTGAACGGGGTATTTTTCAGCTGGATCTGCCCGCATTTAATCGTTCAGACCGCTGCGTTTCCTGTCATCATGGCCTGGAAAATCCGGATATGGAGCAGGTGCCTCAGCCTCACACAAGCCACCCGGGAAATTACCTGGCGGACCATCCCGTACAGCAGTACGGCTGTACCATTTGTCATGGGGGACAGCCCGGGGCTCTTTCCCGGGAGGAAGCTTTCGGTCAGCTTCAGGAAACACACTGGCCCTATCCCCTGCTGGAGCAACCCTATATCCAGTCCTCCTGCGGTAAATGCCATCTGGCCATTTTCAGCGATCAGTCCCCGGATCATGAGGATGTTGATCTGGAGGGTCCATCAGCAGGGATGGATGTCTTTATCAAAGGAAAGATCATTTTTGCTGCCGAAGGCTGCCTGGGATGTCACCAGGCAAGAGGTGTAGGGGGGATTCTGGGCCCTGATCTGACCGAACAGGGAGAGAAGACCAAGCATGAATACAGCTTTCAGAATATACAGGGAAATCAGACGATCTCCAACTGGCTGAAGGAGCATTTCAGGGATCCGGAAATGGTCTCTCCAGGGTCTCAAATGCTGAGGATTAACCTGGAAGAAAAAGAGATGGATGCGCTGGCAACCTTTGTAATGGGGCTGGCCAAACCGGATATCTCCTTTGAGTATTTCTCCATGGCCACCCTCCTGGAATTTAAAGGGAACAGGCAAAGCATGGAGGGTGAATCCGGATTTTCGCACCTCTGTTCAGCCTGTCATGGTAAAAGTGGAGAGGGAAAAGGGTATGAAGAGTTTAAAACCGGGGTTCCGGCCATCGGGAATGAGGATTTTCTCAGGGTGGCCTCGCCCGAGTATATACGCTTTACCCTTGAAAAGGGCCGGAGTCTCCGCCAGATGGGAAGCTGGGCAGAAGGAATATCCGGCCTGAATCCGGGCGAGCTGGATGGAATCACCCGGCATTTGAAAGGGCTGAGGGGAAGGGATAGGAGCAGAGATCTTGCAGCCAAAAGGGGAGACAGTAGCCGGGGGAGGGAACTCTATGAAAATTATTGCAGGACCTGCCATGGTACTGAAGGCAAAGGGGATGTGGCTGTGGCTCTGAACCAGGAAGGCTTTCTAGCCAGGGCGGATAATACTTTTATTGCTGAAACCCTTCTGAATGGCAGGCGGAACACAGCCATGCCGGGCTGGGTGAATCTGGAGGATGAACAGCTTGCCGACCTGATTGCCTATCTGGCATCCTGGAGAAGGAGAGCTCCCTTCTCCGGGGAAATTATATTGCCCGAAGCTGATCTGGAACAGGGAGCCCTCCGCTATCATTTCCTTTGTTTCCGCTGCCACGGCGAATTCGGGGAGGGAGAGACCGGTCCGTCAATTATTAACCGGGATTTCCTGGAAGCCGCGAGCGACCGGATGTTGTATGAGACCATAGCCCTGGGTCGCGCCCATACGGCCATGTTTGGCTGGTCGACCGATGTTTATAACCAGGAAAAACTGGAGAGGCAGGATATCAGCAACATCATAGGACATATGCGGAAAACCGCCCTTGAAGAACTGAGCTATGTATACCAGGGAAGCAATCCCGGAGAGCAACAGAAAGGAGCGCTCCTCTTTGAACAGCATTGCTCAGAATGCCATGGAATAGCCGGCGAAGGTCTGAAAGCTCCGGCCCTGAATAACCAGGAGCTTTTGAGCGCGGCTTCCAATGGCTACCTGCTGGCAACCATAAGCCTGGGTAGAACCCGGACTGCCATGCCTTCCTGGGGGTATGGAGACATGGACCATCCGCAGCTAAGCGGGAAGGAACGACTTGATCTGGTGGCCTATATCCGGTCTTTCCAGAGGATTCATCTGAAGTATTAAAATTATCCTTCTGATAATCAGCCCCTAATTAGCAAGGTGACCATTTATCTCCGCGGGGAGGAAACTTTTTCTCAGATTTCACGTATTTTGAAGTAACCTAAAGACCAGGGCTGCATATGAGTTATAAAGTTTTCGTACTCTACTCTTATCTGAACAACAAAATTTTTGTCGGCTACACCACCAGCCTGACCGATTACATGATAACCATGAATGTCATGGAATCTGATAATCCACTCTACGAATTCAGGCCGTGGACCCTGGTACACATGGAACTGTTTATCTCCGAGGATGAGGCCATGGTCAGAGAGGGATTCCTGAAGCAGGAAATTGGCGAGGCCTATATAAGAAGAGAGGTCTTACCCATGTTTGATTTCCGGTAAAGGTGCTATCTTTGCACCATGTCAGAAAAATCACCAAGGAAGCTGTTCCAAAAGCTTATCCATAAGTACCGGGTGGTCCTGTTAAATGAGGACACATTCGAAGAAGTGGGTAACATGAGGCTGACCAGGCTGAACCTGATTGCTCTGGTTGGGGTTATATTGTTTCTTCTGGTTGCCATAACCTATATCCTGATTGCCTTTACCAGTATTCGTGAGTTAATTCCTGGATATCCAGATGCGGTCATGCGTCAGCATATTCGCTCCAATGCGATGAAAGTGGACTCCCTGGAGAAAGAGCAGTCGGTCAGGGATCTCTATTTTGATAACCTGAACAGGATTATTTCGGGAGAAACACCGGAGCTGTATATGAACGATACCAGTGGCATGGTTGATGCGCATGCCATTAATTTCAGGCGCTCTAACAATGATTCCCTGTTAAGACGGCAGGTGGAAGCGGAGGAACAATTCAGGCTGAGTGTCCTGGATGATGCAGAAGGAAGCCGAAATCTGACGGACATGCATTTTTTCACCCCTGTACAGGGCATCATTACAGGAGTATTTAGTCCGGCTGATGGTCACTTCGGGGTTGATCTGGTAGCTGAACCGGATGAGGTTGTGAAGGCAGCCCTGGATGGTACCGTGACCATGTCCACCTGGACCCTCGAAACCGGGTATGTCATTCAGATCCAGCATGATTATGAGCTGATGACGTCCTATAAGCACAATGCCAGCCTGTTTAAAACTGTGGGAGAAAAGGTTGCTGCCGGAGATGCCATCGCCATAGTGGGTAATTCCGGGGAACTCACCACCGGGCCACACCTGCACTTTGAGTTGTGGCATGACGGAGTTCCGCTGGATCCAACAGATTATATCGTTTTCTAAGCCATGCAGAAAAGAATTGCTATTCTTGGCTCCACAGGATCCATTGGTACACAGGCCCTGGAAGTCATTTCTCAACACGCTGATATTTTTGAAGTTGAGGTCCTCACCGCCTTAAATAATGTGGATCTGCTTATCGAACAAAGTTTGCGGTATCAGCCCAATATGGTGGTTATCGGGAATGAGCAGCATTACGAAAGAGTCCGGGATGCGCTAAAAAGCCACCCCATAAAGGTATATGCTGGAGCAGATGCCATCGGACAGGTATGCGCATTCGATTCCATAGATATGGTACTCACGGCCATGGTGGGTTTCAGCGGGTTAAAACCAACCATCGAAGCTATCCGTGCGGGTAAAAGCATTGCGCTGGCCAACAAAGAGACACTGGTGGTGGCCGGCGAGTTGATCATGAAGGAAGCTGCCGTAAACAGAGTCCCCATTATCCCGGTGGATTCGGAGCATTCGGCTATCTACCAATGTCTTGTGGGTGAAGGAAATAACCGGATCGAAAAGATCATTCTGACCGCTTCGGGCGGGCCCTTCAGAGAAACGGGGACTGGAGGAGTTGAAAAAGGTTACCCCCGAACAGGCCCTGCGTCATCCCAACTGGAACATGGGCCCCAAGATAAGCATCGATTCAGCCACGATGATGAACAAAGGCCTGGAAGTGATTGAGGCCAGATGGTTGTTTGGAGTGAAACCGGATGAAATCGAAGTAGTGGTCCACCCTCAATCCATTATTCACTCCATGGTTCAGTTTGCCGATGGTTCCATCAAGGCCCAGATGGGGCTGCCCGACATGAGGCTTCCCATACAGTATGCTTTAAGCTATCCGGACAGGTTTAAATCCGATTTTGAAAGATTTGATTTCTTAAACTATCCCAGCCTTACATTTGAGCAGCCCGATACAAAAATTTTTCGTAATCTTGCACTCTCCTATGAGGCAATGAAAAAGGGAGGGAACTGGCCCTGTATTTTAAATGCGGCCAATGAAGTAGCGGTGGAGGCATTTCTGGAGGAGAAGATCGGATTTCATGAAATCCCGGATCTCATTGAAAACACCTTGGACCGGTCGACCTTCATCAAGGCTCCCGGACTGGAAGATTATTTTAATTCTGACCTGCAGGCAAGGCGGGTCGCACAAGAACAAATTTAGCACGAATGGATGTAATTGTTAAAATAGCCCAACTACTGGTAAGCCTGTCGATTCTCATTGTTTTACACGAATTGGGACACTTTACCCTGGCAAGGATATTTAAAGTAAGGGTCGAGAAATTTTACCTCTTTTTTGATGCGGGCTTTTCTCTGTTCAGAAAGAAGATCGGAGATACCGAATACGGAATCGGATGGCTCCCGCTTGGGGGGATATGTGAAGATCAGCGGGATGATCGATGAATCCATGGACCGGGAACAAATGAAGCAGCCCCCCCAACCACATGAATTCAGATCTAAGAAAGCATGGCAGCGACTACTGATTATGCTGGGAGGAGTCATGGTAAACTTCCTGCTGGCCCTGGTGATCTACATCCTGGTATTTTTTAAGTGGGGAGAAGAGTATGTTCCGGTGGACCGGCTGGAGTACGGGTACATGTTCGTGGACGAATTCAAGAATCTTGGACTGGAAAATGGAGATAAAATTCTGGCACTTGACGGGAAAGAAGTGGAACGATGGATAGCCATTCACCACGATATTGTGGTAAATGAAACCCAGGTGATCCAGGTGGAACGTGAAGGTGCCATTCTGGATCTTCAGGTACCGGAAGGAATGACCTCCAAATTATTGAAGCTGGAATATACCATGGAACCGAGAGTTCCCTGTGAAGTCGGCGCACTGGTGGAAGAAGGGCAATATGATAAACGCCGGAATCAAGCTGAACGACAGGATTATTGGAGTGAACGGAACTCCTGTCCGTTTCTACGATGAATTTATGGATTTGACCAGGCAGAAAGTTAATACTTCCTTTGATCTTAACGTGCTGCGCGGATTCCGATACCCTGACTGTGCAGGTTACAACCAATGAGGAGGGCATATTTGGGTTCTACAAAAAGAACTACGGTTCTTACTTTGAAAGTGTAGTAGTGAAATATTCTTTCATTCAGTCCATTCCTGCCGGAATCAATCGTGGATTTGATATCACCAAGAGTTACCTGAAGCAGCTGAAAATGTTGTTCAAGCCCGAGACCAAAGCCTACGAAGAACTGGGAGGATTTATTAAGATTGGAAGTATTTTCCCGTCCACCTGGGATTGGGAAAGGTTCTGGAACATGACTGCATTTTTGTCTATTATTCTGGCCATTATGAATATACTTGCCGATTCCGGCCCTGGATGGAGGACATGTGATGTTTCTTTTGTTTGAGATAATTACAGGAAGGAAACCGGGTGATAAGTTTCTGGAATATGCACAGATAGTTGGAATGGTGCTGCTCCTGAGTCTGCTACTTTATGCAAATCTGAACGACATCATTGGATTATTTAAAAAATAGAACGATTATATTGCTATTTTTGTAGTACAAACCTTATAAATATTTGAGAGAGATGGAAGCTTTTATAACCCTTGCAATAGGAGTTTGGCAAATTGTAGTCATTGTTTTGCTTGTCCTGCTGCTTTTTGGCGGGCGGAAAATACCTGAGCTGATGCGCGGTGTTGGCCAGGGAATGCAGGAATTTAAGAAAGCCACTGCAGATCATGCCGATGATGAAATCATAGTGGACGATACAGAGGACACTAAGAAAGTAAAAGATGGAAAGAAGTAATATTCCTGGAAATCATAAGGCCTGTCTGCTAAAACTGACAGGCTTTTTTGTCTCTGCACTGCTCATTCTGCTGACTTTTTCCTGCGATACTGTAAAGCAGCAGGGTGGTATGGCTGGGAAGATCATGCCCAATATCACCGGAGGTGCCGGAGAGGTCCTTGTGGTGATGGACCAGTTTAACTGGGAAAACTCAGCTGGAGAGCTTTTGCAGGATATTTTAAAGGAGGAGTATCCCGGACTTCCACAGTCTGAGCCTCTTTTTGATGTGATCCAGGTAACCGCCTCATCATTTGACGGGGTTTACCAGTTTCATCGGTCCATTGTTCTGACGACCGTATCTTCCGGCCTGGAACCCAAAATCCGGTACAGAGAGAATATCTGGGCCAAACCCCAGATTATGGTTCAGATTGAGGCGCCCACCGCCACTGCATTAAAAGAGATTATCGAGAAAACGAGGCTCAGATCAGGGGATTCCTGATCCAGTACGACAGGAACCGCTTGATGAATGTCTATAAGGATTCCAAGGATCCGGGCATACAGAAAGATATTGCCACCCATCACCAGGTGCGTCTGGCCATACCCCGTGGCTACAATATGGATTTCAGTAAGGAAGAGTATACTTCGGTATCCATTGAATCACCTGACCTTTCACAGGTAATCCAGGTATTTGATTTTCCCGCCAATGGCCCGGAGGATCTGAATGTGGCTAAGATATTAGAGCAGCGCAATAAGATTACCCAGCAATATGTGAAGGGTCCCAGAGATGGATCCTATATGGCTATCTCCAAAATGTTTGAACCCATCGCATACGATCTGAAGAATAATGATATGGATGTTCTGGAGTTGCGCGGTTTGTGGGACCTGGAGAATGGCTTTATGGGAGGCCCATTCGTGAGCCACTCTGTATATGATGCCAAACGGGGACGAATCGTCACCGTTGATGGGTATGTGTACCACCCCAACCAGAAAAAACGCATTAAGCTTAAGCAGCTGGAAGCCATCATCTATTCCATGGAACTTATCTGATCCACCTTACGGCCTGAATGAGTAAGTGTTGATAGCCGGCAGAGCCGGCAGAAGGATGACCTGCAGAAGGGATCCGTCTATTTATTATTGACGAAAAGATTGGGCTTTTCAAATTCGAAAAGCGTCGGATAATCCTCGTCAAACTTCTTAAGGATCCCCGTCATGATGACCTCCCGCATAAATTTGGATTTATTACTGATCTTATACTTTTCGCAATAGAGCTTAATTGCTTCCTGCTCCCTCTGGTTAAATAGAATGGAGGTTCTATGGGTCCTCCTGAGTTTCTCATTATTGTTTTGATCCACCTTTTATCTTCGCTTTTGTTTGGCCAAAAATAACCAAAGGCCATTGTAAAGTAGCTTTCAGGGAGCATTTACAATCAACAACTTCCTAACAACGATTAGAACTAAAAAATATATGAGAGTAAAATACACCATATATAATAATATATATTCCTATAATACAGATATATATAAATTAAACTCTATGATAATTAGTATGTAAAATGCAAATCAGGATACCCTGCTGCATTCTACACAGCAAAGGTGATGCAACATGGCAGGCTTGCCATGCATCCATCACTCAGATACCTGGGGTCATATTAATCTTTCGTGATCTTTGTAGTCTGGCTGGCGTGTTTTGATTCTCCCTGAACTAAATAGAGTCCGGAACTCAGGGAAGAGAGATCCAGGCGGGTTTTATGGCCATCACGTATCGAGCCATTCAAAAGCATACGACCGGAGAGATCCAGAATTCGATATCGGATATCCTCTTTTGTGCCGGGTTCTATGATAATGCTTGAATGAGCCGGATTGGGATACAGTTGAAAGAGGGAGGCTTCGGATACGGGGTCTTCTATTCCCACGGTTGAGATGTTATTTATTTTTAAACGCAGCAGGGTACGTTTGCCGTACCATCCATTGAAGACCAGGTAATCACCTACTTCAGCAAATCCACCAGGATCAGAAGATTCATTACTTTTGGGCCAAATATCCGCAGTCATTTTTGTACCTTCCACGGTTCCGTCTGTCTGCCATAGCTCTAAACCATGGATGCCATCATCGGCCACAAAGTAGAGCTGTTCTTCAGTAGCAAAAAAATTCCTCGGATAGGAATGATAAGGAACATCACCCGGTTCTACATTAATATTTTTCAGCATAAAGGTCCCTTCGTCGGTTCCATCGGAAATCCAGAGTTCATTCCCATGCACTCCGTCATTTGCCTCAAAAAACAGTTTGCCCTGATAGCTAAAGAGCTCATCGGGGAAAGAACTGTTTGTGGCATCAGGACTTACACTAATATCCTTAACCAGTTTTACAAGGGATGTATTCAGGTTGCAAGACCAGAGCTCAGCGCCGTGTATGGGTTCATATGCCCTAAAAAAAAGCAGAGTGTCCAACTGTGTGAGATGGTAGATATCGGATGACCCTTCCCCCGGATTAATGTCGAAGACCATGCTAATTTCAGATAAGGATTCATCACTTGCGCATAGTTCACCCCCATAACCTTCCAGAGTGGAAACAAAGAAAAGCCGGTCATCGGCAGTCATTAACTGATGAACTAGATTTCCCCCGATTCGTGTTACTGATCCGTTTAGTCCCTCTGTACGATAAATGGTCCCACCACTGCCTTCACAATGTTCAGCAATGAATACCAGCGAGCCATTAAACTCAGTTAATTCACGCGGATAGGAAATCTCATTTTCACAGATATCCGCAACCATATGTGTATTCTCATTGGTCCCGTCTGATACCCAAAGCTCAGTAAAAACTACCGGCCTGGTTGTTCTGAAATAGAGCAGCCCCCCGGCAGCGGTCAGCATATGATATTGTTCCAGTTGATCGGGATCCACGTCAAATATCCATTGCGTTCCTTCTTCAGTTCCGTCGGTCTTATAAAGCTGTTCAGGGGCATCCTGGTTGGCAGCCATGAAGAACAGATCTTCTCCGACCCTGGTTAATTCGCCGGGCCAGGCGGCCCCCCCCGGATGGATGTCGGCAACCCGGTAGGTCCCCTCTTCGCTCCCGTTTGTTCGCCATAACTCCTGGTCATAATTTCCATTGTGCCCTGAGAAATAGTAAATAGTGTCAACTACTGCAAAGGTTTTGTATGCATTAGAGACAAGTAGGTCATTAAGTATGATTTCCGGCACCTGACAAAGCCCGGAAAATGGCATACAGAGTAATACTAGAAAGCAGATCGTTGGATGTTTCATTGTAACTTAAATTGCTGAGCTATAAGTTACAAGCTTTCATAGATAAAGTCAACTTATTCCTTCAGGAGTGCGATCACTTTTGAGGGCCGGATCAGGCCCAGGAGGATGGAGCTGCCCATGCAGGTAGCCAGCAATATAAGCAGGCCCGGGATCCACCCCGGAACTAAGAGCGACAGGTACCCTATGAGAAGGTTTATCACCAGGAAATAGGCCAGTTTCTTCAGGATATCCCTGTTGGCGGGGATTTTCAGAAGACGAATGGCGAGAACAAGCTGTACAAGTGCGTAAAATGCCTGCGCAACCAGGCTGGAGATAGCGGCTCCCAGGGCCTGGTATCTGGGAATCAGGATCAGGTTCAGGCCCAAATTAAGCACTACCGTTAGTGCTGCCACGATATTCAGCTGGCGAAGGTTGTGATTGGCAGTGAGCAGAGTGCCATAGAGGTAGCTGACGGAGACAAAAATAAAGCCAATCATCAGAAGGCCGAAAATGCTTGAACTGTACTGAGCGTTTTCGTGGTAAAGCAGATCGATCACCTCAAATTTATAAAAATTGGAAGCAAGGGCAGCGGACAGCCCGGCGACCATAAGCAGGGGCAGAGCAATACGTACCAGCTCATTCACATTCTGTTTCAGTTGTATCATCCGGGAGAACATGGGGAGCAGCAACATGGCAAACAGGAGGGAGAATTGTGTCGCTGCCTCAAAGATCCGGAACGACTGCGCATAGATGCCCGCCTGCTCCCTTCCATTTTCAAGCATCCGTTCCAGCATCACTGAATCGACGCGATTAAAGAGTGCCATCAGCAGAATAAGTAGGGCAAAGGGATAGCTGGACCGGAGTATTTTCAGTGAAGCAGAAACACTGAAAAGCCTGAAAAAGGATCCGGATCTGAACCGTACAATAGCGGCGCTGGTGAACAGGGTCAGGGTATAGGAGATGGTCTGTGCATAGACAAACCACTCTATTTGAAACGGTTTACTGCTTATATTACCCCAGAGAAGCAAGCCGGTAAAGAGGATCATCAGGGTTCGGTCCATGACCGAAAGCAGGCTGTCGGTCCGGTATAATTGCAGGCCACTGATATTGGTTCTGAAGTACAGGATGAATGAGGCGAGAAACTGGTTCAAAACCAGGATCCCGAGCATTTGAAATTGTGCCAGGGAGTAGCCCAGGATCTTACCCGAAACCAGGACTACTCCTGCATATATAAGCGAAAGAAATAGTTTAAGAGGGACGATGGCCGCCAGGTTTCCTTTCAGCAGCTTGTGGTTTCTGGCAATGGATCGGTTGTTGTAATTATTGATCCCTACATCCAGCAGCATGTTAAGGATAAAAGCAAAATTGAAAAGAGAGAAATAAAAGCCATAAATCTCTTCACCTACCCTGTTCTGGACGCCCACTTCAATGCCGAAAAACCAGATGGGTTTGATCAGCAGATTCAGAAAGATCAGCAGAGAGAGGTTGGTGATGAAGTGCTTTTTCAAACTCGGGGGCGTAAATATTTTTTAAATCAATACAAATGTAATAAGTTCGCTCCATAAATATGGAAGGGCGCCTTGAATCAGGGAACAAAAAGAAAAACTATTGCGGTAAATACCAGGCTTCTTATGCCCGGAAAGCTGGATGGTATTGGGTGGTTTACTTATGAGACCCTGAAACGGATCTGCAGGGCCCATCCCGAGGTTGATTTTATTTTTCTGTTTGACCGAAAATATAGCCCCGAAGTGGTGTTTGGAGAGAATGTAAGCCCGGTGGTACTGGGCCCGCCCACGCGTCATCCCTTCCTCTGGCACATCTGGTTTCAATGGCGGGTCAAAAGATACCTTGACCGGAAAAACCCGGACCTTTTTCTAAGCACAGACGGATTTATTCCCTTGAGCACCAAAGTACCCTCCGTTTCCGTGATCCACGATATCAATTTTGTTCACCGGCCGGGCGACCTGCCCTGGCTGGTCAGGAAATACTACAGGCGCTATTTCCCGAAATTTGCTCTTGAAGCCAGCAGGATAGTTACCGTATCAGAATATTCCAGGAGAGATATCATTAACCAGTTTGAGGTGCCAGAGGAAAAGGTCGATCTGGCATATAATGGCGTGAATGAAAGGTATCATCCTTTAAGTGAACAAGAGGCTGTAGAGGTTCGTAAGGAATACACGGAAGGCTCACCCTATTTTGTATTTGTGGGAAGTATCCACCCACGGAAAAATATAACTAACTTACTTAAGGCCTTCCAGTTGTATAAGGATGAAGTCAGGGGCAACTATAAACTGGTACTTGTGGGGGAGAAATTTTTCCTGACCAAACCCATGGAGGAGCAGCTGGAGAAGATGAAAAACAAAAAGGATGTCCTTTTTACAGGCAGATTAAGTCCGGAACAGCTGAATAAGGTCCTGGGAGCCGCCTGGGCCATGACCTTTGTACCCTTTTTTGAAGGATTTGGGATTCCCATCCTGGAGGCCATGACCTGTGATATCCCGGTTATCGCTTCCAATGTGACCAGCCTTCCTGAAATTGCAGGGGATGCAGCGCTGTTTGCCTCACCTGACAGTCCGGGCAGCATCCGGGATGGCATGATCAGACTCGTACGCGAGGAGGGTCTTCGCCAGGAGCTTATCGAAAGAGGGAGAATGCGGCGCGACCTGTTCAGCTGGGATCATACAGCTGAGAAGTTGTGGAATTCTGTGGAGCAGGTGCTTGAAAGCCATGCTTAAACCTTTTTACAGGGAAGGGGATCTGGAAGCCGGTTGTGATGAAGCCGGAAGAGGTTGCATTGCAGGACCCGTTTTTGCCGCTGCTGTAATCCTTCCATCCCATTTTAGAAACTCAATCCTGGACGACAGTAAGAAACTTTCCAGAAAAAAGAGGCAGCTCTTGCGCTTGGTGATTGAGCGCGAGGCCTTAAGCTGGGCAGTGGGTGTGGTAGATGAGCAGGAGATCGATCAGATCAATATCCTGAATGCCTCCTTTCTGGCCATGCACCGGGCCCTGGAAAAGCTTCAGCTTCAACCGGAACATCTGCTGATCGATGGGAACCGTTTCAAAGCCTTTGGAGATATAAGCCATTCCTGCATTGTGAAGGGCGACGGAATCTACTCCTCCATCGCTGCCGCCTCCATTCTGGCTAAAACTCACCGGGATGAATATATGGAAGTGCTCCATCAGGAGTACCCCTCCTATGGTTGGGACCACAATATGGGGTATCCAACCCGGGAGCACCGTCGGGCCATAGTGAAGCATGGTCCCACACCCTACCACCGGCGCTCCTTTAGACTGCTGGATGACCAGATGCAGATAGAATTTAATTAAACAGGTGAGGACAGCTACAAAACAGCTGTTTACATAGTGGTTTCAGGAAGATTTTTGCAATATTTGCAGTTCATTTTCCCTGAATTATATTATCAGAACACATAAATTTTATAAGATGAAGAAGTTTTTTCTACTGATGACCGTCCTGGTATTTTCCTTCCAGGCAAGAGTACATGCGGATGAAGGCATGTGGCTGTTGAGCCTGATCAAGCAGGTGAATATGGATGAAATGACCGAGATGGGCCTTCAATTGACAGCCGAACAAATCTACAGCATCAATCAGGCCAGCCTGAAGGATGCCGTCGGAGCGCTGGATCGAGGATCGTGTACCGCCGAACTTGTTTCTCCGGACGGACTCTTACTGACCAACCACCATTGTGGCTATGGGGAGATCCAGAATCACAGCTCCCTGGAGCATGACTATCTGAAAGATGGATTCTGGGCCATGACCAGGGACGAAGAGCTGCCCAATGAGGGAAAAACCATCACTTTCCTGGTACGGATGGAGGAGGTGACTGACCGGATCGTTCCCGAACTGAATGAGGAGATGGGAATGCAGGAACGTGCTTCAAAGGTGCGCTCTATTTCGGAAACCATTATCACAGATGCTACTGAGGGCAACGAGTACGAAGCGGTTATCAGAAGCATGTTCAACGGCAACAGGTATTTCCTGTTCCTCACCGAAACCTACAGGGATGTCCGCCTGGTGGGTGCACCACCCGAGTCCATTGGAAAATTCGGGCATGACACAGACAACTGGATGTGGCCCCGTCATACAGGCGACTTTTCAATGTTCAGGGTTTATACCGGTCCCGATGGAAAACCAGCCGATTACAGTCCCGAAAACATTCCGCTGAAGTCAAAGCACTACCTTCCTATTTCTTTGAAAGGGTATCAGAAAGGTGATTTTACCATGGTTATGGGCTTCCCCGGAAGTACTTCGCGTTATATGACCTCCTGGGAAATTCAGGAATCTCTGGAGATTGATCATCCCATCCGGATCCAGGTCAGGGGAATAAAGCTGGACCTGATCATGGAAGATATGCTCGCCGATGAGAAAGTTCGGATCCAGTATGCATCCAAACACTCCCGTTCTTCCAATTACTGGAAAAACTCCATTGGAATGAGCCAGGGATTGAAGAAGCTGAAGGTAACCGAGAAAAAGCAGCAGATTGAGGCTGATTTCACAGAATGGCTTAACCAGGATGAAGAGCATAGGGCCCTTTATGGAAATGCCCTGATGGATATACAGACTGCCGTTGAGGGCAGAAAGGAGCTGATGAAGGCTTTCAGCTATTTAGTGGAAGCTTATTACCAGGGAATAGAAACGGTGGGATTTGGGCGCAATCTGAGGGAACTGGAGAGTGCTCTTTCTGATCCGGAGCCTGATCCGGAGCGAATTGAAACAATCACCGGTGCCCTGAAGGAGAGTGCTGAAGGATTCTACAAAGACTACAATGCCCCGACGGATAAAAAGGTGATGACCGCCATGGTTGCCCTCTTGATGGATGAATTAAGTGATGAATACCTGCCTTCCTCCATCCTGGAGGCTAAAACCAGGTTCAAAGGCGATGCCGTAAAGTATGTGGATAACTACTTTAAGAAGTCGTTTTTAACCGATCAGGCCAGGTACAATGCATTTATGGACGATCCCTCATTGAAAGTATTACAGAAAGATCCCGGGTATCAGGCAGTGCAGGCTTTTCAGAAGCTATTCGAAGTACGGGGCAGGATGTCTCAGTTTGATGAGGGCTACGACAGGGGGACCAGGCTGTTCCTGAAAGGACTGGTCGAGATGAATCCCGGGAAGGATTTCTATTCCGACGCCAACTCCACCATGCGAATGAATTACGGTGTGGTGGGGGACTATTATCCCAGAGATGCGGTTCTTTACACACACTATACCACACTGAAAGGGGTGATGGAAAAAGAAGATCCCAATAATTTTGAATTTGTAGTGTCTGAGCGACTTAAAGAGTTTTATAAATCAAAGGATTATGGCCCTTACGGAGTCGATGGAACCCTGAATGTCTGCTTTACCTCCAACAACGATATCACCGGTGGAAACTCCGGAAGTCCTGTGATGAATGGGAATGGTGAGCTGATCGGGATCGCCTTTGATGGCAACTGGGAAGCCATGAGTGGTGATGTGGCCTTTGAGACCGAGCTTCAGAAGTGCATCAATGTGGACATCAGGTATGTACTTTTTGTCATAGATAAGTATGCCGGAGCAGGACATCTGGTGGATGAAATGACGATTGTTGAGTAATGCAACCATGACCCCGGGAGAAATAGTCATATATACCGATGGCGCTGCCCGGGGTAATCCCGGTCCTGGTGGACTGGGTGTGGTGATGATATATGGATCACATCGCAGAGAGCTTTCAGAAGGCTATGGCTTAACCACCAATAACCGGATGGAGTTACTTGCTGTGATCAGGGGGCTGGAAGCCCTGAAACGTAAGGACCTGAGTGTGAAAATCTATACGGATTCTCGCTATGTTGCTGATGCGGTGAATAAAGGATGGGTTTTTTCCTGGGAAACCAAACGTTTCAAGAAGAAGAAGAATGTTGATCTCTGGCAGCGTTTCCTGGAGTTGTACCGGGAATATAAGGTTCAGTTTATTTGGGTAAAAGGACATGCCAGTATTCCTGAAAATGAAAGATGCGACAAGCTGGCCGTTGAGGCCAGTTTTGGAGCATCTCTCAAGGTCGATTCCGGGTATGTGGAAAACAAGGACGAAACTTTAATATAGTTTTTCTTAAATTTCATGTCAAACCGGATGCATCATGCTTAGTAAGTCTATCCTGACATACCAGGGGCCACTTTCTTTCAGTACCATAGATTATTTACTGTCAGAGTTTAAGGTGGCGGCACAGGATCATCAGCTCTCCTTCAAGGTTTACAAGAAGATGATCTCCGTCATGATTGAGGCGCTGGAGAACATTTCCAAATACAGTGAGCAGAATATCTGCCAGGAACCCGGCCAGGGTTTTTGTCCCTCCCTGGAGATAAGCGTGAATGACTCTGAAATTGAGATGAAGACAACCAACCCCGTGAAGAAAAAGGAGGTGAATCCCCTGAAAAACAAAATAGACAAAGTGAACAGCCAGGATAGTGCTGCTTTGAGAGAGCTCTACCGGTCCATCATTACCAATGGCGAGTTTTCGTCCAAAGGGGGAGCCGGACTTGGCTTTATTGAAATGGCCAAAACAACCGGAAGTAAATTGGAATATGCCTTTGAGAGCCTGACAAAGGAGTACTCACTCTACACCTTCCGTGTCTCTATGCACATCTAATCCGGCTGTCCTATTTCGTGCAGTACAGGTCCATTTTCGTACACTTTTCTCAACGGACACCCGGTGATTTATGTGTTAACTAATTTATCTTTAGTGCACTAAACATTGTGGCACGAAAACTGTTTTTACCCAGAACAACGCCGTAATATGTGGGGGAATTTCTTTACCGTAGCCTTAAGGTATATAAGTAAGAACAAGGTCTTTACTCTGATAAATGTATCAGGGCTCGCCATTGGATTGGCCAGTTCCATCCTGATCCTGCTGTTTATTTTCAAAGAGGTGAGTTTTGACCGCTTTCAGGAGCACAAACACAGAATACACAGGCTATATATTGATGGAGTTATTGGAGATCAGACCTTCCGTGTACCCCTGACATCCATGGTAATGGCCCCTGCATTTGCAGAGGAGATCCCGGAAATTGTTGAGTATGTCCGCTTTGATGTCTATAACCAGAATCTGATCTGGTATGAAGGGGAGCGGCATGAGGAAGATCACTTTCTTTTTGCCGATCCGGCCATTTTTGATGTTTTCAGTATCCGGATGCTTCTGGGTGATCCGCATACGGCACTTTCAAAGCCCAACTCCATTCTGATTACAGAGGAGAAGGCCAGGCTTTATTTTGGCGATAAAGACCCACTGGGGCTTCCACTCCACGTGAATAGCGATAGTATTTTGTACTATGTGACGGGCGTGTTTGAAGCCCTGCCGCAGAATTCCCATTTTTTCGCTGATTTTATTGCTTCCGTTTCGACACTGGATTGGGAGAGCAAGCAGACCTGGTTTCAGAATTCGATTTACAGTTATGTGCTTCTAGAACGAGGGGCGGATCCCCGGATCGTGGAGCAAAAGATGGCCGATGTGATGACTGAGCATATCCAGGGCGAGCTCAAATCCATCCTTGGAGTTGGACCCGAAGAGTGGGCCGAAGGGGGGAACCAGTACGGAATATACCTGCAAGCTTTACTTGATATTCATCTCCAGCCAGACATTGAAGTTGGAATAGACTCCTGCTTTCGTCCGGTCCATGACAGGCTCTATATCCAAATTTTTGGCATAGTGGCTATTTTTATCCTGGTGATTGCCTCCATTAATTTTATGAACCTCTCTACGGCAAGATCCGCCACCAGGGCCAGGGAGATTGGGATAAGAAAGGCTGCGGGCTCCCAGAGCTTTTTGCTTATTCGCCAGTTTCTCACCGAGTCAGTCATATTGAGTTTGATCGCTCTTGCCGTCGCACTGATCCTGGTGGAGCTTTCACTGCCCTGGTTCAATCAGGCCATGGATCTGGATTTGCGCATGGAACAGGTTCAATACTATTATCTCTTACCCCTGGTACTCCTGATAGCCTTGGCAGTGGGGCTTCTCAGCGGTATTTATCCAGCCCTTTTCCTTTCCAGGTTCAAACCCGTCGACGGGATCCGGGGTGGATTCCGGGGAAATAAAAGGGCCGGTTTTTTCAGATCGGTGATGGTGGTTTTCCAGTTTACGATCTCTGTGGCCATTATTGTGGGAACGCTGATTGTTTCAAATCAGCTACGGTATTTGCTGAACAAAGAGCTCGGATACGAGAAGGAGCAATTGGTGGTTCTAAAGAGGACCTACCCTCTGGATAAGAAAATCCAGACCTTCTGCCGCGAAATTGAGAAGATACCCGGAGTGGTTTCAGCCAGTAACTCCACTACCTACCTGGGATACAATAACAACACAGAAACCTATCAAATCAAGGGAAGAGAGGCTGCCAAAAATTATCTGTTTGCCACCAATTATGTGGATGAGGAGTTTATGCGGACTTACAATTTTCATCTGGCCGATGGCGAGAGCAGGTTTTTTGATCCAAACAGCCCGGGCAATGAGTCCTCCATTCTGATCAATGAAGCTGCCGTATCAGAATTCGGGATCTCAGATCCCTTTAATACCATCATCCTGGAACCTTCCCTTGAAGGGGATACCAATCGGCTGAGAATTATTGGGGTGACGGAGGATTTTCATCATAGTTCCCTTCGGGAACCCGTTGCACCTTATATGATCAGGTACAAGAAGGAAGATATGGATTGGTCGGGTATAATTACTGTTCGTCTTGGCGTGGCGGGCAGGGGGATTCCCGTTACACTGAGCAAAATAAAAAGCATCTGGATGGAGATGAGCGGGGATGCCCCATTCCAGTTCTTTTTTCTGAGCGATGAGCTTGACACCTATTATAAGGAGGAGCGGCGTACCGGACGATTATCCCTGCTCTTTGCGATCCTCTCCACTTTCATTGCCTGCCTGGGACTGCTGGGACAGGCCCTCCACAGCGCCCATCGCCGGATAAGGGAGATTGGGATCAGAAGGGCCATGGGGGCCACCATAGGCGATGTGATCCTGGTGGTTTCCCGGAAATTTATGCTTCTGATGGCGGTCTCGGTTCTGATGGCCTGGATAGCAGCCTATCTGTTTATGCAGAACTGGCTGCATGGCTTTCCCTTCAACATTGGATTCAAGCCTTGGATCTACCTGGTTTCGGCTTTTTCGGCCCTGTTTATCGCCCTCTTATCGGTGACTCTGATTGTATATCGTGCAGCAAGCAGAAATCCAGCCCGGACTCTGCATTACGAATAGTGCACTGGAATTCAGAAGGCCCCTTGTTTCCGGATACGTTCCAGGTCTTCCGGAGTATCGACCCCTATGGAGGGAAGCGTGGTCACTGCGGTCCGGATGGTGAAGCCATGCTCCATCCACCGCAACTGTTCCAGAGACTCGGCCTGTTCAAGGACAGAGGGAGAGAGTTGTACCAGCTCTTCCAGGATCTCCCGCTGGAAGGCATAGAGCCCGATATGCGCATAAAAGGGGAGGTTTCCGGGAACCCCTTCAGCTTTGCTGCTTCGGACATAGGGGATGGGTGCCCTGGAAAAATATAGTGCCCGGAAGGATTGGTCCACCACCACTTTAACTATATTGGGATTAGCCAGCTCTCCTTTGTTTGTCATCTGCCTGATCAGGGTGGCGATGCCGGTTCCCGGAGTCTGAAAACAGGAAAGCAGGGTCTGTAGTTGCTCCACCTGGATCAAAGGTTCATCCCCCTGAATATTAACTACATGAGAGAAACGGAGCCCACTTTCTCGCTCATACAACTCAGCTGCCTCCGCACAGCGTTCGGTTCCGCTTCTGTGCTCTGGAGAGGTCATTAAAACCCTTCCCCCGAATTGCTGAACCGCCTGCCTTATTCGCTCATCGTCGGTGGCCACGAGCAGATGTTCGAACAGAGAGGATGCTCTTTCATACACCCACTGTATCATCGCTTTGTTTCCCAGCATGGCCAGTGGTTTCCCAGGAAAACGGGTAGAAGCATATCTGGCAGGAATAATACCCAGGAATTCAGTCACCTTTTTTATTTCAAAAATAGGAAACAATGGGGATAAACCTTTTTGAATCCGCCGAAAATTGTAATTTTGTCATACTTTCAGGTTATTTTGTCAGAAAGCAACATGGATATTCAACAGATTAAACAACGATTTTCGATTATAGGCACCTTTCCCGGGCTGGACAGGGCCATTGATATTGCCCGTCAGGTGGCCCCGACCGATTTGAGTGTCCTGATCTCGGGAGAGAGTGGAACCGGAAAAGAAGTGTTTCCCCAGATAATTCATTCCCTTGGGATTAGAAAGCACGGACCTTACATTGCGGTGAATTGCGGGGCTATTCCGGATGGCACAATCGATTCGGAGCTATTCGGGCATGAAAAGGGATCATTCACCGGGGCTCACGAGACCAGGAAGGGGTACTTTGAGGTATCCAACGGGGGAACGATCTTTCTCGACGAGGTGGCAGAATTGCCACTTTCCACACAGGTTCGTCTTCTGAGGGTGCTTGAGACCGGGGAGTTTATCCGGGTGGGTTCCTCCAAAGTGCTGAAGACCGACGTGAGGGTGGTTGCAGCCAGCAACCTGGATGTAATGGAGGCAATAAGAAAGGGCAAATTCAGGGAAGATTTGTTCTATCGCCTGAATACGGTGCCGATCCAGATGCCTTCTCTGAAGGAACGCGGGAATGATATCCTGTTGCTTTTCAGAAAGTTTGCTGCAGATTTTTCGGAGCGCTACCGAATGCCCACCATCCGCCTGGAGGAGGAGGCCCGGCAGATTTTGTTGAATTATGAATGGCCGGGCAATGTGCGCCAGTTGAAAAATGTTACGGAACAACTTTCCATCATTGAACAGGAGAGAGAAGTTTCTGCTGCAGTGCTGATGCACTACCTGCCTGATTATCATAAAACCCGATTGCCGGCTTTGATCCGGAAGGAGTCGGTAAAGGAGGAGGCCTTCAATTCTGAACGGGAGATTTTATACAAAGTCCTCTTCGACATGAAGAGCGATATGAATGATCTGAAGAAGCTGGTGGCTCAAATCATAGAGAAGGGATCAATGAGCACCGATATTGAAGAGGAGAATGAAGGGATCATTAAAAAGTTATATGCCACTGTTGATGATATGCCGGAAGATGCTGAGCAACTGATCACACAGCAGGCTTCAGCCAGGAAAGAAAGAGATGAGGAGCATATTATGGATACGGAGGAGATCCTGGAAGAGTCTCTTTCCCTGGAAGACAAAGAGATTGAATTGATTATCAAGGCACTGGATAAGCACAATGGTAAACGCAAGTATGCGGCTTTGGATCTGGGGATCTCCGAAAGGACCCTCTATAGAAAAATTAAGGAGTACAATATTGAATAGGCGATGAGAAATACCGCTTTATATATCAGACTGGTGGCTGTTTCATGTGCCCTTCTGGGGACACTGACAGGCTGTAGTGTAAAATACTCCTTCAGCGGGGTGAATATCTCCCCGGAGGTGCAGAACTACTCTGTAACTTATTTTCAGAACCGGGCCCCCCTGGTTCAGGCACAGCTCAGCAATGTATTTACCGAAGCACTTCAGGACAAGATTCAGAGCAACACCAGCCTGGAACTTACCAATCAGGGAGGAGATGTGCAGTTTACAGGGGAAATCACCGGATATGCGACCCGGCCTACTGCCATTACCGGGTCAGAAACTGCTGCGCGTAACCGACTTACCATTACAGTACGGGTGAAATATACCAATGCCATAGAACCAGAGCTGGATTATGATACCAGTTTCTCCCGGTATGAAGACTACGATGCCTCTCAGGATCTGAGCAGTGTGGAAGATGAGCTGATTGAACTGATCGTTGAGAACCTGGTGGAAGATATTTTTAATAGAGCATTTGTTTCCTGGTAACCCGTGTTTATATGAACGCTTCAGATATTATTCGCCTATTAGACAGCAAGCATTACGCCCCGGCCGACCTGGAGGAGGTAAATATGCTTTGCCGGAATTTTCCGGAATTCAGTGTTGCTCATATACTGAAGGTTCGTATAATGGAGGCACTGGGCCATGAAAAACAACAGCAGCTTAAAGTAGCAGCTGTGTATTCCACGGATCGTAAAAAATTGTACCAGCTGGTTAAGGAAGTGGTGGTACCATCGGAGCCTGAGCCGGTACCTGTGGAAGAAAGCCCTGAGATGATGCAGTTTTCCGATGATGGGAATGTAGAAGCGGAGGTCATCATTGAGCAACATGCTCCCTATCTGGGCCGGGAAGTAAAAGGGGATCTGCTGGAGTTGGATGAGGATGCGGGGGAAGAGCTCCTGGAACTTATGGAGGAAGAGGAGCTAGACAGCGATATGCTTTTTGCTTCTCTGGAAAAAGATGAGACCGGAATGGAGGAGCCGGAAGAGCCAGAGGGTGAGGAGATGCCATCCATTGATCAGATGGAAGAGATCCGGGAGAATCCCAACCATCATCTGATCAGCAGTTTTATTAAAGGTGAACCCGGACCCATCCGGGCGGATCAGGAAACCCGCCTGAAGGGAGATGTCTCCCTGGATTCCATCAGGGAGCATGATGGGTTTATAACCGACACTCTGGCTCAGATTTATGTGAAGCAGGGACTCTATGCCAAGGCCATCTATGCCTACGAGAAATTAAGTTTGAAATATCCGGAAAAAAGTGCTTACTTTGCAGCTCAAATTGAGAAAATTAGGAATATAAATCATTCATAAAGAGGCACTAATATGTTTGTTAGTATTTACGGTATTGATTGTTGTTACCTGCATCTTTACCATTTTAATCGTACTTGTGCAGAATTCAAAAGGTGGTGGACTGGCATCAAACTTTTCCTCGTCCAACCAGTACATGGGAGTTCGGAAAACTGCCGATTTTCTGGAGAAAGCTACCTGGATTCTGGGATCTGCACTGATTCTTTTTAGCCTGCTGGCCGGACTTACGGTTCCAAAAGCCGGAGCGGATGAAAATTCACGTTTGCAGGGTCAGTTTGATGAAACCATCATGGACCAGCCCGGACAGACCATTGATCTTCCTGAATCATTTGGTTCGGAGCCTGTCGAAGGTGACACAGAGTAAGCAATAAGAACTTATTTCACGATAAAAAGTGTCAGTATGTCATATTACTGACACTTTTTTTTTGAATTGCTCCTTTGGCACAAATTATGTTAAAGAGAAAGCGATTTTGATAATGTCGAACTTATAAAATACAAAACAAAAATGGCAGAACTTAAAGGTAAGATCCTTGCTGGTAAAATTCTTGTAAAGCCTTCAGAGGCCGAGGAAAAAACAGCCAGTGGTATCATCATTCCCGAAACAGCGAAGGAAAAACCACAGCATGGAAAAGTGGTAATGGTAGGAGCAGACAAAAAGGACGAACCCATGGAGATGAAAGTGGGTGACAAGGTTCTTTATGGTAAATTTGCCGGTCAGGAACTTAGCATTAATGAAGAAGACTATCTTCTTATGTCACAAAGTGATGTTTTATTCATTTCCAAGTAAGTAAAACCAATTAAAAAATAATATCAAATGGCAAAAGAGATCAAATTTGACATGGAAGCCCGTGACCAGCTGAAAAGCGGTATCGACCAACTGGCTAACGCTGTCAAAGTAACACTGGGGCCTAAGGGTCGCAATGTAATTATCGAGAAAAAATTTGGGGCACCCCAGGTTACCAAGGATGGTGTCACAGTAGCAAAAGAGATAGACCTGGAAAATCCTATTGAAAACGTAGGTGCCCAGATGGTAAAAGAGGTAGCCTCCAAAACCAACGACGATGCAGGTGATGGCACCACCACTGCCACCGTTCTTGCCCAGTCCATCGTTACAGTTGGATTGAAGAACGTAACAGCCGGAGCCAATCCCATGGATCTGAAAAGGGGAATAGACAAGGCAGTTATTGCAGGTTGTAAAGAGTCTTGAGGAGCAATCCAAGGAAGTGGGAGATGACAATAAGAAAATTCAGCAGGTTGCATCTATTTCAGCCAACAATGAATCTTCTATCGGTGCTCTGATCGCTGAAGCCATGTCAAAAGTGAAGAAAGAGGGAGTGATTACCATTGAAGAATCCAAGTCTTCAGATACCTATGTGGATGTTGTAGAAGGTATGCAGTTCGACCGTGGTTACATTTCTCCTTATTTTGTTACCGATACAGAGAAAATGGAGGCCGTCCTGGAGAATCCGTATGTCCTGATACACGATAAGAAGATCTCCACTATGAAAGACCTTCTTCCTGTTCTTGAAGCCACCGCGCAGACTGGTCGTCCGCTGATGATCATTGCCGAAGATGTAGATGCTGAAGCTCTGGCTACCCTGGTAGTAAACAAGCTTCGCGGATCACTGAAAATCGCTGCTGTAAAGGCTCCCGGTTTTGGTGACAGAAGGAAAGAGATGCTGGAAGACATTGCCATCCTGACAGGAGGCACTGTGATTTCAGAAGAGAAGGGACTGAAGCTGGAAGGTGCTGAACTGGACATGCTGGGTCAGGCTGAAAAAATTTCCATCGACAAGGAAAATACCACCTTAGTAAATGGTGCCGGTGAAAAAAAGATGATCGAAGCAAGAGTAGGGCAGATCAAAAAGCAGATCGAGAATACCACTTCAGATTATGACCGTGAGAAGCTTCAGGAACGTCTGGCCAAACTGGCAGGCGGTGTTGCTGTGATCTATGTTGGAGCTGCTTCCGAGGTAGAAATGAAATCCAGGAAGGACCTGTTTGACGATGCACTCAGTGCCACCCGCGCTGCAGTTGAAGAGGGAATCATCCCCGGTGGTGGAGTTGGCTACCTTCGTTCTGTTGAAAAACTTGAGAAATTCAAGGGAGCAAACGAAGATGAGAACACAGGTATTGCTATCGTGCGCAGGGCCCTTGAAGAGCCACTTCGTCAGATCGTTGAAAACGCCGGACTGGAAGGTTCAGTGGTTGTGAATAAGATCAGGGAGGGGAAAGGTGATTATGGATACAATGCTCAAACCGATAAGTACGAGAACCTGTTTGAAGCTGGAGTTATCGATCCTACCAAGGTGGCCCGTATTGCCCTGGAAAATGCCGCTTCCATTGCCGGTATGCTCCTGACCACCGAGTGTGCAATTGTGGATATCCCCGAGCCGGAGCCCCCAATGCCAGCTGGCGGACCCGGTGGCGGAATGGGAATGATGTAGTAGTTTATCACACCTATATATTTCAAGAGCTTGTTTCTACGGAAGCAGGCTCTTTTTCTTTTATAGACGGGCTAAATGCGGAGGACAATAACAGATCCTGAATAGTCATTGGCGCCTATACATTTATTCCGGAGATTCATTATCTTTGTGGGCGCTAAAAAAAAGGCCAAATCCTTATGGACAACATTCGCAACTTCTGTATCATTGCCCATATTGATCATGGGAAAAGTACCCTCGCCGACAGGTTGCTGATGGCCACCGGCACTCTGGATGAAAGGGACTTTCAGGATCAGGTGCTGGATAATATGGAACTGGAGCGCGAGCGCGGGATTACCATTAAGAGTCATGCCATTCAGATGAAGTATGAATCCGGGGGCAAACACTATTTTCTGAACCTGATAGACACTCCCGGTCATGTGGATTTCTCCTATGAGGTGAGTCGTTCCATTGCTGCCTGTGAAGGAGCACTGTTGATTGTGGATGCCACCCAGGGGATCCAGGCTCAAACTATTTCCAATCTGTACCAGGCCATCGATCATGACCTGGAGATCATCCCGGTGCTGAACAAGATGGATATGGAGAGTGCCATGCCCGATGAGGTTAAGGATCAGATCGAGGACCTTATCGGCTGTAACAGGGATGATATTATTGAAGCCAGCGGGAAAACCGGAATGGGTGTTGAGGAGATCCTGGAAGCCATTATGGAACGCATTCCTCCTCCGGGCGGAGATCCGGATGCTCCATTGCAGGCCCTGATATTTGATTCGGTCTTCAACTCCTACCGGGGGATTTTTGCCTATTTCCGGATTATGAACGGAACCATCCAGCAGGGGGAGATGGTTAAATTTGTGTCCACCGGGAAAGAATACGATGCCGATGAAATCGGAGTTCTGAAAATGGGTACCGAACCCAGAAAGAAACTTGCAGCAGGTGATGTGGGCTATATTATCTCAGGCATTAAAACTTCCCGGGAGGTGAAGGTAGGGGATACCATTACCCATGTGGACCGTCCCTGCGGTAAGGCCATCTCCGGGTTTGAGGATGTAAAACCCATGGTTTTTGCCGGGATCTACCCGGTGGATGCAGATGATTATGAAGACCTTCGGAACTCCATTGAGAAACTGCAGCTGAATGATGCTTCGCTCACTTTTGTCCCGGAATCCTCGGCTGCACTGGGTTTTGGATTCCGATGCGGATTCCTGGGACTGCTGCACATGGAGATTATCCAGGAGCGGCTCGACCGGGAATTTGACATGGATGTGATCACCACGGTACCCAATGTCTCCTTCAATGTAATGACTACCAAAGGGGAACTGATGGAGGTCCATAATCCTTCCGGACTGCCTGTCCAAACTGCCATTGATCACATTGAGGAGCCATATATTACTGCTCAGGTAATTTCAAAGTCCGAATATGTGGGATCAATTATGAATCTTTGCCTGGATAAACGGGGAACCCTTAAAAACCAGGTCTATCTCACCAGCAACCGGGTGGAGCTGACTTTTGATATGCCTCTGGCTGAGATTGTGTTTGATTTCTATGACAGATTGAAAAGTATTTCCAAGGGATATGCCTCTTTCGATTATCATCCAAACGGGTATCAGAAGGCAGATCTGGTGAAACTGGATATCCTTTTGAACGGGGAGATGGTGGATGCCCTTTCCACCCTGATTCACCGGGACAATGCCTATGACTTTGGCAGAAGGATCTGTGTGAAACTGAAAGAACTTATCCCCAGGCAGCAGTACGAGGTGGCAATCCAGGCTGCCATTGGAGCAAAAGTGATTGCCAGGGAGACGGTAAAAGCAGTGAGGAAAGATGTGACGGCCAAATGCTACGGAGGGGATATCACCCGGAAGCGGAAATTGCTTGAAAAACAAAAGAAGGGAAAGAAAAGAATGCGGCAGGTGGGGAATATTGAGGTCCCCCAATCGGCATTTCTGGCAGTACTCAAATTGGATTAAGGTCCACCCGCTTATCCTTCGTCCAGTACGAGCTTATACCCTTTTCCGTGCACATTGATAATCTGTACCCCGGGATCCGATTTCAAATATTTTCGAAGCTTGGTGATATACACATCCATACTTCTGGCATTGAAGTAGTTGTCGTCTATCCAGATGGCTTTCAGAGCAAAATTCCGCTCCAGAACCTGGTTCATATTGTTGCAGAGCAGCTTTAAAAGTTCAGACTCCTTGGTGGTCAGTTTTTGTTCAATACCATTGCCACTTAGTAACTGCTTATTCACATCGAAAGTAAAGGATCCAATTTCCCAGTGCTCTTTGTCAACGCCCCGGGTCCCTTTGGTTCTTCGGAGAATTGCTTCAATTCTGAACAGCAACTCCTCCATACTGAATGGTTTGGAAATGTAGTCATCGGCTCCCAGGGAAAAGCCTTCCAGGACATCCTCCTTCATGGATTTGGCTGTCAAAAATATGATGGGAATGCTGCTGTTCATGATCCTTATTTCTGAGGCCAGTGTAAAACCGTCTTTCACAGGCATCATAACATCCAGCAGGAGGAGGTCATAGTGAAACTGTTCAAAATGTCTGAAAGCCTTCTCCCCATTGGTGACCCAATCGGTTTCATAATTTTTCGCCTGGAGATACTCCTGGAGCAGCGAGCCCAGGTTTTCGTCATCTTCTGCCAGTAATATGCGGTTTTTTATCTCATTCATGAGTCATTCTGTTGTTATGCTACTCCAAAGGTAAGTGAATATCAAATCTGGAACCCCTGTTAAGCTCGCTTTTTATTTTGATGTTCCCTCCATGTTCCTCCACGATCAGCTTGACATAGCTGAGCCCAAGCCCGAAGCCCTTTACATTGTGAACGTTACCGGTGGGAACACGGTAGAACTTATCAAAAATCCGTTTCTGGTCCTCTTTGCTGATTCCCATGCCGTTGTCGGCCACAGAGATAATCAGAGAGTTATTTTCATTTAGGGTGGTGATGGTGATTTCTGGACTTCTGGTGGTGTACTTCATGGCATTCTCCATCAGGTTGGATACCACATTGGTTAGATGGACCAGGTCGCCTGTGACCACGGCCTGATCGGCTTCGGGAAGAAACTCCAGTTTTCCTCCCCGCTTATCCATCTGGAGAAGGAAGTTTTGCGCCACCGTTTCGATGATATCATGCATATTAACTGCTTCATTCTTCAATTTCAGTTCACCGTGATCAAATATGGCCATCTGAAGCACCCTCTCCACCTGATAACCCAGCTGTTTGCTTTCCGTCTGGATGATCCTGGAAATTTGTCCCAGGTTTTTTTGCTCCTCCGGGATGGAACGGTCATTCAGCATCTGTGAGGCAAGACTGATGGTAGAGATGGGGGTTTTTAGTTCATGAGTCATGTTGTTGACAAAGTCATTTTTCATCTCTGAAAGACGCTTTTGTTTAAACATGATATAAAGCGTCAGGCTAAACATGAGGATAATAAACAGCGTAATGGTCAGAGAAGAACCGCCCATTATCCCCATGGATTTACGGATCAGCTGCTTCTCCAGGGGAAAATATACGGAGATATAGGTGGACCGGTTAAATACACTGCTGGGAAACAGGGGCCTCCTGAAATACCGGCACTGCTCATACTCGTTGAAGTTTTCCGAACTGAAATAGGGGGGGTGGCCCTGCTCGTACACAGCATATTCGAAGGGGATCCCGACACCTCGGGAGCTTAGTTTTTCGGAGAGGGAGGCCTCAATCATTTCCGCCGAAATATTTTCCAGGACCTCCCCTTCGGCCATCAGCATTTTCTTGACAATATGATCAACGAAAAATTCCTGTTTCTCTATCTGTCTTATCAGTTCCCTGCGGACCAGTTCAGGATTCATGGCTGAAACCAGGATGGTGTCCTGCAGGGTGGTATCTTCCCCAAGAACCACCAGAAGGGAGTCGTTGATCATGGCCACCTTCTGGTTTTTCAGAGACCTGTCGGGGGCCATGTATGTAAAATTGGTGGTTTCATCCTCATTGATCTCCCCGAGGTCATCTGTTTCCAGGGCAACATGGATGCTCCCCCTGGTTCGGTCATAGGAGCTGCGGGCATCAATATGAAAATTCCAGACGGCCTGGCTCTGGTGCTGAAGCACAGGGGGGCGGATCTCATCCAGAATCGTAATCACGGTTTCGTTCTGAACCAGCTCGTCGGAAATATCCGAAAGTACCCCAATTACTGCCAGACCAAGCTGGTGTTCCTCGGCGTCCAGATAGCGTCTGATCCAGTATACCTGAACCAGGATCATGGCCACCATGGCCAGTGCAAGAAACACAGAAACTATCCACAGAATGGTTCGGCTCATGCTCCAAAGATAGCAGTCCTCACCGGTTCAGCCAGAGTGTTTTAACAATCTTTAACTTCCTTTAAACCTATCTAACGAAATTCCGGAATAGATTTGTCCCATACCTTTAGAACAGAGCACCATGAAGAAAAAACTACAAATAGCCACAGGGATTCTGGCAGCATCCATCCTGCTCTCGGCCGGAATTCTGGCACAGGAAAAGACCGAAGTCAGCGTGGTGGTAAAAAAGGATGGTAAGCTTATCAGGGATACGACCTACTTTTTTGAGGATGCCTCTGAGGCCACCCATGCCCTGAAAATGATGGAGCTTCTCACAGGCGAGGATATTCATATGGAGCATAGTGGAGAGAATCATACAAAAGCTATGGTGTTTATTTCAGAGGATGGAGAGAAGACGGAGCTCAGGGAATATAAAGGAGATGCCCTGGAGTGGACCGGGGAAGAAGAGGAAAAAGGTCATATAGTAAAGAAGAAAGAGATTAGAGTGATGGTTTCAGATGATGAAGAAGGATCCTGGACCGTGATAGAAGGGGATGATAAGTTAATGGATAAGGACGAAAATGTCTATGTGATCGAGGGAGATGATGATATGAAGACGGAGATCATAGAAATTTTGAGAGATCATGATGGCCAAAAAGATTCAAATGTGAAGGTGATTGTCCTCCGAAAGAGCGCAGATGAGGAAATGGATGTGGACCATGATGAAGATGAGGATCATGATAAGGAAAAGGACCACGAGGTAGAGGTGGAAGTAAAGGTTATCAAGAAGAATCAGAAGAAAGAGTATAAATAGTAGTAGTTTTTAAAGATGCTTTAGCAGGCAATTGGTTTAGTTTTAGGGTTTATTGGTGTAAAGCTGCTCGTCCTCCCGGCGGGCAGCTTTTTTTGTTGCTTTAAGATGAATGAATAACTTGCATAAAAGCACTCCTCCTTGGCTCAGCTTGATTACCACAAAGTACTGGGATTGGCTCCCGGAGCTACAAAAAAACAGATTAAGAGTGCCTACCGGAAACTGGCATTCAAATACCATCCCGACCGGAATAAAAGTGCTTCTGCGGCCAGGAAATTTCAGGAGATTACAGAAGCCCATGACTTTTTACTGAAACATCCGGATAGCAGGGAACGGACAGGGCCTCCTCTTATGAGGATCAGCTGGTTGCATGAGGTTAAGCAGACAGGGAGCGCGCAAGGATGCAGCAACGGGCCAGGGCTCAGAGAGAGAAAAAGAAGCAACAGGAGGAGTATTTTAAGCGTCCCGAATGGCACGATCCACCTGCTTCTCCTGAAGTATGCAGGAAATAGCATTCTGCTTCTTTTCGCAGTGGCAGCCATCCTGGTCCCTCTGGGTATAGCTATTTTTAATGATCCCGCAAGCCTGGCGGGCACCTCCTTTTTTATACTGATGGGGGTGGTACTCCTGGTCTATATTTACCAAAAGAGAAAAATCTGGTTCCGCCTGGGAAAACTGAATGTAAGCTGGAGGGACCTTTCCAGGTTTTTCAGGCTGGTGCCAGGGAAACCAAGCAAAGACAAATGCTGCTATTGTCGCGGTGCCATGGCAGATGGCAAGCCATACAAAGTCGAGCTGCTAAAAACCGTAGATATTGAAGTTCGGTCTTTCGGAGCCCTGGACCATATGGCCAGGTATAAAAATAAGGTCAGGCGGGTGCTTATTCCGCGCAGCGCCAGAGCGCTCTATTATCACCGCATGGCCTCCCTGAGCAAGGTGTTGTTTCTACTGGCTTTCCTCTTTGTATTTCCGGTACAGAGCATTTTGTGGAGGTTTATTGCCGGACTGCTGGCAGGAGGATTATTTGCCACTGTCCTGTTGAAACTGGCAAAGGTCCGGTCCAAGGTCACTTACCTTCTTACACCGGGACTACTGATTAAAGCGCTTATCTGGGTGCTATGTCTTGGTTTGATCAGCAGCACGGGTCCCGGATTTGATATACAGCTATCGTCTTACGTGTACCTGCTTGTTGCAGGCCTGCTCTTCCTTCTGGATATGGTATTTGACCTGGTAATGGGATTTTTTCCTTTTTACAGGAAGCTTTTCAGACCCCTGTTAAAACAGGGGACCATCATGGACGGTCTTTACCAGGAGGGCTATCAGAATTACCAGGAGCTCCCTGTTTACTCGGTCATCTACCCCCTTGTGAGATGGTTGTTATAATTACCAGAGCAATAGCCTCTCTTTATTTTTAATCCTGGTCAGGTCAGAAGGGACGCACATTCTTACCGGCTCCAGGCTGCTGACCGAATGTATAAAGCCACTGATCCTCGTGGCATCGATCTCTCCCTGGATATGGATCAGATAGTCAATATGCTTAAATTCATCCAGGTAATAACCGTTTTCAGCCCGGTTTTTAATGATCCTGAAGGTGATCATTGCAGCATCGTCATGGTAGGAGAAAAGGGAAAATATCTGCTCCTCTTTCAGTTTGGGATGAAATAGCTGGAGATCATCCTCTTTCTCAAAGTTCATCGCCAGGGACCGGTTAATCATCCAGCTCAGTTTGTAATCTGTTTCATCCGAAACCAGGCCCAACAGACAAAAATCTTCATCAATAGCCAGCTCCAGTTTATGCTTTTTTACCATAGCTAATCAGTATGAATGCTATTCAGGACCATCTTTGAGGCCTGTTGTTCGGCTTCTTTTTTTGAATCGCCCCGTCCGCTTCCCGTCTCCTCCTCATTCATGTGGATGATGGAAACAAAGGAAGGTGATTTCCCACCCTCAGCTGCCTCCTCTTTGCTTTCAAAGCATATTTCCGTCCGGTTTTTCTGACACCATTCAATGAGTCTGCTTTTATAATCAGGATCCTTGCGCGACAGCTGCACCAGGTCGATATGGCGTTTCATGATTTCTTTTTCGAAGAATTTTTTGGCAGCCCGGTAACCTCTGTCCAGATAGATGGCTCCAAATAATGCTTCCAGGGCATTTCCATAGATATGTTTAGAGGGACTCCCTGTGGTAGTTCCGGGAATAATCAGGGCAGGAATTCCAATCTTAATTGCCAGGGAATCCAGGTTTTTGCGTTTCACGATACGGGCCCGTAGTTTGGTCATAAAACCCTCATCACCCTCAGGGAAGTGTTTAAAAAGTTGGTCCGCTACAATTGCATCAAGCACCGCATCGCCCAGATATTCCAGTCGTTCATTATTGAGGTGATTTCCGGAGGGATTCTTTTGAAGTGCTGATTTGGGTATAAAGGCAAGCCTGTACAACCCTGTTTTGCGGGGTAAATACCCCAGCATGCGAACCAGATCCCAATAGAATCTTTGGTTCTTCAACGCATTAATCCTTAAATTTTCTGAAAACAGCGCAGGTGTTGTGTCCTCCAAAGCCAAAGGTGTTGCTCAGACCGACTTGAATATCTCGTTCCTGCGCTTTATTAGGTGTCAGGTTGAGTTTCGGATCAATTTCAGGGTCCAGATTCTTCAGGTTGATGGTGGGGGGTACTATACCATGGACAATCGGCATAGGATTACCGCAATGGATTCAACCGCTCCAGCAGCACCCAGCAGATGACCGGTCATTGATTTGGTGGAACTGATGTTCAGCTTGTAGGCATGTTCTCCGAAAACACTTTTGATAGCCTTGATTTCGGAAAGGTCCCCCAGGGGGGTGGCTGTACCATGAACATTGATATAATCTACCTCTTCAGGGGCGATTTTTGCATCCTTCAGGGCATTTTTCATCACCAGGATTGCTCCTTCTCCCTCGGGATGGGGTGCTGTCAGGTGGATAGGCATCTGCCGACATTCCTCCACCGATTAATTCAGCATAGATTTTGGCCCCCCTTTTTCTGGCATGTTCCAACTCTTCGAGGATCAACCCGACCCCGCCCTCTCCCATCACAAAACCATCGCGGTCGGCATCAAATGGCCGGGAGGCGGTCTTGTAATTGTCGTTGTCGGTCGACATGGCCTGCATGGAATTGAATCCACCCACACCTGCTTCCACGATGGGTGCTTCAGAACCGCCGGTAATAAAAAGATCTGCCATATCCAGGCGGATCAGATTAAATGCATCAATGATGGCATTGGTAGATGAGGCACATGCTGATACGGTGGCATAGTTAGGACCCCTGTAACCATATTTCATGGAGAGGTGTCCTGCTGCAATATCGGAGATCATTTTGGGGATAAAGAAAGGGCTGAACCTGGGAGTTCTTCCACCTTCCAGGTAAGTCCTCCATCTCTTTGGTGAAGGTATCAAGCCCCCGATCCCGGAAGCCCATATAACACCTGCCCTGTCCTTGTCATAATCTGCTTCTGCCAGATTAGCATCCTGATAGGCCTCTTCAGCAGCGATCAGGGCATATTGGGCATAGGGATCCAGTTTCCGGGCCTCTTTTCGATCAAAATAATCAAGTGGGTTATAATCCTTTACCTCACAGGCAAATTTAGTTTTGAACTTTTCAGTATCGAAACGGGTGATCCAGTCGCTTCCGCTGACACCATTGACAAGTGCGTTCCAGAAGTCCTGAACATTATTCCCCAGGGGGGTTAATAGCCCCCAGTCCTGTAACAACAACCCTTCTCATACTAAAAAGTTTTGGAACTTTTAGTTACCCTTACTCTGCGTTATCTTCAATGTATTTGATAGCATCACCAACGGTGGAGATGTTTTCAGCCTGATCATCAGGAATACCCATATTGAATTCCTTTTCAAATTCCATGATCAACTCAACGGTGTCAAGAGAATCAGCTCCCAGATCATTGGTGAAACTGGCTTCGGATGTGACTTCATTCTCATCAACACCTAATTTGTCAACGATGATTGCTTTTACTCTTGAGGCAATGTCAGACATGACTATAAATTTTTAATTAATAATATTAGTTATTTTTAACGCTGCAAAGAAATGCAAAATTCGACTATTTTCAAAGAAAAATGAAGAACATAGCCATATTTGCCTCCGGATCAGGAACAAACGCGGATAATTTGATCCGTTTTTTTCGAACGAGCCAGTTTGGGAGGGTGCGGTTAGTCCTAACGAACCGTCCGGATGCAGGGGTGATTAAACGCGCGCAATCGCATGATATAGAGGTGCTTGCATTCACCAGGGACCAGTTTTATGGTTCAGACTATGTGCTTGATCAACTTGTCGAACGCCAGATTGATTTTATTGTGCTGGCAGGTTTTTTATGGCTGGTCCCTGGAAAATTACTGAAACTATTTGAAAATAAGATAGTTAATATACATCCCGCACTGCTTCCCAAATACGGGGGAAAGGGAATGTACGGGAATCATGTGCACCGGGCTGTACTGGCTGCCGGGGAGAAAGAGTCCGGCATCAGCATTCATTATGTGAACCGTGAGTATGACGAGGGAGATGTCATTTTTCAGGCCTCTTGTGAGCTGGAATCAGACGATACCCCGGACAGTCTGGCGGAGAGAATCCATCAGCTGGAATACAAACACTTCCCCGCCGTGGTGGAAGGATTGCTAAAGGAGCTTTAACAGGCTCATGGTAAAGGCCCTGGCCAGAGCATAGGACTCCCTGTTTTCTTCCTGGATGGGCTCCACCGGAGGAGCCTCCACTTTCAGCGGATTAACTGCGCTGCCGTTTTTATAGAACCTGAAGTCCAGGTGCGGACCCGTGGCCAGACCGCTGCTGCCCACGTAGCCAATTACATCTCCCTGTTTGACGTAGACCCCCTGCTTGATTCCTTTTCCAAATCCGCGAAGGTGCATGTAGGTGGTGGAATAGACACTGTTATGTTTGATTTTTACATAATTTCCACCTCCTCCGCTCTGATACCCTACCTTGGTTACGAAACCATCCCCAACTGTATGAACGGGGGTCCCCGAGGGGGCCGCATAATCCACCCCGTGATGCGGTCGCCTGATTTTTAGTACCGGGTGGAATCTGGAATGCGAAAATCCTGAACTGATCCGGGAAAACCTTAGGGGTGCTTTCAGGAAGGCTTTTCGAAGACTGTTGCCGTCCTCATCAAAGAAGCTCCGGACGCTGTCCTGTTCAAATGGAATAGCCCAGAAATCGGTCTCGTTATGATAGAACCAGGCTCCGACTATTTTGTTAATTCCTATGGAGAGTGAATCCACGTAGGATTCTTCATAGATCACCTTGTATCTGTCGCCCTGCTGGATCCCGAAAAAGTCGATGGTCCAGGCAAAGATTTCACTTAGCTCTATGGCCAGCATGGGATTGACCTGGCTTTCCTGCATGGCTTCCCACAGGGATGTTTCTATGATTCCGGATGCTGACAGCATTCTGGTATCCACCGCTTTTTGTCTGTTAATTGCCCAGATGGAATCGGGATCGATGGAAATGACCACGAAATGAAGGAGATCCTTTTCATAGATAAAAATATTCCCGGCATGGCCCGGTGACTCCGAAATACTATCCTTCAGGGTGCAAAACAAATAACGGTTGCCGGGCTTAATTTTACGCTCATTGATCAGCGTATCCGGCAGGAGGGATATCCTGTAAATCTCCTGCATGCTCAGACCCAGTGGCGACAAAAGATCTGAAAGGGTTTGATTACGACGCACCCTTCCTTCCTCGATCTGATAGCGCTCCATCGGGACCCCGTAGAGATTTATCTCCGGAGTAAGGGTATCGGGCTGCACCATTTCCCAGGCTTCGGCTGTTTCAACCTGGGAGGCTGCAGGATTACAGGCTGGCAGCATCATGGAAGCTCCAATCAATCCCAGCAGCACCAAAATCCCATTGAGTTTAATTCCCGGTCGTTTTTTCATACTACGATATTGATGATCTTTTGGGGTACATGGATAAATCGTTGGGGATCATCTCCCCCGGTCCACTTCTGTGCAGTTTCATGAGCCAGGACCTGGGTTTTAATCTCCTTCTCTGACAGGTTCAATGGGAGCTGTATCTTAAATCTGAGCTTCCCGTTGATCATTACCGGGTATTCGTAGGAATCCTCCTGAAGCAAGGACTCCTCATACTGAGGCCAGTCGGCTTCAGCGATGGATCCGCTGTTCCCAAGGATGCTCCAGATCTCCTCTGCCAGATGGGGTGCAAAAGGGCTCAGCACCCTGATGAAAGCCTCCGCTGTCTGGCGGCTTACCTTGCCTTTTTTTATGGCCAGGTTGGTAAAGATCATCATCTGAGAGATGGCCGTATTGAAATGAAGTGCTTCCACATCGCTACCCACCTTTTTGATTGTGGCATGCAGTGACTTTAAAATTTCCTGATCTTCATCGCCCGAATGATAATGGTCCCGATCGGCAAAAAATTTAAAGACCCGGTTCAGGAAGTTATAGACACCCTTCACTCCATTTTCGACCCAGGGTTTTACTGCATCGAGCGGACCAAGGAACATTTCATAGAGGCGGAGAGAATCCGCGCCGTATCCGGATACCACATCATCCGGGTTAACCACATTCTTCAGTGACTTGGACATCTTGGCCACAATCTGCTTCAGTTGGTCACCGGTTTCAATATGGAAATACTGACCATCCCGCTCTTCCACCAGGTCGCTTGCGACTTTGGCTCCAGACTCCGTTTCATAGGCAAAAGCAAGGATCATTCCCTGGTTAAAAAGCTTGGAATAAGGTTCATCGGTGGAGACTATTCCCAGATCATAGAGGACCTTATGCCAGAAGCGGCTGTAGAGCAGGTGGAGGACCGCATGTTCGGCCCCTCCTACGTAGAGATCCACGGGCATCCAGTATTTCTCTTTTTCCCCGGAAAAGGGCTCCTGATCATTCTTTGGATCAATGTATCTGAGATAGTACCAGCACGATCCGGCCCACTGCGGCATGGTATTGGTTTCACGCCTGCCTTTGCGGCCATTGGAGTCGGTCACATGCAGCCACTCCCGGGCGTTGGCCAGGGGAGATTCCCCATGGCTCCCCGGTTCATACTTCTCCAGTTCAGGGAGCTCCAAAGGCAGCTGGGACTCCTCCAGGAGGGAGATCTCTCCATCTTCCCAGTGGATAACAGGGAAAGGTTCTCCCCAGTAACGCTGCCGGCTGAAGAGCCAGTCCCTGATCTTATAGTTGATTGCTTCTGTACCCAGTTCTTGTTTCTTCAACCACTGGATGGTTCTGGCGATCCCCTTCTCTTTGGTAAGGCCATTGATATCCAGACCGGTGGCAGAGGAGGCAGAGTTGACGTAACGTCCATCACCGGTCCAGCAAGCTTTCCCCCGGAGTACCTGCTCTCTCAGCGCCTGATCATCCGTATCAGGATCCAGAATGCATGGAATGGGAAGTGAAAATGCGGAGGCAAATTCAAAGTCGCGGGTATCGTGACAGGGAACGGCCATGATTGCTCCCGTTCCGTAGCCCATAAGCACGTAATCGGCCACCCAGATGGGGATCCTGGCATTGTTTACGGGATTGATGGCATAAGAGCCTGTAAATACTCCGCTTTTTTCCCGGGAGAGGTCCGAGCGGTCCAGCTCTGACTTCAACCCGGCCTGAGCCACATAGCTTTCCACTTTCGTTTTTTGATCTCCGGTGGTAAGCACGTTTAAAATAGGATGCTCCGGAGCCACCACCATATAGGTGGCCCCAAACAAGGTATCGGGACGGGTTGTGAATACCCGGAGTATTTCATCGCTTCCTTCTACCTGGAAATCTACCTCGGCTCCGGTGGAGCGCCCGATCCAGTTGCGTTGCATATCCTTGACTCCTTCTGGCCAGTCTACGTCTTCCAGGCCTTCCAGGAGTCTCTCTGCATATTGGGGAATCCGGAGCATCCACTGCTTCAGGTTCTTTCGCTCCACCGGATTTCCACATTTTTCGTGCGTGCCATCAGTGAGCACCTCTTCGTTGGCACACACGATCTTGCAGCTGGGGCACCACCATACCTGGGCATCATCGTAATAAGCAAGACGCTTTTCTGCTAAATAGGCTTTGACGGCCTCTTCCCCTTCTGCTGAAATCTCCTCCGGGATCCTCAGCTCTTCCATGGGGCGTCCTTTCTGCTGTTCTTCGTCGAACCAGGTGTTGTACAGCCGGATAAAGATCCACTGGGTCCACTTGAAATAAGCGGGATCGGTGGTATTGATCTCCCGGTCCCAGTCGTAGCCCAGGCCCAGGGATTTGATCTGCCTGCGGAAGTTATCGCAGTTATCTTGTGTGGTCAGTGAGGGATGAGTCCCGGTTTCGATGGCATACTGTTCCGCAGGCAATCCAAAGGCATCCCATCCCATGGGGTGGAGCACATTGAAGCCATTCATTCGCTTATAGCGGGCGACAATATCAGTAGCTGTGTATCCTTCCGGGTGGCCCACATGTAATCCGGAGCCCGAAGGATAGGGAAACATATCCAGCACATAGAATTTCGGCTTTGAGAAATCATCCGGGGTCTTGAAGGTCTTGTGCTCTTCCCAGTAGTCCTGCCACCGTTTCTCAATTTCTGCAAACTTATACTCCATTCTGTCAGCTTCTGATTCAGTGTGCGAAATTATAAAAAACTATTAACTTTGCGCTCCATAATGGCCTCATAGTTTAACAGGATAGAACGTGGGATTCCGGTTCCCATGGTGGGGGTTCGAGTCCTCCTGAGGTCACCATCCAGTTTAAATAAAAAAGAGGGTAAAAGCCCTCTTTTTTATTTCATTATCGCTTGATAATCTTGCTGTTTGTCAAAGGTCAGACGCACTGGTCAAAAAACGCCGGGAATAAACAGCCCTGTTAATATTTCCTTCGGAAGTCCGTTAGTTTTTTACATAATTTCACTAGCGAGAATTTGATACAGTAGAAGGACCTGATAAATGGCAGCCGAATTTCTCTCACCGGTAGGGACATCTTACCAGATTGATCGCCTGATTTCCGAGGCAATTAATGAGCTGGTCTTTTGTGTCCCGGTATTAAAACTGCATGAGAGTGTGATTCTCAGGTTTCAGCAGGCTGATCAGCGTAATGTCCGGATCACCCTCTTGTATGGGAAGGAACGTAGCCAGATCAGGGGCCAGCGCTGGTTCAAGGAGTTTAAGAACCTGAGGATTCTTTATCATGATAAGTTGAACACCTTTCTTTTTAGAAATGAGAAGGAGATGATCCTTACTTCCATGGGCCTTTCAGATCTCAGTGGTGGCCAGCACAGGGATATGGGGCTGCTCATATCCAAGTTGAGGGACCGGAAGGCTTATGAAGATGGCATTTATGAACAGGAGATTGCTTATAGAACATGCCGAGGAGGTGTTTGCAGGTGCCAATTACGAGAAACTGGATGATTTTACCCGGCCGGATGAGATTATCAGGGATATGCCTTATTCTGAACTATTTTGGTATTGAGGATAGAGTTCTGGAAAATGGTAAAGTGAAAGCCCCCAGTGGGAAGTTCTATATTCCTGAAATGGAATTCTACAATGATGGGACGATCAAATTCCAGGGCTTTAAGAAAACCCGTCAGCGCCACGGGGAGTGGATCTTCTATACCTATGAAGGGTTTGTAAGGGAGGTGGTGATCTATGAGAACGGGAGTTACGTGGATAAAATCTACTGTGATTATGAAAATCCGGCAAACCCCATATCCAAATACTATTTCCTCTTTGGGATCGGGAACTCGGTAAAAAAACTCTACGATAAAAATATAAGTGAGCTCTACTTTGCCAGTTCTATTGAGGAATACACGGGCTTTGATAAAACCAAGCTCTTTTACCACACAGAACGCTTCTTAAAGAAACGTTCCATCTTCGATCAGCCGGAAACCTTCCAGGATATGGTCGACCAGGTTTACTCCGCCCTCTACGAATAGCCGCTTTTTTCCGTTAAGCAATTTTCAGCAAAGAGAGTATATATGGCGTTGCTAAGAAAAAAAAGAGGGCAACCCGTATGGGCGCCCTCTGTATGATTGGATCTTTTCCTGTTACCTCTGTCTTCCCTGTTCCCGGTACTCCTTACGGGCCGAGTAGTTGATGATCAACGCTCTGGCTCGTCTGAGTGCCTTCTTCACATCATCTACTTTTCCCATAGAGATATCCTCGTCTATCCGCAGGGACATGGTCATCTTGTTCTTGTCCGATTCGGGAAGTTTTTCCCTTTCAAACAGAACAAAGTCCTGGATGGATTCATAGGGAATCCCTCTTCACTCACCAGCTTGTCGTTGAGCTGGATCAGAGGTTCGGTTCCATACATCCTGGCCACATGTGCAACAGGGCGTCCGATGTAGATGTAACTAACCAGGGATTTCTTCTCCAGCTTCTTTACCTCTGTAGCCTCAGGGACCTTAACCCTGACCTGTACCTCGGTTTCCCTCATTGTTGTCGCCACCATGAAAAAGAACAAAAGCATGAAAACAATGTCAGGAAGTGATGAGGTATTGATCTTCTGAAGACCTTTCCCACTCTTTTTTCTGAATTTAGACATTAGTTACGTCCTCCTATGTTTTTGGGTTCCGATTCGGAAATATTCATCTTATAGATCTTCCGGATTCCTGCCTGAATCTCCTCTTCGATGGGATTAGCTGGTATTCAACTCATCGTAGTCCTTATCGAAATACAGATTGCAGAAGTCATTTCGCAAGCGTGTTAACAGCTGCCACCAATTCATTCTGTACCTGCAGGTATTTCCCGTAGGTGGTTGATGCGGTCGTTCTGAAGGGAGATTACCCCTTTGGAAACCTGACCGCGCCACATTCCGTCTGGAGGAAGCATAGATGAACTTCCAGGAGGAAACTGTACCTCAGTGTCTTCCATAACCGGCAGAGTCCACTTTGTTCTGTGGATTTGTAAAGAACTCAATGGTCTTGTCTTTCAAAGCCAGTCTGTCCATCACTTCACCACCCACCATCAGAAGATCGCTTCGGTTGAGAAGTACCACCAGCACATTGCGCTGGTTCACCTTCACTTCGTTTCCTGCTGATCCGGTTCTGGTTCAGGAGGTAAAAGCCTGGTGATCCCGGTATCAATGTCCATGGTGGTGGTAACCAGGAAGAATATTAACAGGAGAAAGGCGATATCCGCCAGGGATCCTCCATTAACTTCCGGTGTTTCTCTTGCCATCGGTTTTTGTTTTTCTATTAATTCTTACTTGAATGCCCTTGAAATAATGGCATAGAGAATTGACCCGAGAGCCAATCCAAAAAGCATATAGGTCACAAAAAGGACTGTATCAATCATTTTCAGAGTTCCCGGATCGCTGTTTCCCGTTCCGGTGTATCCAATGATATCAATGGGTGTGTCTTTGGACAACAGGTATGAAATCACTACCAGGACTGCAGCACCAGCGAGCACCAATAATAGTCGCATAAGTGCCTTTGGGTGCGAGATAACAGCGATAAGAGGAAATACAATAGCCGCAAGCATGGTTATAATCACGAGGATATAGGCCCAGATGAGCGCAATATCGGTACGAAAATACACCAGGTATTCCCAGCCATTTGTTACTTCCTTGATACTCGGTGGGGGTTCAACGGGAGCCGCAAGTATTGCAGCTCGTTCCTCTTTAGCTTGCTGGATGGCTGCTAAATTTTCAGCAATCGCCACAGAGTCCGTCAGTGTTGTATCCACCTCGGGAATTTGGGTCATTGGAGTCAGGTCTAGCGGGGCTATAGCCTCTTCCACTCTCAGTTCCAGCGCATCATAATCCAGCGTCTTGGGACCGATGTAGAAGAAAAGCAACCACCAACAGGGAGATCCCAGCAACCACCCATAGTATGATTTTTGTTGAATTAGAAAAAGCCATAGCTTCTTATTTTTTAAGATTATGTTTTACCAGCATGTCTACGAGTGAGATGGAAGCATCTTCCATCTTATTGACGATTCCGTCAATCTGTGACACCAGGTAATTGTAGAAAATCTGGAGGATAATTGCGACCATCAGACCGGTTACTGTAGTAATAAGAGCGATCTTGATACCACCGGCAACAACTGTTGGAGAAATGTCTCCCTGCTCCTGGATTTTATCAAATGCATCGATCATACCAATCACTGTACCCATGAAACCAAGCATAGGAGCAATGGCTATAAACAGGGAGATCCAGGAGAGGTTTTTCTCCAGGAGACCCATTTGCACACTACCATAGGATACGACTGATTTTTCAACCACATCGATGCCTTGATCAGCGCGGTCCAGGCCCTGGTAGAATATACTGGCCACAGGTCCACGGGTTCCGCGACACACCTCTTTGGCAGCTTCTATACCGCCGCTGCTCAGTGCTTCTTCAACAGCGTCAAGGAGCTTTTCAGTGTTGGTGGAGGCCAGGTTCAGATAAATAACCCTTTCAAATGCCAGGGCCAGACCAAAGATCAAAGTCAGAAGTACAGCGCCCATAAAACCGGCACCCCCTTCAATGAATTTGGTCTTCAGGGTGGTGTGCAGTACAGCAATTCCACCTTCTTCTTCAGCAGCCATTGGCTCAGCTACAACCTCTTCAGCAACCTGAGTGGTCTCTTCAGCAACAGGAGATTCCGTAGTTTCATCCTGCGCAAAGATTGATGCTCCCATAAAAAGCATCCCGAATACGGCTATCAATGCAAATAATTTTTTCATGGTGTTGTTTGTTTGTTTTACTTTATTTATTTAACGTGAATATTTCCTTTAAATACGGTTAAACTTTTACAATTTAACGCAAAAATACGATATGTAAAAGAAATTTGCGGAGAGAGAGGGATTCGAACCCTCGGTACCCTTTAGGGGTACACACGCTTTCCAGGCGTGCCAGTTCAACCACTCCTGCACCTCTCCGTAATACCTGTAAAGACTAACAGGGCCGCTCAAACCCGCTTATCTTCAGAATTTTGTAAGAACTACTCCCCCTTTCTTAAAACATCCTTTCCGGGGGAGAAATTTGCGGCGAAAAATACAAAAAAATATTAAAACAAGCACTCATGGATGAGTGATTTCTCCTTTAAGGGATTTATTTAAAAGCATTTTAACCTCTTCAGTCTTCAGATTTTGAGCCAGCAATATCATCATTTTGGTAGTAGCAGCTTCTGTGGTAATATCATAACCACTTATTACTCCAGCATTTAAAAGGTGTCTGCTGGTTTCGTACCTTCCCAACTCCACACTTCCCCGGCTGCACTGGGTAACATCCAGAATGAACACTCCCTTATCAACTGCTTTTTCAATTCTTTCCAGGAACCAGGATTCAGTGGGTGCATTTCCTGCCCCGTATGTTTCCAGGATCAATCCTTTGAGTTCCTTATATCCAAAAACCGCATCCAGATATTGCGGGGTAATGCCGGGAAAAAGTTTCAGGATGGCGATATGATTATTGAATTTCTTGTGAACTACCAGCTTCCTGAATTTACCAGGATACCTGACCGCTTTCCTGTTATAAATTATATGTACTCCTGCGTTTGCCAGGTAGGGGTAGTTGGCCGACTGAAAGGCATTAAATTGCTCCGCGCTGACCTTGGTGGTTCTGTTTCCGCGCGATAGCTTGCTCTCGAAATAGACACAGACTTCAGGCACTACCGGTTTGCCATACTCTTTTGCTGCTGCAATCACAATGGAGGTAATCAGGTTCTCTTTTCCATCTGTTCGAAGAGCCCCGATAGGAAGCTGGGATCCTGTAAAGATGACCGGTTTGGCCAGATCTTCCAGCATAAAGCTCAGGGCAGAAGCCGAATAAGCCATGGTATCGGTTCCATGTAAAATGACAAAGCCATCAAATTCCTGGTAGTTCTCCTCAATGATTTCTGCAATTCTTACCCAGGTTTCCGGTTTGATTTCAGAGGAATCTATGGGGGGCGAAAAACTATGGGATTCGATGCGGTACCCCAGGGTCTTGATTTCCGGGATCTGCTTCATGATCTTACTGAAGTCGAAGGGCTTCAGCGATCCATTGGCCGTGTCGGTGATCATTCCAATGGTGCCACCGGTATAGATGATTAATATGGAGGGTTTATCAGCTTTCATTTGAGGGGATTAAACGGAACAAGCTCTTAGCGTTTTCTGAGGTGATACGGCCAAGCTCTTCTTTGTCTAAATTAAAAATCTCTGCCGCTTTTTTTGCAGTTTCTACCAGGTAACTGCTTTCATTTCTTTTTCCCCGGTAAGGAACCGGTGCCAGGAACGGGGAATCGGTCTCCAGCAGGAGCCGGTCTGCGGGGATCGCCCGGACCACTTCGGCCAGCCTGGAGTTTTTAAAAGTGACAATTCCGTTGATCCCGATCATGAAGTTGTAGGAAAGCGCTTTTACGAGTTCATCCTTGCCTCCTGTAAAACTGTGGAACACTCCCCGAAGCCCCTCCCCACCTGCCCGGTCCAGCACCCGGAAGATCTCCTGAAACGAATCCCGGGCATGGATAACCAGGGGCAGATCCAGCTCCATGGCCCATTGGATCTGGGTAGCGAAGACTTCCTCCTGCTCCCTGGCATAGGTTTTATCCCAGTAAAGATCAATACCGGTTTCGCCAATGGCAATGATGTTTTTACGTTCCAGGGATGCTCTAACCTTTTCCAGCTCCTCCCGGTAATTCTCTTTGACCGAAGTTGGATGCAGTCCCATCATGGGAAAACAGTGTTCCGGGTACTGGTCAGCCAGGGAGAAGAGGGACTCAATGGAAGCACTGTCAATATTGGGAAGCAACATACCCTCTACCCCGGCATTCAGGGCTCTCTGGATCATCTGCTCCCTGTCCGTGTCAAAGGCATCCAGGTAGAGGTGGGTATGTGAGTCGATATACATTCTTTTCAGGGGCTACAAACATACAACAATGAGAGGATAGGAGAAAAAAATCCAGGGTGCAAAAATCCGTAGCTGAGCTGCCACTGTTTATACACCCTGGAACAAACTACTCCATATATGAGGTATACCCTTCCGGGGAGGTCCTAAACAACTCCCTGTGCAAGCATGGCATCTGCCACTTTCACGAAACCACCAATATTAGCTCCATTCACGTAGTTGATATACCCATCTGATTCAGTTCCGAAGTCCACACAGGTCTGGTGGATATTCTTCATGATGGTCTGCAGGCGGCTATCCACCTCTTCCCTCGACCAGGGAAGTCTCATACTATTCTGGGTCATCTCGAGTCCGGAAACGGCCACGCCTCCTGCGTTGGCAGCTTTGCCGGGGCCGTAGAGAATTTTCTTTTCCATATAGACCTCTATGGCATCCGGTGTAGAGGGCATGTTGGCTCCTTCACTGACCACAAAGCAGCCATTTTTCACCAGGGTTTCAGCATCGTTCTTATCAATCTCATTCTCCGTGGCAGAGGGTAAAGCTACATCACACTTTACATGCCAGGGACGCTTCCCAGCAAAATATTCGCATCCGAAATGATCCGCATACTCTTTAATACGGCCCCTCCGGTTGTTTTTCAGATCCATGACCCAGGCCAGCTTTTCCGCATCAATGCCATCAGGATCATAAATGGATCCGGAGGAATCAGAAAGGGTGACAGCTTTCCCGCCTAGTTCGGTGAGTTTCTGTACAGCAAACTGGGCCACATTTCCTGATCCGGAAACGGCGGCTATCTTTCCCTTCAGAGAATCACCCTTGACTTTCAGCATTTCCTCTGCAAAATAGACGGCGCCATAGCCGGTGGCTTCGGGCCTGATCAGGCTACCTCCCCATTCCAGTCCTTTACCTGTTAATACTCCTGTAAATTCATTTTTGATGCGTTTATATTGTCCAAACAGATAGCCAATTTCGCGACCACCTACCCCGATGTCCCCGGCAGGCACGTCTGTATTGGGGCCAATATGCCGGTTAAGTTCCGTCATGAAACTCTGGCAAAAGCGCATCACTTCGTTGTCTGATTTTCCTTTGGGATCAAAATCGGACCCTCCTTTACCCCCTCCCATGGGCAGGGTGGTAAGGCTGTTCTTTAACACTTGCTCGAAAGCAAGGAATTTAAGTATCCCCAGGTTCACCGTGGGGTGAAAACGGAGCCCGCCTTTATAGGGTCCAATGGCTGAGTTCATTTCAATCCTGAATCCCCGGTTAATTTCCACATCACCCTTGTCATTGATCCAGGGAACCCTGAACATGATCACCCTCTCGGGTTCGGCAAGTCTTTCAAGTATCTTGGCATGCTTGTATTTTGGATTCTCTTCTATGAAGGGAATCAGTGATTCTGCCACTTCCTGGACTGCCTGATGAAATTCCGGTTCTGCATTGTTTTTAGCCTTTATTTTGGCCATGAATTGTTCAACTTTTGGATCCATATCAATTATTTAAGTTTACAAGTGCAGTAAATCTAAAATTATTTGAAACAGTTGGATATGCCCTTTATCATATGCTTTGTATGTCATTAAACATGATCAAATAACATGTATTCGGCACATGGATTGTTCAGCTAAGTTCGATTATCGCCTGGTAACGGTTTCCGGGCTCCTGGGTGATCCATTTTTTCAGCTCCATTTCTGTCAGTAGCGATAAAACCGTCTGGATAGGCATCCCCGAGTGATTACTGAGCTCTTCAGGCCCCATCCCATGATGCCGGACCATCAACTCCAGAAGTATTTTCTCCTGATCTGAAAATGATCTGCTCATGAGGGGAGGCATGGTTTGCTGGAATCCATTTTCTGTCCAATTAAGGTGCCTGATCACATCTTCTGCCGATTCCACCAGTGCAGCCACATGATCCTTGATAAGTCTGTTGCACCCTCTGGAACGGTCATCGGTAGCGCGTCCCGGAACGGCCAGCACATCCCGCTGATAGGAAGCGGACAGTGCAGCGGTAATCAAGGCACCACCCGACGCAGCTGATTCCACCACCAGAGTGGCTTCAGCCATACCTGCTATAATCCTGTTACGCCTGAGAAAGTTGTTCCGCTCAGGTCCCATGCCTGAGTGAAAGTCAGTGACCAGGGCGCCCCGTCCACTGATGATTTTCGCGATTTCACGATGTGCAAAGGGATAAACCGTATGGAGGCCGTGACCAAGTACTGCTACCGTAGGGATTTCGGCTTCAAGTGCTGCACGGTGGGCAATCACATCGATGCCAAAAGCCAGTCCGCTGATAATCACCAGATCCCCAATCCTGGAGCTCAGATCCAGGACAATGGAGCGGCAGAGTTCCTTGCCATAGGAAGAGGCTCTCCTGGTTCCCACCACGCTCAGGGCCCTGCAGGTATTGAGCCCCTCCTTCCCCTTGCAATAGAGAAGGATAGGGGCGTCCTCACACTCTAGTAAGCGCCTGGGGTATTCGGAATCATCCATACAGATCACGGAAATACGGTCTTTTTGGATATATTCCATCTCCTTCTCTGCCCTTTCCAGCAGGGTGGATGAATGGATGGAGCTGGACATAAGCGGACCAATCCCTGGGATCTTTTCCAGGGTGGCCCTGTTCATGCGAAACACCTCTCTGGCTGATCCGGCTTTGGAGATCAGTCTTCTGGCTGTAATCGGACCAATGGACGGAGCCATGGTCAGGGCGATCTGATATAGCAATTCGGGTCGGGAAGGGTGAGGCATCTTTTACAGGATTAATGTGTTAGTTTACCTGTTTATCGATGCCCGGATTGAAAGAACTACATAAAAGCCTGAAACCTTTTAGTACGAGGTGAATTTCTCGTTATCAAAACTGCATATTCCCTTATCCGTTCCGATCCAGACGATTCCGTTAAGGTCAGTGGCTATGGAGAGTATATTATTACTGATCAGGCCGTTATCCGTGGTGTAGGAGATCCATGAGGATCCTGAAAAAACAGATATCCCGGCTGGTGTCCCGAACCAGATATTCCCTTTCTTATCCCCGGTGATTGCCTGAACGAAATTATCCACAAGACCATCCTCGCTCGAATAAACCGTCCAGTTATCAAGTGTGTTATTTCCGGTATGCCTGGCTACGCCCTCTTCTGTTCCAAACCATTTTGTACCATCAGGAGCTATGTAGATGCTCAGGATATAATCAGAAGGCAGGTCTATAGGTCCCCACTGAGCATAAACGGATGCCCCGGAAATCCCATCAACTTCATTACGGTAAACTCTGAAAACACCCACACCCTCAGTTCCTACATAGAGTGAATCTCCCTTAGGATTAGTAGCCATGGAGGTGATGGGATATTCCAAAAACATACGGTCAGTGTAAAACCCGCTATAATCAGGACTTAGCCATTTATCCTTGCTCAGGGCCGATACTCCTTTATCTGTTCCAAACCAGCGAATCTTATCTTGTCCGGCTGCAATGCCCAGCACATCCTGACTTATCAGGGGAGCGTTCTCAGGAGTGTACGTAATAGCTTCTGTCTGCTGATCAAGGGGCAGCCCGGTGACAGTAGCTCCCTCGGACGAAGCAATCCAGAGTTCTGGTCCTTCGGGATCATCCACGTAAGTAATACTTTTCAGATCCTGTATGGGTAATCCAAGATGGTCTTGATGAATTTTCCAGTTGATCCCATCAAAGCTTACAAGACCGGCATCTGTACTGAACCATTTAGTATTATCATTATCCACTTCGATAGAATTAACACTTTTTAGGGATATCTGGCCAACTACAAGAATTTCAGGCAGATAAATCAATGCCATAGCCATAATAAAAACAGCAGTCAGGGAGTTTCCGGATCTGAGGATTTGTTTCATAGTCGTATACTGATCGTGATGGTGCAATTTTATTTGAGTATTTAAAGATACAAAAGCTAAGCGCATACTCTTTAAGATTATTATATTTACTGTTCACTATTTTATTTTACTGAAGATGAAACGGCGAGACTTTATTAAGGTATCCTCTGCAGCGGGTATAGCCGGGCTGGTGGGACCTGGATACACTACCATGGCTCAAGGGGCAGCGTCAAAAACTGATGGATTTGATCTCCACCCCTTTATTAAGGAGCATCCCGAAGCGGTTTTTATAAATCTCACGGAAGTACGGGAAAAAACGGATTCTGAACCCATCTATGATGCTGCCCATAAGCTGGCCGGTGAGATCTTTGTCACAAGCACGAAGGGGAAAGGATACCTCAATTCGACCCATATAAACTGTAAGCCTAACTGGACATGCACTGGAAGGCCCGGATCTGATCCGGCAGCAAAGCTGGGCATCACCACTGACCTGAACTTTATTGAAGGTTTTTTAACAGGGGTAAAAAATAAAGGTCCTCAGAATTTTTCCTTAAGGGAATGTGCCTGTCCTCAATATTGGGAGTCCAACGGGTACACGGCGATGGCAGAAAGAAACAATTTCGATCTGAGGGATCTGACCAGCAAGGATTACTGGGATCTGGAGCCTGGGGACTTGATTTTCGAGGAAGTTGACGGAGTTGTTTTCAAAAAGGTGGGATTTATGGCCCCTATGAATGCCCCCGACTCCTTCCTGATTAATATTGCAAAATTCAAAACGCATCGGATGGGACTTACCGGTGCCATTAAAAATCTGCAGGGAATCACGGCCAGGAAATTTCACCAGTTCTGTGGCGGTCATCAGAATATATTCAAATCATATGACGAGCGTTATCATCAGTTTTTCCAGCCGGATTATATGGATAAGATCGAGAAGCTATACATGAAGCATGTGGAAGCCGGCATTCCACGATGGGACAGTCTGATGGACATTCCGCCCTATACCGGGGGGCTTTTTATGGAGCAATGGGTTCAGCGCATGCTGGATTCTTACAGTGTTACCCGAACAGGAATCAATATTGTTGAAGGTACTTATAGCCTTGATGGCGACGGGTTCGGAAGAGGGCCTCACAACAGGAAAGGCAGGACTTATATGAGTAATCAGGTGATTTTCGGGATGGATGCATTCAGGGTGGACATGATAGAACACTGGCTTGGCGGACATGAACCCGGGAATTTCGGGCTTTTCCACATTGGAATTGAGCGTGGTCTTTCAGATGTGCTTGATCCGCACGATATCCCTGTTTATCTGTGGAAAGATGGTAAGGCAAAAAAAGTGAAGCTTGATTCGCTTAACAGGACTCCTCTTCTGACGGCTTATCTTAGAAAAAATACCTATGGATTTGATGAGGATAAATACCATATGTGTGATGAACCTTTTGATTATGCTTCGTGGAAAGCCACTGGAGAAATCATCCAGCCGGATCCGCCTTCCATTCGGGCACTGGGCACCAATGCAAAGGATAAGGTTGTAATGGAGCTATCCGTACCGGAAAAGGGGGATGTCTATATGGATATCAAGAACCGACATGGTGAAGTCGTCTGGCGTATGGAAGCCGAAGGGCTTGAACCCGGAAAGCATGAAGTGGTATGGGATGGATTCTCACAGCCCGGACTTTACAATACCTATGTGAAAGGAATGGACTGGGATGCAGAGAGGGAGATGGTTATCTATACCTGATTTATTCTCTCATCCTGATCCGGCACTGGCAAATTTGTCCAGAGACTGTAGCAGTTTTTCGCGATCGTCCTTGTCGATGGCCGAAAGGCTGATTTTGGGATATTTTGCCACCTTGCCCCGGAAATTCTGGGACAGGATCAGGTAGTGCTGGGTCTTGAAGAAGAAAGGCTTCAGTTCATATTTTACAAACTGTTTTTTGGGAATTTCAATGGAGTTCTTCCGGCTGGTAAACATACTTACCGGGTAGTAACGGACCACAATCATCTCCCCCTGATCGCTGTAAGAAACAAAGTAGGGACGTTTCAAAAAGTTGATCCAGTTGATCAGGACATAGACTCCGGAGATCACTATCATCAGGTGGTATTTGGTGATCCCTGCCTCAAGATCATCAAACCAGCCTACAAACACCAGGATCAGGATAATCAGGGCAAAGACCATCGTCATGACCAGCCTGCTCAGCCAGATATGGTAGGTGTTTTTTTGGTTATCCAGTTTCATTTTTTCTCCGTTGCCGCTCCCTTTTGATCAGGCTAAGCTCCCTGCCAGTTTGCCCTTTAACCGATGTATTCTCCTCTACACGGCGCATCAGGTAGGGAAGTACAAAGCGAACCGGACCGTAAGGTACATATTTTGCCACATTAAACCCAGCGGCCGACAGGTTGAAACTGATGTGTTCACTCATCCCATAGAGCTGGGAAAACCAGATCCGTTTGTCACCTGGCTCCACTCCCTGCCCGATCATCAGCTCAGTCAGATATTTACTGCTGTACTCGTTGTGCGTTCCGTTGAAGATAGAGACCACGTCCAGGTTGTCCATGGAGATCTTCAGCGCCAGGTTAAAGTCCCGGTCCGTACTTTCCCGGTCGGGTTGAATGGGATCTTCATAGCCCATTTTAGCGGCTCTTGCCCGTTCTCGCTCCATATAGGCACCACGCACAAACTTGGCTCCCAGGTAGAATTTTTCTTCACGTGCTTTTTTAATATCGGCTTCCAGAATCGCAATCCGGTCGTGACGGTACATCTGGTAGGTGTTGAATACGATGCACTTTTCCTTGTTGTATTTCTGCATCATCTCCATCACCACCTTATCGATGAAGTGCTGGATATAGGTGTCTTCCGCATCGATCATGATGGGGATATCGTTTTCAAAGGCAGTCTTGCAGAGGAGTTCGATCCTGTTGCGGAATTTTTCTCCCTCCTCCAGGATCCACTCATCCGCTTGTCCTTCTCCACTGAGAATCTCCAGGGCCCTGTGGCTTCCAAAAGCAGTGGGTTTGAACACAGCAAAGGGGATATCGGGATTATTGCCCGCATTTTTAACGGCACGAAGAGTCTCTTCCAGAGCCGCCCGAATGGATTTCTCGGTTTCTTTCCCTTCCACCGAGTAATCCAGGATGGAATACACATTGGCGCTTTTAAGCTTTTCCACGGCAGGCTGACACTCTTTCAGGGTGGATCCACCCACAAAGTGCTTAAAGGCTGTAGGTTTAACGATCCATCCGATGGGGATCCTCAAGGTGGATAGCACACGGATGACCGGGTTGCCTATTTTCACCAGGATGGGGTAAGAGATCAGTTTAAACAGGATAAATGCCCTGCGAAGATCGCGGTCCGATTTGATACGGAATGCCGTCCTGGTATCCTCAAAATTAATTTCTTTCATGGTCGTCGTTTACATGCAAATATTTCAGGGTCGCAATATATGCTAATTATTATCTTTGATTTATGAAAAATGTCATTTCTGCGCCACTAAATGCAGTTAAGGATATCATCCATATTCCCGCCTCCAAGAGCATCTCCAACCGGATGTTGATTATTCGTGCACTGGCCGGTTCCAGGGCCCGTTTACATAATCTGTCGCAAAGTGATGATACGGAAGTTCTAATCAAAGCTCTTGATAAAGAGTCTGATATAAAGGATGTGGGGCATGCAGGTACGGCCATGCGTTTCCTGGCTGCCTACCTTTCCACACTGTCCGGCGAAGTAATATTGACAGGTTCCCAGCGGATGAAGCAACGGCCCATTGGTCCCCTGGTGGATGCTCTAAAACAGTTGGGTGCCCGAATAGAATATCTGGAAAATGAGGGCTGTCCACCTCTGAGGATTCAGGGGGGAAGCTTAAAGGGTGGAAGTATTGCCATTGAAGCAGGGGTCAGCAGCCAGTTTATCAGTGCTTTGATGATGATCGGTCCACGCCTGGAAGAGGGTCTGATCCTCCACTTAAATGGAAAGGTGGTATCGGCTACCTACATAGAGATGACCCTGTCACTGATGAATCTTTGCGGGGCCGGGGCCTCTTTTGACGGAAGAAAGATTGCCGTGCCACAGGGCACTTATTCCATGGAGGATTTTAAGGTTGAATCAGATTGGAGCGGAGCCTCCTACTGGTTCCAGGTGGCCGCCTTGCTTCCCGGATCGGAGATCCATCTTCCTGAACTTTACAAGCAGAGCCTGCAGGGCGATTCGGTGCTTGTTCACCTCTTTCAGGCCCTGGGAGTACAAAGCACCTTCAGGGAGGATGGCCTGCATCTAAGCTCCTGCCTGGTGGATTGGCCCGGGCACTTTGCCTATGATTTTACCGCTTGTCCCGACCTGGTTCAGACCCTGGCGACCACCCTGTGTGCCCTTGGAGTTCCCTTCCGTTTTACCGGAACCCGGACCCTTCGGGTGAAGGAAACGGATCGCATAAAGGCCCTTGGTGCTGAGCTCAGGAAGCTCGGGTTTTTATTGGAGGATGATCCGGCAGGGGAATGGCTGTCCTGGGATGGATCCCGTTGTGAACCCTTAGAGGGTGCGGTCATTGCTACTTATCACGACCACCGGATGGCCATGGCTTTTGCCCCTCTGGCCATCAGCCTGGGAGGCATTGCCATTGAAGACCCCGGAGTCGTAAGCAAATCCTATCCCGGATACTGGGAGGATTTGGAGCGGGCGGGGTTTGGGATCACCCGGGCCTGAACACGGCCTGAGCTTTCTTTATGGAATTCTGGCTGAATTTTAGTTTTTTGAACCGCGACGATGCAGGAAAAATTGCTTAAGCAGCAGGGAGGCCTGTGCTTCAAGAATACCAGGAACAAGGACTGTTTTTTTATGCAGCAGGGGCTCCTTCAGCCTGGAGAAGCCCTCCTTGGGATCTGAGGCTGCAAAAACCAGCCTGTCCAGCTGGGCCCATTTCAGGGCGGCGGCACACATCACACAGGGTTCCAGGGTCACAAAGAGGGTGCACTCTGTCAGGTATTTAGCCCCCAGATAGTTGGTGGCTGAGGTAATCGCGATCATTTCTGCATGGGCGGTCACGTCATTTAGCTGCTGGGTCTGGTTATGGGCTCTGGCGATGATCCTGTTCTGATTCACTATCACGGCTCCCACCGGCACTTCTTCTTTATCCAGGGCCTTCTGAGCTTCCTTAAGTGCCTCATTCATAAAATATTCATCTGAGAGTACCGGGTATACCATGATAGATAAGCTTTCTTTACACTTCCTCTTTAAAATTGCTAAATTTGCAGCTTATAAAGTTATAAAATAGAATCATATGTACAGGACACACAATTGCGGGCAGTTGAACCTAAAGAATCAGGGGGAGCAGGTGATCCTCTCGGGCTGGGTACAGAAATCCAGGGACCTGGGTGGAATGACTTTTGTGGATCTCCGCGATCGCTATGGAATCACCCAGCTGGTGTTTAATATGGAGACCAATCCCGCACTTTGTAAGGAAGCGCGTAAACTGGGAAGAGAGTTCGTCATTAAGGCCACAGGAAAGGTGGCGGAGCGCAGCAACAAAAATACCCAGATTCCCACCGGCGATATCGAAATTCTGGTGGAGAAGCTGGATGTCCTGAACAGTTCAGAAACCCCTCCCTTCACCATTGAAGATAAGACCGACGGGGGCGACGACCTTCGCATGAAATACCGCTACCTGGATTTACGCAGAGCTTCGGTGCGTAAGAACCTGCAGTTAAGGCACAGGATGGCCATTGAGATCAGGAAATACATGAGTGAACAGGGATTTCTGGAAGTGGAAACCCCGGTACTGATCAAATCAACTCCGGAAGGGGCCAGGGATTTTGTGGTGCCTTCCCGCATGAATGAAGGAGAATTTTATGCCCTGCCCCAGTCGCCCCAAACCTTCAAGCAGCTACTGATGGTAGCTGGATTTGATAAGTACTTTCAGATAGTCAAGTGCTTCCGGGATGAGGACCTGCGGGCCGACCGGCAGCCGGAGTTTACCCAAATCGACTGCGAAATGTCCTTTGTGGAGCGCGACGATTTACTGGATGCTTTCGAAGGCCTGGCCAGGCACCTGTTCCGCACGATCAAAGAGGTGGAAATTAAGGAAAAATTTCCCAAAATGTCCTACTCGGAGGCCTTGCGCCGTTTTGGAAACGATAAACCTGATATACGCTTTGGCATGGAGATCAGCGAATTAAGCGAGCTGGTCAAGGGAAAGGGCTTCCAGGTATTTGATACGGTCGAATATGTGGGTGGAATCTGTGCGGAAGGCTGTGCAGATTACAGCCGCAAACAGCTCGATGCTCTAAGCGATTGGGTCAAACGTCCCCAGTTGGGAATGAAGGGGCTGGTCTATGTGAAATACAACGAAGATGGAACGCTGAAATCCTCGGTCGATAAGTTTTATGAGGAAGCTGACCTGAAACAGTGGGCCGGACAATTTGGAGCCAAAGCGGGAGACCTGATCCTGGTACTGGCCGGTGAGCGTGAACTTACCCTGAAGGCATTGAGTGAACTAAGGCTGGAGATGGGCAACCGGCTGAAGCTTCGCGATCCGGAGGTTTTCAGGCCCCTCTGGGTGGTAGATTTCCCCCTGTTGGAATGGGACGAGGAAACGAATAGATTCCATGCCATGCATCATCCCTTTACGAGTCCTTACGAAGAGGATTTGGAGCTGTTCCGTACCGATCCGGGCAAGGTCAGGGCCAAGGCCTATGACCTGGTTATTAACGGGGTGGAGATTGGGGGCGGTTCCATCCGGATCCACAATGAGGATTTACAGAAACAGATGTTCGACAAGCTGGGCTTTACCAAGGAAGAAGCCCAGAAACAATTTGGTTTCCTGATGAGTGCTTTCCGTTATGGGGCCCCTCCCCACGGGGGGATCGCCTTTGGATTTGACCGCTGGGTGGCCCTGTTCGCGGGCATCGATTCGATCCGTGATGTGATTGCCTTCCCCAAAAACAACTCGGGGCGGGATATGATGATCGATACGCCCTCCACAATTTCTGAAGATCAACTGAAGGAGTTGAATCTGAAGGTAAATTTGAAAAAGGGTGACTGAGGATATTCCACAGCTGATATTGGAGCACCGCTTGTAATAGAAATAGCTCTTAGCTACTTTTGATATGTTATGACTGATCCCTCTTCTTCCCATCGCCCGGAACGATTGTTATCCCTTGATTTTTTCCGGGGAGCAACCATGTTTTTACTCATAGCTGAATTTACCCATTTCTTCTCGGCGCTTCACGATCCGGCACTTGAAGGATCCTTTATATATGCGATTGCCGGGCAGTTCCGGCATCAGCCGTGGAATGGGCTTCGATTCTGGGATCTGGTCCAACCCTATTTTATGTTCATTGTAGGGGTGGCCATGCCCTATTCTTTATCCAATCGCCTGAAGCGCGGGCAATCTCGAAGGCAGATCAAGTGGCATGTCATTCAACGTGCCTTCTTGTTGCTCTTTATAGGCTGGGCCCTTTACTGCATCAGTTCCGGAAAGATCGTTTTCAGGTTCCAGAATGTCCTGGCCCAGCTGGCCGTGACCTATATTCTGGCTTTCCTGGTGATGAATAAACCGGCCCGGTTTCAGATTATATTTTCCTTTCTGTTGCTGGCGCTAAGCGAATTGATTTACCGGGGTTTCTGGGTGGAAGGGTTTAACCATGCCTTTAGCCCCAATGAGAATTTCGGTACCTGGCTGGATCTGCAGTACGGCGGGGCAGATCTGAATGGACACTGGGTCTCCTTTAATGCCATTCCCACCACTGCTCATACGATCTGGGGGGTTCTGGCAGGTCAGCTGCTGATGAGTCAGAGGAAGGAAGGCCAGAAATTAAAAATCTTAATCATAGCCGGTGTGATCGGCCTGGCGCTCGGATATGGGCTTAGCCCACTGACACCGATTATCAAGCGCATAAGCACTTCCACTTTTGTGATTGTAAGCGGCGGTTGGACCTTTCTGACTCTGGCTTTCTCCTACTGGCTGATAGATATAAAAAAGAAACAGAAGTGGTCGATTTTTTTCAGGGTAGTGGGCATGAATCCCCTGTTTATTTACCTCTTTGCCCATGTGGGGGGTGCCGTCCTTATTGAATCCATCCTGCACCCCTTTACCTTTGCCCTCTTTGGCTGGATGGGAGAATTGACAGCCTCCATTCTGACCAACGCCATGGTCCTGTTTATCCTGTGGTATATGTGCCAGTGGCTCCATAAGCACAAGATTTATTTCAGAATATAGAACAGTTTAAATTCATTCAAGATGTACAGAATTTTCAGAAATGGATCTGCATGAAGCGGTGCTCAGGAAGATTTTCGACCGCAATGCGCCGGACTGGTATCCGGAGGCCTTCCAGTAATTATTTCCCTAAACAAGGCATGACCCATGGAGCTGGAGTTTGAAGAGATGCGGGAATTCCTGAATGAAAAAGCGCTGCAGTACAATCATCCTGATTTTATTGCCCTGGATCCCATTCAGATACCCCATTTGTATGAGGAGAAAGAGGATATTGAAATAGCCGGATTCCTGGTGGCCACCATATCCTGGGGGAACCGTATTTCCATAATCAGGAATGCCCGGAAAATGATGGGGCTTATGGGCAACTCCCCTTATGATTTTGTTATAAACCACAGAGAAGAGCATCTGGACCGATTGGCTGGCTTTGTTCACCGCACCTTTAATGCCACTGATTTTATCTTTTTTGTTCAGGCTCTGAAATACCTCTACCTGAAAAAGAACGGTCTGGAAGGAATCTTTGTCTTGCATCAGACAGAGCGGTCCCTGCAAGAAGCTATTCACCACCTGAAGAGGGAGTTTTTTTTGTTGCCACATCCTCAGCGGACCCGAAAACACCTCCCGGATCCCCTGAAAGGATCCGCCGCTAAGAGGATAAATATGTTTTTGAGATGGATGATTCGAAAGGATCGTGCCGGCGTTGATTTTGGCCTGTGGAAGAGCATATCCCAGGCTAAACTCTCCTGCCCCCTGGATATTCATACCGGAACGGTCGCACGGAAACTGGGCTTGCTGAAACGAACACAGAATGATGCCAGGGCCTTAGAGGAGCTGGACCAGGTGCTTCGGGCCTTCGACCCGGAAGATCCCGTGAAATATGATTTTGCGCTTTTCGGCCTGGGGATAAGCGAAAAATTCTAATTCACAATTATTTGTGAATAACTTAGTGGCGTTTTATTTCGGGGTAAATTAGTTGCCATTTACTTTGTACCCCTAGAATTATTTGACCAAAAAGAGATGCTTAAGATTGCAAAGGAAGAGAATCAGTACAGGGTGGAATTGTTCCAGGTAAACAAATTGAATACCCTGTTTTCAGAGCTGGTCAACCAACAGCTTAGGGAGCTGGTTGAAGAACCCGGTGTAACGGTGGTATTTAATCTGGAGGATATACGTTTCATAGATTCTGCAGGCTTTGATGTGCTGCTGGAGATTTCGGACCGGGCCAGGGAAGTGGGAAGCCACTTTAAACTCTGCAATATTTCCGAGGAAGTAGCTGAACTGATTAAGTTGACGGAGCTGGAGGATCGCTTTGTTTTTGTCAGTTGCAAGCATACCAGGGAGAAGATCCTGATGGTGCTGGATTAGGACCCGATCAGGGTGGCCGAAGTGCAGTCTGTAATCGTAATATCCGTATAGTCGCCTGGCTTCAGATCTTTTTTCGGAAAAACCACCACTTTGTTTTGAGAGGTCCTGCCATAAAGATGCTCCTTCGATTTTTTTGAGGTGCCTTCTACCAGCACTTCAAAAGTCTGGCCCACATCCCGTTTTTTGCTTGCCAGTGAGAGTTCAGACTGCAGCTCAATGATTTCATTTAACCGGCGGGTTTTAAGCGCTTCGGGCACATCATCCTGCAATTTCTCTGCGGCAAAGGTATCGGGGCGTTCGCTGTATTTGAACATATAGGCAAAATCATAGTCTGCCCATCTCCATCAGGCTTAGGGTTTCCTGGTGCTCCTCCTCGGTCTCTCCGCAAAATCCTGCAATAATATCGGTGGAAATGGATGCATCAGGGAGGAATTTACGAATAGCCGATACCCGGTCCATATAATGTTCCCTGGTATACCTTCTTTTCATTCTTTCAAGTACAGTGCTGCTGCCCGATTGCACCGGCAGGTGGATGGACCTGCACAGGTTGGGAAATTTTGCCATTACCTGCAGCAGTTCTTCCGAGAGGTCCTTGGGATGTGAAGTGGCAAAGCGCACCCGGAATTTAGGGTCAATTTCCGCCACTCTTTCCAGAAGCTTCTCAAATTTTAGCTGATTCTCTCCTTCTTTCCAACGGTAGGAATTGACATTCTGTCCCAGCAGGGTAACTTCCCTGTAGCCTTTGTGAAAAGAGATCTTTGGCTTCTCCAAGGATGGTTTCGGGATCGCGGCTTCGCTCCCTGCCGCGGGTCCCCGGTACCACGCAGTAGGCGCAGAAGTTGTTACATCCCCGCATGATGGCTACAAAGGAGGTCACATGGTTGCGGTCCATTCTCACGGGGCGGATATCCCCGTAAGTCTCTTCCAGTGAAAGCAGGGTATTGATCCCTTTATGACCGCTCTCCACCTCTTCCAGCAGGGCAGGAAGGTCGCGGTAGGCATCAGGACCCACCACCAGGTCGACCACGGTCTCCTCTTCCAGCAGCTTCTCCTTGAGCCTTTCGGCCATGCAACCGATCACCCCCACGGAAACAGGTTTTTCCCTTCCCTTGATTTTCCGGAACTCCCTGAGCCTGGACCGGACACGCTGCTCTGCATTATCCCGGATGGAGCAGGTATTGACGAGTACCAGATCGGCCTCATGAATATCTTCAGTCAGCTGATACTGGTGCTGTTGGAGGATGGCAGCAACTACTTCGCTGTCCACCACATTCATCTGGCAGCCATAGGTTTCTATATAGAGTTTGCGGGTCGACATGGGCGCAAAGGTAGAAAAAAGACCATTGACCGACAATTTAGAAGCTGTTTACCGATTTAGGCTACTATGGCGTGCCGTACGTGCCTTATACTTGCAGTAGAATACATTATTATTTATAAATTTAAATAAGATGAAAATGGGAGCAGGATTATTTTGGGGTGCATTTTTACTCTTTCTGGGAGTGGCACTGATTATTAAAGTGGTATTTAATGTTGATTTCCCGGTGTTCAAAGTATTGATAGGGATTTTCCTTGTATTACTTGGACTCAAAGTCCTGTTTGGAAGAACGTTTATTTCCGAGCGTCACTTTAGCCCGGAGGAGACCATTTTTAATGAAAGGGTCTACGATAATCCCGAATCAGGGAAAGAGTATACCGTGCTTTTTGCCAAAGGGGTGTACGATTTCACCAATGTGGACCTGGAACAGGGGAGTTTTCGGGCAAAGGTGAGTACGGTTTTCGGGGGGACTCAGATTATCATTCCCAGGGATAAACCGGTCAGGATTCAGGCAGATGCTGTTTTTGCCGGGGCAGAACTGCCGGATGGCAACAATGCGGTATTTGGAACCACCGTATATGAAAGTGACTCCTGCAGGCACGATTCGGCCTCCATCGATATCAAGGTGGATGTGGTTTTTGGAGGGGTTCAGGTGATCCGGCGCTGATTGTTTTTAAAAAGAGCGGCATTTTTCTAATTTTGCAGTAACTATTGAATCAGAATTATGTCAGGACACAGCAAATGGTCTACCATCAAGCGCAAAAAGGGCGCCAATGATGCCAGAAGGGGAAAACTCTTTACCAAACTAATCAAGGAAATCACAGTGGCCGCCAGCGAGGGGGGTACTGATATTGAATCCAATCCCAGGCTCCGGTCCGCCGTTCAGAATGCCAGGGGGATGAATATGCCCAAGGATACCATTCAGAGGGCCATTAACAAAGCCGACAGAGACAATTCTTCTTTTCTGGAACTGACCTTTGAAGGGAGACTTCCCAATGGGGTCCTGGTTTATGTGGATTGTCTCACCGACAACCGGAACCGGACCGTCAGCAATGTCAGGGCCATTTTTAACAAACGGGGCGGAGAACTGGGGACCAACGGATCTCTCTCTTACATGTTCGAACGGAAAGGGATCATCAGTCTGGCCAAAGGCGAGCTGGATCCCGATGAATTTGAGTTGGAGCTGATCGATGCCGGCGTGGAAGAAGTTGAGCTGGAAGAAGACATCTTTATGATCACCACACCCATGGAAGATTTTCATAGTGTGCAGTTGAAACTGCAGGAGATGGGACTGGAGCCAGAAAGTGCCGAACTGCAGAGGATAGCAAATGATATGGTAGACCTGCCAAAGGAACAGGCCATTCAGATCATGAAGATCATTGAGGAATTTGAAGATGATGACGATGTGCAGGTGGTTTCACACAACCTGAATGTAACTGATGAAGTGTCCGAGGCCATGGAGTAGTCAGCCAGGGCCTCACTTATAATCCCTTATTTATTACTCTTACAGAGAAGGTGCTTATCCCGATCACGATGCCTGCCATGGCTGCAGTCCGGACCAGGTGATCGGGATCGTACCAGTTGAAAAAGATCATGGTGGGGCCACAGACAAGCAGCAGGATTGTGGCGAAAAGCGGAAAGCTCTTCATCTGGACCCGTGAAAGCGCCAGGCCTATGGCGAACAGACCAACAAAGCTGCTTCCGATACGCCTGTAAAACTGTTCATCCTGAAACAGACCCAGCAATTTGATCCAAAGCTGTTCATCGGATTCATCCATAAGAGTCTGGGCCCCTACCCCCAGTTCCTGATACAGCTTGATCCCCGCAATTCCCATCAGCAGAAATCCCACTGCAGCTCCCAGTAAGCAGAGCGCGTTAACATAGTGAAGAACTTTCATCCGTTTATGGAAAAGCATCAGGAAGGGAGGAATGGACAGGAAAGTCATGATGGAGGTCCCCATCCAGGCCCAGACACTAATCTGCAAATTGAGTTGATTAGTTAAAGAGATAGGAGAGGTCTTCCTGCAGGGTGGCATAAGGACTTACAAAATTGAAGTCCAGCAGCAGGGAGGTCACATAGCTGGCTACTGCCAGGATAATTGTTAAACCGGCCAGAACCTCTCTACGCCTCTGTTTTCTGCGTGTTTCCTCCTGCATAAAGTGAATGTAAGCAATTTATCTATTGTATGCCATACAGAAGGCAAATTTGATTAATTTTGTCCCCACAATACAACAGGATGACACGCTCCTTTTTATTTTTCTTATGCCTCACTCTCTCCCTTAACCTGGTGATGGGCCAGCGGGGGCAGAGTGGCTCTTCGGGAGACTTGCTGAAAATACTCCAGGAGCAGGGACCCGGTGACCAGGTCACACTTGAGCTGGATAGCCTGATTTTGGATAATTATAACAAGCTGATCGCTCAAAACATGAAATCTTCCGGGGTGCCAGGGTTCCGTATCCGGATCTATTCCGGAAGTGGAGTAGGAGCCAAGGAGGAACAGCAACAGGTAAGAGCCAGGTTTCTCTCCCTTTACCGGGGCCTGGATGCCTATAATCGCTACGACGAACCCTACTTCAAAGTGTATGTGGGTGATTGCCGGACCAGGAGTGAAGCACTGAAACTGACTGGACCGGATCAAAAGGGATTTCCCCAATCCAATTATAAGAGAGGACTATATTAATCCGAAAAATGAGGATTAGCGGCTTGACCTATGACAGATGAAGTGAAACACAAGTGCGGGATTGCACTTATCCGCTTACTTAAACCCCTGGAATATTATCAGTTGCAGTATGGGTCCTGGAGATACGGGCTGGAAAAGTTGTATCTGCTGATGGAAAAGCAGCGAAACAGGGGACAGGACGGAGCGGGCTTGGTCAGCCTGAAGTTGGATACTCCCCCGGGGAGAAAATATTTCAACCGTTACCGGGACAGCGGGTCCTCGGCCATCAACGACATTTTTAAAAAGATCTACGCCCGGTTCGAAGAGGAGGAGAAGGCACATCCCGATGCCTTTAATGATCCCAGCTGGGCCAAAGCCAACCTCCCTTTTGCTGCAGAAGCCTACCTGGGACATTTGCGCTATGGTACCTTTGGCGCTAACAGTACCGATAATCTGCATCCCGTTATGCGACAGAATAACTGGCGCACCAGGAATCTGGTGATGGCAGGGAACTTTAACCTGACCAATGTGGATGAGCTCTTTAATATCCTGGTCGATCTGGGTCAGTATCCGAAGGAATATTCCGATACGGTGACCATGCTGGAGAAAGTGGGTCATTTTCTGGATAATGAGAACCAGGAGCTGTTTGATGCACTACAAATCCCAGGGTTATACCAACCGGGATATTACCGAACAGATCGGCAGGAACCTGGATGTATCCAAGGTTCTGGAAGGTGCCAGCAAACGGTGGGACGGAGGATATACGGTGGCCGGAATGATGGGTCATGGGGACCTCTTTGCCATGCGCGATCCCTGGGGAATCAGGCCTGCATTCTATTACCACGACGAGGAGATCGTGATTGTCACCTCCGAGCGCCCTGTCATTCAGACAGCCATGAATGTGAATTTTGACCAGGTCAGGGAACTGCCTCCCGGTCATGCACTGATCGTGAAAAAAGAACGGGGAGATCTCTTTGAATCAGATCAGGGAGAAACAGGAGAAAAAATCCTGTTCCTTCGAGAGGATCTATTTCTCCAGGGGAAGCGACCGGGAGATCTACAGTGAGCGAAAGAAGCTGGGTGAGCTTCTGGTTCCCGCATATCCTGGAGGCCATCGATTACGAGGTGGAAGATACGGTCTTCTCCTTTATTCCCAATACCGCCGAATCTGCTTTTTACGGGATGGTAAAGGGCATTGAAGATCATATGCTCGAACAAGAAGATGGAAGAGCTGAAGAAGCTGAAGGGGAAATGCAGCCAGGAAGAGGTCCTGAAAATCATGAACGGAAGGTGCCCGCATCGAAAAGGTTGCCATCAAGGACCTGAAGCTGAGCACCTTTATTTCGCAGGACAAGGGACGGAAGGATATGGTGAGCCATGTATATGATATTACCTACGGGACCATTCGTCCGTGGTGAGGATAACCTGGTGATTATTGACGACAGCATAGTCCGGGGAACCACCCTGAAGCAGAGCATTATTAAGATACTGGACCGGCTGGGTCCCAAAAAAATTGTGGTGGTCTCCTCCTCGCCCCAGATCAGGTATCCCGACTGCTATGGGATTGATATGGCCAAACTGGGCGATTTCACCGCCTTCCAGGCAGCGATTGAACTGCTCAAGGAGAATGAGATGGAGCATGTGATCAACGAAGTTTATAAGAAGTGCAATCAGCAGAAGGATCTTCCCAAGGAGGAGTATGTAAATTATGTAAAAGATATTTACAAACCCTTTACCCGCCAACAGGTGAGTACGAAGATTGCAGAAATGCTTACCGATTCTGATGTGAAGGCTGAGGTGAAGATTGTTTACCAGAGCATTGAAAACCTGCACAAGGCGGTGCCCGATGACAAGGGGGACTGGTATTTCACGGGCGATTATCCCACTCCGGGAGGGAACAAGGTGGTCAGCACCTCTTTCCTGAATTATATCCACGGGATCAATACCCGGGCCTATTAGAACTCCATTCCCGGGCTAAAGAACTCTCCCTATCTCCGCTTGGAAATGGTAAAACGTCTAATCAGTCTCTGGATCTTCAGGTCTCTCCTCCGGATGTTCTTGATCCTTTGTAACGGATTTGGGCACATAGTTCAGTACATGCCGCTCCACTTTGGCTTTGTAAAGATCATTCACCGTGATCATGATTCCGGTCTCCTCCACATCTCCAAATCCCTTGTTCAGTACTGTACCAAAAGTTCTCATGGAAGGTGAAAGATTCATATAGGCATTGATCAGGGGGGGAATGTTTTCGCCACAGGCCCTCACTTCCTTGGAAAGTATTTTATAATCTTCCTCATAATCCTGACCCGGTAAATATGGCGGTAAGTTTTGCCCGGTCAGTGGCCATCTTCAAAGGTTCTTTCGGTGTGACCAGTCCATCGCTGTCGGGGAAATGCTTGTTCAGAAAGAAGAGGATCATATCCCTGGCCATCTGGTGGTAGTGCAGGTACATGGTTACCTTTCCGAACATATATTTCTTGCTGGGATGGTCCAGCACCAGGGCACCCAGTCCGTCCCAGAGATTATCCAGTGCATATAGCCCCTTTCGCCGGAGGGCCGTACTCTGGTATTTGGGTTGTACAAAGGAACGACCCAGTTCGATCATATGCGGAAGATAATTCTCTGATAAACTCATCTGAAAAATTGAATAGCTTGGAGGTGGCCAGTTTCACCTTTCCATTTTTAACACATTTGCCGGGATCGCATATATGAAAGCGGTATCCACCCAGGATCGCCTCTTCGTCCGGATCCCAGACAATCAGTTGCTGGTAGGAATCCTTCCCGGTATCATATTCATCCAGGTCACATTCCAGACCGGTGCCTCCGCCCGCATTGCGAAAGGAGAGCTCCCTGAGCCGCCCGATTTCCCGCATGATATTGGGTGAATTTTCGGCATTGATGATATAAATTTTATTCCCGGCCTTGTTGGTTTTTCGGATGAACCGTTCCTTAGTCAGCTCATCTTTCAGGGCTTCCAGGGGAACCGGGGGTATAATATTTTTCATTTTCATGATCGACAGCTTAGGGTTTTATTTATGCTGAAAATTCACCTTCAGGATTCTCCACCAGGGAATAGGTATAGTCCTTACATGTGAGCGGCCCACTGGATCGGGGTAAAACGCTTATCAAAGGTATGATAGGGAATCGGCTTTCCGAAAGCTAATTTGAAGTGTTTGTTTCGGTGCTTGTAGGATTCGTTGGGAAGGAAAAACATTTCCAGGTTTGTCTTGATTCCCAGGAACTTCCTGGTATTTGCCAGGTTGTAGAAGAAATTGGAACATCTGCCGCTCACATGGATGGGGATGATGTCTCTTTTGGATTGTTTGGCCTTGGTAATGATGCTTTTCTGCCAGGCCACATCCCGGATGACTCCTTTTCTTCTTCGGGAGACCAGTCCGGCCGGGAAAGGACATCACCTGTTCGTCGGACTCGAAAATGGCATTGATTCGGCGTACATTATCCATGGCCTGTGCTCCGTGCTTGTTGATGGGCACAAAGATGCCATCCATGTTTTTCACGTTGGTCAGCAGGTCATTTACCAGGACTTTCAGCTGGGGATAAGCTTCGGCTACAGCTCACTGATAATCATCATGCCATCAAACCCACCCAGGGGGTGGTTGGCCACAAAAATAAAGCGCCCTTTCCGAGGAAGATGTTCCCTCCCCTTTACCTCCAGGCGTTACATTAAAGACTTCGATGGAAGCTCGGGCAAAATCCACATCCTTCTTATATCCATGGTTATAAAGAATGGGATCATTCATAAAATCTATCCGGAGGATGCGGGACAAAAGTCTGTAAACGAAGCCAGGAATCCAACGAGCTAGCCCTGGGATTTTTATCCATGAATTAAGTCCCTGATATTGATGGGTTTAAAATTCTTTTTGTGACTTGCTTCGTCCATTGAAATCCTGTTGGCGCGAGCCTCGCCATAGTGCAAAGACAAAAGTATTAAAAGATAAGTTATTAACAAAGTGGGAAAAAGTGGGGTAAAATGGTACAAAGTGGTGAAAAAATTATATTTTTACGCTCAAACCCGTGAAAGCCCTATGATTACGTTTATCGGAGACTATACAGTCAGGCTTGATTCCAAAGGGACGGCTCTCCTTTCCTGCTGCTTTAAAAAGCAGAGCAGAGAGCTTCTTCAGGATGGTTTTGTGCTGAAGCGGGATTTGTTTGAGAACTGTCTGATCATGTACCCCATGGAGGAGTGGGAGCGGCAGAATAAAATCATCCGTTCCAGAACCAATCCTTACAACAAAGAGCATGCGAAATTTTCTAAGGATGTTTTTTTCAGGAACGGCTGAGGTGTCGCTGGATGCCAATAACAGGATGCTTGCTTCCCAAGCGACTTGATGGAATATGCCGGGATCGAGGATGAAGTGGTATTGGCAGGACAATCGGGAAAGATTGAAATCTGGGCTTCGGATCAATATGGCAAGGTCAGTGTGGCTGATGATGATTTTGCAGCCATGGCTGAGAAAATATTAGGTGGATCAATAGACGAACGGATACATAATGGGCTATCATAAGCCAGTATTGTTGGATGAAAGCATTGACGGACTATACATCAAACCAAAGGGGATCTACGTAGATCTGACCTTTGGAGGAGGGGGGCACTCCCTCGAAGTTCTTAACAAGTTGGGTAAAAATGGCAGGCTTGTAGTATTTGATCAGGATCAGGATGCCGTGGCCAATGTTCCGGATGACAAGCGACTCATTTTTGTCGGGGCAAACTTCAGATACTTAAAACACTACCTGAGATACCATGCCATTGAAAAAGTAGATGGAATTCTGGCTGATCTGGGTATCTCCTCTTTTCAAATCGACCAACCCGGGAGGGGTTTTTCATTCAAATCAGATACGGCACTGGATATGCGCATGGATGTGCGAAGCAGGCAGACGGCATCGCAGCTGTTGAATGAGGCGCCACGGGAAGAGCTGGTCAGAATCTTTCGTTCATACGGAGAACTCGGATCTGCCTTTGCCATCTCAAATGCTGTTGTGGCGGCCAGGGAGGAGGCCAGAATTGAAACTACGAGGGATCTGGAGAGAGCACTGGGGCGTTTAATCCCCCAAAAACAGCCCAGTAAGTTCCTGGCCAAGGTGTATCAGGCTCTGCGGATCGAAGTGAACGGGGAGATGGAGGCCCTCAGGGAGATGCTCGTTCAGACAGCAGACTGCCTGAAGCCAGGGGGAAGGCTGGTGGTTATAAGCTACCACTCCCTCGAGGACCGGATCGTTAAGAATTTTATGCGATCGGGGAATCTGGAGGGTGTGATAGAAAAGGATTTTTATGGAAATATACAATCACCCTGGAAACTGGTGAACCGGAGCGTGATTACCCCTTCGGAGGAGGAGATAAAAGAAAATAACAGGGCCCGGAGTGCCAAACTGAGAATTGCTGAACGAACTGAAACATGAGCAGGGAGAGGAAGAACATAGAATTTGATCAGTCCATCGAGGAGAAGGAAAAGAGTTTATCCTTCCGGGATCTGGTGGATGGCAATGTGCTGACCCGTAGGGCGGTGATCAAACAGGCCCGCTTTATCCTGCTGTTGGTTTTGATCGCTTTTTTCTCCATTGCCAACAGGAATCATGCGGAGAAGACTGTGATTCAGCTGAATCAACTGCAGAGTGATGTGAAAGAATTACGTGCAAAGTCGATCTCCACCTCTTCGGAGCTGGTGAGGATCAGCAGGCAGTCGGAAGTGAAGCAGCTGGTAAACAGGTATGAATTGGGATTGGAAGAGAATCTGGAGCCGCCGCGGAAACTGATTTATAAGGAAGAGTAATATGTCATTGAAGCGCGACATACTGATACGGACCTCCCTGGTGTACCTGGGAGTTTTGCTTATGGGCCTGCTTATACTAGGAAAAGCACTTCACCTGCAGTTGTTTGAAAAGGAAAAGTGGGAGCAGGAGGAGAGCAGCACGGTCCAGCATACAGTGATAGAGCCCAACCGGGGAAATATTCTCTCTTCCGATGGCAGGCTGCTGGCTGTGGATGTCCCTTATTACGAGATCCGGATGGACTTCCGTTCGGAATCCTTTACCCGCGAAATTTTTGATGCCGGGGTGGACGAGCTGGCAAAATCTCTTTCGGGACTCTTTGGCGACCGCGCACTGGACCACCTATAAAAGAGCGCTGGTCAGGGAACGGGAAAATGGAAACCGCTTCTACCTGGTTAAACGAAATGTCACCTACTCCCAGCTGCAGAAGGTGAAGCAGTTCCCAATCTTTAAGCTGGGGAGATACCAGGGAGGGGTCCAGTATGTGCAACAAAACCGCCGGAAGCGGCCCTATGATCTGCTGGCAGCACGGACCATTGGATATCCCATGCAAGATTATAAAAGCGTGGTGGGACTTGAGGGGGCTTACGATAAGGAACTGAAAGGGGTGGAAGGTTACCGCCTGATGCGCAAGGTTCGCGGCGATGTATGGATGCCCATCAACGATGCCAACGAAATCGAACCCGAAGATGGCCAGGACATCATTACCACCTTAGATGTGGACCTTCAGGATGTAGCAGAAAGTGCCCTCCTGGAGCAGTTGGCCAGGCATGAGGCCGATCATGGCACCGTGGTACTGATGGAGGTAAAAACCGGCAAGGTAAAGGCCATCGCCAATCTTTCCAGGGATGAAGAATGGGAATTACGATGAGGATTACAATTACGCCATCGGGAAAGTCCACCGAACCCGGCTCCACCTTTAAGCTGGCCACCATGATTGCCCTTTTGGAAGATGGCCATGTTCACCCGGAAGATATCGTGGATGTGGGAATGGTGAGTCACTACTATTATGGTCATAAGGTGGAAGACAGTCAGCGATGAGCGCTTGGGAGAAATCACTGTTCAGCGCGCATTTGAAGTATCCTCCAATGTGGGAATCACCAAACTGGCCTATGAAAACTACAAGGATAAGCCGGAGCAGTTTGTAGACCGGCTCTACGAAATGGGTCTGAACCAGAAACTGGGTATCGAGATCAAAGGGAGAGGGATCAGCCCAATATCAAGTACACCGGACAATGATTCTGGTCGGGGATCTCCCTTCCCTGGATGTCCATGGCTACGAGGTCCTTATGACTCCCCTGCAGATTCTTGCACTTTTACAATGCCGTGGCCAATGACGGTAAGATGGTCAAACCCATGTTTGTGAGAGGAGATCCGTTCCCATGGTAAGGTGATAAAAAAGTGTTGGAGACCGAGGTGCTGAACAACCACATCTGTTCCAGGGAAACCCTGGAGCACATCAAAGCCATGCTGGAAGGGGTGGTAGAAAACGGAACTGCAGAAAATCTGGCCAACACACATTACAAGATTGCCGGAAAAACCGGGACAGCGAAAGTGGCCCTTGCCAGTAAGGAGGGATATACCGATTTGTACCAGGCTTCCTTTGTGGGGTACTTTCCGGCCGACAATCCCAAGTATTCCTGCATAGTGGTGGTCAATGCACCTTCCAAGGAGATCTATTACGGAAATGTGGTGGCAGGACCCATATTCCGTGATATTACCGACCGGATCTATGTGAGAGAATATGAATTGCAGGAAGATGCCGCAGTAATGGCTGAAGAAACTTTACAGGCCCCTATTTCAAAAAGTGGCAGCGGTGAAGCCCTTGCATCCACTTTCAAATACCTGGATCTTCCCCTGAAGCTGAATGGAGAAAAAAGCCACTGGGTGTCCACCAAAAGTACCGAAGAAGGAGTAAATGCTACTTCCAGGCCCATTCATCCCGGCCTGGTTCCCAATGTGGTGGATATGGGTTTAAAGGATGCCGTCTATTTACTGGAAAGCAAAGGATTAAAGGTGGAAGCCGATGGAAGAGGAACCGTCCGGCAACAATCGCATTTTGCCAGGAAGCCAGATTAGAAGGGGTAGTGCGGTGAAACTGGACATGAGCTTAAAAGAAGGATAATTGCAACTGAGTGAGATCATAGCAGGAGTGGAGTTAAGCTCCAGAAGCGGAGAGCAGGATCCCCGTATCGGGAAGATCAGCTTTGATTCACGGCAGGTGGAAGAGGGAGATCTTTTTGTGGCCGTTCACGGACTTGAGGCCGACGGTCACCAGTTTATTGGCCGGCTCTCCTTCGGGCGCAGCAGCGGTGGTCTGTGAGGATCCGGCGCAAAAAATCATTCCTGGAGTTCCTATGTAAGGGTCAGCTCAGCCGGAAGGCCCTGGCACAGATGGCCTCAGCTTAGTACGGACACCCTTCCCGCGAATTGACCCTGGTGGGAGTCACGGGAACCAATGGAAAAACCACCATTGCCACCTTGCTGTACCAGATGCATACCCGATGGGATTCCGGGCCGGATTGATTATCCACCATTCAGGTACTGATTGGGGAAGATTCGCATCCGGCCACGCATACCACTCCCGATCCGCTTCAGATCAATGAGGTATTGCGGCAAATGGTGGATGACCGGATGTGAATACTGTTTTATGGAGGTCTCTTCCCATGCCATCGACCAGGAACGAATTGAAGGCCTTGGAGTTCAACGGGGGACTCTTTACCAACCTGACCCGCGACCACCTGGACTATCACAAGGATTTCAGGGAGTACCTGAAGGTGAAAAAACGATTTTTCGATCAGCTGCCTGACGATGCTTTTGCCCTGGTGAACGGGGATGATAAGAACGGAAGGGTGATGCTGCAGAATTGCCAGGCGGAGAAACACATCTACAGCCTGCGCTCCATGTGCGAATTCAGGGGAAAGATCACGGAGATGCACCTGGAGGGTTCGGCCATGGAGATCAACGGCAAAGAAGTCTGGGTCAAACTGCCTGGAAGGTTCAATGCATCGAACCTGCTTTGTGTTTATGGAGCCTCCATCTTACTTGGACATCATGCAGAGGAAGTGATGGAAGCACTAAGTGAACTAAATCCGGTTGCCGGGAGATTCGAGACTTTTCGATCCGGGAAAGGGACCACGGTAATCGTGGACTATGCACATACCCCGGATGCCCTGAAGAATGTGCTGGATACCATCCATGAGGTAAACGTGAGTGGTGGAGAAATCATCACCGTGGTGGGCGCGGGGGGGAACAGGGACAAAGGTAAGCGTCCGGCCATGGCAAAGATTGTTTCCGGGGCCAGTCACAAGGTGATCCTCACTTCCGATAACCCCAGGAATGAAGATCCGGAAGCGATCCTGGATGATATGATGGAAGGGGTGCCCAAGCAGTCTACTGGAACGTACCATGCGGATTGTGAGCCGGGAAGAAGCCATACGCACCGCCTGTATCATAGCCGGACCGAAAGACATTATTCTGGTGGCCGGAAAGGGCCATGAGAAAACACAGGAGATCGCCGGCGAGAAACGGCCATTTGACGATATGGACTTTAGTGAAAGAAAATTTAAAGGGATAGAAGATGATATATCACCTTTTTGACTACTTAGAGAAATTTGATATTCCGGGAGCGGGGATGTTCCAGTACCTCTCGTTCCGGGCCTCTTTTACGGTGATTTCTTCCCTGGTGATCTCCATGATCGTGGGTAAAAGGATCATAACCATACTTCACCGCAAGCAAATTGGCGAGTCGGTTCGTGACCTGGGCCTGGACGGACAGAAACAAAAGCAGGGAACCCCAACCATGGGAGGGATCATTATTCTGGCTTCCATCATCATCCCGGTGCTTCTCTTTGCAGATCTGACCAATATATACATCATCCTGATGCTGGTGGCCACCATCTGGATGGGTCTGATCGGATTTCTGGATGACTATATCAAAGTATTCAAGAAGAATAAAGAGGGCCTGAGAGGAAAATTCAAGGTGATTGGCCAGGTGGGACTGGGACTGATCGTGGGAGTCACCCTCTATCTCAGCGATGATGTGATGATACGTGAGCGGATACCAGGTGACTCAGGAGAACTTCGATGAGTACAAGACCGAGGAGATGAAGGTGGACCAGGCGGGGAACCTGTTTATAGTGACAGAGCATAAAAGGCCGCTGACCACCATTCCCTTTGTTAAGAATAACGAGTTTGACTATTCCTGGCTGGTATGGTTCAGCGGGAAGTATGCCGACCACCTGGTTTGGATCATATTCGTTCTGGCGGTCATATTTATTGTTACCGCGGTATCCAACGGGGCCAATATTACCGATGGACTGGATGGATTGACTACGGGCTCTGCGGCCATCATCGGGATCACCCTGGGAATACTGGCCTGGTTATCCGGCAACTCTATCTATTCAAATTACCTGAATATTATGCATATCCCCAATGCGGGTGAGCTGGTGGTATTTGCCGGGGCCTTTATTGGAGCTACCATTGGTTTTTTATGGTACAACTCATATCCGGCCCAGGTATTTATGGGAGATACCGGGAAGCCTGGCCCTGGGTGGGATCATTGCGGTGTTTGCGGTGGTGATCCGGAAGGAGCTTTTGATTCCCATTCTGTGCGGGATTTACCTGGTGGAGAGCGTTTCCGTGATTTTGCAGGTGGCTGGTTCAAAAGGACACCGAAGAAAATATGGGGAGGGCAGAAGGATTGTTTCTTAATGGCGCCCATTACATCACCACTACCAGAAAAAAGGATATCCGGAACCAAAGATTGTGACCAGGTTCTGGATCGTGGGAATCATGCTGGCAGTGATATCAGTTGTAACCCTGAAGATGAGATAATAAAACAAACTATACCCTATGGAAAACAGAGAACGTATTGTAATTCTCGGTGCAGGTGAAAGTGGGACGGGAGCAGCCATTCTGGCTCGCACCAAAGGATTTGATGTTTTCGTTTCGGATGCCGGAAAAATCAAACCTTTTTACCGGGAGTTACTGGACGAATACCAGGTGATTTATGAATCGGGCGGACATACCGAGCGCCTGATCACCAATGCCACTGAGGTGATCAAGAGCCCGGGGATTCCTGAGAGCGCCCCTATTATCAAAATGCTTCGGAAGAAAGGAGATTCCCCATTATCTCAGAAATTGAATTTGCAGGGCGCTATACCAATGCAAAAAAGATCTGTATTACCGGGAGTAACGGGAAAACCACCACCACCTCTCTGATCCACCATATGATGCGAAAGGCAGGATTGAATGTGGGAATGGCTGGTAACGTTGGGCGCAGTTTTGCTTTCCAGGTGGCCACTGAGGCATATGATTACTATGTACTGGAACTAAGCAGCTTTCAGCTGGACGGGATGTACGAGTTTAAGGCAGATATTGCGATTCTGCTGAATATCACCCCCGATCATCTGGACCGTTATGATTTCAATTTTCAGAATTATGTGGACTCTAAATTCAGGGTTACTCAGAATCTGACAGAGGAGGAGTACTTTGTTTTCTGTTCCGATGATGAAATTACCATTAAGGAGCTTGGAAAAGATTGTTACCAGGGCCGAACAACTTCCTTTTGCCTATCAGAAAAAGTTGAAGGATGTGGCCTGGGTAGAGAACGAAGAAGAACTGCATATCGAGTTTGATGATGTGGATTTCAGTATGTCCGTTCAGGAACTTTCACTGAAGGGAAGACACAACACTTACAACAGTATGGCAGCCGGCATCGCCGGGAATGTTCTGAAGATCCGGAACGAGGTCATTCGTGAGGCCCTGATGGACTTCCAGGGTGTGGAGCACCGGCTGGAGACTGTTATGAAGGTTCATGGGATCAACTTTATCAATGATTCCAAGGCTACCAATGTAAATTCAACCTGGTATGCCCTGGAGAGTGTTAAAGGAAAGACGGTTTGGATCGTTGGGGGAGTGGACAAGGGCAATGATTATAGTGAACTCTATAAGCTGGTGGAGAACAAGGTGAAAGCCATCGTCTGCCTGGGCAAGGACAACGAACGGGTTTTAAAGGCATTCCGTGGAAAAGTAGAGTCCATTGTGGAGTCCGGAAATATGGAAGAGGCAGTGAAGGCGGCCTATTACCTGGCCCGGGATGGGGAGACTGTACTTCTTTCACCGGCCTGTGCCAGTTTCGACCTGTTTGAGAGTTTTGAGGACCGGGGACGACAGTTTAAGAGTGCAGTCAGGAGCCTGTGATAAAGGATTGGAATGAAAATTAGAAGGTATATAAAAGGGGACCGGATTATCTGGATGGTGGTTATTGATCCTCCTGGTAATATCTCTCTTGTCGGTGTACAGCTCAACCGGATCGCTGGCTTATCAGCACCGGTCGGGAAATACCTTCTTTTATCTGTTCCGGCAGCTCAAGTTTATCCTGCTTGGGGTGTTGATTATTTTCTTTGTACACCTGATCCCATACCGGGTCTTCAGCAGGTTATCGGTCTTCGCCCTATACCTGGCTCTCCCCCTGCTGTTCATTACGCTGATAATCGGGACCAATCTTAATGAGGCCGCCCGCTGGTTGCAGATTCCGGGCACCGGACTCACCATTCAGCCTTCCGATTTTGCGAAGATTGCACTGGTGATGTTTGTGGCCAAGGTCCTTTCGGTGAACCAGAACAATATTAAAGACTTCAGGAAGGTCTTCGGGAAGATCTCCGTGGCCATCATTGGAACCTGTATTTTGATTCTGCCGGCCAATTTCTCCACGGCAGCGATTGTTTTTTTGACTGCTTTCAGCCTGATGTTTGTGGGACGGATTCCCGTCAAGTACCTGGCATTAATGATTTTCACCGGGGTATTTGCCCTGTCCATATTTATCGGAGGATCGCTTCTGCTTGACCGTGACGGACGGATCTCCACCTGGAAGAACCGGATAGAAAATTATATGGATGGTGAGGGAGACAACTACCAGGCGGACCAGGCCAAGGTGGCAATTGTGCAGGGGGGACTGTTCGGGAAAGGGCCCGGAAACAGCACGCAGAGAAACCTCCTGCCCCATCCCTACTCGGATTTTATCTATGCCATCATCATCGAGGAATATGGGACGCTGGTCGGGGGAATCCTGGTACTTGCCCTCTATCTCTGGCTTTTTTTCAGGGCCGGGATGATTATTCGCCGGAGTAAAAGCACCTATGGAGCCTTCCTGGCTTTTGGCCTCTCCATGGGGCTTGTTCTGCAGGCCTTCGTCAATATGGCGGTGGCCGTGGGACTGGTGCCGGTTACCGGTCAGACCCTCCCGCTGGTAAGCATGGGTGGCTCTTCCATCTTTTTTACCAGCATGGCTACCGGGATGATCCTGTCAGTGAGCTGGGGAACCAAGGATGATGCCAGCGAAAAGGCAAGGGTAGAGGCTGAGAAGCTGCAAGAGCAAAGTGATCGGTTGAAAGAAGAAAGTGAAAAACTGAAAGAGGAGAGTGAAAATTTGAAGCGCACCGAGTTTGAAGTCCATGAATAAGAAGCATACATATCGTATCCTGATCGGGGGGGGCGGCACCGGCGGACATGTCTTCCCGGCCATCGCTATTGCAGATGCCTTGAAAAAGGAGGATCCTTCCATGGAGTTTCTGTTTGTGGGTGCCCTGGGTAAACTGGAAATGGAGAAGGTTCCCGAAGCGGGATATCCCATTGAGGGCTTGCCGATCGCAGGATTCCAGCGGAGGCTGACTTTGAAAAACATTTCCTTTTTCTACAAACTGATGCGGAGCTTGATTCTTTCCCGCAGGATCGTGGGACGCTTCTCTCCGGATCTGGCCATCGGGGTGGGGGGCTATGCCAGCGGACCCATTCTGAAGGCCGCTGCCCGAAAGCGGATCCCTATTTTGATCCAGGAACAGAACTCTTATGCGGGCGTGACCAACAGGCTGCTTGCCCGTTCGGCCCGAACGATTTGTGTGGCCTATGAAAATATGGAGCGCTTTTTCCCGCCCGACCGGATTGTGATCACGGGAAATCCGGTGCGGCAAAATCTGTTGAATCTGTCTCCCGATCCGGAAGAGGGCTTCCGGGAATTTAATATGGAGCCGGGAAAAAAGGTGTGCCTGGTGATGGGCGGAAGTCTGGGTGCCCGTACGCTGAACCAGAGTTTTATGGAGGGGCTGGAGAAGCTGGACAGGGACGATCTGCTTGTCCTCTGGCAGTGTGGAAAGTATTATCAGCGGGAGGTGGAGGAGAAGGTCCGGTGCAGCGGGAAAAAAAATATCCGGGTGCTGCCCTTTATTTCCAGAATGGACCTGGCCTACGGGCTGGCTCATGTGATTGTATCGCGCTCGGGAGCCATTACCGTTTCCGAGCTGTGCGTGGTGGGTAAACCGGTGATACTGGTGCCTTCGCCCAATGTGGCCGAGGACCATCAGACCCACAATGCAGCCGCACTGGTAAGCAGGAACGCGGCCCTGATGGTAAGGGATGAGGAGGCCAGGGAGCAGCTGGTGGATCGTATGCTTGCACTGATGGTGGACGAGAGGGAGAAAGAGAATTTATCTAAGAATATCAAACAACTTGGCATTGCTGATGCATCGCGGAGGATCGCAGCCGAGGTAACAAAAATATTGACTGAACAATGATCTGGACAAATCTGGATAGCGTCTATTTTATTGGAGCGGGAGGCATTGGAATGAGTGCCCTGGCCCGCTATTTTGTGAGTCAGGGTAAAGCGGTGGCCGGCTATGACCGGGTCTCGACGAGCCTGACCGATCAGCTGGTATCGTGAGGGGATTGAGATCAATTTCGAGGACCGCTCCCAGCTAATTCCCACGGTATTCCGGAATCCGGAACGCACCCTGGTTATTTATACCCCGGCTGTTCCGGAGAAACACCAGCAGCTGAACTATTTTCGTAAAGGAGGATTCCGGGTGATTAAACGCTCGGTGGCCCTGGGAGAAGTGTTTAATACCGGCAGAGGCGTAGGGGTCGCCGGTACTCATGGAAAGACTTCCATCTCCACCATGCTGGCTCATATTCTCCACTCATCCACCCTGGGATGCAATGCTTTTCTCGGGGGGATCAGTAAAAACAGCTCCAGCAATCTCTATCTCGATCCGGCCTCAAAGGTAATTATCGCCGAGGCAGATGAATTCGACCGCTCTTTCCTGACCCTGTTCCCGGAGATCGCCGTGGTCTCCTCCATGGATGCGGACCACCTGGATATTTATCATTCGGAAGCGAATATACGCAAGGGATTTGAATCCTTTATCGGTCAGGTCAGGGAGAAAGGAAAACTGATTCTGAAATACGGGCTGACCCCTGCCATACCCTATCACATAAGCACTTTTACCTATTCGGTCGATCAGAAGGAGGCCGACTATCATGTGGAGAACCTGTCCCTTGAGGGATTGGGCTACAGCTTCAGGGTCGTTACTCCCCATTCGGTTCTTCCGGAGATCAAACTAAAGATCCCCGGCTTGCTGAATGTGGAAAATGCACTGGCAGCCGTGGCCGTGGCACACCAGATGGGCTTGAGCCCGGATAGTATCGCCCGTGCCCTGCTGGAGTATGAGGGGGTGCAGCGTAGATTCGATGTTCAGGTTCATAACGAGAGAAGGGTCTATATCGACGATTATGCGCACCATCCCACCGAGATAGCTGCCTTCCTCTCTTCTGTAAAAGCTCTTTTTCCGGATAAAAAAATAACCGGGATCTTTCAGCCTCACCTCTATTCCAGGACCCGTGATTTTGCGGATGGATTTGCCCGCAGCCTGGAGATGCTGGATCAATTGATCCTGATGGAGATCTACCCGGCCAGGGAAGAGCCGATTCCCGGAGTTAGTTCCAGCATGCTGCTGGAGCGGGTGCAGCTGGATGAAAAGGTACTTATTTCCAGGGAGCAGCTGATCAGGGTGGTCAAAGAGAGGGATCCGGAAGTGCTGGTAAGCATGGGAGCGGGAGATATTAACCAGTTTGTAAAACCACTGAAAGAGTGGTGTATGAGGATATGATATCTAAACTTTTAAAAATATTGACCTGGATAGGAATTGCCGCATGGTTTGTGGTGATCCTGGGATTTGCTTCCAGCGAAGCGGACCAGGTATTGTGTACGCAAATCGAGGTGGTGCTTTCTGATACGGTGACCAGCAGGTTTGTAAGCGATTCGGATATCAGGGCCATGATACAATCGGAGGGATTGCAGCTGCAGGGCTACCCCTTGAAAAAGATTAATACCAGAGAGCTGGAGAGTAAGCTGGAGGAAAACGCCTATATCAAAAGAGCCGAGGTGAACACGGATGTGACAGGCAGGATGGAGATAAGCCTGGAACAGAGAGTCCCGTTGGTACGGATCATGCCTGATGGCCGGGAGGGATTCTATCTCGATCTGGAAGGAATTGTTCTGCCGCTTTCAACGCAGTTTGTTCCCCATATTATGCTGGTATCCGGAAATATCGAAACTCCAGGTAAAGATGGCCGGGTTGGAGCACAGCTGCAAAAGATCCATCATTTCTGCGCTTTTGTATCCGAACATCCCTTCTGGAGCGAACAGATCGTGCAGCTCTATGTGAATCGCCGGGGAGAGTATGAGTTGATACCCAGGGTGGGTGCGCACCAGATTCTTCTGGGGAGCATGGAGCAGTGGGAGCAAAAACTGAGAAACCTGGAACTGCTTTATGAGCAGGGGCTCTCAAACTATGGATGGAATAGTTATGAGAACTATTAATTTGAAATATACCAATCAAGTAATTTGTACTAAACGTTAAAACTATGGCAACAAAAGAAAAAATTGTAGCTGCGGTTGACATCGGTACAACCAAGATCGTTAGCCTGGTAGGCCGGTTGAATGAACAGGGCAAACTGGAAGTCCTGGGCATCAGCCAGACTCCTTCCAAAGGGGTCAAACGAGGGGTTGTGTTAAATATCGAGGAGACTGTGAATGCAATTCAAACCACCTCTTCCGAGGCCAGTGAGCAATCGGGTATTAAATTCAATGAAGTATTTGTGGGTATCGCCGGGCAGCATATCAAATCTGTAAGGAACAGGGGCTATATCAACCGGGATTCCTACGATGATGAGATCACCCGGGACGATCTGCAAAACCTGATCGATGATATGCACAAGATTCCTGTGGACGTGGGTGAGGAGATCATGCACGTGCTGCCTCAGAGTTATATTGTCGACAACGAGACCGGTGTGAAAAATCCGGTGGGGATGTTCGGAAAGCGGCTGGAAGCCAATTTCCATATAGTGATCGGGCAGATCTCATCGGCACGCAATATTGAAAAATGTATCAACCGGGTTGGACTTGATGTGAAACAGCTGGTTCTGGAGCCTCTGGCCTCCAGTGCCGCGGTGCTCACCAATGATGAGAAGGAGGCCGGGGTTGCCCTGGTGGATATTGGGGGCGGCACTACCGATGTGGCCGTATACTATGATGATGTGATCCGTCATACAGCCGTTATTCCATTTGGAGGAAATGTGATTACCCGCGATATTAAAGAGGGTTGCGCCATATTGCAACGGCAGGCAGAGTCACTGAAAGTCCAGTTTGGATCCGCCCTGGGCGACCTGGCACAGGAAGATAAGGTGGTCACCATACCAGGCATTTCGGGAAGAGAGCCCAAGGAGATCAGTTTCAGAAGTCTGGCCTATATCATCCAGTCGCGCATGGAAGAGATCATAGATGCGGTTAGTTATGAGATCGAGAATTCTGGTTACATGGATAAACTGAGTGCGGGTATCGTGCTGACAGGAGGTGGTTCCATGCTGAAACACCTGAACCAGCTGGTAAAATTTAAAACAGGAATGGATGTACGCATCGGCTTCCCCGGCGAAATGATGGCGGCGGACTCCTCCGATGAGATTAATCAGCCCATGTTCTCCACCTCGGTGGGACTCCTTCTGAAAGGACTGGAGTACTATGAGGAGAAGCAGGAAGAGATAAAGATCAAGGAGCCCCTGGTCCAGGAAGATCCGGGAGCTGAAGAGGAGCTTAAAGAAGACAAGAAGGCCAGGAAAGGGATGAAGGGGGGCAGGATCCTGGAAAATCTGAAGAATACCCTCAGTGATATTTTTGATGAGACTGATGTGAAAATGTAGAAAATCCAAACCCATGGAAGAATTAATGAATTTCGACCTGCCGCCCGAGCGGTCATCCGTTATCAAGGTAATTGGTGTAGGAGGTGGTGGAAGCAATGCGGTGAACCATATGTTCAAGAAGGGGATCCAGGATGTGAATTTTGTGGTATGCAATACCGATGCACAGGCATTGCATAACAGCCCGGTGGCTATAAAGCTGCAACTGGGAGATGCCCTGACAGAGGGAAGAGGTGCCGGCAGCAAATCTGAGATTGGAAGAGAGGCTGCCAATGGAGAGCATCGACAGGATCAAGGAGGTATTGTCCAGTAATACCAACATGGTCTTTATTACAGCCGGCATGGGAGGAGGAACCGGTACCGGGGCCGCCCCGGTTATTGCCAGGGTTGCGAAAGAGATGGGAATACTGACCGTTGCCATAGTCACCATTCCCTTTCGCTTTGAAGGTCCGGAGCGCATCAACCAGGCCATTGAAGGCATCAATGAGCTGAAAGATCATGTGGACTCCCTGCTGGTGATTAACAATGAGAAGTTAAGGGAGATCTATGGGAACCTGACCGTGAGTAAATCATTTGAGAAGGCAGATGATGTCCTGGCCATTGCCGCCAAAGGGATCGCAGAAATCATTACCGTTCACGGCTATATCAATGTGGATTTTGCAGATGTACAGACAGTAATGAGCAACAGTGGAGTGGCCATCATGGGTTCAGCCACCGCCAAGGGAGAAGAGCGGGCACGACTGGCCATTGAGCAGGCTCTCACTTCACCTCTTTTGAACAACAACGACATCGAAGGAGCCCGAAGCGTATTGCTCAATATCACCTCGGGATCGGAGGAGATTACCATGGATGAGGTCAGTGAGATCACAGATTATGTGGTAAGTGCCACGTGCGCGCGATACCACTCTGATCTGGGGGATCGGAAGTGACGAATCCCTGGGTGAGGAGATCAGTGTGACCATCATTGCCACCGGTTTCAGGATGAATAGCATCCCCGAACTTTATGTGGGCAGAAAACAGACCCATAAGGTCCCTTTGCGTGATTCCGGCAGTGCAGCCACCCTGAAGGATGAACATTCCAACGTGACTCCCCAGCAGGCATCCTTATCCTTTGGAGTGAAAGACAAAGAAGATTCGGAAGAGTATATCCTGATGGATCAGTCTGAAGAGACAGATCCCGAGTCCAAGGAAAAAAAGTTGGCCGACCGGGTGAGGAAACTTCGTGAGACCCATGAGAAGCTGAGAGAAAGGGGGTATCTGAACATTAGCGGTGATGATGAGATTGAGGAGCTGGAGAATGTACCGGCCTATGTGCGCAAGAAGATACCCATCGACCATCAAAAACATTCGGAGCAGAAAGAGGTCTCCCGCTACCGTCTTACGGATAAGCAGGAGGGTGAGGAAGGCCCCAAATTGCGCCCCGACAATTCCTACCTCCACGATAACGTGGATTAGCCTACACCCGGAGGAGCAAGCCCAGCCGTAGCTGAAATTGGTGTCTGCCCGCCAATATTGCGTTTCAGGGGTCCTCCTCCGGGGATGGTTGATGCTACAAGCTTTCCTCGCGGAGCCTAGTTGTAGAAGATCTCCAGACGGTTATCCTTTACCTTGGCCGCATCCACCAGTGCATTGTAAGCTTCGTAATTGCTTCTGGATTCCAGGGTGTATCTTAAGTCTTGTCTTAGCAGCCTCATCAGCTCCTTCCACCACCGGATTTTCTGTACGGTTTGTCACAGCAATTACAAATACTCCGCTTTCCCCCACCAGAGGAGCGGATATCTGATCCAGCGGCAGGTACATGGAAGCACCTACCACATAAGGCTCCAGTCCAACTCCGGCTACATAGGTATTTGCAAATTTGATCTGGGTGGCTTCACCTACGTTTTCATTATTCGCCGTTCCAAACTGAGCGAGATCATTGACTCCTGCCAGTTGCTCCTTGAGCAGCTCCACGAGTTTTTCAGCCTTCTTCTCTTTTTTCACGAGCCAGGGTCAGTTCTGCGCGGACACTCTCCAGTTTTGCATATCCCTCTTCCCTGGCTTCTGTAAGCACAGCGACAATGTATTTATCGTCGCTCTGACTGAAAATATTACTGACGCTGTTTACTTCAGAGGTAAAGGCCCATTTGGTGATCCTGATGGGATCCTCGATGCCGGGAATGGTCTGCCTGGTCTTTGGTTATGTTGGGAGCAAAGCGGGGATCCAGTCCGAATTCACGGGCCTGTTCGGTGAATTTCTCCAGATCGGTGGCTTTCCCCCTGAATTTCACTGCCCGGTTATAGTAGTCCTGGTTGGTCTCATCGCTGGCAAAAATATTCCTGACCATGGTTGCTACCTGGATTTTCTGAACGGGACTGCTTTGTTCTTCAATCTTGATAATGTGTGTGCCAAACTGGGTTTCTGTCGTGACCAGTCACCTTTATTATTTTCAAAACAGGCATCGTTGAATTCTGTCACCATGTTTCCTTCTGTGAACCAACCCAGGTCACCACCAATGGCCCGGTTGCTTTCATCGGCGGAGTATTCCAGGGCAATCTGGTTAAAGTTGCCACCGTTGTCAATCACGTTTTCAGGCTGTCGGCCAGATCCTTGATTAGCTGCCTGTTGCCCCCATAGGCCTGGAGGGAAAGCAGAATATGCCTGACCCTGACAGAGTCGGGACTCATCTGCATATCCTGGGCACGGGCCAGTTTGAAAGATTCCTGATCACGATAGGGTCCAAAAATAGTCTCTTCATGAAGCATTGATATACAGAATCCCTGATGATTTCGGGTAAGTTCGTCGTAGGTATAGTACCTGATATCAAAGGGCTCATCTGAGGTGCCGTTTACATAACGGGGAATCTCTTCACCGGAAGTTCTGGCAGAATTCCAGCTTTGGTTTGCGTGGTCCAGTACCTGGCATTTTCCACATCTTTTTCACTGGGTTCCACTTCAAATACCACATATTGGAAGGTCCTGGAGGCCTCCTGCTTATAGTTCTCCCTGTGATCTTTGTAGTAGTGCTTTCAGATCTGCATTCGGTAAATGTGATCTCTTCATCGGCATATTTCTGAAAAAGGTTTTGAGATAAAAGCAAAATCTGTACTTTTTCCAGTTTCAGTCAGATAGTCTTTCAGATCCAGGGAGGAGGGCTGAAATCCCTTTCTAACCAGGTTAAAATACTTCTGGTTCATCTTTTCATCAACGATCTCCTTTTCAATGAATAACCAGCGTTTTTTCTCCTGTTCAAACTGGGGATTGTCCAGCGCATTAAAATAGTTGGTCATTACTGCACGGTTCAGCTGTCCGGTTTCAGGATTTGAAAACATTTGCCTGATGATGGGGTGTGGTTCACTCAGTGCTGGATTTCCACTCAATCCCATGGTCTGGTCACCGGTTACCATGGTCTTCAGTTCATCGGCACTTACATAGATTCCCAGTTTTTCGTAGGAGCGTTCCATGATGGTCTCCCTGACAAGCCTTCTCCAGGTTTCCTGCTGGATCTGTCTTTCCAGTTCTGCATCCAGGGACTGTCCGCCTGCATTGAGCTGGTAAAATTCACGAAGGCTTTTTTCACGGTTCAGATAATCGTGTACCCCAACTCCTTTTCCGTTAATCTCTGCAACGGATTTCTTTCCCATGGCTCGATGATCCTGATCCCATCATATCTCCAAGGATAAATGCAAAAAGTGCCAGTCCGATGACGATGGCTACCAGCAATCCCGCCTTGTTTCTAATATTCTGTAATGTGGCCATTTATATATACTGATTATAACTATATGTATTCCTTAAAATTTGAGCGTACGAATATAGTAATAATTAGAGGTTTAATAAAAATAGAATGGATGAAAATTGCGCTGATCAGGAACGGATCACCTTCAGCTCCACCTCTTCGATGCGGTTTGAACTGACATCTGTAATGGTAATCAGGAAGTTATCCAGTTCTACCGTGGTGTCTTTTTCAGGAATGCTTTCATAATGATAGATAATATATCCGGCCAGGGTATCATATTCTTCCGAATCGGGAATGGCCAGAAAATACTTTTCATTGAGATAATCGATTTCATGACGTCCGGACAGCAGGTATCGGTTTTTATCCAACTGTTTTTCCACCAGGTCACTGGTATCGTGCTCATCTTCAATTTCACCAAAGATCTCCTCAATGATGTCTTCGGTGGTAATCACACCGGAGGTGCCTCCAAATTCATCCACCACCAGGGCAATGCTCTTTCCCTCTTTGATAAATCCGGTCAGTAGTTTGTTCACAGGAAGGGTTTCAGGAACGATTTGTATGGGTTTCAGATGGGATTTGATCTTATCTGGTTTTCTGATACAGGTCCTTTGGAATTCACATAACCGATTACATTATCGATGGTCTCCTTGTAGATAAGGATCCTGCTTAGTCCGGTATTCAATGAAGCGCTGGGTCAGATCTTCCAGTGGAGATATCAACTTCAAGGGCAATCACATCGGTTCGTGGGAATCATGCAATCCCTGACTTTCAGACTGGAAAATTCCAGGGCATTTTTAAAGATCTTCAGATCTTCAATTTCTTCACCGTCCTGCTTCTGTTCAGGTTGTACAGTGTGGTTAGAAAATGATCCAGGTCCACTTTCCTGAATACTGGTTCTGCGACTGCTGGTATCCGGGCTTGACCCTCAACAGGTACCTCATGGTGAAATTGGAGATAGCCAATGGTAAGCAATGGTAATGGGATAGAGGAGCACATAAAAGACCATGATGGGTACACTGAGCAGCCGCAGGGAATTATTGGGATTGATCCTGAAAAGGGTTTTGGGCAGGAATTCGGCAGTAAGCAGGATAATCAGGGTTGAGATCAGGGTCTGGATCAGCAAGAACGGTGGCATCTGAATTCGTCTCCCAGCAGATTCCTGATGGGTTCTTCCAGCAGCATGGCAAAGGCAATTCCGTAAATGACCAGGGCAATGTTGTTTCCCACCAGCATGGTGGCAATAAACCTGGAAGGATGCTTGGTAAAAAAGCTGACAATCCCGGCAAAGAATCTTCTTCTGTTTCCTGTCAATCTCAATTCTCAGCTTATTGGCAGAAACAAATGCGATTTCCATTCCTGAAAAGAAGGCAGAAAACAGAATGGAAACCAGAATAAGGATGATCAGATTCAGATAATTCATGGTTTATCGGCGTGAAATTCTCATTCTTCTTCTGAAAAAATACATTAAAAAAGCAAGGATGAGAAAAGGAAATAATACCAGCTGTCTCCAAATCCCGGCATCCATGCGTCACATCCACTGCCATAAAAAGCATGAGTCCGCCAAGAACAAACCATACCACTTCAAAAATACCTGAAGCGCTATTCTTCATCCTGTACATTTACGGTTCCACTGGTTCCTTTTAACTGCCAGTTGGAAAGATTCTGGTGTGATTCGAATCCCCTTTTCCCATAGAAGATACCATCTTCATTCTGGATCCTGGTATAAGAGTCGGAATAGATCAATTCTTCTTCTTCATCCCAGAATAGCTCCTCGGTATGAAGTGCATCCCCATTATCGAGTCTGCTGTGCCACCACATTTCCTGTAGCATGCCAGAGCTTCTTCTTCCGTATAATAGATGGTATAGTCGGCCCTGATCTCAGATTCAATTTTCATTGAATCGTCGTAAAAATAGACCTCCAGTCCTTCCGGAAATTCCATATAAGGTCGTTCCACATCGGGAAACTGCTGATAACGCAGGTGCCAGAATCTGTACCTTTACCTTGGCCGAATCACTGTAGATCACCTTCATATTGGTACCCTTGACTAGTGGGTATCTCCTGCCTCATCAGTAAGCAGGTTGATCCGTTCAATGTCATTCTCGCAACCCGTCAATAACAGAGCAAGGTAAGCAGCAATCAGAGCATCAATATTTCGTATCGCTGAAGTACATTTTCACAAAGATAGTAAAAGCCGAGCCTTAGGTGATTCTTGTCCAGATAGTAAGGCGCTCTTACAAGATTCTTTCGAGATACAATATCTGCGATGCAACATTCCTTCATGGGAGAATACAAAAAAAGGCCATCCATTCGGACAGCCTTTTGCTAATCTTGTTCGTATCCTACTTCCTTGATCTTACGGTGGTGTATTCGTTAATACATCCTTTCACCTGGTAGGAATCTCCATCTTTCAGATCCCGGAAAAATACCTCTTCGTGGTTGGGATACTGGACTGGCATAATCATTCAGCTTCTTATTGGCATCTGCAGCCACACTGGGATCCACAGCTTTGGCCTTGGCATATTTATCAGCAGCTACCCAGAATGCAGTACGTTGTCTCAAAATCATCACCCAGGTTGTCACGGGAAGCGATAATGGCATCACCCATAAGTCAGATAAGCTTTCCCATAATCGCTTTTATAGGCAATGGCTTCCTTGGCATAGGCGATGGCATCACAGTAGTCTTTGTTGGCCGTGCTAACTACGGCCAGTTCATAATACCATTCTGCCCTGGTTTCATTGTCAATGTTTTCACCAAATACGGCCATTTTCAGGTACTGGGCAGCTTTCTGGAAGTCACTTTTAGCGATAAACAGGATGGCCAGCTGGTGTGCCGATTCCGGACCCGGGTTCAATCTCAGTACATTTGTTCAGAGGCAGCTCACATAAAGATCAGCCCTGTCACAACCGGCAGAGGCATAAAACCTGATCACATTCTGCCAGGAATTCCTTATCGTCTTTGTTGGCCTCAAATTGTGGTTCAAAATAGCTGTTCAGTGCTTCACAGGTGAGCAGGCCGCTCTTGAGCATCATATCGTCAATGGTCTGCTTTGGCCTTGGGCCAGCGGGAGCTTTTATCCAGCAGCTTATCGACAATGTCGGTGACCATGAAATAATCCTCAATGGCCTGGTTGTCTTCAAGCTTCCCCGTTTTGATTCAGGGTGATACTGGCAGTTGATATAAAAGTAACCATGACTGCATCCCTGGATTTATTTTTCTCCATTTCAATGCTCTCCTTCAGGAAGCCATAGCCATCTTTACTGCGATGGCGTTCACATAACGTCAGCGCTCTGCGGTAACGCAGAAGATCAATTCCCTTTCTTCCCAGGATATTTCCTTCTCCTGCCAAAATATTCGGATCCGCCTGTCATAGATCAGCAAGTAAGGTGTCGATCAGCTGTTCTTTTCGGTCGCTGACGGAGGCTGCTTCAATAAACTTGCGGTACATGGTGATTCCTTCTACATACATCCGTTCACTGGAAGCAGGACATTCGCCAAACACTTGCCGCCAGGGATTGATGGCATCTTTGTAGTTATTGTGTTTGAAAAACTCCCTGTAAAGAGAGAGGTTCTTTATACAATTGATGCTGTCCTGGCCTTTACCGTATTTTGATCCGTCCTCGATCCCTTTCTGTGAAATAGCAGGTAGGACAAACAAAAGGGAAAGTGCTGCCAATAAGATGGTTTTGAGGGCTTTCGTTTTCATACCGTTCAATATATTCTTGGTTTTAATCAAATCTCCTTTTCCGGAACCATAGATCATGTAAAGTTACATTAAATGTAATAATTCCATAATTTTCTTTCACTAAATTGTACTCTGTAGTACCCCTGGTACCCAGTGTAAAAGCCACATTGATGCTTGATCTTAATGTTTTTACCGGTAATACCTACTCCAAAAGTTATGCCATAGTCCTCCAGCTGTTGTCCGTTCACCATCAGGTAGGAGTTGGAATAATATCCTCCCAGCCGGTAGCTCATGAGTTTATGATAACCCCTGATGGCTTCCACATCCGGGAGTATATTCAGCTCCGAAGTGCATGGAAGTGGCCTTGGTCGTAGCATAATTTTCGCCCGACATGGAACCGGTCCAGTCCTGCATGTAATAGTCCCCTGTGACTGTCAGTTTATTGGGAATCCCAAGTGCAAATACCCATGCCTATTTTCTGGGGGATGGTGAAAGGACTTCAACGTGGTATCTTCTCCAAGCATATAATTGGGATCGATCTGATACAGAATCATTGAGATAAATGGTCATCGATACGCGGATAGAAATTGTTGTATACATTGTATTGTTGGATCAGCATTCGGTATTGGCTTTAAAATCATAGATCCCTCCCAGGGTAAAGAAGAACTTGTCATCAAATACCTCCTTGTATTGCAGTCCCAAGCGTGAAAACAGGTTTTCTCAGGTCGAAATTCTTCAGTGGAAGAAGCTGTGGAGTAATCCGGAATTCATGGGGAAATTCTACCTGCTCTTTCCCTGGTAAGTTTGCCCATCAGGTAATTCATGGTAACACCCAGAGAGAATACGTGTCAAACAGCTTTAACTGAAGTCCCTACATAGAAATTCATGATCCCCCCATCCCCTTGTAATAGGTATCCATGGCCACACCATTGGTATAATCGTTGTACTCCTGTTTGATGTTGTAGCCAATGCTGCTGTAGGGAACAATTCCGGCCGAAAACCCCAGGTACTTACCCATGGAAGAGGCAAAAGCCACATGATGCAGGTTCATGTTCCACCAGGTATTGGAATAGTTCTTGGTTTCGATACTTGATTGTGAAAGGTGTTGACTCCGAAATCAAAATAGACCGAAGTGCTGTCCAGTGCTGAAAATGAGGCCGGATTCAGGTAGATTGATCCTGTTGCGTTCATGAATGGCAAGTCCGGTTCCTCCCATGGCCAGGTTCTGGGCAAATCCCTGCTTGGCCAGATCACCCAGCCCAAAACGGGTATAGGGGGAATAGGTATTAAACTGACCGCTAAAGGGGAATGAAATGATAAGTGTGAAAACCAAACTGACTATAAATGATCTATATCTCTCTGTCTGCATTGTGTTCCAGTATTCTGTTAAGTCCGATCAGGTTCAGATTTGGGTCCACAAAGATGCTACTTTTTAGCTTTCCGACAAAGTATTTTGCATCACCTCCGGTTAAAACTACCTGTAATTTAGGGTACTCCTTACTTATGGCCTCAATAAATCCGTCCATTTCGAACAATAATCCATTAACTATTCCCGACTGTATGGCCTCCCTGGTACTGCTTCCCAACAGGGGTGGCCTTTCCTCGGGTCGTTCCAGGATGGGCAGGCGATTGGTGTACTTATTGAGTGATTTAAATCTGATTTCCAAGCCCTGGGAGATGTTTCCCCCCAGAAATTCCCCCTTGGCTGTGACAATGTCATAGGTGATGGCCGTGCCGGCATCTATGACCAGAACGTTTTTTCCGGGATAAATAGTATATGCACCCACAGCAGCTGCTATTCGGTCGTATCCCAGGGTGTCCGGGGTCAGGTATCTGTTTTTCAAGGGGAATTGGTGTAGAATGATCCAGTTCGATGCAGGTGTCGTAGAGGCTTCCAGGTAGTCGATGATCTCCCTGGAGTAGTTTACCACCGAGGAGATGATGACTCCTTTCAGTCCACGGATAGCGGATATGAAAATAGGAGATCTCCCGGCTGGTAATTTTCTCGTAGGTGGCAGCTTCAACCACTTCGTTTATGGTCGCAAACTGCAATCTTACCATAGCTGTTTCCCAGGTCGAGAACCAGGTTCATTGTTTTATCCGTTACTCAGTCTCTGCAGAATCTGGTAAGCTTCTTCCACCGAATTTACCTGATCACTTCTCAGGCTCAGTTTTTCCTGGTCTTCACGCATTCTGAAGATCCCCGGATTGGCCTGAATATTTCCGAATCACCTCCTTGAACTTCTCAGAGCTGTAGAAGGGTGATTCCGGATTGCTTACAAAATACGTGATCAGAATGCTCTTTTTCAATACTATTTTTTCAACACCTGTTCGCTGGGCCAGCCAGCGGAGCTGTACGACCTTTAATAATTCTTCGGAAGGTGCGGGCAGAGGACCAAAGCGGTCGATGAGCATTTCCCTGAACTCTTCCAGGCCCTTTTCATCTCCGATGGCATCCAGTTTCCGGTAGAGTTCCACCCGTTCGCTGATATTGGAGACATAGCTGTCGGGGAACAGCAGTTCCAGGTCCGTATCGATATGACAGTCAGCAAGGTAAAGAATTTCTTCCGGTGCCAGGGCCCGGGCATCTGCCGGTTTTTCATAGAGGCCTCTGAACTCAGTCTCCTTCAATTCTGAGATGGCTTCATTTAGAATCCGGTTATAGGTTTCAAAGCCAATATCTGCAATAAAACCGCTTTGTTCAGCACCCAGCAGGTTGCCGGCACCCCGGATGTCCAGATCCTGCAGGGCAATGTTAAAACCACTTCCCAGGGCGGAAAACTCTTCTATGGCTTTTAGCCTTCTTCGTGGCCTCCTGCGAAAGAAGGGTAACAGGAGGGGCAAAAATATAGCAGAAAGCCTTCTTATTGGATCGCCCCACACGCCCCCGGAGCTGGTGCAGATCACTCAATCCGAAGTTCTGACCGTTGTTGATAATTATTGTATTGGCATTGGGAATATCCAGTCCCGATTCCACGATGGTGGTGGCAATGAGCACATCATAATCGCCCTGCATAAAATCGAGCATCACAGATTCCAGCTTTCTGCCCTCCATCTGACCATGGGCCACCACCGACCGGATCCCGGGAACCACACGATCGACAATTTCTTTGATCTCCATGATGTTCTGGACCCGGTTATGAATAAAAAACACCTGTCCGCCCCTGCTCACCTCATATTCAATGGCCTCCTTGATGATCTCTTCGTTGAAGGGGTGCAGTTCGGTAATAATGGGATGGCGGTTGGGTGGTGGGGTATTGATGATACACAGGTCCCTGGATCCCATCAGGGAAAATTGAAGGGTTCTGGGAATGGGAGTTGCAGTCAGAGTAAGGGTATCCACATTCAGCTTCATTTGTTTGAGTTTCTCCTTCACGCCTACACCGAATTTCTGCTCTTCATCGATGATCAGCAAGCCCAGGTCCTTGAATTCAATCTCCTTGCCCACCAGTTTATGGGTTCCAATAATAATATCTATGTTTCCCTCTTTAAGCCTGGTCAGAATCTTCCTCTGGTCGGCCGAACTGCGGAACCGGCTCAGGTAATCCACTGTACAGGGAAGATCCTTCAGACGATCCCGGAATGTATTGTAATGCTGAAAGGCGAGTACGGTGGTTGGAACCAGCACGGCCACCTGCTTGCTGTCGGCAACTGCCTTGAAGGCTGCCCTGATGGCCACTTCGGTCTTCCCGAATCCCACATCACCGCAGACCAGACGATCCATGGGGAATTCTGCCTCCATCCCGGCCTTCACATCTTCGGTGGCTTTCAACTGGTCGGGTGTATCCTCATAAATAAAGGAAGATTCCAGCTCCTGCTGCAGGTAGGTGTCGGCCGAAAAGGAAAAACCTTTCTGCTCCTTTCTTCTGGCATAGAGCAGAATCAGCTCCCGGGCAATATCCTGAACCTTCTTCTTGGTATTGCTTTTCAGCTTCTGCCAGGCGCCGGTCCCCAGTTTATATATTTTGGGAGGACCGGTATCTTTCCCTTTGTACTTGGAAATGCGATGCAGGGAGTGAATATTCACATAGAGAACATCCTGGTCCTTGTATACCAGTTTGATAGCTTCCTGCATTTTCCCGTTCACCTCAATTTTCTCCAGTCCCCCGAATATCCCGATCCCATGGTCCACATGCACCACATAATCACCTGGATTGAGTCCGATAAGTTCTTTGGCCGACAGGCTCTCTTTCCGGCTGAAACGGTCATGGAACCTGAATTTATGGTAGCGTTCAAAGATCTGGTGGTCTGTATAGAAGGAGAGCTTCAGATCATGGTCGGTAAATCCTTCATGGAGGGTCTGACCAATGGCTTCGTATTGCAGTTCCGGATCAATCTCCGTGAAATATGGCCTTCAAACGATCCAGCTGTTTCTCATTGTCGGAGAGGATGAAGTTGGTATAGCCTTCGGCCGATTGCTCTTTCATATGGGAAACCAGCAGATCGAAGTTTTTATTGAAAGGCAGGTTGAGGAGAGGTAGAGAAGCGCCAGGTCAAAGCCTCAGCCTGGTAAAGATGTACCCCAAAGACCACCTGCTTAAACTGCTTCCATCTGTTCCCCGATTTTCGTTCCGGGAATCAGAAAACGCTCTTTGGAGATGGAACTTCCTCCTCAGTATGAAAGTCTGTCTTGTCGTACAGAGTTTGAATCTGATCGGTGATCAGTTCCGGATTATCCACCCACAGGGTGGTAGCCGGAGGGAATATAGTCCAGGAAGGAGATACGCGTTTCTCCCCGCTCGTGTTCCCACTGGATATTGGGAATAATATTCACTTTTTTCACCGTCTCCAGGGAACGTTGTGTGTCGGTATCAAAGATCCGGATGGAGTCTACTTCGTCGTCGAAAAAATCGATGCGGCAGGGAAAAGATGAAGCATAGGAGAAGATATCTACGATCCCTCCCCGGATGGCATATTGTCCGGGTTCATATACAAAATCGACCAGCTGGAAACCGTAGGTTTGCAACACCTCCTCCAGGAAAGCCATATCAATCTTTTCACCCTGTCCTTATTTCAAGGGTGGTTTCCCCCAGCTGTTTTTTGGTCACCACCGATTCCACCAGTGCCTCCGCATAGGTAATGATAAAGCTGGCCACCCTTCGTTCTGAGAGCCGTCTCAGGGTCTGGGTCCGGGTAATAATATTGGCCTCATCGGTTTGCTGGTACTGAACCGAACGCCTGTAGGAAGAGGGGAAAAAGAGGGTGCGGTCAGGGCCTCCTTCCAGCGTCACCAGGTCGGTATAAAAATAGGCCGCTTCTTCTTTGTCATTGAAGATTACCAGGTGCGAACCCTTCAGTTCTCCCAGGCAGGCATGGATCAGAGCCGATCGTGCCGATCCGGCCAGCCCCTCCAGGTACTGAACCTGGTGACTTTCTTCACGCAGCGAAGTCTTTAGTCCACTGAAATTCGGATGCTTCGGATAAGGATTACGGATCATGATCTTTTGCTGGGCAAACATAGTAAAAAAGAGCCATACGAAGGGTGGGCCCGGACTGCTCTGAGACACATTCCGAGGATCCCCTGTTGAAGGGATTAAATATATCTTTATGGGAAATAAAGCGATTCAGATATGAAAAAATATTTCAGGGCCTTAACGTTGAATGAATTTATTGTACAGCAGCAGAATGCCTTCCCGTATGCTACAGGAGATCTGTCCCGTTTGTTGAGTCACATTGTCATCGCCGCCCGTATCGTGAACCGGGAGGTGAGTATGGCCGGATTGGGAGATATACTCGGGGAGACAGGCACGGAGAATATCCAGGGGGAGCAGGTGAAGAAACTGGATTATTTTGCGAATGAGCAGTTCAAATCGATCCTGGTTTCCAGCATTGAGGTGTGCGGACTGGTCACCGAAGAGGAGGAAGATGTTGTCTCCTTTGAGAGTGACCTGTCCAGAGAGGGCAAGTATATTGTCTGCATGGATCCGCTGGATGGCTCCTCCAATATTGATGTGAATGTTTCTATCGGTACGGTATTTTCCATTTACAGGAGAATATCCGACATTGGAGGACCCTCCACGGTGGAAGATTTTCTGCAGCCCGGAACCGAGCAGGTGGCAGCCGGCTATGTGCTCTATGGGTCATCCACCATGCTGGTTTATACAACAGGTCTGGGAGTAACAGGGTTTACCTATGATCCTTCCATCGGGGAGTTTTTCCTGTCTCACCGGGAGATCATAATCCCGGATGATGGCCGGACCTATTCAGTAAATGAGGGCAACTATCTGAAGTTCCCCCCGGGAGTCAAACAGTACCTCAAGTATTGCCAGGAGATAGATCCGCCCACAAACAGGCCCTATACCTCGAGATATATTGGTTCACTGGTCGCAGATTTTCACCGGAACATGCTGAAAGGGGGCATCTATCTGTACCCCCAATCCAATGCTTTTCCCGAAGGAAAGCTCAGGCTTACCTATGAGTGTAATCCCATTGCCTTCCTTGCCGAGCAGGCGGGCGGAATGGCAACAGATGGAATGGGGAACCGGATCCTGGAGATCAAGCCCGGCTCCATTCATCAGCGGGTTCCGTTCTTTGTGGGCTCGAGCCATATGGTTCAGCAGGCAGAAAAATATATGGAGCTCAATAGCTGAGCCTGTCCATCCAGAAAGTCTTCCCGGGCCGGGTCTCACTTACTTTTTGCCAGGTAGGAGGGCAGCGATCCGTCCAGGAAATCTTCCCGCACCGGGCTGAACACATCCAGGACCACACCCGCTTCCAGACAGACGGCACCGTGGACCAGGTTGGGAGCAATATACAGCCCGTCACCCGCCTCGATCACATGTGCTTCCCCCTCGATGGTAAATTCGAATTTTCCGCTGTGGCAGAAAGTGGTCTGGGTATGAAAGTGCTTATGCTGACTGGCTGCGACTCCTTGTTCAAATCTGACCTTCACCATCATGATCTGGTTGTCCCATCCGAGTATCTGCCGGGAGAGTCCGGGACCCAGTTGTTCCCAATCGCCTGACCGGCCGGGGATCACTGTGTTGCTTGCTCTTTTCATTGTTTCGAAGTATTTGTCGGTATGATTCAGACAAGGAAATTCTTGTCCAGGAATTTCTGGAAGGCTTCCTTGTATTGTTCGCTCACAGGGATACGTATATCCGGCTCGAACAAAATCCGCATACGTTCAATGGAATTTACCTTATTCAGGTTGACAATGTAGGAACGGTGAACCCGCATAAATCTCTCGGCTGGCAGAAAGGCCTCTATCTTCTTCATGCTCATCAGGGCCATGACAGGGCGCTGATTTTCGATATGTATCCGGACGTACTCACGCATTCCTTCGATATATTTAATGTCAGCCAGGTTGATACGCAGTATCTTATACTCAGACTTCACAAAAAGGAAGTTCTCATCGCCTTCTACCTGGGGTGAGGGTTCCGTTTTTTCCCCGATCCTTTCCAGGGCCTTTTCGGCTGCTTTTAAAAAATCTCCATACCCGATGGGTTTAAGCAGATAGTCGATGGCATCCACCCGGAATCCTTCCACAGCATATTCGCTGTAGGCAGTGGTGAAAATGACCCGGGGCGGATGATTCAGGGATTTCACAAAATCCATCCCGCTGAGGTCAGGCATATTGATATCCACAAACATCAACTCCGCCTGGTTTTCCTGCAGCCACGAGATGGCCTGAAGGGCACTTTCAAACTGCCCGGCCAGGTCGAGAAAGGGAGTTTTTTGAATGTAAGCGGCCATCTGTTTCAGAGCCAGGGGTTCATCGTCTATGGCAATGCATCTGATCATACCGGGACATATAAATGGATAGTAAATTCTTCTTTGTTTTCTTCAATCTTAAGTTCGTAAGAGTCTCCATAGAGCAGATCGAGGCGCTTACGGGAGTTTTCAATACCGATGCCGGAAGCGGCCTCCTCCTTTTTTAAGCCCGGGTTGCTGTTGCGGAGGGTAAAGTAGAGTTGATCGGGTCCAAAGGAAAAGCGTATGTCAATAAAGGACTTTTCCTGGTAGCTGATGCCATGCTTAAATGCGTTTTCCACAAAGGAGGTAAAGAGCAGGGGAGGAATGGATTTGTCGGGAATCACATGAGGAATGTGCAGGGTAATTGTCACCTTGTCCGAAAACCTGAGCCTCATCAGTTCCACATAATTTTGTATAAACTCAATCTCCTTTTTCAGGGGAATTCTCTCCACCTGTGAATCGTACAGCAGGTGTCGCATTAGCTTTGAAAGCTTGATAATCGACTCCTTGGCTTCGTCGGTATCAATATCGATCAGGGAGTGGATGTTATTGAGGGTATTCATAAAAAAATGGGGACTGACCTGGTTTTGCAGGAAGGCCAGTTGTGACTCCGCGCTCTCTTTTTCGGCACGGGTCCTTTGCTGTTCCGACTGCGCCCATTTAACAGAGATCATCAATCCGGTATCAAATCCAATGATCAGGACCGAGACCACCATGAAGCTGATCAGGGGCGGAAGCTGTTTGGGAGGCTCCTTCCCGGGGGGATGCTCTCTCGGGCCGGGAGGCCCCTCTTTCGGACCCGGAGGCCCCTCTCTAAGGCCCGGAGGCCCCTCTTTAGGACCTTGAAATCTGTCCCCCGGATCTGCTTCCCCGAAGGGTGCCATGGCCTCAGAGAGATTTCTCTCGTAGCGCGACAGGAACACATGGGGCAGAAATAAATGAACCACGAGGGCCAGGGCGACGATCAATAATACTGTGCTAATGAGATAGAGCCAGCGTGAGTCCCGAAAGAAGAGAAGGGGCAGGAACACAAATCTATTAATCAGATAAATAGCGATGAAGGGCAGAAAGGAGATCCAAACCCTGAAGATATGTTCCCAGTCAATTTCATCTTCAAACCTCCCGAAAAGCAGCGGGGAGGCCAGCATAAGGATCAGGAATGCCACTGAAATAAATGGTTCCAGGAACTTCAGCTGAGTGATTTTATATATTTTCAGATTCATGCTCGTATTAAGCAAGGATAAAGTTGAGGAATATATTTCTTAATCCAAATAGTTTTGAATCGCCAGGGTCCTTGACTGCACATGATTTTTCAGCCCGTCGACAGCAGCATCAAAGGAAGCATCTGAGAAGATGAAGGTGTAGGGGGAGTTTTCTGCATAGGCGTACTCCTGCAGAAGCTCCTGGTACTGGCTGTAGAGGCTAATCATTCTTTCCGCGGTAAATACACTTTCTGAAAATTCCAGAAGGTAATTCCTGTAGACTTCCTGGTATTCACTGACATCAATCAGGTAGCGAATCAATGGCCAGGAACTCCCTACCTCATCCAGTGAAAGGTTCAGGGCACCTCCCTGTTTTCCTTCCTGAAATGCTTCGTTATTGTCCCAGGGAATCCAGGTAAGTAAGCCATTTCCGGGATTGTTATAGAGGTAATAATTATGAGTCATAATTCCGTAGGTATCCCAGTTCTGTATGGCCGTATTGGCAGCCAGCCATTTTAGAAAAACATCCACATCAAAGCATCTGTTTAGTTCTGCCTTCCAGGATTCGGCCTCCGTGGTCCTGTCCGGGTTATTGATTGCGGTGTAGAGCGAATAAACATCAGAATAATCCGCCACCAGCTCGTTGTTCCGTTTCTCCATCTGCGATTCGTTGTAGGTGCCGGCTGCGAAAACTGGCAGCTGTGCCATCCGGCTTGTAGAGGTTTCCCGCTGCTGCTTTCAAACTGACTACCCAGCACCGTGTCGTCCACCTCTTCCACCAGGGTGTAAACCCCATAGTAGACAGGGCCTGATCCGTGGTCCACATAGACCACACAAAAGGCTGTTTTGGACGATGCCAGCCCGAATTCCCTGAAAAGGTCCGCTCCCACTTTTTCCCGCATCAGGGACTGATCGTCATAGTTATTTTTCAGGCTCAACTGCCTGAAGCCATAGAAGCGCTGATCCGTAATTTCGGAGTAGTCGTTTTCATATTCATCAAAGTCCAGTTTAAAGGAGAGCTTGTCAATTCCTGACTGATAAGAAGATTGCAGGCTTGAGTTTCCTTTATAGCGAATACCCACCTTGTACCACTCGGTATCGTTAAAAAAGAAGGAGCAGGGAACCCAGATGGGAGTGTAATCAGTTGTTGAAGTCACCCCACCGCCGGGTCTGCCTCCCGAAAACCCCAGGTTGGTACTCAGATCTTGCTGCATATCGGACCAGTCATCCGGGTCTATAACAATATCGAAGCGGAGCACCTCTCCGTGATCAAATACCAGCTGGTAATCGGGATCCGTATTACTGCCGTGACTTTCTTCACTCCAGTCGGGCATATCAATCAGATCAATTTCCCCATTATCCCCATTGCCGTCATCCGGATCCAGGTTTTCTTGACGGCAGCCGCCCAGGATGATGAGCGCTGCAAAGAGCAGTATGCTGATAGGTTCTGAATATAGCTTTGATACAATAGTCGTCATTGGATTAGAATTTATAGGTATATCCCAGGTTTATAATGTGTTTGTTCCGATAATCTTGTAAATAGTAGTCCAGCATATATCCCAGGCCAATGCTGCTTTTCTTGTTTATTTTGTATTCAGCGCCCAGGCTATATCGCATCTTGTAAAGCTGGTTCCCCGAGAGCATGTGAAAGGCCTCTGCACTAAGTAGGGGAGTGATCTTACTTCCTTTTATATCATATTCAATCTTGGCCCTGTAACGCAGGAACTCACCCTGGGACAAATCTTCTGTATAGTTGGTATACTTGACCCTCAGGGAGGGTTCAAATCGCGCAATTTTCTTCTTGTAGGAGGTATAAAGGGCAAAGCGATGCAGATATTCAGTGGCCTTGGTCGTTCTCGGATTAATAATGAATCGATAGCTTCCTCCCAGGGTCAGTCCCTTTACCGGCTTATACGAGATCCCACTCTCCAGCATATATTTACCTACCGCGAAGGATTCATCCCAGCGTATTTCAGGATTCAGGCTCAGTGTCAGTTTATCCAGAGGCTCAAAGCTTAGCTTCAACTCGGTTCGTGTCTGGAATTCAGTGGTGATTTCCTGGGAGAATGCCCCTACCCTGAATAGGATGAGCAGAGAGACCAGGAGTAGCTGTTTGCATTTAAATCGTGTATTCGGCATAATTGTCTGATTATGGTTAAGTTCATGCTGGATCCGGCCAGTTGTCGAAAGCCTGTTTTTCCAGTCTCATGTTGCCATCCGGCCCCTTATAAATGTTGATCCATGCCCGCCAGTTAAGATCATCCACCTCCGGGTAGTCGAGCCGGTAGTGACTGCAACGGCTTTCGGTTCGCATCAGGGAAGCCCGGAGTTTCATTTCTGCACTGACAATCATATTGGAGGTTTCGAAAGCCAGCCGGAGTTCATGCATATCTGCAGCCCTCAGCAGGGGCATATGGTGATCTCTTAGCTCCTCGATATACGTCAAAGCGGCTTTCATCAGGTTTTCTTTTTTGATGTAAAGAATAAAGTTGGGGATCATGATGCCCTGCAGGGTTTGCGTGACCCAGGCCGGACCATAGCCGGCCTCTCGCTTCAGGGGGGCAAGGATTTCTTCCTGAATTTCGTTTATCCTGGTTGCTGTAATGGCTGGCAATTCATTTTCAGCGCAATAGGTGGCGGCTGCTTCAGCAGCAATTGCACCCTGAACGGCTGAGCCTGCCAGGGAAGATCCTATCTGGGTATAGATCCCACCAGCCATGTAAGAGCCCAGGGCATCTCCTGCTGCATATAATCCGGGAATGTTAGACTCACATCTGTCATTTATGGGCACCAGTCCTTCCGCTTTATGGATGGCCATGCCGGCTGATGATCCTCCCACCGAGGCGCCACCCATACCTGGAGGGGGACCTTCCGGTTCACCGTCAGGTCTTTCACCTCGTGGCCTTTTGCCTTGGGGGCCGTCACCTTCGGGACCGCCCGGACCACCGGGTCCCATCTGCTGTAAGCCTTCCGGCCGTTGCGGGCCACCGGCTGAGCTTCCACCGGGAGCCTGGCCAGGGCCTCCGGAGACGGGATTCCCCAGCATATAGGCCTGGTAATTTGTATCCATACCCAGATCGTGACGTATTCCCACCCCGGTGATGTTGGGCTTTTGTTCAAACATTCCATGCCAGCCATCAAAGCAGGCCGCCGGATTATCTGCTTGTCCGGGGTGTCCGTCGTTCCACTCTTTCCCGGTCACTTTTGCCCCTATTTGGTATGCCATGACGGTTCCATCATGGGTCAGGTCGCATATGGGGAAGCCATTGGGTTTAAATCCACCCGCACCGGTGCAGAGAATCACACTTTTGGCCTCAAAAATATGAATCTTCTCTTCATCGAGGCTAAAGCCTGCGGCTCCGGCTATCCTGCCTTTATCTTTGATCAGGTGGGTAATGACCACCCGTTCTATGACAGGAATCTGTCGCTCTTTGATGGGTTTGCTGAAGCTCTTGTTATAGAGCGGCGAATCAAAAAAGCCCCACTCTTTCAGCTCATTTACCCGGGCCATGGAATGTTCGGCCATTTGCCTGGTGTATACCGGGTTATTGGTGCCCATGGCCGATAGGGAAACCTGTTCCACGAATTCATCCAGACTCAGTTCTTCACTGGCAGGATCAAAGGCGAATATTCCTTTAGCAAAAGGGGTTTGCCCCGAGGAGCCCAGGCGTCCTTTTGAAACAAGCAGGGTGCCGGCCCCCGCATCATGTGCCTTTACAGCGGCAAAGAGCCCGGCCATTCCACCACCAATCACCAGTACATCGGTGTTATGTTTTTGCTGATTCATCCCCTCCGGATCCAGTTCACGTGTATTATCCCCCCAGCCCAGAGCAAATCCAGTTGATGCTAGGGCAGCCATGCCGCCCGCTCCTCCTGTCAGCGCCAGGAAACGTCGACGAGACATAGGATTGTTATTTGGTAAATCAGTCATTGTTTCTATAGATTTTGAGTGGAATGAATGGGGGTGGACTTCTGCAGATAGACTTCTTAGTAGCAATAGTACACCCAGACCGGCAACTACCCCCATATACAGCGACATGGGAAGGTCGGTATGTCGACCCAGATCCATGGCGTGGCAGGTGGCCAGGGTAATAAATACAATGGAAAGCAGCCCGTGAAATACCCGCCAGGTGGAATGTTTCATACCCAGCCTTTTTCGGAAAGCCGAGGTGATGCCCAGGATCAGCATCAGGACCCAGGCCATCAACCCCAGAATAAGACCCTGGCTGTCCCAGGTAGTAATCAGGGTGCTGAAAGCCTCACCGGGGGTGATACCGGCTTCAAAGAATCTGGGGACCACGATCAGCAGTGGGTGTACCAGGAGGACGGAAACAAAGAGGTATCCGATGAGCTTGTGAAGCTCTGAGCACTTTACCCATTTTGTGTGGTTTAAGCATTCCCCTATTCCCTCTGGAGAGGAAGAACTGTCCCAGCATCAGGAAATAAGCCAGGAGGGTCAATATGGAAATGATTTCTTTCAGGAAACTTCGCCGGGGAGTGTCTCCCAGGGCCCAGAACAGGAGGGGCAGCGCCAGGAAAAACAGGATGCCGGCAAGGCGGTTGTATGTTTTCATTGCTATATGCATATTATCCCCATGAAACGATTACCGGAATGGACTTTTCCGGAGAAATACTTATGGCATCCACCGGGCAGTACATGCGGCACAGGTGACAAATCTGGCAATCGGCCGGGTAGGTGATTACTGCCTTTCCGGTTTTGGGATCCTTGCGGATCACATCGGTGGGGCAGGTCTCTATGCAGGTACCGCATCCTATACATCCCTTAATACTGGAAATCGACATAAGATTAATTTTTATTAAAATTAACTTCCGGGAAGGTCCTTTCGAAAAAGTTTCAACCTATGGGCACTTTGCATCTACCAAGCGGGTGGTTTTATCAATGGGAGTAAAGGCTGTTAGTTTACCTGACTTAAGGTACCCGACACGCTAAAGCTGCTTAACTCTGATCCTGCCGAATAGGTCCCATCCCACCAGATTACAAGTTATTTAGTTCCGTTCATGTTATAATACAGGGTGATTTCAGCGATGTCCCGAAGGAAATCGATCTTCCCGATCTCATAGCGTGAAATGTTGATGCCGGTGCGCATTTTGAGATCAGCCATCAAAGCCTCTTTCTTATCGGCGTGAATATTTTCGATCTGCTCGTAAACCAGTTTTATGGATCCCTCCTGTTTCAGCATCAGCCTGTTCTCCAGGAACCACAGTCCGAAAAAAATGACGGCATTGGTAAACATCAGTTCCACATAACTTACCTTCTTATTGGCAAGGGCATTCACCACGGAGATGCCAATCACAATAAACAGGTAGGTCATCTCCTTAATGGGAATGGTATCTGTCCGGTATCGGATAATCCCGAATATGGCAAAGAGCCCCAGGGCAAATCCCAGTTCCAGCTTTACATTATTCAGAAGGAAACATAAGAGAAAAACAATCACTCCTATGGCCAGGTAGGAGAAATAGAAATCCTTGCGCTGACTGTTTTTGGAGTATAACACATGCACCACCAGGAAAACCACGGAGGTGTTTAGTGTAAATCTTAAGAGGAGTTCCAGAAAATCGGATAGATTAATGAGCTTGATACCCAGAAAACGTGCCTCCTCTTCCCAGGCTGTGATATCTCCAAGGACGGGAATAACAGCGTTGAGGGAGTCAATGAGTGTGCTAGCTTGTTCGATCATCTTAGGTGCTTTTTATGAGCGTGTATAAATCCATATCTGTTTCTATGGTCTTTTGAATTTTTCTTATTTTACTCTTGAATGCGTTTCGCTTCAGTTCCTGATCTGTCAGGACTCTCCCCACACAGTACTTGCTGAAGCCGGATGCTCTGATCCGTTCTTCTCTCAAGGCGAGGGCAAGGGGAGACACGCTTTTCCTTCCATCCGTTTTGATCTCAATGATGGTCAGATTCTCGAGCCTGATCCAGGTTCCGCCTGTGGCATATCGAAGGTTCCGGTCCACGGTGCATCTCTCCCTGAAGTTTTTGTTTACAAGAGTTAGCCGGGAAAACTGGTTTTCCAGCGAAGGGCTCAGATCCTGGCAGCTATAAGGAGAGTTGGCATGTATAAACTCCCTCTCTTCCGATGAAAATATGAGCTCATTCATATCCGCGGTGATGCGTTTCTTAAAAGTCCTGCCCTTATTGCTTTTGTTTTTAATCTCTAAAAAGCAAATCCCCGAAGAGAGATAAGATCTGCGTCGAATTTTGTAGCGGTTCAGGTTTCCGTTGTGGTGCCTGAGATACATCCGGTTCTCCGGAGTGTCGAAATAGGTGGAGGAATAGGGAAATTCAAACTGGCCGTTAATATCAAGTATATAATAATCGTTCCTGACCGACTGAAGTATTCCATGTAAATGCTCCTCATGAAACCAGAATTTCTGATCCATTCGATCCATCAGTTTCACCTGGTCCATCTGTTCCAGTTGAATGGGTGCAAAAAGATTTGTTTTCATCCCTTGGTTTTTATGCTTGGTTCAAAACTAGGGACAAGGTTCTGGGCTTGAAATTAATTTCAACGGATGACTGTTTTTTATCTACCAGCGGATGGCGTCCATCCGCAGGAAACTGTTGGGGTCCTCCCAAAGTAAGAGGCCCTATGAAAAAGGGTGCCCTTTTGGAGCACCCTCTTCAACTAACCCTAAAACTAAAACTAACCCTAAAACTAAACCTAACTATGAAAAGTATTTTACTGCTACCTGGCAGGCCTTTGCCCCCCCTGGGGCCTCTGGCTGCTTCTTTGTTTTTCCTGCTTTTTAAGCCAGGCTGTATATTGCTTCTGCTGATCTTTGGTGAGTACAGCGTTTACTTCTTTTTCAAGCGTACTTTCCAGAGCTTCCATTTTTTCCCGGCTGGGACGCTGGCTGCTTTTCATAAGCACCTCCATCTGGTCATAATGTGCAACATAGAGTTCAGAGACCTGCGTGTTCTGCTGTTCCGTCAGATCGAGTTCTTTATCCAGCTCACTGATCATCTTTTCGATCTGCTTGTCGCTGGGTGGCTGGGGCGGACCCTGCTGCCCCCCACTGGGCTGGGCCAGTGCAAAACCGCCTGTAAGTAAGGTAATTATTAGTGCGGCACTAATCTTTTTTAAATTCTTAAAGCTTGCTTTCATTATTTCTCTGTATTAGTGATTTTTAAAATTTGCTTTTTATCCTTTTTTCTAATTGGTATCACGTACCAGGCGAACGTAGTTGTAGTAGCGTTCACCTCCTTCGCCCAGGGGGCCTCCTTCGTATTTGGTATCGAAACGCACCCCTCCGGCTCCGTGAAAGTCTTCTCCTTCACCATTAACAGCCATGCCAAATGCCACATACCAGGCATAGTAGTAGGGCTCACCGCTGGTAAAATTGGCCGAGGTACTGGTCCAGTAGTACCCGTAATCTTCATTACCTGCTTCATTTACAATGGGAGTACAGTTAAAGAGCGGATCTATAGCCGGTCCCACATTGGCATCCTCCGTGGCACTTGGTGAGCGTGAATAATCCACGATGCTCTGGAGTTCCTTCACATTTGGAAGGCGCCAGTCAGAATACCCGGCCAGCTCCGAACCTTCCGCATACCACAGGGCATCTTCCCAGTCAACTCCCTGGCCATTATCCTCCCTGCCCCACATTAAGCCGGAAGCATGGTCGGTGACGGTCCCATCGCCATTGTCGGTATATTCGTTGACTCCGTAATCCCCCCCGCGGACTGCCCGTACGTATTTTCCGCCCACGGGGCCCCGGGCTTCTGCTGAATATGCTTTTATGTGACCGGTCACATGGTTTACACCAAATGCGGATGATGAACCACCCTCTACAGTTACACCCACATAGTAGTTGCCCGACCAGAATTGCTCGTCTTTCGTCACCTGACCGCTTGCCAGATCGAAGTAATCGGTATTCAGATAGGGCCATCCCAGACCGAAATCACTGATAGAGAACAACTCTTTCAGGCCGGGGATGCGCCAGTCTTCATGATCCGCCAGTTCCAGCTCCTGGCAGTAATCAAGGGCTTCCTGCCAGGTAAAATCATCTGATGAAGGGGTCTGTTGCCACATCAGTCCGGTGTTCAGATCGGTAATGGTTCCATCACCATTGTCCTGATAATTCATCTCATCACCTGCCAGGTAACTGGCATCCTGCCCATACAGGGTCTGTCCGGGATTCAGGCTTTCTATGACTTCACCATCCAGATCATAAAGGGTGGTCTGTCCACTGGCGCTTAGCAGGAAGTTGAAGACGCTTAATATCTGAGTATCATCGACCTCTGCCTCATCCACAAGTTCCGTTTCTTCGCAGCTTATGAGCAGCGTTACACATAGCAGGGTGGCCGCTGTTTTAAGTAAGCTTGCTCTGATATGGGTTTTCTCTTTCATCGTTTCTGTTTTTTGACTTATAAACAGCTATGCGTTTTTGTATTACAGGTCCCTCACCAGCCGTACATAGTTGGAAATTCTTACAGCATCGCCCTGGGGACCGTGTCCTTCGGAATACTGGGAAGGATCTCCGGCTCTTGGGATCACTGCGCTGTGCTCCGGCACCATGAACATCGATCCAGTTGGTTTCTGCACCGCTGTTCTTGATGTTGGAGGTAGCCATGGGTGCTTGAACGCCGGGCATTTCAGACATATTACCCATGGCCCGGCCAAATGCCACATAAGCTCCCCAGGCACCGTCGTTGGCTTCTGTCCAGTTGGCATGGGTGGTGCTGCTCCAGTAGAAGGGATAGTCCTCTTCCCCTGCTTCATTGGTAATTTGTGTACAGCTGAATAGGGGATCTATGGCGGCTGTACCACTGCTGGCAGGTGAACGTGTGTAGTCAACAATACTCTGCAACTCTTTGGCATCAGGCAGGCGCCAGTCGCTGTGTCCCGCAAATACCATGTTCTCCGAATAACTTAGAGCATCTTTCCAGAGCACTCCCTCGCCATTGTCCTCCTGCATCCACATCAGCTCGGTGGCGTGATCGGTGATAGTCCTATCGCCATTGTCGATAAATTCATTGATCCCATAGCTTGTATTTCCCCGGACCAGCAGGTAGTTGAATGCTTTCTCCTGATCCATCATCTGTGTGCCATAGCCCTTGATGCGGCCGTCGGCAAAATTTACTCCAAAGACCAGGGGTTCGACCTCCATACTCACATACATATTGGTGGAGGCACATTGCATATCTATGAGTCTTTCACCGGCATCGATATCCCCGTAGGCAAACTCAAAAAAATCGGTATTAATAAAGGGGATCAGTTCATCCGTGGAGCTGCCTTCGTATCCGCTGATATCTCTGCCACTGAACATAATCAGCGAATACTGCTCTTTTATGGTAGGCACCCGCCAGTCGGTATACCCTCCGGTGGTGCATGTTTCCGGGATGGCAAGGATCTCGTTAAAGCTAAGCTTATCGTCATAATCAATGGAACCATCCCCGTTGTGGTCAAAAGAACTTTGCCACATCAGTCCTGTGACCATATCAGTCACGGTTCCATCCCCATTATTTACATAGTAAGGCTCATTCCCCGGGTAGTTGGCATTCTGGCCAAAAAAATCTTCTCCATCACTTATGATGGAGGTGGTGGTGGTGTTGTTATAATAGGTATTCTGGTTGGTTCCCACAATTGGAAAGCCGCTTATATTGGGCAGATTCTCCACCGGATCGACTTCAGCAACTGTGATCTCTTCGCAGGCGGTGAAGCCAAACAATAAGGCTGCAAGCAAGCCTGTGATATAAGTTCTCATTTTTAAGTGGGCATCAGGTTTCATCTCAAGGGTTCAATTGAATTATGATACAAACCTAAGTCGCTGCCCGGGGCAGAAAAAAGGAATCCACCGGGCCGGGGGATTCCTCTACAAAAGGGGTGATTCTATCAATGAGCGTTTCAGAGCAAACCCTGTCCCACCGTATAGACCAGGATCAGGCCAATGAGCCCCACAATGCCACCCACAATGGCCATGGGCAGGAGGTTTCGCCGGATCAGGAGCCCTTCCACACCTACCAGTCCAACCGTGGCACAGGCCGCGATTACATTGTGGACGCAGATCATATTGCCCATGGCACCACCGATGTTCTGCAGGCTCACGATCAGGATGGTGGAGAAGCCCAGCTGCTCGGCAACGGAGAACTGGAACAGGGAAAAGAGCATATTGGAAACCGTATTGGATCCCGCCATAAAGGAGCCCAGGGCCCCTACAAAGGCGTCCACCAGCGGCCAGCTGCCCTGGAAGATGCTGCTCATGGCAGTGGCCATGGCAATGGGCATCCCTACGATGCCTTCCGGATTGTTCCCCGACTGCATCATGATCCGTACCATGGGGACCGCAAAAATCAGCGCGATCACAGGATTCTTAATTCGTTTAAGGGCCTCTGACCAGGCGGCTCCCACCTCCCTTCTTTTCATCCCGAAGAGAGGGATGCAGAGCAGGGAGACCAGAATAAAGGGCATGATACCTGGATTATACAAGGGATCAATGGTCCCGCTTACCGAAGTGCCAAACAAGCCGGTGTAGGGAATATCTGCCGATTTTACCCAGGCATAGAAGGGCAGGCTGCGAACTCTGGTGAGCACAAGCAGCAGCCCGATAAATACATAGGGCATCCAGGCTTTCAGAATGGATGCTTTTGACTGCCCCTGGTTTCTCCATGCTGATAGAGCCCACCCAATTCTTTTCCCACTGCGATCTGTCGGGGAAATCCCAGCTTGTTTTGGGAACAAGGAACCCTGCTTTGGTGGCCGGGATCAGGATGGCCAGTCCAAGGAGTCCACCCAGCAGACTGGGGAACTCGGGTCCCAGAAGCAGGGCCACGGCCACATAGGGTCCCACAAAACAGAACCCGGCAAAAAGGGCGTAGGGCCAGATGGCCAGTCCGTCTTTGATGCTGCGTTTCTCCCCGAAGAACCGGGTCATCATCATTACCATAATCAGGGGCAGAAGCAGTCCGGGAAGCGCATGCTGCAGGGCGGTCCATACCCCGATCTGTTGCATATATTCGGCATAGGTGAGACCCGATTGGGCAATGTACTCCTGTACGGAAGGGATATCCAGTGAGGACTGGATTCCCAGAAGTGTGGGTGTGCCCACCGATCCGAAAGAAACCGGGGTCACATTGGCAATCAGAGCCACCATAACCGCAGCCAGGGCAGGGAATCCCAGGGAGAGCAGCAGGGGAGCAGCCAGCGCTGCGGGGGTTCCAAAACCTGCAGATCCTTCTATAAATCCACCAAAGAGCCAGGCTATGATAATGGCCTGCACCCGCTTATCGGGTGAAATATTGGTAAATCCACGATTGATCGCTTCGATGGCACCGCTTTCACGCATGGTAAACAGGAGCAGCAGGGCTCCGAAATACAATAAACAGGATCTTAAAGGCGATGACCACGCCGTTCAGGGTGGAGGCTGCAATCCAGTTGCCGGGAGTTTTCCAGATGAACAGGGCCAGGAGCAGGGTGATCACAAAGGCCAGGGGCATGGCTTTGGTCGCGGGCCAGCGGAATCCCACCATAAAAACAAAGATGGCTAACAATGGGAAGGGCGGCCAGCAGGGCCAGGATTCCGACAGACATAGGGCACAGTTTTTTAGGAGGGATCAAAATATCCAAAAAAATCCAATAATTTTGCGGGTGAGATGAATATTCTGATCGCGCCCGATTCCTTTAAGGATTGTATGAGCGCCATGGAGGTGGCTGCCGCCCTGGGACGGGGGATCCAAAAGATACTTCCGGATGCCTCGTGTAATCTGCTTCCGCTGGCCGACGGGGGTGAAGGGACTGTGGAAGCGGTGATCGATGCCACGGGAGGCAAACGAAGGGAAGTACAGGTGATGGATCCCTTAATGCGGGAAGTAAACTCTTTCTATGGCATTACCGGAGACGGGGAGACAGCGGTCATCGAGATGGCAGCAGCTTCAGGAATTGAACTGCTGGTAGCTGGGGAGCGGGATCCCTGGATCACCTCCACTTTTGGGACCGGTCAGTTGATCAGGGATGCCCTGGATCAGGGTGTGAAAAAAATCATGCTGGGTATTGGAGGCAGTGCCACCAATGATGGAGGATCGGGAATGGCCCAGGCCCTGGGAGTGGTATTTCAAGGAAAGCACGGGACCATGGAGGTCCGGGGAGGTGGTGCCCTGGACGAAGTGGAACAGATTCAATTGGATGGTCTGGATCCCAGGCTGGCAGGAATTGAAATCGTAGTTGCCTGTGACGTGGACAATCCACTGACAGGTCCCCGGGGAGCTTCCGCCGTTTATGGTCCGCAAAAGGGGGCCGACGGGCACATGGTAGAGAAACTGGACCGGAACCTTCTTCATTTTGCTGAACTGATACGGGATCAGCTGGGGAAAGAGGTGAACACCCTGGCCGGAGCCGGGGCAGCGGGCGGATTGGGAGCGGGCCTGGTGGCTTTTCTGGACGCCCGCCTGACCTTAGGATTTGATATGATTGCCGGGCTGGTTGGACTTGAAGAGAAGATCCGGGAAGCGGACCTGGTGCTTACCGGGGAGGGAAAAATGGATGCCCAGACCCGTTTCGGAAAAACTCCCTTTGGGGTGGCTAAACTGTCCCGTAAGCATGGGAAGCCTGTGATAGGGGTGGCTGGTACCCTGGATGAGGATGCAGGTCAGTTGTATGAAGAGGGATTCGATCTGCTAATGCCCATACAGGAGAAGCCGGGCGACCTGGAAACTTCCCTGAAAAACGCTGAACAACTTCTGGAACGAACCGGGGAACGGCTGGCCAGGTTGCTCAGAATGAAGATTTAGTTAATTTTGCCCATCGGTCAGGAATAATCAATAGAGTATGCTAGTATTCAAATTTGGAGGGGCCTCTGTGAAGAGCGCCGCGGCAGTTAAAAATATAGTGGAGATTCTCCAGCGATACCAGAAGGAGCAGATTGTGGTGGTGGTATCCGCCATGGGAAAAACCACCAATGCCATTGAACGGATTATTGATCATTATGTAGCCGGGAGGAGTGAAGCGCTGAAAAAGGAGTTCGGTGACTTGAAATCCTACCACCTGGAGGTGCTCCATGGGCTTTTTGAGAACAAAGGGGAAAAAGTATACGCCGAAGTGGAGGAGCTGTTTGGGAACATGGCCGACAGACTGGCAAAAAAGCCAACCCTCAATTACGATTTTGACTATGATCAGCTAATCTGCTTCGGAGAGCTGCTCTCCACCACTATCATCGGTCATTTTCTGAACAGTGCGAAAGTTCCGACCCGCTGGATAGATATCCGTCGTTCCCTTAAAACAGACAATACCTGGCGCGAGGCCAGGGTTGACTGGGAACTGTCGGATCAGCTGGTGAACGAGAATTTTGCATTTAACGGGGAAGACATCCTGATTACCCAGGGTTTCCTGGGCTCCACCATTAACGACCAGACGACCTCACTGGGCAGAGAGGGATCAGACTATACCGCTGCAATTCTGGCTTACATGCTGAAAGCAGACAGCGTCACCATCTGGAAAGATGTGCCGGGGGTACTGAATGCGGATCCCAAATATTTTGACGATACCGTCCTGCTCGAAAAACTATCCTACCTGGATGCCATCGAGCTGGCTTATTTTGGTACCGGCGTGATCCATCCCAAGACTATCAAACCCCTGCAGAACAAGAATATAGACTTGCATGTGAAGTCCTTTTTGGACCCTGATGCACCGGGGACCCTGGTTGGGAATCTCTCCTATAATAAACTGACCCCCTCATTTATCTTTAAGATGGACCAGGTGCTGATACGCACCTCTCCCCTGGATTTCTCCTTTATCAACGAGAACAACCTGGAAGAGATCTTCGGGATCTTTAGCAAGCATGGACTGAAGATCAACCTGATGCAAAACTCGGCCATCAGTTTTAAGATGATCGTAAATAATGACAAGCGGAAACTGAGGCTTGTTATTGATGAACTGGAAGAAAAATTTAAGGTAGCCTATCAGACGGGATTAGAGCTGGTAACCATCCGCTACTTTGATCAATCCACCATCGACCGGGTCATGATCAATAAGGAGCTGATCATGGAACAGCGGGGAGTTCAGAATATTGAGTTGCTTATTCGCGATTTAGGGTAAAACTATTCGTAAAAAAATCCCTCAGCTCTCGGAAAGATCAGTAAATTTATACGCTTATATCCTATTCGGTGCCAATGAAGTATTTCAAGCCTGCTATTCGTTTGACACTTTTCACTCTTTTTGTTGTAAGTCAGGGGCTTATTAGTCCATTCTACGCTCAAGTCCTGAACGAAGTTGCCGAACCTGAGCCCTACAGAGGTGCTTATGCCGTCAAGGGAGACCAGTTTGCCATCTGGAACGGGTTTAACTATGTCCCGATTTTCATCAAGGGCATCAACCTGGGAGTTTCAGTGCCCGGAACCCAACCCGGACAACTGGCGGCCACCGCAGAGGATTACCGTCGGTGGTTTGAGCTGATCAAGGAGGCAGGCTACAATACCATCCGCTTATATACCATGCATTATCCCAGGTTCTATGAAGAGTTAAGGTCCTATAACCTGGAACATCCCCAAAATCCTTTGCTGGTGATGCATGGGGTCTGGCTGGAGGAGAACGAGTCCGCGGTGGATCTGTATGAGCAGACAGCCTTCTTCGACAATGAGATCAGGGAAGTGGTGTCCGCTGTCCATGGCGACATCAGCATTGCGCACCGCTTCGGGAAAGCCTACGGCGACTTTACCTCGGATATTTCTCCCTGGGTCATTGCTTACCTGCCAGGCCGGGAGATATATCCCATAGAGGTTTCCCTGACCAATGAGGCGCACCCCGGGGATATTTCCTATGACGGAGTTTATTTCCAGCTTCCGGCAGGTGATCCGGTGGAAGTCTGGCTGGCAGCGAGGCTCGATGGCCTGCTGCAGTATGAAAATGAGCAGTATCACTCTGTCCGGCCATGCGGATTTTCATCCTGGCCCACCCTGGATCCGCTGACCCATCCAACAGAAGAAGAGCATGTTGGAAGTACAGAAGACCTGGAGCAGATCGATCTGGCCAATTTGCTGTTGTCGGAGAATTCGCCGGGCTTTTTCATCGGATACCATGCCTATCCCTACTACCCCGATTTCATCATCCAGGATCCCACCTACCTGGCTGAATCGGATTCCATCGGGCCCAATAGTTACCTGGGCTATTTAAAAGATTTAAAGGCACATTACCAGGATATCCCGCTGATCATCGCTGAATTCGGCGTGCCATCCAGCTGGGGAGCCGCACACCTGGCGCCTTCCGGAATGCACCACGGAGGTATTTCAGAGGAGGAGCAGGGATTTCACAATATCAGGATGTTTGATAATATAGAATTCTCGGGGTGTGCCGGGGGAGTACAGTTTTCCCTGATTGATGAGTGGTTCAAGCAGACCTGGATTACAAACCCTTACTCGGACGCGCAGTATCGCTATCTGTGGCACAACCTCACAGCTCCGGAACAGAATTTCGGGATACTGGCCTATGCGCCGCCATCGGCTGCCTTTACCGGGACAGCTTCGTTCCCGGACAGCTCCATTACCAGTATCCAGGCACATTCCGATTACACTTTTTTCAGAGTGCGCCTTCATATGAAAACAGCTACCTACGCCGAGGACACCCTCTGGGTGGCATTTGACACCTACGAGACCAACCTGGGCGAGTCGGTACTCCCCAATGGCCATTCCATCGGGATGTCACCTGATACTCTTCGGGCCGAGTTTGCCCTTCAGATCCCCATGGACGGAGACCTGGCCCAGCTGTATGTGATACCCTCCTATGATGTCTTCGGTGTAAAGGATCTGGACAGGCTGGATACAGTGGTTTCCAGCTCCAGCGACACGGGACTCTGGAATCCTGTGAAGTGGCAGACCAGCTATTTTTATAACAGTATCCAGTATATCGGGGAACTGAAAATTTCCTCTTCGGAGGACCCCTACCAGTTTCTGAATGCGGTTACCCTGTTCAATGACAGCGTGGAGATCCGGATCCCCTGGACCCTGCTGAATTTCCCTGCTCCTACGGTGGGACGGGCCATGCATTACAGGTCTCATATGGAAGGACCGGACCTGGTCATAGATCAAAGGGATACGCTTACCGACGGTATTGCTGTGACTGTGGTGCTCCGTGATGAAGTATATCAAAGCGGGAAATATAACTGGAGTCCCTGGGACTATGAGAAAATCGTCAATGAAGCCCCCGTGGAGCGTAAAAAGCAGTCGTTTCATTATATGAAACAGAGGCTGGCCCAGTTTAATTCCCCGCCCATTGGACGGGCCGATACCTTTCGGGTGATCGCGGGGGAAATACTGGAACCGGGACCTGAATCGGGATTGCTCCGGAACGATTTTGACATAGATGGAAACGATATGCAGGTCCGTCTCCCCTTTGGAAGCACCACCGAGCACGGGAGCCTCTTTCTCCATCCCGATGGTAGTTTTCTATATGATCCCGATCCCGGCTTCATCGGGGATGATTTTTTCATGTATTACCTGGAAGATGGAACTGCCAGCTCGGCACTGGTTCCCGTGCAGCTAGAGGTGAGATATCCCCTATCTTCCGGGGATGAGCTGCTTTCGGGGGAAAGCTCCATCTATCCCAACCCTGGCAGGGATCGTTTCCATATAAGGATTCCGGAGCTTTTCCAGGAGGCACATTTAAGGGTGGTGGATATGCTTGGAAGGGAGATCCTCTTCCGTCAGCTTGAGCAGGCAAGAAGCTGGGTAGAGATTCAGAATGCGAAACCAGGAGTTTATCTATTTATATTGTCCATTGACCAAAACATGGAACAACATCGAATCATAATTGAATAAATTGCGTAGAAAGGACCAATATCCATGAATATCCTTGTGTGTGAAGATAATATAATGACGCTTAGAACCATTGAATTTACCCTGTTGAAGGCGGGTTATAATGTATTCAAGGCCACCGATGGATTTCAGGGGATACAGATTCTGGGCAGGGAGAAGGTTGACCTGGTTATCACAGATATCAACATGCCCTATACCAAAGGATTGGAGCTAATACGCCATATCAACACAAAGATGGAGGTAAAGATACCCGTGATCGTGGTTACCGGGATTACCAATGCGGAGACCAAAAGGCATGCGGAAGAGCTGGGAGCCAGCGGATACCTGACCAAACCTTTTGACCTGAATGTGATTGTGGATATGGTGAATGCCCATTTTAGCAAGAATTGAAACTCGCAATGCGAAGGATATCCCTGATAAGCGCTTTTATCCTCTTTTCCCTGATTCAACTCTTTGGGCAGGATATATCTTTCCAGGCTGATCCTGAAAGTGAATTTGCCCGTATGCGCGACCTGGCTGTTGCGGGGGACTACGGTGCTGCCAAGAATATAGGCTACCTTTTGCTGGAGGAGAATGAGAACTATTTTGATGCGGCACTGTACCTGGCCAGGATCCATGGCTGGGAATCCAGCTTCGATTCCGCCTATCTGGTTCTTGACCGGGTGATTCAAAAAGCTCCGGAACTTTACGAAGCTTATGAGGTCTGTGCGGATCTGGCCTACTGGCAGAACAATAAAACCCGGCTTGATTCCTGTGAGCTGCTGGCTGCAGAAATTAAGTACGATTCAGCCGGACTTTTTGAGAAATACCGGGTGGCTTTGCAGCAGCCGCGCTCCCTGTCCAAAAGTACCGAGCTCTTTGCCCTGTATTCCTACGACCATTTTTCAGTTCCCTACGTGCGTAACTGGCACATGGTAACAGCCGGGGGGGAGCTTCCATTCAAATATGGGACACTGATCCCCTCCCTGAGCGGAGGGTACTTTGCAGGGAACCTGGCTCAAAACACGGATATTCAGTTGAACCTGGATGCCTATCTGACATTAGGGAAAAAAAATTATGCCTTCCTGGGATATGGATTTTCTCCCAATGGGGGGACCAACTTTTTCCCCGGTCACCGCGGAGCGGCAGAGCTGTGGCAGGTTTTGCCCAGGGGATTTGCGCTCTCAGCCGGGGTGAGATATTTTTACTGGGACCGGCATTTCACCTTTCTCACCTTATCCGAGGAGAAATATGCGGGTAATTACTGGTTCTCCTTCAGAAGTTATATTTTTTTCAAAGATTATGGGATCAGTAGCTCCTACTATCTGAGTGCCAGGCGCTATTTTAATTCTAAATTCAACCATCTCACCCTGACCCTGGGATATGGGACGGCCCCCGATGAACCCATTCTGGTCCTAACTGACCTGGACCGGCTGAATGCTATATCGGGGCGCCTTGCTTTTTCCAAACGGCTTTCTCCAGGTGTTCGGATCCTTACCATGTTTGGCTATGCCTGGGAAGAGTATGCAGACAGGGATTACAGGCACCGGATAGATATGAGCGTGGGAGCATATTTTGCCATAAAGAAGTGAAGGTAAAGGCAACATATCTGGCTTTGGTGCTGCTGCTGCTGGTTGCAGTCAGCAGTGGTCCGGATGCCTTTGGCCAGGTGCTGCCTGATTCTCTTTCCCTGGATAGTGCAGCAGTGGAAAGCGGTGAACCGGAATCCGAGCGAACGGAGGTGCTATCTGTTTACGCCCAGAGAGTGTTGAATCGTTTTGATAAATCGCCCCTCCTGGTTACCATTCTTTATATCGTCATCCTCTACTCGATTGTGACCATGATTACTCTCCTGATCATCATCCTGCTTAACAGAAGAAGGATACAACGTGAACAGGAGCTGAAGGGATACCTGCTGGAAAAGTACCAGGAAGCACTGATGGATTACCTGTTTTATGAGGAGAAACAGGAGGAGGCATTTCAGGAGCTGAACTGGATAGCCAATAACCGGATAAATCGCCAGATTCTGATCGACCAGATGATCGACCTGAGCGTGAACCTGAAAGGAGAAATCAGGGAGGTAATCCAGACACTGTACCTCCGGCTGGGCTTAAAAAATGATTCCCTGGAGAAGGCTTACAGTCGCAAATGGCACAAAAACATCAAGGGATTCCGGGAACTGGCCTTTATGAATATCAAGGATGCCAATAAGCGGATTATCAAGAGCCTGAATTCAAATAATAATATCCTGAGAATGGAGGCACAGATTGCCATGGTCAGACTCTCGGAAGAGAATCCTTATGAGTTTCTGCATTTGCTGAAGAAACCTCTTTCACTCTGGGAACAGGTGACCCTGCATGAGATGCTGATTCAGCATAATCTCAAGGTTCCTGACTTTAAGCAGTGGTTCTCATCATCCAATGTCACCGTAGTAATGTTCGCATTGCAGATGGTATCCTGGTATAAGCAGCGGGGAGCAGGAAAGGAGATCCTGGAGCTTTTTAATCATGAAAATGAAAATGTCCGCTACACCTCCTATAAGATTTGTGGACAAATCGGACTCAAAATGGCGCTGCCGGCCATGGCTGAGAGATACCCTGAAGAGATCCTTAAGAATAGGCTGGAGATCCTGCGCACCTTTTCCCAGGTACCCGATGAGAAGTACCTGAAATTTTTGAAATCTGTTCTGGATACGGAAGAGGATGTCCAGTTGCAGATTGAGGCCACGAAGGCCATGGAGAATACGGATGAACCCGGAATCTCCATGTTGATCAAGCTGATGAAATCCAAATCGGAATATAAAAATTACCAGATCATCATCCGGCATGTACTGGATGGACGGATCTATTAGCTATGGATAGAGCCAATGACATATTAAAATATTTTGTGCTGAATGCAGTGTTTATTATTACTACATTGATTTTCACCACTTACCTGGTCCTGACCATATTTTCTGCAATCACCCTGAGGAAATATCTGAGGAAGAACACTTACGTGGATTATAATTCCATTGTAGCTTCCCCGCTGGCACCTTCTCTTTCGGTGATTGCGCCGGCTTATAATGAAAGTCGAAACCATTATAGACAATATCCGGACACTGCTTTCGCTCTACTATAACAACTACGAGGTGGTGGTGGTAAATGACGGCAGCAGGGACGACTCTCTGGAGAAAATTATTGAGGCCTATGATCTGGAAAAGGTCAACTATTATTTTGACTACCGCTTGCCATGCAAAAGGATCCGGGGGGTTTATAAGTCCAAGAACCGTTCCTTTAAAAAACTGACTGTTATTGATAAGCGAAATGGAGGGAAAGCCGATTCACTGAATGCCGGACTGAATGTCTGCAGGAACGATCTGGTGGTAAGTATCGATGCAGATTCTATCATGGAATCGGATGCCTTGCTGAAACTGGTCAAACCCTTTATGGAGGCCAAAGAGAAAAGGGTTATCGGTGCGGGTGGCGTGATCCGGATTGCCAACTCCTGCGAGATATCAGAAGGGCATATCCAGAAGATTAACCTGCCCAGGAAATTTTTGCCCAGCGCCCAGGTGATGGAGTATACCCGGGCTTTCCTGATGGGTAGAATGGCCTGGAGTGAATTGGATGGACTGTTGCTTATTTCGGGTGCCCTGGGTATGTTTGACCGGGAAATTGTGATCGAGTCTGGGGGATACAGTACCGAAACGGTGGGGGAGGATATGGAGCTGGTGGTACGTATCAGGCGGTATATGGCCGATAAAGGCCTGGACTATGATGTGGTCTATATTCCCGATCCTCTCTGCTGGACGGAAGTCCCTTCCACCGTAAAGGTTCTGGCAAGGCAGCGAAGCCGGTGGACCCGGGGAACCATGGAGACTCTCTTCAAGCACCGAAAACTCTTCTTCAACAGAAAATATGGCAAACTGGGGATCCTGGGTTATCCTTACTGGCTGGCCTTTGAGTACCTGGCACCCATCGTCGAGTTCCTGGGGATATGCTGGTTTATCTTCCTGGTGATTACCAATAGCCTGAACTGGCCCTTCTTTCTGCTACTGCTGGGCTTTGTCTATTTTTTTGCTGTTTCTCTCTCTATCTGGGCGGTATTGTTCGAGGAGATTACCTTTCACAAATATGAGAAACGAAGGGACGTGCTGCGCCTGGTGGGAACGGCCTTCCTGGAACCCCTGTTTTATCATCCCCTGGTGATGTTGATGACCATTAAAGGGAACATAGACAAGGTCCTGAACCGCAACAAATGGGGCAAAATGGAACGGAAAGGTTTCGGGGAAAACTGATACTTATACCAGGATTTCCTCGCTTTCAGCTCTGTTGCCAGCCCGGTCTACGGTGACCACTTTATAGCTGGCTTTTTTTTCAGTGACCTTATACCGGAATGGATCTGTGCTGATCTGCGGTTCATGCAGAATGGTAGCCATCAGTTTATCTCCCTGGTATACTTCGTAGTGGGAGAGTGGCTCATTGGCTGCCAGGGCGCTGTTCCAGCTGATCTCCACCTTCTCCCTTCCGCCGGTTTTAATATCCTGCGGAGGAGTAAGTCCCCTGAAAGGAAGCTGGAAGTAATTGGTCTTCCCCTCCTTGATTCCCCTGGTGCTTCGCTCGATCTTTTCTCTTTCCTTCTGACTCAGTCCATCGGGGGCGATTTGAGCCGCATAGTAATTTTGTACCAGCTGGCATTTCAGATGATCTTCCGAGATTTGACCGATCCCGATAATGGCTGTATGGATGCCGGGGGTGGTCAGTGCATATTCGATAAGTGGTTTACTGGGGAGTTCCCTGGTTCCCACGCTCCGGACCACCCCGTCCGAATCCCGTGTCCAGCTGGCATATTTGGAGTACATGGCGCCGTCGGCAAATACTTTCATGGCAATAATTCCCATGTTTTTGGCCTGGGCCACCGGGATCACGTTGTGCTGGTGATTCAGGTAAAGCCCGTCGTTGGAATTGATGGCTACCAGCATGGCATCCAGAAGCTCATAGTTATCCCGCCGGATCATATCCATCATGGCCGGGGAGTTGATGTGACCGGAAAGCCCTATATGCCTGATCAACTTCTCATTCTTCGGATTCAAGCCGGTGAGGTTGGTCCCGTCCCGATAGTCCCGGAGTGCCACCAGAACGCCAAAGTTTTCCTTCGGGTCCAGCGGGGTCTCCAGGCCCCGGTACATCACATCCACTTCCTCCACAAAATTAAGGTTATGGGTAAGCACCATATTTACATAAGATCCTTCCGGGTAGGAACCCTCACCATCCCCAAACATTTGTGAGAGGGATCTCTTCAGGTCTTTAATGGCTCCTCCTGCCGGATCCCCATTGGACCAGTTATTTACATTTTCCAGTTCCGGGAAGCCTGGTTTGGCCCAGCGTTGATGGGTCTTGGTGGTAAGGAAAATGGATTCACGCAATTTCTCATCATAGCCCTCCTCCCCCGGAATCAGATGAAGTTCCCGGAAGGCCTTGCCAAAATGGAGCTGACTGTCCGCATAGAGATTGGAGGTATCAAAATAGTTGACCCCCATCCTGAAGGCTTTCAGGATGATGGGGACCGGGTCCACATCTGCAGGCGTCCATTGCAGGGAGGCCTGTCCACCCAGCCCCAGTGTGGTCACCTCGAAGGGGATCTTTCCAAAAGTTCTTTTCATGGGGGCGGGTAGCTGGCTGAGTCCGAAACGGAAACCAGGCAGTATAGTCAGTCCGGCTGCAGCTGCAGCAGAGAGCCTGACAAACTCACGGCGGGAAAGGGTTTGGTTCTTCATAGTAACATTTTCATTAAGTGCTCGTCCTAAGGATAACGCAAGATAGGGCAAAAGGCTGGAATAATCCAATGTACGAATACGAACAACCCTGTCCGATAACGGACTTAGCCCTTGGTCATAAATTGCACTTAAGACGCACATTAATAGTAAGATAGATTGTGTGGCACAGTTTCTGAAAGTACTAGTAAGGTTTGAAATAATGGAAACGGCATGTACCAATCCAGCCATATGTTTGTCACGATTGAACGAATTTCTAATAAAACAAAAAAACTATGTGGAGAAATTTTATTCGGGTGGCCATCCGAAGCATCAGCAAGAACAAAGCCTTTAATGCCATTAATATAGCTGGATTGGCAATTGGTCTGGCCTCTGCCATCTTTATCATTTTATACATTATAAGCGAAACCAGTTATGACAAGTTCAATGAGCGGTCAGCCGATATCTACCGGCTTTATATGGATGGAAAGATGGCCGGGGAGGAGTTCAAGGGTGCCTGGGTTAGTGCCATCACCGGACCCGCTTTCCACGAGGAGATTCCGGAAATTGAAAATTTCTGCCGCTTCGACTGGGCCAATAACCGCCTGATGTGGGTCGATCCGGCCAATAAGTACCTGGAGAACCAATTGCTCTATGCCGACTCTACCTTTTTTGAAGTCTTCAGCATAAAACTTCAGCAGGGAAATCCTTTTACTTGCCTGGATGAACCTAATACCATTGTACTTACGGATTCAAAGGCGGAACAGTACTTTCCCGAAGGTAGCCCCATCGGAAAATCCATTGCCATGAATAACGACTCCACCCTATACCGGGTCACCGGGGTGGTGGAGGAGGCACCCCGCACTTCTCATTTCGACTATGATTTTATATGCTCTTATTCCACCTATGAATCGAGCCGTCGCACCTCCTGGTTCAACAATCATATGCAGACTTACCTGCTGGTTAGTCCAGGAGCCGATCCAGAGCTGCTGGATGAAAAGTTGCAGACCATCACGATGAAATACATCGGGCCAGAACTTGAGCAGATAATGGGGGTTAGTTTAGAAGAACTGTTTGTCAACAGGTGCTAAGTATGGTTATCATCCCCAGCCGCTGCTGGATATCCATCTGAATTCGGATATTGAGGTACCCAGTGATATCGGCTACCGCCCCAATGGAAACCGCACCTACCTGATCATTTTCGGAATCATTGCCTTCTTCGTCCTGATCATTGCCTCCATCAACTTTATGAACCTGAGTACGGCCCGTTCCCTGAGTCGTGCCAAGGAGGTAAGCCTGAGAAAGGTGGTGGGTTCTGACCGAAAGCAGCTTATACAGCAATTCCTGTTTGAAAGTGTCTTTCTAAGCCTGGTTTCCCTGGTGATTGCCATTGTACTGGTCACAGCGCTGTTGACACCCTTCAACGAGCTGGTGGGATTGAACCTGGTATACGGGGATATCTTCCGCTGGTACATGATACCCTCATTTGTTTTGCTGGCCGTGCTGGTGGGACTATTAAGCGGCAGCTATCCCTCCTTTGTCCTGGCCTCTTTCAGACCTATTTTTGCTTTAAAAGGCAATGCAAGTGTAAAAAATGGAACCACGGTATTGAGAAATGCCCTGGTGATTATCCAGTTTTCCATCTCTATCATCATCATTGCCGGGACCCTGGTCATATACTGGCAGTTTAAGTATATGACCAATAAGGACCTGGGTTTTGATAAGGAGCAACTGGTGGTAGTGGAGCGCATCCATCCCCTGGGAGCGGGAAATGAAATACAGACCTTTAAAAAGGAATTGCTAAACCATTCAGCAGTGCTTTCGGCCACCAATTCCACAGCCTACCTGGGGGCTCCTAACAACAACAATGCCTACGCCATCAAAGGCAGGCCAATGGAGGAAACGGTGCTTTTCCATACCTTCTGGACCGATGAGACTTTTATGGAGACTTATCAGTTTGGACTGGCCACCTCAGACAGTCGCTATTTTTCTGAAGATTTCTCCAGTGATTCTTTGGCCTGCCTGGTGAATGAGGCAGCCGTCAGGAAGTATAACCTGGAGGACCCTCTCAATCAGTCTATTATGTGGGGATTTGATGATCCTGAAAATGCCAGGGAGCTCAGGATAATCGGGGTCATGGAGGACCATCATTTCCTGACCCTGAAGCACGAGGTGGGTGCGCAGATCGCCATCCTGAAGGACAAGAACTGGGAATGGTCGGGTTATCTTACGGTGCGACTGGCTCCAGGGCAGGAGAATATTGAAGCAGGACTGGCTCATATTCAAGATAAGTGGGAGGAATTTACCAGTGATCAACCCCTGCAATATTTTTTCCTGGATGAGGAGCTCGATTCATATTATGCTGAAGAAAAAAAGACCGGGGCAGTCACGATGATTTTCTCGATCCTGGCCATTTTTATTGCTTCGCTGGGTCTCTTCGGACTGACCCTCTATAATTCTCAGAAACGTATCAGGGAGATAGGCATACGTAGAGTGATGGGTGCTACTGAGACCAATGTGATCACCGTGATTTCAAAAAGCGTGGGTTATGCCGTTGGAATATCCATCCTGATTGCCATGCCGGTGGCCTATTTTATGATGCAGGATTGGTTGAGGGATTTCCCCTACAATGTAGGATTCCAGCCCGTACTGTTTATCATGGCTGCCCTGCTGGCCATAATTATTGCCATGGTGACGGTGACCATTACCTCATTGAAGGCTGCCCGTATCAATCCGGCTGCTGCACTGCATTACGAATAACTAAAATAACAATCTATAATGTGGAGAAATTTCTTTCGTGTAACCCTGCGTAGTCTTAATAAGAACAAGGCTTTTAATGCAATCAACATAGCTGGACTGGCCATTGGCCTGGCCAGTGCCATCTTTATTATTCTTTATATTCTCTCTGAAACCAGTTATGACAGGTTCAATGAACGCGGCGCAGATATTTACAGGCTCTATATTGAAGGAAAGATGGCCGGTGAAGAGTTTACAGGAGCCTGGAACGCACCTATTGCAGGCCCTACCTTTTATGAAGAGATCCCTGAGATAGAGAATTTCTGTCGCTTCGATTTTAGAAGTAATCAGCTGGTATGGGTAGATCCTGACAACAAAAATCTGGAAGATCGCATCCTGCTGGCCGATTCATCTTTCTTTGAGATGTTTTCCATTAAGTTATTGGAGGGGAATCCGGCCACCTGTCTGGATGAGCCCCAGACAGTCCTGTTGACTGAATCTAAGGCCGCCCTCTACTTTCCGGAAGGCGATCCCATTGGCAAGTCCATCGCCATGGATAATGAATCCAATCTGTTCCGGGTGACAGGAATTGTGGAAGATGCACCCCGGACCTCTCATTTTGTTTACGATTTTATCATTTCCTATCATTCGGACGAACGAGGAAAGAGCACCTTCTGGTTTAGCAATTGGATGATGACCTATATTCTGGTGCGTCCGGGAACCGACCAGGATGCCTTAAACGGCAAGATCAGGGCCTCGGTATTTGAAAATATTCGTGCTCAGTTGCAGCAGTTCATGGGGATCTCACCGGAAGAGTTTGAAGAGGCCGGAAACAAATATGGTATATTGACGCAGCCTCTGTTAGATATTCATCTGGATCAGGAGATAGATGTTCCCAATGGGAACGGATACCGCCCCATTGGAAACAGGAATTACCTGGTGATTTTCGGGGTAATCGCATTTTTTATCCTGGTGATTGCCTCCATCAACTTTATGAATCTGAGTACCGCCAGGTCACTAAGCAGGGCGAAAGAGGTTAGCCTGCGTAAAGTAGTGGGATCGGACAGGAAGCAACTGATACAGCAGTTCCTGTTTGAAAGTGTATTCCTGAGCCTGATCTCGTTGGTTCTTGCACTTATTGTGGTTATAAGCCTGATTCGCCCCTTTAACAACCTGGTGGGAATGAATCTGGAATTTGGAGATATTTTCCGTTGGTATATGATCCCTGCATTTATTTTGCTTGCCATTCTGGTGGGACTGCTAAGTGGAAGCTATCCTTCATTTGTTCTGGCCTCTTTTAAACCCATTTTTGCATTGAAAGGAAATGCAAGTGCAAAAAACGGAACCACCGTGCTAAGGAATACACTGGTGATCATTCAGTTCTCCATCTCCATGATCATTATTGCCGGGTACATTGGTAATTTACTGGCAGTTCAGACTATATGACCAATAAAGACCTGGGATTTGATAAGGAGCAGCTGGTGGTGCTGGAACGTTTGCATCCCCTGGATGGACAACTTCAGACCTTCAAAAATGAGCTGACAACTCACTCCGCAATTCTGACTGCCTCCAACTCTACAGCCTACCTGGGTGCAACCAATAACAACAGCACCTATGCCATTCAGGGAAGGCCTGTTGAAGAGAGCGCCATGCTCTTTGTTTACTATACAGATGAGGACTTTATGAAGACCTTTAAATTTTCCCTGGCCACACCCGACAGCAGGTTCCTTTCAAGGGATTTCCCCGGCGACTCATCAGCCTGCCTGATTAACGAGGCAACAGTAAGAAAGTATGGACTGGAGGATCCTCTGAATACAAGATTTTTGGAGCCTGGTGAAGAGGGATTTGAGAATGAACTCAGGGTGGTCGGGGTTGTAAGTGATCACCATTTCTCGAGTCTGAAAGAGGAGATTGGAGCACAGATTATCATGCTGAAGCCCCAGGACTGGGATTGGCATGGATACATCACGGTGCGCCTGGCGGCTGGCAAGGAGAATACGAAGGCCGCCCTGGACTTTATAGATAAGACCTGGAGGGAGTTTACCAACGATGAGCCGCTCCAGTTTTTCTTCCTGGATGAGCAGCTGGAAAACTATTATGCAGAGGAGAAACGTACCGGGATTATTACCATGATCTTCTCCATCCTGGCCATTTTTATTGCATCGCTTGGCCTGTTTGGTCTAACGCTTTATAATGCACAAAAGAGGATCAGAGAGATAGGCCTGCGCAAAGTGCTTGGCGCGACTGAATCCGATATAATCACCGTCATTTCAAAGAGTGTGATCTATGCGGTGGGGATCTCCATAGTGATTGCCATGCCCGTGGCCTATTTTATGATGCAGGACTGGTTGAGGGATTTTCCCTACAACGTGGGGTTCCAACCCCTGCTCTTTTTGGCAGCAGCGGTACTGGCCATTATCATTGCCATGGTAACGGTCACTATTACCTCACTGAAGGCAGCCCGGATCAACCCGGCGCTGGCCCTGCATTACGAATAATAAGCAGCACCTGACTGGCAGTTATTTTTTCACCTGTAATCTCCGGAATCCTCCATGAGGGTTCCGGCTTTTATATGGGCTCTCAACAAATACTCAATAATTATTGTTTTATATTGTTAGCGTCAAAAGTAGCTGAATATGAATAAATGGCCCATAGGCGGTGCATCATTCTTCCTTGCATTCCTGGTTTTAGCTTTTTCTGCCTGTGCTTTCAATAGTGAGGAGGAGCTATACGGTATTGTGGAATGTGACACGACTCTGGTTACCTGGGAGTATCCCATTCAGGAGATCCTGAGTGAGAATTGTGTCCGGTGCCACAATGCGGACCTGAACTATAATGGTGTAAGGCACGACACCTATGAACACGAGCTTATTGTGGTGAACGACGGGCGCTTACATGGAGTGGTCAATCACCTTCCGGGTTATCCCCAGATGCCCTACCAGTTGCCACAGCTGCCGGAGTGTGACCTCCTGCTGATTAACCTTTGGTTAGAGCGGGGAGCACCTGAGAATTAAGATAAATGAGAAGAAACTTTCAAATTGTTTTGCTCATCTTGCCGTTCAGTTTCTTGCAGCTGACCGCACAGGATCTGGATTCCATCCTTCTGTCTCTGGAATCAACTCCGGGTCCCTCCTATAGCCTGAGCACCTTTCGTTCCACCCGGGTTGTACTGAGTCAGTCGATTGAAACCCCGGTGAAACAGGACCTTACTTTCATTATCTCTCACCAGTTCGGGAACATCAAGGGCGGTCTCTATGATTTTTTCGGATTGGATCAGGCTTTTAACCGCTTAGGCTTTGAGTATGGGATCAGTGACATCGCCGGGCTCACTTTCGGTCGCAATTCCTATGAAAAAACTTATGATGGTGCAGTGAAGATCAGACTGCTGAGGCAACAGAGGGGAGTGAGAAACATGCCCTTGTCTCTCACCTGGTACAGCGGGATCTTTCTGAATACGCTGAAATGGAGCGATCCGGAACGGGAAAACCTGTTCAGCTCCAGGCTCTCTTATGTGAATCAATTGCTTATTGCACGAAAATTCAGCAAACGACTTTCTCTTCAGCTCAGTCCCACACATATCCACCGGAACCTGGTGCGACGAGAAATCGATCAGAACGATGTGTTTGCCCTGGGATTTGTCGGGAAATACAATTTTGCTCGGAAAGTCTCCATCAATTCGGAGTATTTCTGGTTGATGCCCGGACAAACTGCAGATGACTTTCAGAATAGTTTTTCAGTGGGGTTCGATTTTCAGACTGGGGGACATGTGTTCCAGCTCCATATTTCCAATTCGCAGGGCACCACGGAGAAGGATTTTATTGCCGGAACCACTGGCCGGTGGCTGGATGGGGACCTCTTTCTGGGATTTAATATTTACAGGGTTTTTCCATTAAGTGAGAAACGAAAAAACATATACTAAAGTACCTGAAGCTTTGCTTAAACACATTTATATCATTCTATTCATGACCTCCCTGGGATTCACGGTTCTCGGACAGGACCCGTCGGTGTTCAGTACCCGGAACGGCAAGGCTTATTTCCTTTCTGATGCACCCCTGGAAATGATCTCGGCCAGCTCCAAGCAGTTTAATAGGCGTGCTGAATATCGAGGACAGGCGTTTCAGCTTTTCCATACCGGTTAGCACCTTTGAGGGATTTAACTCTTCCCTGCAGCAAACCCACTTCAATGACGATTACCTGGAAACAGATATTTATCCTCATGCCACTTTCAAGGGGAAGATCATCGAGGAGGTGGACCTTAGGGTACCGGGCCAATACAGGATCAGGGCCAAGGGAAAACTGGATATTCACGGGCTGGACAATGACAGGATCATCCGTTGCGATGTAAGTGTCGAACCCGGAAGAATTAAGGTGAAAGCTGAATTTACCGTATTTCTGAACGATCATAATATTAAGATCCCATCCATTGTGAATCAGAAAATTGCTGAGGAGATACAGGTGGAAATCGAATTTGAAATGCAAGCCTCTAACTAGACTGCTTATGTTAAGGTTTCCCATCTTTATGCTCTTGTTAAGCTTATCAGTGGCAGCTGCTGGCCAGAGACCCTACCAGAGGCTCCATGAACTCTTTAGCGGCAGGGAGGATTACCGGGTCGAGAGCATCCTGCAGGATTCCACCGGGATCATTTGGTTCGGAACCAATAGAGGCCTGTTCAGATACGATGGGTTCAGCTACGAAAAGTTTACGGCCTCCGATGGTCTGGCCGAGGATAGGATATCTTCCCTGTGCTGGATTCATGAGGATCTTCTTTGGATCGGCCATACCGGGGGAGCCATCAGCCAGTATGATGGAAGGAAGTTCAGCAGTTTTGAACCTGAAGAGGGCCTGGGCAAGGTGGAGATTACCGATATTGCGGTGGACCCCTTGGGACAGATCTGGTACTCAACTATGGGCGAAGGGCTGTTCAGGTACGATGGCAGGCATCTGGCCAACTTCGACACGGAAGACGGACTGTCCGACAACTATGTATATGATATCGAAATTGATCGGAAGGGGGCGCTCTGGCTGGCTACCGATTACGGAATCAGCCATTTTGCTCGCGACACCTTCAAAGAATCTCCATGAGAGATGGCTTGCCTGACAACATTGTCCGGGTACTGGAGATTTCGGAAGATCGCATCTGGCTGGGCACCGACGAAAGTGGGATCTCTTCCTATGATACTCTTGCGGGCAGCTTTATGAATTTCGGGAACTGGGAATACGGGCCGGTCACCGGCCTTGTGCATTGTCGAGAACACATCTGGGTTAGTACCGAAGGCAAGGGCTTGATTGAGGTCGAAATCAGTGAGGACTCCACGGCGGTATACAGACAGATTACGGAATCAGAAGGCTTGATTTCCAATCGCTTGAATACAGTTATTAAAGATACTGAAGAAAACATCTGGATTGGCGGAAGGCGTGGCATTGTTCAGTTGCTACCTCCGTTGTTTGAATTCCTGGATATGGAATCGGGATTGCCCTTTGAACAGGCAAGCAGTCTGCTAAAGGACCGCACGGGAAATCTTTGGGTTTGTTCAGAAATGGGATTGTTCCGGGGAATCCCCAATAATTCCGACCAGCTAAACTGGGAGAATATTTCTGAAAAACTTCAACTAGAAGAGGTGAGTTTTATTTCGCTCTATGAGGATACTCAGGGTTCTATCTGGGCTGGAAGTCTGGGGAGTGGGCTGGTTGTCATAGATCCGGAACATATGCGTTTCAAAATGGTTGATAAAACCAATGGCCTGAGTGACGACAATATCATCAATATAACGGGTCAGGACCACCTGGTTTGGATCAGCACACTGGGTGGAGGAGTCATAAAATATGACCTTGAACAGGATCAGTTTATGCATTTTAACCAATCCGGGCTGAAAGACAATTACATTTATAGTTGCCGGGTGGATCCGGATGCCAGAGTCTGGGTGGCTGCTTCGCTTCAATTTCCACATTATATTCAGGATGATTCTCTACAATTTCTCTCAGACAGTTCTTTTGCTGTTCCGGCTTTGCATGGAATTGCAATTGATTCGCGCGAACAGATCTGGTTCAATACCCTGAGCAATGGCATCCTGAAACTAGGAAAGCAGGCAGTGGAGCAATACGGTCCAGAGCAGGGGGTGAGGTATCAAGAAATCCAATCCCTTGTATTTGATAAGTATGACAATTTACTGATTTTTGCGAATGAGGGACTTCAGATTATGGATACGGAAAGCGGTTCTTCCATATACCTGGATGAGCAAACCGGATTGGGATATCGCTACCCCGTTCTTAATTCGGTCCATACGGACCAGGACCAGCAAATCTGGTTCGGAACAAATACAGGGATAATTAAATACAATCCCGATTTCCTGTATATCACGGAGCAAATGCCCCGGGTTTATATTTCCACCCTGCGGCTCTTTGACTCATCGGTGGACAGGACCAGGAGAAGGTACGGATACCGGAGCAATAATTTCACCTTTGGATATACCGGCTTATGGTACAAGAATCCAGAATTGCTGACCTTCCGTTACCAGCTTGAGGGCTATGATCTGGACTGGAATTACTACCACCGGAACCGGGTGATCACCTATCCTAAACTTCCTCCGGGACACTATACTTTCAGAGTGGAGGTAAGCATCGACGGGCTTACCTGGAACAAACCAGACGAGGGTGTGTATGTTTGCAGAATCGTTCCGCCCTTCTGGAAGAGGTTGTGGTTCATTTTCGGTGCGATCCTGTTAGTGATTATAGGAATCCTGTTTTATATAAGGCTAAGACTGAACGGATTAGAAAAGGCTAAGAAGCTTCTGGAGGAACAGGTCAAACTCAGAACAGAGCAGATCCGTAAAAAAAATTTGGAGCTGGAAGCTCAAAAGGAAGAAATTGCAAACCAGCGGGATTATGCCGAAGAGCAACATGATCAAATTCGTCATCAGAGGGATGAAATACGTTCCAGCATCAGCTATGCACAGAGGATCCAGTCTGCGACCCTCCCGCCGGAAGGTGTAATGAAAGAAATGCTGCATGAGTACTTTGTTTTTAACAGGCCCAGGGACATTGTGAGTGGTGACTTTTACTGGGCAGCCAAAGGAGATACCTCGGTCTTTTTTGCAGTTGCGGATTGCACCGGACATGGAGTGCCCGGGGCTTTTCTGAGTATGCTGGGTATCTCATCCCTTAATGAGATTATTAAATCACTAGAAAATTGCTCTGCCGCTAAGCTACTGGATCAATTGGCCACCCGTGTAAGAGAATCTCTCCATCAGACCGTTGAAGCTACAGAAGATTCCAGTATCGACGGAATGGATATTGCACTTTGCCGCTTACTTCCCACTAAAGGTCTTCTTCAGTATGCGGGAGCAAACAACCACCTTTACCTGATCAGAGATGGCAAAATCAAAGTTTACAAGGCTGATAAACAAGATATAGCAAGCAAGTATGAAACCCCCCTTCCCTTTACCAACCATTCTATAGATACAAAGGCCGGTGATGTGATCTACCTCTTCAGCGATGGTTTTCCGGATCAGTATGGAGGTCCAGACCGCAAAAAATATAAATATGGGAAATTCAGGAAATTCCTGCTGGACATCCACGGGGAACCGATGCAGAAGCAAAGAGAGTTGTTGGGCATAGAGTTTGATCAATGGATGGGTGAGCACGAACAGATTGATGATGTGCTTGTCATGGGGATACAGATCCAATAGGTCTATGTTTCTCAATAAAACCGGCATCCATCCAGTAGATGTCGGCATTTCCATTTCCGGGGGAATTGTTCAGTGCCTTCAGATTTTGATAGTTCCAGTCGGCCTCTTCGATCTCAATGGTTCTGGTGGCCATAAAGAAAAAGGCTGAGCCATCGGGCGAAACATAGGGTGACCAGCCGCGGGCATTGTCCTGGTTCACTTGTGCACCCATATTGACTGGTTCCGACCACTTGTCTTCCTGGTCCCTGAAGACTATATAATAGTCGACTCCGTCATAGGTATCTGGCATGCCCAGGGCAGGAACAATTATGTAGCTCTCATCCGGTGCAACAAAGGCATTAAAACGATTGGTGCCGCAGTTGACTTGTTCCGGTAACAATTCGGGTTCCTGGAAGGCTCCGTTTACCCAATTGGCACGAAATACCTGATTCAGAGCGCTCCCTTTCTCATTGCGGGTGAAATATAAGGTTCCGTTTTTGGTCACAGAAGGAAAAAATTCTCCGCCATCTGTATTGACCGGCTCGCCCAGGTTTTGAGGATAGCCCCAGGCTCCGCTCTGATCCCGTTCTACCACCCAGATATCCTGATCGCCCACCGGCTCGTCACCGTCGGGACGACTGGAGAGAAAAAAAAGCCTGGACCCATCAGGAGAAAAGGCAGGTTCAAAATCGGCCACTCCCGGTCCGCCCGAGAAAGGAACAATCTCCGGAGTGGTCCAAAGGCCGTTTACCTCTTTGGTAAACAGGATCGTTGCATAGGTATAATTGCCGATGGCCACACAAAAGTAAATCTCTTTTCCATCAGGACTGATGGCTACATCCCGGGTGAACATCCCCGTGGAGACAATACCGGGTGCAAATAGCTCAGGAAGGGAGTCGGGAAGGCTTAGTCCCAGGAAAGGTCCTGAAAGATCCGGAAAGGAAACTTCCGGATCACTGGCATCAGGGCTTCCCGTGCAGGAAAAGGACAGTACTGTGATGATGGTCAGCAGCAGGCCCCTGGTAATACTTTTTTTATAGCTCATGGTAACGAAGGTATGGGGTTGATTATACAGTATAGATGTCTAAGCTCAGAATTACCCTATCTAAAAACAAAAAACCGACTCTGAATTTTGAATTTTGTTGCGGAGATGCGATCTTGGGGCCGGATTATCCCTTAGAGATCGATTCAAATGGAGAAGTACTGGATCTGCGAGTATGAACCGGTTTGGGAACCCAGACTTTAATCTTTGTTTAGTCCCTTAATTAGGATAACTTGTGGAAAACTTAAACCTGAGCTTAAGCTAAACTTAAACTTTCTTCAGTCATATGAAAAAGAACGAATTATTTACAATCAGGGTGGCGCTGACTGTAGCCCTGGGGGGATTTCTTATGGGATTCGATGCTTCGGTAATTTCAGGAGTTGTGAAATTCATAGAGCCCCAATTTGATCTGACCAAGATCCAGCTGGGCTGGTCGGTAAGCAGTCTGACCCTGATGGCTACTCTGGCCATGCTGGTGTCCGGACCCATCAGTGACCGGCTGGGACGAAGGACGGTCCTTAAATATGCGGCCATCCTTTTTTCCATATCGGCTGTGGGGTCCGCCCTGGCTCCAAATTTCGTTATGCTGGTGATTGCCAGGATGCTGGGGGGGATCGGAGTGGGAGCTTCGCTGATTATTGCCCCGGTATTTATTGCAGAGATCTCTCCCCCGGAGCGAAGGGGACAGCTGGTCTCCTTTAACCAGCTGAATATTGTACTGGGTATCTCCGTGGCCTTCTTTACCAATTACCTGATTGTTCGCCTGGGATCCTCAGAGGCTGGCTGGGTGCAAACTCTGGGAATCGCGGAACATAACTGGCGCTGGATGCTGGGACTGGAAACGGTTCCTGCCATTTTCTATTTTGTTGCGCTCTTTTTTGTCCCAAGGAGTCCGCGCTGGCTAATGATGAAGGGAAAAACGGAAGAGGCCATGGTGGTTCTGAAACGAGCCAACGACCCGGTAGCTGCTGAGACGGAATTTAAAAATATTTCCGAGAGCCTGACAAGCGGCTCAGATAAAAAGAAAGTCCCCCTGGGCGAACTCTTTAAGCCTGCCCTCCGGCTGGTTTTGATCATTGGACTGGGCGTAGCGATCCTCCAGCAGATCACCGGGATCAATGCGGTTTTCTTCTATGCACCAATGATTTTTGAGCAGTCCGGGATAGGGACCGATGCGGCTTTTTCACAGGCCATACTGGTGGGCTTGACCAATCTTGTATTCACCGTCGTGGCTATTCTGTTTATTGACCGCCTGGGCAGAAAATTCCTTCTGGGTGTTGGAATGGCAGGGATCGCCATCTTTATGTTCCTTCTGGCAGCCGGATTTAACTCGGCCAGCTACTCCCTGTCGGGAGAGGCCATTGAGGTGCTGTCGGATGATCTGGATAAGGAGGCACTCTACACGATCCAGGGGGAGGTATATGACAGTGATGTGAAGTACAAGGATAAACTGACAGAGATCCTGGGTGTTTCAGGCCTGAAGGAGCACGAATCAGAGCTGATCGCCGGGGCCATTGACAGCAATCCATGGCTGATCCTGATTGGGATCCTGGGCTTTGTGGCCTCCTTTGCTGTCTCCATTGGTCCGGTGATGTGGGTGCTGTTTTCCGAGCTTTTTCCCAACTGGATACGTGGAATTGCCATCTCCTTTGTGGGCTTTATAAACTCACTGATCAGCTTCTCCGTGCAGCTGATATTCCCCTGGGAGCTGGCTACCCTGGGCACTGCAGGAACCTTCCTGATATATGGAATCTTCGGTGCGCTGGGACTGGTCTTTGTGTTGATCATGGTCCCGGAAACCAAAGGGAAATCCCTGGAAGAGCTGGAAAAGATACTTGTCAAAAAATAGGCTTTTGCCAATAGGTATGTAGCATTAAATCTGACCTGATATATGAAAAGGCGGAACATTTTCATTGGGAAAAATCCTGTGAAAGTCAATGAATCAGCGGTAAAAGGTGAGTTTGTTGAACTGGAGGGAGAAAGGTATTACAAGATCTGCAATGTGGACCGGATGCCCGATTTTTTCATTAGCCTGGTGAGTGCTTCTGATCAGTGGATGTTTATATCCAGCAACGGTTCCCTCAGTGCCGGCCGGAAGAACGCGGAAGGGGCGCTGTTCCCTTACTATTCTGAGGATAAGATCCACGACTTCAAAGGGCGTACCGGAAGCAGCACCCTGATCCTGCTTCGCGAGGGCGATCAGTTAAAGCTATGGGAACCCTTTCAGGGGACCCCCGGAGTCTATACGGTCAGAAGGAACCTCTATAAGAACCTGTTCAGTAACAAGCTGGTATTTGAAGAGATCAACGAGGATCTGGCTTTGACCTTCCGCTACACCTGGTATAACAGCGACCGCTTTGGCTTTGTTAAGCGATCCGCACTGGTAAATCAGGGAAAGCAGTCCAGACAGGTGGAGTTGCTGGATGGCCTGCAAAATATACTTCCTGCCAGTGTGAACAGCGGACTTCAATTAAGCTCCAGCAACCTCCTGGATGCCTATAAACGGCAGGAGCTGGTTCCGGGAACCACGCTGGGCCTCTACCGTTTGAGTTCAGTGCCCTCTGACACAGCCGAACCAAGTGAATCCCTGAAAGTTAATACCGTATGGTCCGAGGGGCTTCAGGACAGGACCATATTGCTCTCCAGCTTGCAGCTGGATGCGTTCAGGTCAGGATATGAACTTGAACAGGAGCATGATATCAAGGCCACCCGGGGCGCTTACTTTGTTTTTTCGACCCTCCGGTTACCTGCCGGAAAAAAGCAGCAGTGGAGCCTGATCGCTGAGGTGAACCAGGATGCGGCCGGAGTTGCCGAGCTGGTAGAGCTGCTCAAATCAGAGAAGACACCCGGCGAGCTCGTACTGGCTGATATCACTCAAAGCGAAGGGGAGCTGATCTCCCTGCTGGCCTCTTCGGATGCGATGCAAAAAACAGAAGATGAGTTGAGCACCACCAGACATTTGTCCAATGTACTGTTCAACGTGATGAGGGGGGGGATATTTATGGAGAATTACCAGGTGCCTGCAGATGATTATATGGCATTTATCTCTAAAGCCAATTCCTCCCTGGTTCAGGATGCGGAACAACTCCTGGAGCAGGGTGAAACAACTATCTCCTACAGCCAGCTCCTGAAGAGGGCCGGCTCCCGGAAATCCTCCGGTCTTATCCGCTTAAGCTATGAATACCTGGCACTGACCTTCAGCCGGAGGCATGGGGATCCCAGCCGTCCATGGAACAAATTTTCCATTGAGAACAGGAAGGAGGATGGCAGCAGGAACCTGGATTATCAGGGAAACTGGCGGGATATTTTCCAGAATTGGGAAGCCCTGTCCCTCTCCTTTCCGGGCTATGTGGAGAGCATGATCAGCAAATTCGTAAATGCGACCACTGCCGATGGCTACAATCCCTACAGGATCACCCGCAATGGCATCGACTGGGAAGTTCCCGACCCTTCAGATCCCTGGTCAAATATCGGTTACTGGGGGGACCACCAGATCATCTACCTGCTCAAATTCCTGGAGATTTCAGCGAGCCATCATCCGGGTCAGCTTCAGGAGCTCCTTAGCAGTGAGCTCTTCACCTACGCCAATGTCCCATACCGGATCAAAGCATACAGGGAGCTCCTTTTGGATCCCCAGAATACCATCCTTTTTGACCATGATCTGGAAAAGCTCATTTTAACCAGGGTGGAAACAGTGGGATCGGACGGAAGATTGATCTGGAACAGGGAAGAGCAGGTGATACATGTAAACCTGGCAGAAAAGCTCCTGGCAACCCTGCTTTCCAAACTTTCCAATTTCATTCCCGGAGCCGGGATCTGGATGAATACCCAGCGACCTGAATGGAACGATGCCAATAATGCTCTGGTTGGCTATGGGGTTTCCATGGTGACCACCTATTACCTGCGTGCTTTTATACAATTCTTCAGGGAACTGCTGACAGATTCTCCCCAGGAATCCCTGAGGCTTTCCGAAGAGCTGGCTACTTTATTAACCGGGATGAGCTCTGAGCTGGAGCTTCAGCTGAAGGAGCCGGATAAGATGTTGACAGAAAAGGGAATGAAGCGCTGTATGGATCAGTTTGGGGAAGCAGGGAGCGAGTTCCGGCAGCGCATATATCAGGAAGGATTTTCAGGTAGAAAAACGGAGATATCCAAAGCACAGCTGCTAAACTTTTTTGAGCTTGCCCTGGCGGCCATAGATTCCACCATCTCCTCCAACCGGCGAGAGGACCACCTCTACCATGCCTATAACCTGATCCGGGTGGATGGAGACCGGGTTCAACTGCGGCGTCTTTATGAAATGCTGGAGGGTCAGGTAGCTGTTCTAAGTTCCGGTTATTTAAAGGTGGAGGAGTCCATAAAGCTGCTGGATGCGCTGAAGACCAGCAGGCTTTTCCGGGAGGATCAGTACAGTTATATCCTTTATCCCGACCGGGAACTTCCCCTGTTTATGGAGAAAAATGTAATAGCGGCAGGGGAGGTGGATCGTTCAAAACTGCTTAAAACCCTGATTCAAAACTCGGATGGGCAGATCCTGGTGCAGGACGTGAACGGGAATTTCCACTTTCACTCCGATTTCAGAAATGCCGGCTTCCTGGAAGAGGCACTGGAGCGCTTGCCGGAAGCGTATTCCAGGCTGCTTGAAACGGAGCGGGAGCTGATCCTGGGGATCTATGAAGATATCTTTGATCACCAATCCTTTACGGGACGTTCAGGGACCTTTTATGGCTACGAGGGTCTGGGCAGTATCTACTGGCACATGGTATCAAAATTGCTTCTGGCAGTTTGTGAAACCTATTTCAGGGCAGTTGAACAGGGAAATAGCCCGGAAATACTTGGCAGGCTGGCTGCCCACTACTACGAGATCAGAGCTGGAATCGGCCTGAATAAGGATCCTGAAGTATATGGTGCCTTCCCCACGGATCCCTATTCGCATACTCCGCGGAACAGGGGAGCCCAGCAACCCGGTATGACCGGACAGGTGAAGGAGGATATTATTGCCAGGTGGGGAGAACTGGGCGTTCAGGTCCGTGAAGGAAGCATCCACTTTAATCCTGTCCTCCTCCGGCGACAGGAGTTTCTTTCAGCGCCCGGGGAGTTTCAGTATGTGGATGTGCAGGGCGAGAAACACAGGGAATTTCTGAAGAAAGGCACCCTGGCATTTACCTATTGCCAGGTTCCGGTGTTCTACCATTTGTCAGATGAACAGAAAACTATCCTGCATCTGGTGGATGGAACGAAGGTTCAGATCCAGGGGCACTGTGTGGATCCCACTCACAGCTCAAAGATCTTCTCCAGAAGGGGAGAGATTGTCCGGGCAGAGGTTTGGCTCTCCCCGGGTTTGTAGTCCATGCTTATCCTGCTACTCCACTCCGAACTTAAAGATGGTCTGGGACACAAACTTGTCTCCCGGACGAAGCACGGTACTGGGAAAATCAGGCTGATTGGGTGAATCCGGGAAATGCTGTGTCTCCAGGCACAATCCCGTATGCTGCGCAAACACTCTTTTACCTGATACCAGTGACCCATCCAGGAAGTTCCCGGTGTAAAACTGTAGCCCGGGCTCTGTGGTCAGCACTTCTACAAAACGGCCTGACTTTGGGTCCAGCACCTTGGCCGCCAGTCTTTGCTCACCTGCCGCACCGTCCAGAACAAAGTTGTGGTCATACCCCACCGGATCATTACCCAGCTGGTCAAAACGCTCTCCGATTACCCTTGGTTTCCGGAAGTCGAAAGGGGTCCCCTCCACAAAGGCAAGTTCACCGGTAGGGATCAGCTCCTCATTCACGGGAGTATATTTTGAGGCATTGATATAGAGTATATGATCCAGAATGGTCCCTTCGCCTGCCAGGTTAAAATAAGTATGGTTGGTCAGGTTCAGTACCGTAGCCTGGTCAGTTTCCGCCTCAAAGGTTATAAAGAGCTTGTCCATCAGCAATTCATAGGTAACGCTGACCTGCAGATTACCGGGATAGCCTTCCTCTCCGTCCGGACTCAGATAGCTGAGTTTTAAAGCCGACCTCTCGTCACAGGAGATCACTTCAGCGTCCCAGAGCACGTCATCAAAACCAAGGATCCCGCCATGAAGGGTATTGACCCCGTTATTGGCGTTCAGCTGATAGGTGACTCCGTCCAGGGTAAATTGAGCCCTGGCAATCCGGTTGCCATACCTGCCGATCAGGGCGCCGAAATTGGGATGACCCGCCAGGTATTGCTCCAGATTATCAAATCCCAGAACAATATTCCCGGGTTTTCCAGTTTTATCGGGAGTGTGTATTTCAGTGATAATGCCGCCGAAATTGGTGATCTTGATCACAATGCCGCTCTCATTTTTCAAAGTGTACAGCATGACGGAATCACCCTCAGGCATCAATCCAAAAAAGGTTTTTTCAACTTTACATTTTGGATTTTTTTGCTCGATTTCGGCCTGCTCCTTCTTTGCTGAATTACAAGCGGTAAGTATCAGGAATAGTGCAACAACCAATGAAAGACCCGTGATAAGCGGGAACTTGGATAGCATGTAAATTCTTTTGTCCATAGGTTTAATTATTAGGGTTTAATTTCTTTCGAACTCCAGTCTCTCTCCCCGGATCATCTCATTAAAGAGCCCGTCCTTATATGCAAGCTTCCCATTCACCCAGGTATGGCTTACCCTGGAGTGGAAAACCTCGCCCTCGAAAGGAGACCAGCCACATTTGTAGTGGATATTGCTATGGGCCACCTTCCATTCGTGATCCATATCCACCAGGACCAGGTCTGCTTTGAATCCGGGTTCAATAAAGCCACGGTCCTTCACAGCGAACAGCCGGGCAGGGGCGTGACACATCTTTTCTACCACCTTTTCGATGCTTATTTTTCCCTGGTGAACCAGTTCAAGCATGGCGATTAGTGAGTGCTGGACCATAGGGCCTCCCGAAGGCGACTCGAAATATTTGCTCTGTTTCTCTTCTATGGTATGCGGTGCATGATCGGTGGCAATCACGTCCAGTTTATCATTCAGGACAGCCGCCAGCAGGGAATCGCGGTCATGCAGGGTTTTAATGGCAGGATTCCATTTAATCAGCGTGCCTTTTCTTACATAATCCGAATCATGGAACCAGAGGTGATGAAGGCAGACTTCAGCGGTAATCCGTTTCTTTTCGAAGTCGGTTCCCGCTTGGAACAGCTCCAGCTCTTTTGCGGTGGATATATGGAGTACATGCAACCTGGCATTATGCTTTCTGGCCAGCTCCACAGCCAGGGAGCTGGAGAGATAGCAGGCCTCCTCGCTGCGGATCAGCGGGTGCTGTTCCACCGGCACCTCTTCCCCGAACTCCTCCCTTGCCTTTTGCATATTCCTTACTATGGTAGCCTCATCTTCACAGTGGGTGCATATCAGAGTCGGCGATCCGGCAAAGATAAGTTCAAGTGCCTTCCGGTCGTCCACCAGCATGTTTCCGGTGGATGATCCCATAAATACCTTTACTCCGCAGTGTTTTGAAGGATCGAGCTTTTTAATCTCATCCATATTGTCATTGGTGGCTCCCAGGTAGAAGGAGTAGTTGGCCATGGAGACCTCCGAGGCCCGGGCATACTTTTTCTCCAACTCTTCAATGGAAGTAGCCGGCGGTTTGGTATTGGGCATTTCCATATAAGAGGTAATCCCCCCGGCCACAGCCGCTTTCGATTCGGTGGCGATCTCAGCCTTGTGGGTCAATCCGGGTTCCCGGAAGTGAACCTGATCATCGATGATGCCAGGGAGAAGGTAGTTTCCTCCGGCATCAACAACTTCTGCCAGATCCTGCTCCACCCCGGGCTCGCCTGTTCCGATGGCACGTATAATCCCGCCCCGGACATGCACAAAGCCGTGGCTTATTACCCCCTTGTTTACAATCTTTGCGTTCCTGATCAGGTAGTTATTCATAATATCTCTGTTATCTTATTTCTCCGGGTGACTGTTGCGGAGTCAGCCATGATTCCTGTCATAGCGTTTGAACCAGCTGCCCATACTTAATCCGATCACCCCGAAAATCGCTTCACTCACTATTTTGCCTGACATTTTTGAGGTTCCCTCTTTCCGGTCTGTGAAGATGATGGGAAGCTCCACCACCTGGAAGCCATATTTCCATGCCTTGAATTTCATTTCAATCTGGAAAGCGTATCCTTTAAATTTGATCCTTTTCAATTTAATCACTTCCAGAACCTCCCGGCGGTAACAGACAAAGCCAGCGGTAGCATCGCGAACCTTCATGCGGGTAATCATCCGGACATAGACCGAGGCGAAGTAGGAGATCAATACCCGGCTCATGGGCCAGTTCACCACGTTTACTCCCGAAATATACCTGGATCCGATGGCCACATCGGCCGACCCCTTCTCGCAGGCCTCTATCAACCTGGGCAGGTCAAGGGGATTGTGCGAGAAGTCGGCATCCATTTCGCAGATATACTGGTAGCTTCTTTCCAGGGCCCACTGGAACCCTTTGATATATGCGGTCCCCAGGCCCAGTTTTCCCGGGCGTTCCAAAAGATGAAGCGATCGGGTATGTTTAAATTGCAGCTCTTTGATCCTGTTACCGGTGCCGTCCGGGGAGTTGTCGTCGACAATCAAAAGGTGCACCTTTATAGGCAGCCTCAGGACCGCATCCACCAGTCTGTCAATATTCTCAATCTCATTATATGTAGGGACAATAACCAGTCGATCACTCATAATCGTTTTGCCTAAGAAACAAAATTACATCATTTTTCGAAGTTTTTGTTAGCCAGCTAAAAGTAAAGCTCTATATTTGCAGCCCGCTTAATGAAGCGGTGTTCCTTGAAAAGAGTTTTAAAATATGTTGATTCCCAGGGCAATATGATTTATTATAAAAATAATCAATAAAAGATTTGGAGAAT
>CAWBWE010000015.1:0-137951 GCA_963792395.1 uncultured Bacteroidales bacterium
TTCAGGGAGTAAGTGCTTCCTTCCAGGATCAAACTGGTCCCAATGCCCTCAAACTCTCCGGGCTCAGGGAAATAGTAACTCTCTGTTCTGAATGCCTGGCGTTTATTCAAAACTGCATCAAAGTCCTTCCAGAGATCCTCCGATATATAAAGCGGTTCCAGCAGCAGGGTTATGATCCCTTCACAGCCTACCCGGAAGCGACCGTCGTAGTTCATAATTTTCGGCGTGCCTGTTATTGCAACACGCTGTGCCTGACGGATAATCTCTTTTTCGACACAGCCCCCGCTGATCGCCCCTGCAGCATCTCCCGTTTCACTGATCAGCATCCGGACCCCCGGTCTGCGGTAAGAGGATCCTTCCAGGTGGACTACCGTGGCCAGCACACTTCTTTTTCCGGCTTGCCTCCAGAACAGGGAGGTTTGGAACAATTCTCTTATTTCATGAGTCATACGCCGTTAATAAAGGGTTGGTGATAATGTCGTTTCCCGGTAGCCCTGTAAAGGGCATTGGCCAGGGCGCCCATAACAGGGGGAAAAGGGGGTTCGCCCATTCCGGTGGGATCGATCTCGTTTTTTACAAAATGAACATCGATCTGCCTGGGAGCGTCGTTGGTCCGGATCAGTTCATAGCTATCCAGATTATCCTTGTCAGGTTTTCCATCAGTGAAACTCATATCGCCGTACATGGCCACCCCGATACCATCCACAATAGCCCCTTCGGCCATGTTGGCAGCCGGATCGGGATTTACCACAATGCCGCAGTCAATGGCACAGCTGACCCGGTCCACCACGGGCTGACCATTTTCGATCACCATATCCAGGACCTGTGCCACGTAGCTGTTGTGGCAGAAATAAGCCGAAACACCCCGATGGACACCGGGTGCTTCCGCCCCCCATCCGGATTTTTCCCGGACAAGCTCAAGCACTCCGGCATAACGTGCTGCCTCATAATCGTTGCTTTCACCCACAGGATTTTCCTGTGCTCGTTTCAAAAGTTCCAGGCGGAAGTCAATGGGGTCCTTTCCGACAGCTTCGGCCACTTCATCCAGGAAGGACTGTTCGGCGGCTGCGTTGAAATTGGATCTGGGTGCCCTGAACGCCCCGACGGTGATGTTGGAGGGAATGGACCAATCCTCGGCCAGGTAGTTGTCCACGGCACCTGCCGGAAACCTGTTGGCATGCAGCGGGCTTTCGGGAATCCCACCTCCCCGGATATGGAGGCCGGTCAGCTTATTATCCGCATCCAGAGCAGCCCGGTAGATCATGTGATAAGTGGGCCGGAATACTCCAAAGGTGATGTCATCTTCACGGGTGTACACCAGCTTAATGGGAGCTCCCACCTTCTGGGAAATGAGCGCTGCCTCCACCGCATAATGGCCATAGGCACGCCTGCCGAACCCCCCGCCCATGCGGGTCAGGTGAATATCAATCTTTTCCAGGGGGATTCCGAGCCTGGCAGACAGGGCCTGTTCTGCAAACTCGGGTGCCTGAAGAGGGCCGGCCACCTCTGCCCGGTCTTCCGTTACATGCGCAAAAAAGTTATGCGGCTCCATGGACACATGTGGCAGAAAAGGGGCTGTATAGGTACGTTCAATAATCTTCGCGGCATCCTTAAAGGCCTGTTCCGGATTGCCGTCCCTTCGTACCTCTCTTCCGGGTTTGGCAGCCATGGCAGTCATCTGAGCCATATGTTCCGCTGTGTTTTCAAGTCCCCCCGGCACCCGAACTGTCTGCGTGCCCCTGAAACCAGCCATTTGAAAGGTCTGTTCCCCGAAAGGCTCCCAATCCACCCGGAGTGCTTTCCTGGCATTCATCACCTCCCAGGTGGAGTTCCCCACCACAGCCACCAGCTCTGGAAAGGCATTGGTGTCAAAAAAATTCCGTTCATAATCGTCCAGAAAGGTCTTGATCTGGAAAATATCTTTGATGCCGGGCATGGACCTTGCCTCCGAGTCGTCAAAGGATTTAAGTTTCAAACCAAAAGCCGGAGGGTGGACAATCATGGCTGTAAGAGTTCCTTCCTTATAGTAGTCAAGACCGTACAGGGGTTTACCTGTTACCATTTTAAGGGCGTCCACATTTTTCCGGGAAGTGCCGATAATCTTGAAATCTTTGGGCTCCTTTAGCACTACTTCTTCCGGGACCGGGAGTTCAGCAGCTGCTGATGCCATCTCTCCGTAGCCAGCGGATTTTCCACTGAGTTCGTGGTACAACACTCCCTCCCTCGTGGTGATTTCATCTACCGGAACCTGCCACGCCTCTGCAGCAGCCTGCCGGAGCATCTGCCTGGCGGTGGCCCCGGCCATTCGGAGCGGGTCCCAGCCCCGGCGAACGCCCTGGCTTCCCCCGGTAAACTGGCGGTCATACCTTTCAGGATGAAAATGAGCCTGTTCCACCAGGACCCTGTCCCAGTTAATGTCCAGTTCCTCGGCCACCAGCATGGGCATGGAAGTCTTCACATTGGATCCAAATTCGGGATTGGGCGAATAGATGGTCACCACCCCGTTGTTCCCGATTTTCAAATAGGCATTGATCTCAAACCATTCATCAGGAAGCGTAAGTGCCTCCTCGGGCCGGACCTTGCAGGAAGCCAGCCAGCTGAATCCCAGCATCATGCCCCCTCCGGCTATCAGGGTGCTTTTAAAAAAGGATCGTCTATCGAAGGTAGTTTTTACAACTGTCATTTCGGGTCAGTTTTAAGTGATTAAGAATTAGCAGCGGTTTTGATGGCTGCTTTGATCCGGGTATAGGTGCCACAACGGCATAAATTCCCATACATGGCTTCCTCTATCTCCCCGTCCGTAGGATCCGGGTTGCGTTTCAGTAGAGCTGTGGCCTGCATTATCTGACCCGGCTGACAATAGCCGCACTGAGAGACATCATGCTCCAGCCAAGCTTTTTGAACCGGGTGATTTCCCTTTTCAGACAAGCCTTCGATGGTGGTAATGCTTTTGTCGCCGACTTCCGAGACGGCCAGCTGGCAGGAACGCACAGCCTCCTCCCCCAGGTGAATGGTGCAGGCACCGCATACGGATACTCCGCAGCCGAATTTAGTGCCTAATAGGTTGAGGTGGTCCCGCAATACCCATAACATGGGCGTAGAAGGATCCACCTCCACCTCCCGTACTTTTCCATTGATCTTCAGATTGAAAATTGCCATATGTCTCTAAATTATTTATATGGTGAAACTGATCACTTATTGCAAGGTATACATTTTATTTCCAAGCGCTTAACTAAAAAACAAACCAGCCCTGGAAAAATTCAGTTAAGGAGAGTTTTTAACAGTAATTTAACAGGACTGGGCTTGGAAGCAAAAGGGAAACCGGAGCGCCCTGCCGGGCTCATTCAGCCACTTTCACACAGAGCATCCGCGCCTGATCTCTGACCAGGAGCTTCCCATCGGCCAGTGCAATGGGCGCCCAGTTTTGAGTTCCAAATCTTGCAGCCATGGGATCATCAGGTTCTCCGGCTGTCAGCAGTTCAGTTGAGGCAAGGGGCTTAAATCCGGAAGGATCAGGCTCTATCAGATACAATGTTTTTTGCTCCGTCGGTAGCCAGGATAAGACCGTCGGCATAGTATCATGCTGCCCTTGTTGAAATCGGGATCGCGTTTGGTTTTCCACATGATCTCGCCATCCATGTTCATGCAGGTCAGGCCGTCACGTGTGTTATTGGTTCCAAACTGGGCATAAAAATATCCATCGATCAATAGGGGCGGTTTGGTCTGATCACCAAATTCTTCGGTTCTGAAAAGCTTCGGTGGTACCGTATGTGCCATCTGCCTGTTTTTCTACCTGTATCATTACAGCCCCGAGTTCATATCCGCCAACAACCAGGACCTTGTTATCACCGGCATCCACGGCACTCGGCACCGAAATATGACATTCCCACTGATCATACTCCCAGAGGATCTTTCCCGCTAAGGGGTTCTATTCCAACTACTTTACCCAGGGTTTGTGGCTCATCCCTGCGTCCGATGGGATTGGTGGAGGAGATAACGAATACGATATGATCCTCACCGTCGATTTTTGCGATCGAGGGACTGGCATATGATTCATTTCCCAGGTTGGGTGTTTTCCACACCATCTCACCGGTAGTTTTATTATAAGCTACCGCACCGGCTTCAGGGGCCTGGGATAATACAATGAGCAAATCGCCGTATATCAAAGGGCATTGAGAAACGGCCCAGATCGGGAAATTTCCGTGACCGCCAAATCCACCGTGATCTATTGTATCATTTCCGGGTCGCCTCCAAAATCCGTCCAGATGTTTGCTTTCCAGACCGGCTCATGTGTTTTAATATCGATGCAATAAAGATCACCGTATGGACCGCAGGAATAAACGTGTTTACCATCCACAATGGGTACACTGCGGGAACCGGGAAACATGACCTCGCCCGCAGCATCGTATTCAAATTTCCAGAGCTCTTCGCCGGTTTTCAGATCGAAACAACGCATTTTATCTCCCACTGCATTGTCCCGGTCCAGCAGGTATACTTTGCCGTCTTTTACCACCGGTCCGCCATAACCAATGCCCAGGTCCACGGTCCACAATACTTCCGGTCCACTCTCGGGCCAGGATCGCAGAATATTTTTTTGGGGAGAGGTACTGTTTCTGTCGGGGCCGAGAAACTGGGGCCAGTCCTGTGCATACACATGCGAAGCACAAAGAAGCAATACCATAAGCATGGAGCTTGATATTCCTTTGTTCAAAGATTTCATCTGGATAGTTGGTTTGGTGAAATTTTATCTTTCATTGATCAAATTCAATGGTAAACAACATGATTATTGGATGATAAAAGCAATGTAAGGTTTAATGATACTCCCCGATGGAAAGAGTATATCAGGCTGACATTCCAGAAAATCATCCCCACCTGTAATGTTGGTTGAAATGGGCTGGTTCACAATGGTTTGAATGGAAAGTGGAAAATCCCTTCTGGCCAGGGATAAAGTTGCGGTTAGGTAAAATCCATCTTCCTGATCCATTCTCAGGTAGTAGGCCTGAGGATGAAATTTCATGTAGAATTTCCCGTAAAAGCCTGATATTGGAGAAATTAGTATTCAGGGTGAGAAAGTGAGAGTTTTGGGTGACGGTTTTCTGAAAGCCATGTCCGTACAGGTAATACATCCCAATGCTGATATTTTTTGTCAGCATATAATTGGGAGAGAACTCCCCGGCCACAAACCGCAGCGCCTCCAGGATGTCGAGCTTTCCCCATCTGTTGTAACAGGTATCGTTCTAAACATTACAGCGGGGTGAGCCCCTACATGCACACGAAACTTTTCATTATTCAAAAGTTTATACCTCCACCAGAAAATGAAGGCCCAGGGTTTGCCATCCAGCCCAAATCTAAGCTGGGGATCAAAACTGAGCTTTTCGCCACCCACCGAGAGGTCGAAAATGGCGGCCGGTTTCCCCAGGGTAAACGTGGGCAGCAATGAAATCCCGTTGTTGGTGAGCGTAACTCCCCCTCCGATATGCCTGTTGTACCTTGTGCTTTTGCTTCCTGTGAACGGCCCATCAGAGTAATCAGAGAAAATCCGAGGACCAGTAGCAGGTTTTTCCTAGTAGTATCCATAAACACAACCCTTTAATTCATGCTCCTGTATTCATTTCTCTCTAAGTTCTTTCTGGACGAATCGAACTGCCTGGTTGGTTGGCCTGATCTCAAGACCTGTTTTTTGACCAAAAACGAAAGCAAATGATGCACCAACAAACAGAATCTGAGAGCTGTAATACACCCAAATCATAAGTAAAGCTATGATGCTGGCAGCGCCAAAAGTGGAATTAATATTACTTTGTGCGATATAAATTCCGATCCCTATTTTTCCAATAAGAAAGAGTATTGAGGTAAATCCTGCAGATACAAAAGCCGTTTTCCAGGGCACGATCGCAGTTCTAATAAATCGGAAGAGAATGGCAAACAACAAAGTGATCAAGAAAAATGAAAACAAATTCTCATAGAGATGAGCATTGACAAAAGCATCGGGCAGGTTAGAAGAAAATTTCAAAAAAATGCTGTTGATTGTAGTGCTCAATAATAAGATGAATCCGATAGTGAGTAAAATAATAAAGGAAGTAATATGACGTACAAAATAATTGAAGACACTCTTTTCGGGTTTAGCTTTCAGTCCCCAAATCGTATTCAGTGATTTTTGGATCTGGTTGAACATTCCCGGTGGCGGCCAGCAAAAAGGTTGCAGCACCAACAATTGTAGTAAACATGTTGTCGTGATAGAAATGCTGGTTCTTAATGATATCCTCAAATTGATGAGCACCCTGGTCTCCCACAATATTATTAAGTACCTTAATCAGTTCAGCAGAGATGGTATCTTCTTTAAACAATATGCCCAGAATGGAGGAAATAATCATGATGATAGGCAGGAAAGAGAAGACGGTATAGTAGGATAGCGCAGCACCCTTTTCGAATGTGCTACTTCTCATGTAATGGAGGTAAATGTCCTTGATAAACTTCATCCTGTTACCTTATGCTTTTTCAATTAAATTCATCATTGTTAAAAGTAATAATTTGCTATTCATTGTGACTAAATTTCATGGATTATTCATATATCAGACTGCAAATGAATAATTTGTTGCGCATTTCATATGTTAGAACCCGAAAATTCGTTAAACTAGCGTAGCTAAACTGGGGAAGCTAAATGCCGCCAGGGGATCACTCTCTTTACAGGGTTGAGGAACCGGATTTGTGGGATGCTACTATAACTAATTACTTCTTTCCCAAAGGATGATACCGATCAAAGAACTCATTAATAAAGTAGTTGAACAATTACCAAAGATTGGACTAGGTATTCTGGTGTTGGTTGTTTTCATTCTTGCTGCCTGGCTTATTAAGAGAATAATTAGCAAGCGTGTAAGGCCAAAGTCAAAAAATCCTTTGCTGGCAGTGTTTTTGGGTAAAGTGGTTAGCTTTTGTTATTACCCTGATCGGATTTATATTCTTTCTTCAAATAGTTGGCCTGGGGGGCATTGCAAAACATATTATCGCCGGGGCCGGAATTACGACCTTTGTACTTGGGTTTTGCTTTCAAGGATATTGGCGAAAACTTTCTATCAGGCATTATCCTGGCATTCAATAGTCCTTTTAAAATTGGGGACCTCATTGAAACACATGGGAACCATCGGATATGTGTATGAATTAAATATGCGCGTAACTGCAGTGAAAACCCTCGATGGCAAGGACGTTTTTATTCCGAATGCCCAAATCATTAAGTCTCCTTTCAGTAACTATACCATTGATGGGTTTTTGCGCTATGAAATGACAATTGGTGTTGATTATAACACTGATTTAAAGAAAACAATTCAAGCAATAAATACTTGTCTGGCGGGAATTGATCAAGTGTTAAAAGGGGATAAAAAACCAGTGGTGGTGGTTGATGAGCTTGCAGTCGAGCACCGTGAATATCAGAATTTACTATTGGATTGACACATCGAAATCAAAAGTCAAAGCGCACCACCTGATTCTCAAATCAGAGGTGACTGTCAAAATCCTTGATGAATTGAACAAGCAGGGCATTTATCTTCCAGCTGACATTATTGAAATTAAGAACTATAATTCCCAGGCTATCCTGACCAATAAGTCTTAGCAGGATAGATTAATATGTAAGTAGAAATAAAGATAACATGATGCAAAAACCACCGCACCTTTGGTGTGATGGCCTTTTTCTCTTTTGTCGGGGTAGCAGGATTCGAACCTGCGACCCCCTGCTCCCAAAGCAGGTGCGCTAACCGGACTGCGCTATACCCCGTTTTTCGAGCTGCAAATGTAGCAATTATTTTGTTAATTCTGTCTCTCCCGTCCCAGGGATTTATATGCCAGCCGGATGGCCATCCTTTCAACGATTTAGTAATAACCAGAATCCTGGCAAATCGCTGGTGGAACTAAAAAAACAAATCATTTCAGATCCGGCAGTATTCTGGGTTTATATTTTTATTTTGAGAATATTCTCATTATCTTTGATGTGAAATTAAGAAGATGCCAAGGAGAAAGAGAATGCGGAAGGTGGTGGCTCCGCCTGGATTCAGAGGGTATAAGCCCTATGGAAACAGGCATGGGAGAAAAGAGCATGTCGATCTGCTCTACGAAGAGTATGAAGCCATCAAACTGGCCGACTACGATTTGATGAATCACCAGGAGGCCTCTCAGTTAATGGGTGTCTCCCGGGCCACCTTTGCCAGGGTTTATGAAAGTGCCCGGCGAAAAATTGCCAGGGCCCTGGTAGAAACCCGGGAAATCAGGTCCGTATTTGGAAATGCAAGCCTGGATCATTCATGGTTTGAGTGTGACCAATGCAAGGCACGGTTCAATATACCGGACAATCAAACGGGACACAACTGTCCTATATGTAAATCAGATACAATTCACTCTCTTAAAGAACAATTATGAATACACTAATATCCTCAACAGGGAACAAGCTCACCTCGGCTTTTGATTTGCGATTTGGACGTGCCGGATGGTTCTGTCTGCTGAATGAAGAGACCGGGGAAACCAGATTCTACGAAAACGAACATAAGGACGCTTCTCACGGGGCAGGTACCTTAGCCGTGGAAAAAGTAATTCAACTGGGGGCAAACCGGGTAATTTCAGGTGACTTCGGCCCCAAAGCCAAAGAGCTACTGGAAAAATTCAATATCCAGATGGTTCTTCTTTCAGACGACTCCAAATCCATCGCCGATATTATTGACAGTATCAAATAACAGAGTTTTAAATCATAAGGTAAATAACAAGATTATGCCAGGATTAGACAGAACCGGACCAGAGGGACAAGGATCCCGGACCGGCAGGCAAATGGGAAAATGCAGCAACAAGGAAAGCAATGAATCCGGAACAGGAACCCCTGATGGGCAGAGGCCTTGGCCGGGGAATGGGAAGAGGTGTTGGCAGAGCAGCCGGAAGGGCTGCAAACCGGGGAAAAGGGCGGGGAGCCGGAAGAGGCCCGGGAAGAAATGCCGGGTAGGATCACTTACCCGAATCAAATTAATTCAAAAATAATTGACTGAGATGACAAGAAAAATTGCCGTACCCACCAGTAATGGAAAACTGGATGGACATTTTGGACATTGCCAGCAATTTGCCCTGGTGCAGGTTGAAGAGAAAAAGATCGCAGAGATTACCTATTTAGATGCCCCCCCCCATCAGCCAGGACTTCTTCCTCCATGGCTGGCTGAGCGTGGTGCTACCGATATCATCGCCGGGGGCATGGGACAACGTGCCATTGAACTCTTTAACGAAAGAGGTGTCAACGTTTTTGTTGGGGCACCGAGCCTGACTCCCGAAGAGCTTGTCCATGGCTTCTTGAATAAAACGCTAAGCTTTTCAGCCAATTATTGCGACCATTAGAATCTGAAAAATGTCTATTCGTATCGCCGTTGCCAGTGGAAAAGGGGGAACGGGTAAAACTACTGTGGCCACCAATCTCTACCGGTCCATCAACCGGGAGAAAGCAAAGCATGTGCTACTGGTAGATTGTGATGTGGAAGAGCCCAATGATGTCCTGTTTTTTCCGGAAGCACAAGAAGTAAGCCGGACTCCTGTCAACCAGGAGATTCCCAGGATTGATACAAACAGCTGCACCTTTTGCCGCTTATGTGCAGAATGGTGTGAATTTAATGCCATTTTGGTTATACCCCCTGCAGAATTCGCAGAGATTAATCCCAGTCTCTGTCATTCCTGCGGAGCCTGCCTGGTGGCTTGTCCCGCTGAGGCTATCCAGGTGCAGAATGAACCCATTGGTACAATTACCAGGTACCAGGACCAGGGAAAAAACGGGATATTGGAAGGCCGCTTGAAAATTGGATCGGCCATGCAAACAATGGTAATTCGCGGCTTAAAACAGGCTATTCCTGCCAGCGAAGATATTGTCATTCTCGATGCCCCGCCCGGAACCAGTTGCCCGGTTGTGGAGACCATTTCCGATGCCTCTTACGTAATCCTGGTGACTGAACCCACCCCCTTCGGGCTTGCATGACCTGAAATTGATGCTGGCACTTATGAAGGAAATAGCGATACCTTTTGGCGTTGTTATAAATAAAGCCAACCTGGGCAGTCAGGACTTATACAACTACCTGAAGGAAGAGAAGGTGGAAATCCTCAGCGAAATTCCATTCAGCAGATCCTACGCTTCCCAATATGCCAGGGCCGATCTGTTTTCTGATATACCGCATGAAGTCCTGGAAGCTCATCAGAAGATCGTGGAAAACCTGAAAGCAAAAAAGCTGATCCCATGAAAGAGATTACCATTATCAGCGGAAAGGGTGGAACAGGTAAGACTACGGTTACAGCAGCTTTGGCTACTACCGGGAAAAACCTGGTGCTATGTGATGGGGATGTGGATGCCGCTGATCTACATCTGATCCTGGAACCACAAATCATGGAAACGTTTGTTTTCGAAGGAGCCTGGGTGGCCTCCATTAACCAGGACCTGTGTGCACAATGTGGCATTTGCAGTGAATACTGCAGGTATGATGCTATAAACATGGACGATTCTGGCATGCGCAGTATCGATCCATTTAAATGTGAGGGGTGCAGGTTATGTGAACGGATCTGTCCTTCCCAGGCCATTCATTCAGAAAAAAGCACCAATAACTCCTGGTTTATTTCCGCTACCCGTGCCGGAATCATGACCCATGCATTAATGGGACCGGGGGAAGAGAACAGTGGGAAACTGGTCTCACAGGTCAGGAGAAAAGCCAGGGAAATAGCCAGGGAAAGAGAAGCCAGCATGCTCCTTACAGATGGCCCTCCCGGAACCGGGTGTGCAGCCATCTCTTCCATTACCGGAACCGATCAGGTGCTCCTGGTTATGGAGCCAAGTAAAAGCAGCCTGCATGATGCCCAAAGAGTGATCGAACTGGTGGAGCAATTCAATATTCCAATAGCTGTAATCATCAACAAATGGGATATTGATCCTGAAATGGCCTCACAGATCGACCTGTTCCTGCAGGAGCATTCTATACCACTTCTGGGAAAGCTGCCCTTTGATGAATCTGTCGTAGAGGCCATGATCAAAGGAAAAACCATCACCGAATATGCCCCGGAATCAGAATCCAGCCGGGTGTTGAGATCTATCTGGAGCCAGTTGATGGCCTAGGAACGGAATTACTCACCGCTCTGGTCGTTCCCGGAGATACCGATGTCCCCTCCCCCATGACTATCCTTGAAAAATAGGTATCTTGGATCCGATTTTATCTCTATGGAAAAAGCCCGCCGCTTGCTCAGCAATTCTCCCTATGCGAGATGGGGAATACTAATCCTGGTTGGAATTATCCTGTCGGTCAACTACTATTTCTATGATGCTTTCTCCTCCCTGAAATCACTTCTGACCAAAGAATTCGGCTTTTCAAATACCCAGTACGGCCTTTTTGTCTCTTTCTACGCAGTTCCCAATACCTTCCTGTTAATGGCAGTGCTTGGAGGCATGATCCTGGATAAGCTGGGCATACGCCGTACCGGGTTTATGTTTATATTCTTTATGGCTTTCGGTGCAGTACTGACGGCGTATGGCGCCAGTGATCTTTATCGTTCCGGAGGAATCGGACATCCGATGATGAATTCCTTCCTGCCCAAATACAGTCCGGAACTGAAAATGATGCTGGCAGGAAGATTCTTTTACGGATTAGGGGCTGAGACAAGCATTGTGGTAGTCAGCAAGATCCTGGTCAAGTGGTTCAAGGGCAGGGACCTTGCCCTGGCTTTTGGATTGAAAGTGGGATTCGGGCGACTCGGGACTTTCCTCGCACTCCGGATTTCACCCACTCTGGCGCAGGAAGGAGCGCAGCTGACCACAGCCATCTGGTTTGCTTCCATCCTCGTGTGTATAGGACTGCTGGCTTTTGTCATCTACATGCTGTTTGACCTGAAGATCGACCGGGAAATAAAACAAACGGAGCCGGCAGATAAGGCAGAAAAATTTGCCATCCGGGATATTCTCGGGATCATTAAGAATCCCGCATACATCTACATACTTTTGCTTTGTGTGACTTTCTATTCGGCCGTATTTCCCTTTGTGGCCTATGCCCCTGATTTTTTCTATCACAAATTCGGAATAAGCACCCTGGAGAGTGGGAAGATAACTTCGCTGTTGCCGCTGGGAACCATGCTATTTACCCCTCTGTTTGGCTTTCTGGTGGATCGCAAAGGACGCAGTGCCACGGCCATGATTATCGGGGCTGCTACCCTTCTGTTTGTTCACCTTATTTTTGCCCTGACCCCATTGAAACCCCACTTCTTCCTGGTGCTTTTGGGAGTAGCATTTTCACTGGTGCCAGCAGCCATGTGGCCCAGTATGGTCAAGCTGGTGAAGGAAAAAGAGATTGGCACCGCTTACGGGCTGATGTATTCTGTCCAGAACCTCGGACTCTGGGGAGTACCTATTCTGGCCGGCATGGTGCTTGACCGAACCAATCCCGGCACCCCGGATGTGTTGAACTATACACCCACCATGCTGATGTTTGCAGGCTTAAGCCTGTTAGGGCTCCTGTTTGCCCTGATCTTAAAGCGGGAGAATTCAAAGCGGAATTTCGGAGTTGAATTACCCCTGAATAAGTGATGGCGAATTGATATCGGAAATCCTTCCATCAATTCTTGCGGCACAAGCAGATCTAATTGGCAATAATGTAATAACTTATAAGTCCAAAGTTTACTGCCATGAAAATCGTTGATATTTCACCGGAGACTGAACCCATCTATTTCTGCTGCCTGGAGGACTGGTCTGATGAAATGAAGGAAGCGGGAGCTCATAAACAGCGCTGGTACCAACACATGAAGGATAAGGGGGTCAGGGTGAAGCTGGCGAAAGACGAGAATGAGGTAGTGACTGGAATGATCCAGTACCTTCCCATAGAGCATTCCATGTTTGTGGGTGAGAATTTGCATGTTGTTCTTTGTATTTGGGTTCATGGCCACAAGCAGGGTATAGGCGATCAGCGCAAGAAGGGCATGGGCAAGGCATTGCTTAAAGCGGCTGAAAAGGATTGCAGGGAGATGGGAAGCGGGGGGCTTGTCACCTGGGGACTTGCTATCCCCGCCTTTATGCGGGCCTCCTGGTTTAAAAAGCATGGCTACCGGGTGGTTGACAAAAGCGGGATAAGGCGATTATTATGGAAACCCTTCCATGAGGAAGTCTCCCCTCCCAGGTTTATGAAGAAAAAGAAGTCCCCGGGCAAAGGCCATAACAAGGTCGATATCACGATCTTCAAAACCGGCTGGTGCCCTGTCATGAATCTGGCCTATGAAAGAACTCTAAGAGCTTCGGAGAAATTCGGGGACCGGATCGACCTCAAAGAATATGACACCCTGGATAAACGTATCGTTGAGGAATGGGGAATATCGGACGGCATCTTCATCGATGGAAAAGAACTGCGTACGGGACCTCCCCCCAAATATGAAAAAGTACACCGCAAAATTGAAAAAAGGGCCCGGAGGATACGCACCCCTATCTGACTTTAAAAATAATGGAATAGATGAAAGGTGAAATATTGGTGCTCGGATTGGGAAACCTGCTGATGGGGGATGAAGGGGTCGGTGTAAAAAGCATTGAATATATGCAGGAATTTCCTTTCCCTGATAATGTGAGATTGCTGGATGGAGGAACCGGGGGATTTCACCTGCTGTCCCTGTTCAAGGAATATGATCGTTTTATAATTATTGATGCCACCCTGGGGCAGGAAACCATCGGGGAAATTCATGTACTTAAGCCCAAATTTGCCTCTGACTTTCCACGCTCACTCACCTCTCATGACATCGGCTTAAGGGATCTAATGCAATCTGCCGAACTGATTGGCGACCTTCCGGAGATCTATCTTGTAACCATAAATATCAGTGAGTTCAACAAGGTCCGGATAGGGCTTTCAGAAACTCTGCTTACCCTTTTGCCGGAAGTTCACCGTACAGTCAATGAGATCCTTATTGAGATGAAACAGGGGTCCTGATTCCTGTCTAAATGTTGCAATATTTAGATATTCTGATATATTTAGGAAATAAAACCTGCCTACTATGTGTTTAGCCGTACCGGGAAAAGTGATTTCCATTGACCTGTCCGATCCGGATATGAAAATGGCAAAAGTTAAGTTCGGGGAGATTGTCAAGGATATCTGTATCCAGTGGGTGGATGATGTGAAAGTGGGTGAATATGTGATGGCACATATTGGGACCGCACTGAGCAAAGTGGACGAAGTCGATGCCCTCTTTACACTGAATGCCTTGAAAGAAATGGGGGACATTTAGTGAAGCATATTGACGAATACAGGGACAAAGAGTTGGTTGACAGGCTCGTCCGCCAGATCGGGAAACAGCTTACCCGCTCCTGGACCCTCATGGAGATCTGCGGGGGCCAGACCCATTCAATCATGAAATACGGCCTCCTGGATCTGCTTCCCGGGGAAATCACCATGATCCACGGACCAGGTTGTCCGGTCTGCGTTACCCCGGTGGAACTCATCGATAAGGCCATTGCCCTTTCCATGAGGGAGGAGTTCATCCTGGCCTCCTTCGGAGATATGCTGCGGGTTCCCGGGACTGGAAGTGACCTGCTGAGTGCCAGAGCCGCTGGCGGGGACGTACGGATCGTCTATTCCCCCCTGGATGCCGTTCAGCTGGCTGCCGAGAATCCCGGGAAACAGGTCGTGTTTTTTGCCGTGGGATTTGAAACCACCGCACCGGCAGTGGCCCTGGCATTGAGCCAGGCCGAGGCAAAAGAAATTAATAATTTTTCTGTACTGGTGGCACATGTGCTGGTCCCCCCGGCCATGAGAGCCCTTCTGTCAAACCCGGACCTTCGCATTGACGGATTTCTGGCAGCGGGACATGTATGCACGGTCATGGGCTATGAGGAATACATCCCCATTGCAGAAGAATATCACATTCCCATCGCGGTGACCGGTTTTGAACCGGTGGATATCCTGCTGGGAATCCAGAAAACAGTTCAAATGCTTGAGAAAGGAATCGTAGGGGTGGAAAATGCCTATCCCAGGTCGGTGAGAAGGGAAGGAAATGTCAGGGCCCGGGAATTACTGGACCAGGTATTTGAGTCCGGTGACCGCAGCTGGAGAGGCATTGGAAATATCCCCCAAAGCGGGTATCATTTGCGGGAAAGATATCGAAAATTCGACGCCGGGACCCTGCCGGGCATGGAAGGGATCCAGGCCAGGGAATCCGAACACTGCATGGCAGGTGAAATACTGACCGGGATCCGAAAACCCAGTGAGTGTAGTGCATTTGGCACCCTCTGCACCCCGGAGAAACCTCTTGGAGCTCCGATGGTCAGCTCCGAGGGTGCTTGCGCGGCATACTATAGATACAGCAGAGTAAACTAACCTAGATTTAAGCACATTGCCCATGAACTCTGGTAGCAAATTCGAGCCCGCTTGCCCGATCCCCAAATCGGATTATGAGCATATTCTGCTTGGTCATGGCGGGGGAGGAAAACTCACCCGGCAACTGATCGAACGTATGTTTTATGCCGAATTTGGCAACGACATCCTAAACAGGGGCCACGACGGGGCCTACCTCCCATCCACCGGCCATACCCTGGCTTTTACCACCGATTCCTTCGTGGTGGATCCCATCTTCTTTCCTGGCGGAAATATCGGCGACCTGGCCATCAATGGCACAGTAAACGATCTGGCCTGCTGCGGAGCCATCCCGCGCTTCATCTCCCTGGCTTTTATACTGGAAGAAGGATTAGCTATTGAAGATCTCTGGGAGATCGTGAAATCCATCAGGAAAGCCGCCGATAAGTCGGGTGTAAGCATTGTTACCGGAGATACAAAGGTGGTGGGAAAAGGCAAAGGAGACAAAATTTTTATCAATACTTCAGGGATAGGGGAAGTTATTGATGGCACGGATATCGGACCTGAGCTCTGCCAGCCGGGTGATGTCATTATCATCAACGGAACAATTGCCGATCACGGAATCGCCATCATTTCCAAAAGAGAAGGGCTTAGCTTCGAGACCGCCATCCAAAGTGATACAGCCTCCCTTAGCTCCATGGTGACCGATGTACTTACTAAATATAAGTCTGTTCACGTTATGCGTGATCCCACCAGAGGCGGTCTGGCCAGCGCACTGAACGAGATTTGTGAGGCATCGCAAACTGGAATACTCCTTTACGAAAATAAGATCCAGGTAAGCGAAGCTGTGCGTGGAGCCTGTGAGATCATGGGCTTTGACCCACTCTATATTGCCAATGAGGGCAAGATTCTTCTTATGGTTCCCCAGGAGGATGCAGAGGGCATTCTGGAAACAATGAGAGCTCATCCGGAAGGTAAGGACTCTGCAATTATCGGCCAGGTAACTCCGGAGCATCCAGGGCTGGTAAGACTGCAAACCACCATTGGCAGTACACGGATTGTGGACATGATCAGCGGGGAACAACTTCCGAGGATCTGTTAGGAAAACTTAAAGTTATGAGAGGCACAGAATTGATCAGTATTATTACCCAGAACCAACGGATGAGAGAGATTCTTAAAGTGGCCGATCGGGTGGCAGCCTCGGATTCATCGGTATTGCTGGAAGGGGAAACCGGAGTTGGGAAAGAGATCTTTGCAGATTATCTTCACAGGATCAGCACCCGAAGCCAGGGTCCCATTGTTAAAATTGGGCTTTCTGCCATGCCGGCCGATCTGATGGCCAGCGAGTTATTCGGTCATGAGAGGGGCTCTTTCACCAGCGCCATTGAAACCAAAATTGGTCTGTTTGAACTGGCCGATCAGGGTACCGTTTTCCTGGATGATATTGATGATGTTCCCCTGGAGATCCAGACTAAACTTCTCAGGGTACTGGAATCCAGGGAGCTGAACAGGGTCGGGGGAACTAAAACGATTCCGGTGGATATCCGGCTCCTTGCTGCCTCCAAGGTCAACCTCAAGGACATGGTCAAGGCCGGGATGTTCAGAGCCGACCTTCTTTACCGTATAAACGTGGTAACTCTGACGATCCCCCCGCTCCGTGAGCGGCTGGATGATGTCCCTTTGCTGGTAACACATTTTACCCATCGATATGCCCCCAACCGGAAGCTTTCCATCTCCCACGAGGCTCTTTCCTACCTGATGAACTACCACTGGCCAGGAAATATCCGCGAACTGAGGAACGTGGTTCAGCGTGCCACCCTGTTTGCTCATAATGAGATTACCATTGAAGATATCCCATCCGAGATCAGATCGAACAATCCGGTTGAAAAAATCATTAGTGCCTGCACCGTATGTTTTAATCAAAAGGGCATGCATTTTAACCGCATTATGTCCTGCCTGGAGCACAAGCTGGTCATGGAGGCCCTGAAGCAAAGCAAGGGGAATCAAAGCCAGGCTGCCAGACTGCTCAACCTGAGCCTCTCCACCTTCAGGGATAAGTTGAAAAAATACGAGTTGGCTCCTTCCGATTGCAGCGACCTGATTTAGTTGCGGATTTCCGCAGCTTTTCTTCGGGATTCCGTAAACTCACCATTTATCCGGTCTAAATAAAGCTCGAAGGCATTTTCCCTATACCATTGACAATGTAAAGCTTAGCCCCTGTTATTCAACTAACAGTTTGAAATACAAAGCTCTGGCACCACTGTTGATATACAGCCTGGCAAACCCAGGTACATGCGCCTGAAACAAACGAACCGGTATAGTTTCCATTGTGAAGTGGCCGAATTGATCTCCAGAAACGGAAGCAGGATCATCAGGGTCCTGTGCAATCCGGGAACACTTATTATTGAGATCCCCGATGACGGAAACATGCAGCTGGGCGGGAAGGTACAGGTCACGGGAAGCATACAAATAGAATCCGTGCAGACGACAGAAAACCAAACATAGATAACTTATTCTTAAATCAACAGCTATGAATCAAACGCCGAAAACACTGTATGATGAAATCCGGGAAAGGGGCTACTCCCGCCGTGACTTTCTTAAGTTTTGCGGTACCATGGCGGCCATGCTGGGACTTGAAGCTTCGGGAGCAGCCCAGGTAGCCAGGGCTCTGGAATCCAAATCCCGAATACCGGTATTGTGGATGCATTTCCAGGAATGCACCTGCTGCAGCGAGTCATTTATCCGGTCCTCCCACCCCATCGTGGCAGATATCGTCCTGGATAAAATATCCCTGGACTATACGGAGACGCTGATGGCAGCTGCCGGGCACCAGGCAGAAAAATCATTGCATGATACCATGGAGAAATACAAGGGAGAATATCTCCTGATGGTGGAAGGATCCATCCCTACAAAAAATGCGGCCTATTGTACGATTGGTGGCCGGAGTTCCATGGATATCCTGCAGGAGGCTGCCGAGGGAGCCAAGGCGGTGGTTGCCTGGGGCAACTGCGCTTCGGCTGGATGTGTGCAAGCCGCTAAGCCCAATCCCACCGGAGCCAAACCCGTACACAAAGTGATTAAAGGAAAGCCGATAATCAATGTACAGGGCTGTCCCCCCATAGCCGAGGTGATGGCCGGGGTGGTGGTGCATATCCTGACTTTTGACAGGATCCCGCAACTGGATGCCCTGGGAAGGCCCATGGCCTTCTACTCCACCCGGGTACATGACACCTGCTACAGAAGGCCCAATTACGATGCGGGGCTCTTCGTGGAATCCTTCGATGACGAGAACGCCAGAAAAGGATATTGCCTGTATAAAATGGGATGCAAAGGTCCCAATACTTATAATTCCTGCGGCGTGATCAAATGGAACAACGGCGTCAGCTTCCCCATCCAGTCGGGTCATCCCTGTATTGGTTGCTCGGAAGCCAATTTCTGGGACAACGGTCCATTCTATCAGCATTTGCCCGGATTTAAAGGATTCGGCATTGAAAAAACCGCAGACAAAATCGGAATCGGGCTGGGTATTGTCACAGCAGCGGGAATTGCTGCACATGCCATATCCACGAATATCCAGAAGCGGAAGGAGATAAACCTGGGTGAAACCGGAGAAGAATAATCACATAAAAATAAGATAATGGCACAAAGAATAGTCGTAGATCCAATTACGCGAATAGAGGGCCACCTGAGGGTCGAAGCCGAAATCAAGGATGGTAAGATCGTGGACGCCTTCAGTTCCGGTACCATGGTAAGGGGCATAGAAATCATCCTGAAAGACCGGGATCCCCGGGATGCCTGGGCCTTTACGGAAAGGGTATGCGGGGTCTGTACCACCGTGCATGCCCTGGCCTCGGTCAGATCCGTGGAGAATGCCCTGGGTATTACCATTCCACAGAATGCCGAACTGGTGAGAAACCTGATGTTCGCTGCCCAGTACATGCAGGACCATGTGGTGCATTTTTATCACCTGCACGCGCTGGACTGGGTGGATGTTGTTTCTGCCCTTGGGGCCGATCCCAAAGCCACCTCTGAACTGGCCCAGAGCATTTCCAACTGGCCCAAATCCTCTCCAGGCTATTTTTCTGATCTCCAGAAAAGACTGACCAAATTTGTGGAAAGCGGTCAGCTCGGCATATTTGCCAACGGATACTGGGGGCATAAGGCTTACAAACTGCCGGCAGAGGTAAATCTGATCGGAGTGGCTCACTACCTGGAAGCGCTGGAATGGCAAAAGGAGATTGTTAAGATCCATACCATCTTTGGTGGCAAGAATCCTCATCCCAACTACCTGGTAGGTGGAGTACCCTGTTCCTTCAATCTCGAAAACAACAACGCGATCAATGCCGAACGTCTGGCCATGGTTGGCAAACTGCTGGAGGATGCGCGTACCTTTATCGAACAGGTATACATACCGGACCTTATGGCTATCGCGCCCTTCTACCTGGACTGGGGGGCTATCGGAGGTGGCCTGTCCAATTACCTGGTTTACGGGGACCTTCCTACCAATGGATTTGGCGATGTGGATTCATTCAAATTTCCCAGGGGGATCATCCTCAACCGGAACCTGAATGAGCTTGTCCCCCTGGATGCAACGGATCCGGAGCAGATCCAGGAGCAGATCGCACACTCCTGGTATGACTATGAGGGCAGCGATTCAAAGCATCCCTGGGACGGACAAACCAATCTGAACTATTCCGGACCGGAGCCACCCTATGAGCACCTGAATGTAGCAGAAAAATACAGCTGGTTGAAAACCCCGAGATGGAAGGGCCAGGCCATGGAGGTGGGCCCGCTGTCCAGAATGCTGGTGGGATATGCTGCGGGGAAAGAAGAATTTCAGGAGGTGGTCCATTGGGCCTTAAAAACGCTGAATGTGCCTGTGGATGCCCTCTTCTCCACGCTGGGAAGAACCGCAGCCAGGGGTCTGGAAACCAAGTTAATGGCCGGATGGGCCATGGAATTCTATGCTTCCCTGCTGGACAACCTGAAAAACGGGAACACCAATACCTTCACCAGGGAAAAATGGGATCCGGCCACCTGGCCCGCGACTGCTAAAGGGGTTGGCCTTAGCGAGGCACCCAGGGGCGCTCTGGCCCACTGGATTGTAATCAACGAGGGCAAAATCGGGAACTACCAGCTGGTGGTACCCAGCACCTGGAACGCCTCCCCCAGGGATAAGAACGGACAGCGTTCCGCCTATGAAGAATCCCTCATTGGAACCCCCATAGAGGACCCGGAGAATCCCCTGGAAATCCTCCGGACCATCCACTCCTTTGATCCGTGCATTGCCTGTGCTGTGCACCTCTATGATGAAAAAGGAACGTATGTACACCAGGTAAAAACTTTTTAATCATGGCACGCCAAAGGATCAAAGCAAGGGACGTGGACCTCAGGGAAGTATATGTCTGGCAACTGCCGGTTAGATTCTACCACTGGATCAATGCCTTATGTATCTTCATTCTTTGCATTACCGGATACCTGATTGGAAATCCACTGGATGCCGGGGGGCACCTGGAAGCATCCGAGAGCTACATGTTCGGAGTTATCCGCTTCGGACATTTCCTCTTTTCCTTTATTTTCTTCTTTAACTTTGTATACCGGCTTTACTGGGGCTTCGTGGGAAACAAATACGCCCGCTGGAACAATTTCATTCCTTTGAAGAAGAAACAGTGGCAGGAGATCTGGTGTGTCATCAAGGTGGATATCCTTCAGGTCAAGCGCAAAAACGTTGAATCGACAGGGCACAATTCGCTGGCCAGTTTCACCTATTTCATCACATTCCTGATCTTCATGGTCCAGAGTTTTACGGGTTTTGGGATGTATGCGGCCATGAGCGACAGCTGGTTCCCCAAGCTATTTGCCTGGATAGTACCTCTGCTCGGGGGAGATTTAATGACGCGGCAGATTCACCATATCCTCATGTGGGGATTCATCATTTTTGCCATGATCCACATCTACCTGGTATTCTACCATGACTATATCGAACGGCGGGGAGTAACCTCCTCCATGATTGGAGGATGGAAATTTGTAGAAAAAGAGAGCCTGGAGAAGGAAGCCTGAAGTACCTAATTACCGTTATTATTTACTTGCGGTATTACCTCTTTACCAATTAGTTCAATTGCCTCCAGTAGCTGTCTGTGAGAAAGTCCGGCATTATCCATCTGGAAGGTAAACCTGGAGATACCACCCAGTGCTTTACTGTGCCTGATTATCTTATCAGCAACCTGTGAAGGATTGCCGATAACAATGGCACCCTCAGGACCGGTCTGCAAATCAAAACGCGCTCGATTCACCGGAGGCCATCCCCTTTCTCTCCCAATCTGGGTAAAGGTATCGGCATATCCCGGGTAATATGCTTCTACAGCCTGATCAAAATCCGGGGCAACATAACCAAGTGAATGCAATCCGACCTTGAGTTGCTCTGGAGGAAAACCCGCTTCTTCTCCGGTTTTCCGGTAAAGGTCAAGCAGGGGCCGGAACCGCTGGGTCTCACCCCCGATTACAGCGAGCATTAGGGGAAGCCCCAATTCACCCGCACGAACAAATGATGCAGGGGTTCCCCCCACACCGATCCATACAGGCAAGGGGTCTTGCAGGGGTCGCGGGTAAATAGCCTGATCCCTGAGCGTGGGTCTGAATCGTCCTGACCAGTTAACCACTTCACTTTCCCGTATTTTTAAAAGTAGCTCCAGTTTCTCCACAAACAACTCATCATAATCTCTGAGATCCAGACCAAAAAGAGGAAAGGACTCCGTAAATGATCCACGTCCAACTACCATTTCGATCCTTCCTTGGGAGATCAGATCAATGGTGGAAAAGCTTTGAAACACGCGAACCGGATCGGCTGCACTCAGGACAGTGACAGCACTTGTTAGCCGAATGTTTTCGGTGCGGGCTGCAGCTGCTGCCAGGATAACCGCAGGTGCAGAATCCAGAAACTCCCTGCGATAATGTTCCCCTATCCCAAAAACATCCAGGCTACAACGGTCGGCATGCTCCATCCTTTCGAGCAGTTCCGACAGGGCCCGGGAACTATCAGCCGCCTTGCCTGTGGGATTTGGATTCCCTGCAAAGCTATCTACACCAATCTCCATGATATCCGGAATTTACGCCCTTACGACAAGGAATCTACCATAGGCAATTGCAGCAGCCAAAAGAGCCAGAATAATGTTTTTTGAAAGGGCCTTGAACTCATCCCCCCGGCGCAAATGCAAAAACATCGCACCAACCATTGTCAGTATTAATCCAAGGGCAGCGGCTGGTGTCAGCCAGGGCAAAATTCCCGTAAGGTGAGGAAGAATCAGGCCTATGGCTGCCAACAATTCCACCAACCCAATTAGCTTCAGACTAGAAGAGGAAACGTCTTCTACCCATTCCATTCCATTCTTTGTCCGAAGTTCATCCCTCGATGTACCCAGTTTCATAAACCCGGCCATAACAAATATCAGGGCAAGAATCCCCTGCAAAATCCAAAGTACAGTATTCATCATTTTTCGATTTAGTATGAAACAAAGCAAAAGCAGAATGGTTCTGAATAAGTACTCCATTAGCAGTTTAAGAAAGGAGATCCTGCTTATCGTCCCCCTTGTTGTGATAATTGTTACATTAGCTGTTTCGGGATATGCCTTAATTCCGCATGAAACGATGACAGCTGTTCAAATCAACCACCTGTTTAAATCTTACAACGGTAAGCCCGCTGTCGAAGATTTAACGTTTTCAGTAAATCCGGGGGAACTGCTGGGTCTCATTGGGCCCAATGGTGCAGGTAAGAGCACTACGATCAAGATCTTGCTGGATTTTTTGAAGCCTGATTCCGGCGATGTCAGAATCTTTGGTGAATCGATGAATGAGACACTGAAGAATAAAATAGGCTACCTGCCAGAAGAACGTGGTCTCTATCAAAGACTAAGGGCCATCGATCAGATCCTGTACTTCTCTTCTTTGAAGGGGATGGATCCTTCAAGGGCAAAAGAAAAGGCCGATCACCTGCTTCGTCAAACGGGCATGCTGGAAAGTAAACAGAAGAAAATCAAAGACATGAGCAAGGGGATGGGGCAAATCATCCAATTCATTGTGACTGTTATCCATGATCCTCAACTGATCATTCTGGATGAACCCTTCTCCGGTCTTGATCCGGTAAATACAGAAATGATGAAGAATTTCATCGCGCAACTAAGGGATGAAGGGAGGTCTGTCATATTAAGTGCGCATCAGATGAATCAGGTGGAGGAATTATGTGACCGGGTTTTGATGATTAACCATGGCAGGGAGGTCCTGTACGGAAATCTGAAGGAAATTAAAGATAGGTTTGAAGAACATTCTCTGCGTATTCATGTAGAAGGTGAACTGGGAAACCTGCATGGAGTGATCCGCCAGAAGGTTGAAAAAGGAATGATTGAATTGGCTCTTTCCCCGGAAACAACTCCTCAAAGCATCCTGGATCAATTACAAAAGGAGGGAAAAACGATTACTCATTTTGAGATCAAAAAACCATCCCTGAACGAAATCTTCCTCCAATTAGCCGGTAGCCGACATGAATAAAACCCTTTTGATATTCAAGCATGAGTTTAAACTCCATACTAAAAGGGCAGGTTATCTTATTCTGACCCTGATAGTTCCTGTACTAGCCCTGCTGGCTATCGGGATTGCCCAATTAATAACAAGTCTTTCAAACTCACCAGACAACAACATCCTGCATATCGGCTATGTGGATGAACTCGGTCTTGTGGATGAAGCAGTTGATGAGAGCTTTGTCAAATTTATCCCTTATGCGTCCAAGGAGCAGGCTACCCAAGCCTTAAGCAGGAAAGAAATTCCAAGCTATTTTATCATACCGGACGATTATCTTTCCACCGGAACCATTCACAGGTTTACCCTTGAAAATGAAAATACCACTTCCCCTACCATGACCGCGTTGATCAAGTGGTTTTTATCAGGGAACCTGCTGAAGGATAAGGTTTCGCAGGAGCTACTGGACCTGGTTGTTTCTCCCCTCAAGATGGATGTAACCCGGGTCACATTGCAGGGCGAACAGGCGCTCGAGCAAAGGAGTTTCAGTAATGTGTATATCCCTGGTATTTTTTCCCTCCTGCTCAGCCTGGCCCTCATGTTTGGAGCCATCACTCTGGTCACCAGCCTGGGTGAGGAAAAGGAAAGTCGACTCATTGAAGTGCTGTTTTCGTCTGTTTCTATTCGCCAGCTGCTGCTCGGTAAGTTGCTGGCCCTGGGCTCGGCCGGTTTGTTGCAGGTAATGGTCTGGTTGATCTCGGCTCCTCTCCTGTTGATATTGGCCTCCTCCCTGTTCGGAGGATTATTGAGTGAAATCATGATCCCGGATAATTTCATTTTGCTTGGGATACTCTATTTTATTCTCGGATATCTATTATTTGCTGTCCTGTCCATCGGTGTCGGTGCCATCACTCCAACTGCACGGGAGGGCGGCCAGTTATCCATGGTGTACGTGATGCTGGGGTTTGTCCCGCTCTGGTTCTTCTCCTTGCTTATTGCCTTCCCGAACGGTACTTTCTCAGTGATATTGACTCTGTTCCCTGCAACTGCTCCGGTCCAGAACATGCTCAGACTCGGATTGACTGATATTCCCTTATGGCAGATCTTGCTCAGCATCGGATTGTTGATCCTATCCATAGTACTTGGCATGTATTTCTCCATAAAAGTTTTCAGGATCTATATGCTTATACATGGCAAAAGACCAGGCCTGAAGACCATCCTACAACATCTTAAAAACGCCTGACCGCTTTCTGTGATCGCTTTTTTTTTAAACTCACTTTTCAAAACCGGGTACGATCAGTATAAAACTCCTCTGCTCTATGACAGGGATCTGCCTTCGAATACTGCTGTTATAGCCTGCATGATAAGAAACTGACTGTTTTCGGGGGAGAATCAACACATGCATTTTTTTTCTTTCCGGAGCCAGGGAAATGTCTGCATTGGGAGCCATGGGAATATGCAGTATCTCCACCTTTCGTTTCTGGGACAGGGAGGACCTCAAGGCAACTGGAATTTCATTATGAGAGGCGTGTATTTCGATTCGTGCTCCTGATCTTAAGGGGAGCCTGGATATCCTTTCCACCATCAGGGGGTAGCTTATTTCATATTCCAGGCAAGAAGGAATGAGAATCACCAATCTATCAGTAGCCTCAGGCGGTTCTGTTAGATTGCATACATACAGGGTCTGTTCTCCTTCATACAATTGATCGAAAATGGATCCGAAAATCTTCCTGGAGGCAGTAGTCCTGCTTCCCCAACCGATAATGATGTCAGAAACCATGTATTCCTTCGCCGTTCTCAGGATTCCTCCGGACACATTCATGTCCACCCGGGTTATCACCTTGACGCTTTCATTCAGATCATTGAATTCTGACACATTAGCTTCCAGTATATTACGAATACGTGTCAAGTTTTCACGGGTCCGTATATTGTCATGCACAATGTTGAGCAAGTAGACCGGGTTGGGCGACATCCGGTCCTTTAGTTTGAGGGCCAGGGTTACCAGTTGTGCCATATGAAAAGGATTGGCTATGGGAACCAGTATGATATCAGTCAGCCGGTCCTGGAATCCCACCCTCCCGGTCAGGACCAACTTTTTCCCGTACCTGTCTGTCAGGAAGGATCCTGTCAGGCAACTCATCAGAATGATCAGTACAGTGGCGTCGAGCAAACGTTCATCGATAATATTCCTTTCATAGCCCAGGAGCATAACCGCAATGGCAGCAGCAGCCCGGGAACCGGAAAGCCCAAAGAGCAGGTTCCTTTGATGCAGGGATAAACCCACAGATTTCTGCGTGAAATAAGCTGCCAGCCACTTCCCGGCCATTGCACCGAGGAACAGGATCAGAAAGGTAAACCACAGGGAAGGCTCGGAGAAAAGAACCCTGACGTTGATCAACATGCCGGTCCCTATCAGGAATACAGGGATGAAGAGGATATTTCCCACAAAATCGACGTGATGCATCAGTAAGGAATTCCTGGGTACAGACCTGCTTAGAGCCATGCCTGCCACAAATGCTCCAATAATAGCCTCAAAGCCAATAAGCATGGCCAGGACGGAGGCGATGCTGACCATCAGCATCAGGAAAAGGAAATGGACCGGACGGTCTCTTTTTACATTGGAAAAAAACCACCTGGAAATTCTGGGAAACCCATAGAAGACGACCAGCAGGTAGATCCCGAAAGGCAGAATAGTTTTATACAGAAGAACGGGAAAGTGTTGCCCGCCCTCCTCCTGGACCAGGAAAGAAAGGATAACAAGCACAAGCGTATCTGTGATGATCGTGCCGCCGATGGCGGTCAAAACCGCCAGGTCCCCTGTTACCCCAAGTTTCCGTACAATGGGGTATGCAACCAGTGTATGGGAGGAGAACATTAGAGCCACAAACAAGGATGAACTAATGTCCTGTTTCAGCAGGAATCGTGCAGTGGTCAACCCGAGAAGGAAGGGAAACAAAAAGGTGAAAAGCCCGAATACGATGCTTTGCCTCTTGCTGATTTTCAATTTCTCGGGATCAAGTTCCAGCCCGATTAGGAACATGATATAGAGCAGTCCTGCGGTTCCCAGCAGCTCGATGCCAGAGTCACGTCCCAGGATATTCATCCCAAAGGGACCAATGATGATACCGGCTATAATGAATGCAGCAACGTCGGGAATCTTGAGCAGCCTGAATATAAAAGGAGAAAGAAAAATAGCCGTGATGAGTACGGCAAAAACCGCAACAGGTTCAGTCAGTGGCATGTTCTTTTCATGAAGAACTGATTCCCTGATTTTTCAGCCGTTCCATCATTTCATCCAGGCTAAGTTGTTTCTCAAACCTTGCACAGACCCACCGGTTACCGGAAGAGTCTTCAAAGCTACACTCCTGATCACCATTGTAACGTTCCCTGGGTTCGAACAAAGCCAGGGCCTTCGCCCCCATGGCCTTAATATAGGTTTCGTTAATGTTTTTTACATATACATAGATCGTACTGGTCCTGACGGGCCAGTCTCCTTCAGCTTTGACTACGATCAGGGAGGTATTCCCGATTTTTAACGCTGCCCGTCCGTCTGGGTCTATTTTGGCCGGTTCTGTGATCTCAGGCCCGAATACATTTTTGATAAACTCAAGTTGCTGCTCTTGATTTTCTACAATTAAACAGGGGCTAAGGGTGGAGTAACCCGGACGTGCCGGATTAAGGGCAATCATGGACATGATATTGCTGTTTATTCTTTAGACCCGAAATCAGATAATAGTCACATGCCACTTTCATCCGGTTAAAACTTCACCTTCTTTCGCAGTTTCTGGATCTCCTCCCTGACCTTAGGGGAGAAAAGCAGCCACTATTGTAAGCAATCCAATGAGCAGCCATGCAGTCACTTCTCTTCAGAGCCCCTTGATTCAAGGGATCCTTAGGCTTTTCATTTCTCAATATCATGTATAAAACAACAGCTACCAGAAAGATAATGGCAAATGTGATCATATCAGTGGTTATTTACTTCCAAATACTTCATAGCAAAGAAATGCTTGTTTACTCCTAATTAAGACGATAAAAACAAACAAAGTCACACCTCTTTGCTTAAAATGTTACCCGTACTCACAAAAAAAAATTTGGAGATTATAACGAAATGGCCTTCAATAATATCAATGTCTGCAAATGTATGGTGGGGGTAAATTCACTGGGACTAACACGGTCCGGACCTTTCTCATTCATCGAAAGAACCAGGCCAAACTTCTAAACATTCAGGGACCTCGTCGAAAGCTTTTGCCAGAAGCTGCAGAACATTGAACCTTTGTATATGAAATCAAAGATCAATGTTCCAATGAAACCCTATTATAAATCAGTCATACTTGCGCTCCTGTTCACCGGCTTAGTGCTTTCTGAAAGTTCTGCCCAGGATAAGCTGTACTCACTTGATGAGTGTATAAGCTATGCGCTGGATAACAGCACTACCATGGGCAGGGCCAGCAATCAAATTGAAAGTGAGATATCCGCCCTGGAACAATCAAAGGCAGAGCGCGGTCCGAACCTGCTTTTGTCGGGAAGTGAATCTTTAAGTTCTCGCAACAGCTACCTGGCTACCAATCCGGGAGATGGCTGGGATCGCGAAAATACTTCCAGCCTGGATATGTCATTAAGTTCCAGTCTGACCCTGTACAACGGAGCCAAACTGAAAAATGCTGTTCTCCAGGGTAGAACCAACCTGCAGGCAGCAGAAACTGACATCCAGACCCAGGAAGAAGCTGATCAGCCTGGAGGTGCTTTCCGCCTACATGAATGTATTGCTGGCTAAAGAACAGCTTAAAAACAGCGAATCACAGCTGGAAGCCACACGAAAAGCAGCTGGAACAGGCTTCGGCACGCAGAGAGGCCGGCATCCTTTCACCATCGGATTACCTGAATATGAAATCCCAGTATGCAAGTGATAAGGCAGACCTGGTTACTTCGCAAAGCGATCTCAGGATCAGCCTGGTTTCCTTAATGCAGGTCATGAATATGCCTGCAAACAATGCTTTTGATATCAAGGATCCGGATATTGAATCGCTGCTCCTCCTGGAAACTGAAACGGATGCTTCTCAGGTATATAATGTTGCGCTCGGATTGCAGCCCGGTATCAAAACGGCCGAACTGGAACTGGAAAGTGCAGATCTGGACATTAAACTGGCAAAAGCCGATGCCCTGCCTGCCCTCTCACTGACCGGGGGTATCAACAGCTGGTATAGCTCTACCCAGACCGGCATCAGCCTGGGGGAACAGTTATCCGGACAAATAAATCCTTCCCTGGGTCTGTCGCTATCCATACCCATCTACCAGCGTAAAAAAGTAAAAAACAATATAAAGCAGGCGGAGATTCAGTTTGAGAATTACCAGTACAACCTGGTAGATATTAAAAACGATCTCCGAAAAGCAATTGAACAGGCCTGTACCGATGCCCTTACCGCACAAAGCACCTTCGACTCCCGTACTGAGCAACTGGAAGCGGAACAGGAATCTTACCGGCTGGCTGAGGAAATGTTTGCGCAGGGCCTGGTGAATGCAGTGGACTATCTGACATCCAAAAACAACCTGACAACCGCAGAGAACAACCAGACACAATCAAAATACAATATGATTTTACAGAACAGAATCGTGAATTACTACATGGGAAATCCCATTAAATTTTAAAAAAATGAAAAAGAAACGCAACATCATTATCACCCTTACTTGTGGGCTACTGCATCGCAGGTGCTGTAATTTTCCTGGCCTTCAGGGAAGGTAACACAGGCTATGTTTTCGATACAGAAGAAGTCACCCGAGGATCGGTGAACATCACCATCACAGCCACCGGCACCCTGGAAGCAACCAATACCGTTGTTGTGGGAACACAGGTATCCGGGGTCATCGAGAAACTTTATGTGGACTTCAACTCGGTGGTAAAGAAAGGCCAATTGATCGCAGAACTTGATAAATCTACCCTCTTATCAAGCCTTGAAAATGCCGAAGCCGATGTAAACCGGGCCCAGGCTGAATTTGATTACCAGGAATCAAACCTGGCTCGCATGAAAGTTTTGAATGACCAGGAAATGCTGGCTGAAAGTGATTACGACCTGGCTGAATATAATTACAAAATCAGCAAGGCCAGCCTGAAGTCAGCCAAAGCCAATTTTGATAAGGCAAAACGGAACCTGAGTTATGCCATGATCTATTCTCCCATCGACGGAGTTGTGCTGAACCGCGCTGTGGAAGAAGGACAAACAGTCGCTGCCAGCATGAATACTCCCGAACTTTATACCATCACCAATGATCTTTCCGTCATGCAGGTGGAAGCCGATGTGGATGAAGCCGATATAGGAATGGTGAAAATGGGCCAGCGGGTCGATTTTACAGTGGATGCTTTCCCGGATGACACCTTTACCGGAGAGGTATCCGAGGTGCGCCTTCAACCCACTGAATCGTCTAATGTGGTTACCTATACGGTAATCGTTACCGTGAATAACCCGGAACATAAACTGAAGCCCGGAATGACGGCCAGTATTACCGATTATGTGGAAGAGGCCGGTGATGTATTGCTTCTGGCAGGTAAGGCCATCCGCTTTCAACCCGACCAGGACCTTGATGAAGGAATACATGAGTTCTCTTCCTGAAGATCAGCGACCGTCTCCCCCTCCACAGGAGAAGCAGGGCATGCAAAATTCAGGCGGGCAGCAGCAGGCTACCATGGGACCTCCCCCCGGAGCTGAGATGGATGAAAGCCATCAGATTGTCTGGGTCAAGGAAGGAAACTCCATAAAGCCGGTACCTGTGGAAACCGGGATCAACGATGGTTCCCATATTGAGATACTGGCCGGATTGTCGGAAGGAGACCTGGTGGTCACTTCCATGGAGAAAGTCACCGGCAAGAAAACAGGAAAAAAGGATCAGGAGGATGAAGAAAAGTCCAGTCCTTTCGTCCAGGAACGAGGAGGCAAAGGAGGCCCCCCCCGTTAATCAATTAAGAAAAAGAAACATGGAGATGAAAAATCATAAAATCATAGAATTAAAAGATCTGCATAAAAACTACCAGGTAGGTGAAGAAACCGTCAGGGCCCTGCGGGGAATTGATCTGACCATTTCTAAAGGGGAGTTTGTTGCCATTATGGGGGCCAGTGGTTCTGGCAAATCAACCCTGCTGAATATCCTGGGCTGCCTGGATAAACCAAGTGAGGGTGATTACTGGCTGGATGGAACAAACGTTCGTTCCATGAAAAAAAACCAGCTGGCAGAGATCCGCAACACCAAACTGGGATTCGTATTCCAGTCCTACAACCTCCTGCCCCGAACCACAGCCCTGGAAAATGTGGAGCTGCCCTTGCTGTATAATCCGGAGGTAAGCAACAGGCTGCGCCGCGAAAAAGCCGAGCAGGCCCTTGTGGCTGTTGGCTTAAAAGACCGCATGAAACACCTTTCCAACCAGATGTCCGGCGGTCAGCAGCAGCGTGTAGCCATCGCCAGATCCATCGTGAACAATCCTGTGATTATCCTGGCTGATGAGGCCACAGGAAACCTGGATACCCGTACCTCCTTTGAGATTATGGCCTTGTTCCAGGCGCTGAATGAAGAAGGGATCACCATTGGATTTGTTACCCACGAGCCCGATATCGCCGGCTTCACAAAACGAAATATTGTGTTTCGTGACGGACAGCTTATTAAAGACCAGAGGGTGGTGAACAGGCATAGCGCCAGTGAAGACCTTTTGGAACTAAAAGATGAACTTCTGCAGGAATCATCCCTGGCTAGCTGATGTCCCCATATATAATTCAAGAAAAAACCTAGAAATAATGAAACTTTTGAATCTTATAAAAATTGCTCTGGCTGCCATCAAAAGAAATAAAATGCGGTCCTTCCTGACCATGCTGGGGATTGTCATCGGCGTTGCTGCAGTCATTGCCATGCTGGCCATCGGAGAAGGCTCCAATGCCAGCATCAAATCAAAAATTTCTTCCATGGGAACCAACCTGATCAATGTGATGCCGGCCAGCCAGAGCCGTGGAGGGGTTCAACAGGGAAGAACAATGTCCCAAACCCTGGATGTAGCAGATGTAAGCTTACCTGAGGGAAAACAGCACAAACATTGATGCAATCTCTCCGGAACTAAATTCCAGCGGCCAGCTGGTATATGGATCAAACAACTGGCCCACAAGTTTATACAGCGGAAATGAGGAATATGCATATATCAAGAAATATGAGGTGGCCAGCGGACGAATGTATACCAACCAGGAAATCCAGAGTGCTGCCAAGGTCTGCCTGGTGGGACAAACGGTGATTGATAATCTTTTTGGAGAGGATGTGGATCCCATCGGGCAAACCATTCGATTTGAGAAGATCCCATTTAAAATAATTGGTACCCTGACGGAGAAAGGGGACAATACCTTCGGACAGGATCAGGATGATATGATCCTGGCTCCCTATACAACTGTCATGAAAAGGGTGACTGCGTCAGACCTACCTGCGTGCGATCGTTATATCTGCAAAATCGGAAGATAAAATTGTCGAGACCAGCGCCGAGGTGGAAGAACTCATGCGTGCCTCCCACAAACTGAAGGATAGTGAAGACAATGATTTTGAGATCAGGACCCAGGAGGAACTGATCAGCAATTTTAGCTCCATTTCCGAAATGATGCTGGTCCTGCTGGGATCCATTGCAGCCATCTCCCTGGTGGTTGGAGGAATAGGGATTATGAATATCATGTATGTATCCGTTACGGAGCGCACCCGCGAAATCGGCCTCAGGCTGGCCATTGGGGGCAAAGGGAAAGATATCCTGAGACAGTTCCTGCTGGAGGCCATCCTCTTAAGCGTTATCGGCGCTGTTATCGGGGTAGGCCTGGGTTTCCTGGTATCCAATGTGGTGGAAAACTCCCTGGGATGGCCCATTCTGATCACCACGAATTCCATCCTCCTGTCTTTTCTTTTTTGCTCTTTCATCGGGATTTTCTTTGGCTGGTACCCTGCCCGAAAGGCTTCCGCACTGGATCCCATTGATGCCCTCCGGCATGAGTAGTAAATATTAATAAAGAAGCTTAAGTTTGTTATATGAAGATCAGTAGAGCAAGATTAGAGAGGATTCTGCCGCATATCCTGGGCATTTTGATCATCATCCTGCTTCCCCTTTTTGGCTTTGAACGGGATAATCCCCGGTTCCGATTCTGGTTGTACTCTTACTATTACCAGCTGGCATTTATGCTGATGGCCTTTTATGTCAATTTCCTGATTATCGTCCCCAGGATATACTTCGCTAAAAAACGGATATGGTTTTTCCTGGTTCTTTCAATGTTTGCTATTCTCTTACTCGGCTTATCCCATATCTTTTATGGCCTGTTCGACTTTGATGCAATGAGGGCAAACCTGCATGAATCCGGGGGGCCAAGACCCAGTGGGATCTTTGATTTGAATCCGAAAGTAATCGATAACTTTTTCCTTATTCTGCTGGTTCTGGGATTCAGTACAGGAATGGCAATCATGCAACGCTTGAAACAAGACGAAAGTAAACACAAAGAGATTGAAAAAGCCCGGCTGGATACCGAACTGGCCTTTTTGAAAAACCAGATCAGCCCCCACTTCTTTTTTAACTCGCTTAACAACATCTATGCCCTGATTGCCATCGACGGACCACAAGCTCAGCTGGCAGTAGAGAAATTATCGGGTTTAATGCGATATCTGATCTATGAATCGGACACCAGGCTGATTGACCTCCGGAAGGAAATTGAATTCACACGCAACTACATTGATTTAATGCGACAAAGGCTGACCTCAAAAGTAAAACTGGATGTAGATATCATGCAACATGTTCCGGATGTAAAAATCCCTCCGCTCATTTTTATTCCCTTTATTGAGAATGCCTTCAAACATGGGGTAAGTTACAGGGAACAATCATTCATAAACATTTCAATGAAGGCGGAGAATGATACCATCATTTTTGAATGCGCCAACAGTATCCCAAAGCCTAAAGAGAAGAATTCGGTTCCGGAAGGTGGTGTAGGGATTCAGAATATCCGGAAAAGACTGGATCTAATCTATGGAGAAGCAGCCCAACTGAGCATGCTTACTGAAGCCGGCACATTTCGTTTGGTATTGACTCTTCCTATTTCTCTTGGATCATGAAAACAATCTCCTGCATAGCCATTGATGATGAACCCCTGGCACTGGGGCTGATGGTAACGCATATCACAAAAACTCCCTTCCTGAAACTCCTGGGCCAGTTCGACAATGCACTTGATGCCATGGAATTTCTCCAGGAAAACCCGGTACAGCTCATCTTCCTTGATATCCATATGCCGGACTTTACCGGAATTGAATTTGCAAGGACCCTGGATGAGAGCTGCAAGGTAATCTTCACCACTGCCTATGAGAAATACGCTGTTGAAGGTTTTCAGCTTCACGTAATGGATTATCTGCTCAAGCCCATCAGCTATGAAGTATTTCTCCAGTCTGCCACCCGGGCCAAAAAGCAATTTGATTTGTTGGAGAACGCAGATTCAGCTGCTTCCATTTCTCAAAATCAGGAGGAAGATTATCTGTTTATTAAAGTTGATATGCAGGTAAAACGGATTGAATACAGCGATATTCTGTATTTGGAAGGACTCAAGGATTATGTCAAGCTTTTCCTGGAATCGTCAAAAACACCCCTGGTCTTTCATGCAACCATGAAATCTCTTGAGGCCAGGTTGCCGGATGACCGGTTTATGCGAATCCACCGTTCCTATATCGTAAATCTCGAAAAAATAAAAGCCATAGAACGCTACCGCATCTTGTTTGGAAGTGAGCGCATTCCCGTCAGCAAGCAATACAAGAAAGCTTTTGACGAATTCATTAAAAAGAAATTTCTTTAATCGAATTCTACTCAAACTCCTTCGGAACCCCGCAGATCATCTTAAAGGGCTGATCGCCCTTGTTGCGGTACTGGTGCTTTTCACTGGGATTATTCGCTCCAGTCATGAGCTCGTCCCTGGGGCTCGGTTTCCCGGGGCTCGGTTTCCGTGCGTGAACCCTTAGGGCCTGACCAGGGCAAAGTCACCGGGCTGCCGGGCCGGATCAAATACTATTCACTTTTGGAAAAAAACTTCCATTACTTAATATACTTGCCCCAAGTCTTAAAAATTGCTTATTTTTAATTTGTCTAAACAACAAAGTCGCCATTATGTCACATATCAAAAGCCGATGCTTCTTTCTGGTTCTCACAATTCTGACCTTGAGTTTATCTTCAATACAAGCGCAAAATGAAATTTCCTGGCTTGAAGAGTTTACTGAAGATATGCCAGTGGGCAGCGATACCTACCGCTATAATTTCAGCCATGTGGATGGTAATGACTGTAAATTAAAAATAGAAGAGCAGTTAACTGATAAGAAAGGATCAAGGGATAGTCGCTTCTGGGTATTTTACCTTTCCGACCTTGACCCGGCCACCATAAAGTTTAACACCAAAGGAAAGTCCATTGTGATATCGATGGAAACACGTCTTTCACAGAGGTTTATTTCCTACTATGAAGAAGGTGAATTTGAGGAATACACCGAAGAGATTAAGCTGGTAATGAATGAGGTTGACAGGACCAGATCATTGATTGAAGTCCTGAAGGAAAAAGTTGGGTCTTGCAAGGAATCCCAGACTGAATGGAGTGACCGGGAGGAGGCGTTTAACTGGCTTACAGAAAATATCGGAAATGCACAGGATGATGATGTGCTATGGGAACAAAGTTTTAGCCATGGTGAAAAGAAATACCTTGCTGCCCTTAGTGCGAAATCAAGTGACGATAAGGGGGTACAGGAAAGTTTTGAGTATGTTTTTGACCTCAATGACATCAATCCCCTGGCATTAAATCTAAAAGTATCCGGCAAATCATTGAGTATTGAAGTACCAACCCGGGAAGGAGAGAAATATATTGAAGTAAATAAGCTGGAAAAAGGGGCGGAATTTACTGATGAAATTTTGATATATGCGGACGATATAGAAATTGCAAGACAGATTGTCAATGCGCTTTCCTTTTTGGTAAGCAATACAAAGCCTGAAAGACCTGAATGGGGAGAGTATACCGGGGCTCTTGAATTTGTAAAGGCCAATCTGGGTCAGGTGAAAATTAACGAGGATACCTATCAGAACAGTATGGAGTACGAAGCTTCACCATCCGGGCTTGTAGATCTGACAGTTAGTGAAACTGATTCAGATGGTGAAATAGAGAAAGTTATTTATTCATTCTATTTAACTGATATGAATGAAAAACTTAGCCTGGATGTTTCAAAAAACGATATTTCCATTCAGCTTCAAACGAAGGATAAAAAGAAATTCATAAGGACAAGTGCAGGGGAAGGGGTAAACGCATTCAATTCAGAGTTTGATTTCCATGCACCAGGCATCGATTTAGCCAGAGACATTATCCATGCCCTTGAACAGGCGATCGGGAACAGTGAGGAAGCTATGGAGGTTTTCACTACCGTGAATAGCGTAAATCTCTGGCTGGCTGAAAATTTTACATCCTTAACCGATAAGGACGAAACCTATGAGCAAAAGCTTGAAGTTATTGAAGAAAACGAAAACCAGCTTGTATTTGAAATGAAACTGACTGATGATGAGGGTGAGCTTACGGAAACAAAATACATCATTTATCCGGAAGACATCCGCCTGGAAGAAATGGAGATCAAAGCAAGCGGGGGGAAATTATTTGTAGCTCTTGAGTCAGATAAAGGTAAGTTCATTAAGAATTTTAAAAACGGGGAAATTCAGAGTTTCACAGATGATGCAGCAGTCTATTTTTTTGATCCTCTTACTGCAAAGAACTTTATGGCAGCCATTCACTTTCTCAAGGAATCCAGCGCAGTTGAGAATCGATCTGAAATGAGTAAGGAAGAAGCCATCTCATTTCTCACTGATAAAATCCCAAACATTGAACTTTCAGATGCAAAATACAAGCAAACACTAGAGATTTTGGATGAGGGAACCTGTAAGCTGAGTTTTACACGGATAGAGACCGATGACGATGGAGAAAGTGATGAATACATTTATGAGTTTTCAGCTTCTGACCTTCATGGGGATAATTCAAATCTGGAAGTAAAGGGAGAATTGATAATGATCAATCTGGGAACTCGCCAGGGTGATGACCTTATAAAGCCCTATGAGAACGGCGAAGTGGAAGATTTCGAAGATGAGTTTTCCATCTATGCGGATGACGTGGTTCTTGCGAAAAAGATCCTGGCCGCTTTTGTGGCCCTGTCTGAAACCTGTATATCAAAGCAATAAAATATACAAAAACGCCCCAGCCAAATATCCCATGAGGGCGATCAGGCTGATTTTCTTCAGATACCAGATGAAGTCCAGCTTCTCAATGCCCATGGCAGCGACGCCGGCAGCCGATCCAATAATCAGGATGCTGCCTCCCGTTCCTGCACAATAAGCAATAAATTCCCAAAAAAAGTGGTCTGCAGGAAAAGTGGCCATATCATACATGCCCATAGCTGCCGCTACCAGAGGAACATTGTCAATAATAGCTGAGAGTATACCCAGGGACATTGCAATGGTCTTAAGATTGCCGACAGATTCGCTCAGTTTTCCGGCTAGACTCGAAAGCAGGCCTATGGATGCAAGCGCAGAAACAGCCATAAGTATTCCCAGGAAAAATAAAATGCTTGGAATGTCTATTCTTCGCAAGGCATTTGTCACGGTGATTTTATCATCATACTCCCTGTCCTTATTTAAGACTTCCGTAATTATCCAGAGCACAGAGAGACCGATAAGCATCCCCATGAAAGGGGGCAAATGGGTGATTGATTTAAATACAGGAACGAAAATCAAAGCAGATATGCCGGTAAAAAAGACGATATTTTTCTCGATAGTCAAAACTGCAGATGCCTGTAAATGGGTATTTCTCTCAAAACGGCCTTTCACCATCAGCGAAATGATTGCCAGAGGGACCATCATGCTTAACAGGCTGGGCAGAAAGATACTGCGCATGATATTTACTGTGGTTATCTGGCCTCCTATCCACAACATGGTGGTAGTCACATCTCCAATAGGGGTCCATGCCCCTCCTGAGTTTGCCGCAATAACGATCATCCCGATGAATAATAACCTGTCATTTTTATCCTGAATTAATTTTCTGGTAAGGGTAACCATCACAATGGTTGTAGTCAGGTTATCCAGGACAGCGGAAAGGAAAAAGGTAATACCCGCGATTATTACCAGCAACCTTTTTTTGTGGTTGGTTTTTATTTTGTTTGTAATCACATCAAAGCCATGATAGGAATCGATTAATTCAACGATAGTCATCGCACCTATCAGGAAAAACAATATTTGAGCAATACTTCCAATGTGCTCCACCAGTTGCGCAACTACTTCTTCCGCATTCGCTTCAAATAGTATATAGATCGTCCAGAGTATAACTCCTGTAAACAGAGCAACTGCTGCTTTATTTACCTTGATTTTACTTTCCAGGGCAATCAGGGTATATCCAAGGATAAAGCAGATTAGAATAAATGTATTCACTTTTATTATTGTTTATGAGTCCGTATCAACATGATTAAGTTCATATCCTATTACTCCACCTTTGAATAACTTAGTTACTTAAAAATTGATTGGATTGGGAAGGCTTAGGAAAGTTAAGGTCGATAATAACATTTAATGATGGGAACCATTAAGACATACACCATGACTTTCATGGAACTGGAGCAAGTTACCAAGTATAATTCAAATGATTCTTTTTTATAGGGAAATAAAATGCAACCTTTTGACCTCAAGTGAAAATTTTTCCCTTCTGCTCCCGTTACCCGGCTGCCTTATTTCCGTCTAAATACTGAACAAAAAAAACTCCCATGTTGTTACAGGACCATACCCGGCAGAATCGGGGCAATACCATTGCTTTTATCGTTGCAGCTGTAATTCTCTCCATTCTTGTAGTGATCATGATGCTCATGTAGCAAGGATTGGATGAATCAGGCTGAAGGAAGCTATCCTTCAAACTCCCTGGGCACCCCGGAGATCATTTTAAGGGGCACATCTCCCTTGTTGTGGCACCTGCCTTTCATTAGTAAGCAACTGATTTATATCCCTCCCAGATGAGCCAATGCTGCCGCGGCAAAAGTCAATGCCAGGAAAAATCCGAACATGTCTGTAATGGTCGTAAGGATAGGTCCTGAGGCCAGTGCAGGATCAATATTCAATCCTTTAAGAATAAGAGGTACAGTGCCGCCTATCGAAACCGCCACCAGGGTGTTTATGGTAAGTGCACCTCCAACCACCATCCCTAAATAAATATTGCCCTTCCATAACCATGCAGCTGCACCAATCAGGATGCCGAGAACTATTCCATTGATGAGACCCACCTTTATTTCCTGAAACCAGACCCTTAGTACTTCCTTTGGTTTTACGACTCCCAAAGAAAGCTCCCGCATACTAACTGCCACTGCCTGGTTGCCCGAACAACCGCTCATGTCCGAGATTATCGGAAGGAAAACAGCCATAGCAATAACTGCACTCAACACATCCTGATAGTAAGCGATAACACTGGCAGCAATGATGTTTAAGAGTATATTCACCGAGAGCCATGAGAGCCTCCTTCGGGCACGCAGAAATACAGGCATAGTTCTGAGTTCGTCCCCTCCCACGATACCCTGTGTTTCAAGGTGTTCCTGGGTGATCCGTTTCGTCTCGGCCTCCAGGATATCTCTCCGCAAAACTACCCCTAGAAGTGTTTCGTTTTCATCGACCACCGGAACTCCGTACCAGTTATTCTGATGAAAGAAACTGATGAGCTCTTCCAGGTTTGCCCGGTGATCAACTGAGTGTACATCTTCTATTATGATCTTGGAAAGAGGAGTGCCTACATCGGCCAGTAGCAGGTCATGTATCTGTAGGACACCCATCAATTTACCGGTGGATGAGATAACAAAAATATACCTCAAGGGATAGTCCAGGTATTTCTTCGAAAGTGTTCGTAATTGATTTATTATTTCATCAACGGTCATATGCTCTTCGAAGGCAAAATATTCCATCCGCATCAATCCACCAGCGGTGTCATCCTCATACACCAGAAGCTTCCTGACGTCTGCAGCCTCCTCAGGATCCATTTTGGCAAGTATGGCGACGGCGTCATCCTGATCAAGCTCTTTTATTATATCGGCCTGCTCGTTGCTTCCCATTTGATCAAGAATAGCGGCAGCATCGCTTTCGGAAAGATCCTCAATAATATCAACAGCCTGCGCCTCAGGGATCTCCTCCATGACATCAGCAGCATTTCCCGGTGCCAGCATGGTAAGCAGTTTCATCTGATCGTCCCTCTTAAGATGACCCATGAGGTGTACAATCTCCTTTGAACTCATGGAGTCGATCAGCCCAGTCAGTCCTTCCCTGTTGTCCTTTTCCAACAACTGGATCGTATCCTTTCGTTGATTTAATTCATGATCTTGCGACATTGGATAAACGAATTTTTAGGTTTTAGAACAACCTGATCCAGGATTATTCCATTTCTTGAATCATACTAATTCACTGAAAGCAAAATAAATACCGTAATTGAAGTTTCAGCTACTAACCAGTGTTTTGGTACCTGGTTAATGACTTCACTCAAACTCCTTCGGTACCCCGCAGATCATCTTAAAGGGCTTGTCTCCCTTGTTGCGGTACTGGTGCTTCTCGCTGGGGTCGACAAGAGCGAAGTCACCAGCCTTTAATGGAGTCTCCTCCCCTGCCTCATTAACCAGTGCACCTTTGCCCTCGATCACATAGTTCATATGCTCGTAGGGGTGGTTGTGAAAGGGAGTATGTCCACCCGGCTCTACGGTAAACACCCGGTAGGAATAAATGGGAGTGCCATCGCTACTACCCAGGGGTAACTGGCGCCAGGCACCCACGGCACCTTCCATATGAACCTCTTTTTTCTCAACTTCAGATAGGGATATGATTTTCATCTTTCAATATTTTGCCTTCTAAATTAAGAAATAAAGTGATCTGCGGCCCGATTGACATTGGATCTGATAATGCCTATTTTTGAGTAGCACCCTCATCCCAGGTCTAACTTAATTCAGAATTATGAAAATCCTTAGAAAAGTTTTATTCGCCGCAGGCTTTACCTGCCTGATGTTTTTGGGTAGTAATTGTGGAAAATTAAGCACAGGGGTATGCACCGGATATAGTGCAGAGTTTAATAGCACTTACTGCAAAGACGGCTGGACAAAGGAAGAGTGTGATGAGTGGGACGAGCTGGAGGTAAATGGGGTGAGCTGGACCTTTCATAAAGGTCAGACCTGCGAAGAACGGGGAACTCCGGCAACGCCATAAATGGGGAGTACTCGCTAGCGCTCGTGATCCCCGGGGAGGGGTCCTGCAAAGCAACCAAACCCAGGTATACGCTACGCGTAACCCGGTTTATTGTTTGCCCGGCCACTTATAAAAGCAAGCTTTTAACGTGTTCGTACAAACAATAAACCCCCAGCTTTCGCTGAGGGTAAGTTGCTTTGCGGAGAGGGGGGGATTCGAACCCCCGGTACCCTAATCGAGTACGCCAGTTTAGCAAACTGGTGGATTAAGCCACTCTCCCACCTCTCCTGGTTTGGCTTAAAGCAGGACAAAAGTATAAAATAAGTCCAACATCTACAATCCTGCCCCGCATTTTAGTCCCCTCCCGGAACTGTTTTTATATTCAGGACATCAGGATGCACAGAGAGCATGCCTATAAATATTCGTGAAACGAAGATTTTAAGCTGCGAATGTGCATCCAGAGGACAAAAAAACGTCCGCCGAAGCGGACGTTTGCTAATGACCGGAGGATCCACGATCCTTTCTATATGATGGTTAACCTTGCAATTTTGGAAGATAGGCTGCAATCAGTCCAACGGCCTGGTCCTGCTCAATTTTGCGGGTTTTTACCAGAACGGTCTGGTGGTGATATTCATCAGAATCAAAGCCATCCCTGACAGCTGCACTGTTGAACATCGCCTTGCGTACGCCAAATCCCTCTTTCGTACAATTGTACATAAACCAATATCCGCCCGTGAAGGCAATAAATGAATCACATTCGTCGCTGTTGGAAACAGCAATCTTCATATTGTGCATGGGATTGTCATAAAATACATTGTAAACAGTAAACTCCTGGCCCTGGAAATGATATACATCATCGGTTCCGGTTACCACATAATCCCCGGCAGCAGAGTTGGAGGCCCCGGTCAGGTAAACATCCGAGCTTTCTCCATCAGCAAACAAGGCGCTGGTCACAAATAGAAGAGCTACTGCGGCAGCTGCAAATCTCTTAAGGTAATTCAGTGTTGATCTCATGGTATTCAGGTTTTATGTCTTAATGAATAATGTAAATGATGCCAGAGATAATCCAATTGCTGTGCCAAAAGATATATGTAACTGTATATCTGATTATTAGAGAACTATTTACTCCTTTGTGAGAAGTGTTAAATTCGAACGGAAATGAACACTTCTGTCCGATAACGTATGAATGAGTTCACATGTTAATAATTTGAATATCTGAATATTACATAACATAAAGGGGCCGGCGATAAACCGCCTCTCCAATAGGTGAATTGTGCTGCTAAAAATTCCTGGTTAGTTCAAGCGGCTACCCTTTTAATTGCGGAACATATGCTGGTATATAAATTTTTATATATTTATATACTTATATTCCAAAACCAAGCTCTATGCTGACTGTTGCCGACTACCTCATTATTTCTGCCTATTTTCTTGTTATTCTTGTGGTTGGAGCACTCACCGGGAGGAAGCAGGATAAGGAGGACTTTCTAATCTCCGGAAGGAAACTCACCTCACTCCAGGCCACCACCACCATCTTTTCCAGCCGCATCGGAGCAGCCATCCTGCTTACCTATACCGCCCTGGTCTATATGTACGGAATGGGTGCCTTGTGGTACTTTATAGGTTCGGTATTCGGACTCTTTGTCTTTTACTTCTTTGGTTTGAAGGTAAAAAAGCTTGCTGATAAAGAGAAGTTTTATACCATGCCGGACTTTTTCTTCTTCCTGAAAGGGAAAACTGCCGGGTACCTGGCAACCATCATCACCATTATCATCATGTTCGGATGGGTGGTTCTCAACTTTACAGCCGGAGCCAAGCTGGTTTCGGAATATACCCCTATCACCTATGATTTGTCGGTCCTTATCGTGGGAGTCATTATCTTGGTCTACCTGATTGCAGGAGGCTTTGATGCTGTAGTCAAGACCGATATCGTACAAACCTTCGGGATCTTCCTTCTGTTTGTGCTGATGATGTATCTGCTTACGACCACTGGCACCAAGCCAGGACTGGTATTTATGGACCTTTTCAGCATCCCTGCCATGCAGATTATCAGCTTCTTCCTGGCCGGATTCTTCATCCCCATGGCCTCCCCGGAACTCTGGCAAAGGGTCTATGCCATTAAGAATAAAAAACACTTCAGGCGAAGCATCATACTCTCCTCCCTGTTTTACATCATTGTTGGGTTTATCCTGCTGCTGATCGGACTGGTCATTCGCGCCGATATCCCCGACATTGCGCCCGACACCTCCCTGATTGTCGGATTCAGCAGGCTATTACCCGTGGGACTGGCCGGACTCTCGGTGGTCATCATCTACTCCTCGGTCTCCTCGTCGGCCGATACCTATATGTTTACTGCATCGGCATCGGTGACCCAGGATTTCCTGGAGAAGACAGGCTTGACTAAGAAAGAGAAGCTAAAGACAACCATGCGGTGGAGCATGGTCGTCATTGATGATCCTTGGGGTTACCATGGCCCTGATTCTGCGGGATATTGTGGATGCCACCTTCTTCTTCGTATCGCTCACCATGTCGCTGGGATTGCTGGTTCTGGTGCTATGGATCTATCCAAAGATTAACCGGCTCAGTGTATGGCTCTCCATTCTCTTCTGCCTGATGGGTGTAATTGTTCCGGCCATTCTCTTTGGCATCTCTGAACAGTTGGTCATGTGGGCATTTGCAGCCTGTCTCTGTGGTGTACTGGCTATGGATGATTGTAGTGCTGATCAGAAGAATCAGCGGTCGTGCGAAGAAGTAGCTGATATAATCTTCACTCTAGCGATAAAAACAAAATGGGAGCAAACTTTTGGGTTTGCTCCCATTTCACTGATAAGTACCCATAGCCACCAATCAGTGCCGAGCTACAGTTATTATGGCCGGCCCAATCCGATCAGCCCCGAAGGGTTTGTTAACCGGTAGGCCCGGGTTCTCGGCCCATGCTCCGTAGAACATTGACTTGCTACCGTCCTTTCACCCGGTTGAGTAACAACAGATTTCCGGGACTGGCTCCTGAAGGCCCCTGCCTCAGCCAGGTCTTACGATCTGCCTGAGGCCAGAGTGAAAAAGCTTAGCGGAACCCCTAGGGGATTCTTTTTGGCTCTTCAGCCTTTAGGATCAACCTTTTAAAGACCGTCCAAGAGGAGATCTGCAGGTTAAATATACCGGGAAACTTTGTCTCCTGATATATGCCTGGCTCTGGATGAATCTCCGGATCAGGGAAATCCCTGTTCCAGCTGGTTCGCTAACCAAATCCCGTAGGCTTGGCTCTCTACACCAGACGATCCTTCGAGCGGCCTGTTATCTCTCACTCGGTATAATCAAAAATAGGCCATCGATACACGGAAATCAAGGAACCGGGACAAATCTATATTCACATTTCATCCACAGGGGATATTAACAAATTGTGAATATCGATTAAAGCAGTAATAGCAACTATTCCCTGCATTTTCCGTATGATTATTAACAAATACCAATAGCCATAATGCCTATTTTGTACATTTAAATATTTCAAACATAGCTCTTATGAAAATGGTAAGACACAAACTTTCACTGCTGATCCTGATCTTATGCTGCATCCTGGCACCTCTCCGGGGACAGTCTGCCTCTCATTTGAATTTTCTGGGTTTACTGACCGATATTGAAGGTAGAAGGATCACCAATGAGCAGTTTGACCTCAAGGTACAACTGAAGCAAAAAACGGATCAGTCAGTCCTATTCGAATCCGCCAACACTGTGCAACAGTGACCAGGAAGGCTGGTTTGAATCACCAATTGAAAACTTCTCCACTTATCTCCCCGAGGATGGATCCGCTGGTCCTCCCCTGGTCCTGATCCTTGAATTCCTGCCCAACGAACATACGGAATGGATAGAAATGGGCGAAGAATTTATGCTTAGCTATACCCTATCCCCTGTTCAGCTGGAGAAAGGTATGGCCATGGAAATAAAAAGACTGGAAGGTTCTGTACTGATGGAACACTCGGAAGAACACTTCGCTGTTTTTAAGGATCAGATCCCCTTTGCCTATCTGACAGGGGGATTCCTGTTTTCCGATCGCCATCCTACTGATAAGCAGCTGATTGACGACCTTAAGTCCTGGATATCTCCCTCCGAAGTGGAACAATCAGAAGCTAAATCCAGGGGAGTTAAGGGTGGATTTCCCACCGGTGGATATCACCGGAAAAAGAAATAGAGATCCCTATTTATCCCGATCTTTAGAGCCGGGCCTGGTCCCGGGACGCTGAGTCCCTTTGGAGATGGAATCTCTCATGGTGGTATCCGCCTCAATATTCTTAAATTTATAGTAGTCCATGATACCCAGGTTACCGCTTCGGAATGCTTCAGCCATGGCCAGCGGAATCTCCACTTCCGCCTCAATTACCTTGGCCCTGGCCTCCTGAGACTTGGCTTTCATCTCCTGCTCGGTTGCCACAGCCATGGCCCTGCGCTCCTCAGCTTTGGCCTGGGCAATATTCTTATCCGCATTGGCCTGATCCATCTGCAGCACAGCTCCAATGTTCTTTCCGATATCAATATCAGCCACATCAATGGAGAGAATCTCAAAAGCTGTTCCGGCATCCAGTCCCTTTTCAAGTACGATCTTGGAGATATTATCGGGATTCTCCAGCACCTCTTTGTGGGATTTTGAAGAACCAATGGAAGAAACAATTCCTTCACCAACCCGGGCCAGGACGGTCTCTTCTCCTGCTCCACCAACCAGTTGTTTGATATTGGCCCTGACGGTAACCCTTGCTTTGGCGATTAACTGGATCCCATCCTTGGCCACAGCGGTTACAGGCGGTGTATTGATCACCTTGGGATTTACTGACATCTGAACGGCTTCAAGCACATCCCTTCCGGCCAGGTCAATGGCCGTGGCCATCTGGAAAGTGAGGTCAATATTGGCCTTGCTGGCAGAAACCAGGGCATGGATAACCTGTTCCACATGTCCCCCGGCCAGGTAGTGTGCTTCCAGTTCATCCCGTTGAATAGACGCAAGTCCCGCCTTATGTGCTTCAATCATGGATCTCACAATGACGGTTGGCGGAACCTTCCTCCAGCGCATCAGGATTAGTTGCAGCAGGGAGATCCTTACCCCGGAGAGCAGGGCGGTGAACCACAATCCGATGGGGATGAAATATAAGATGATCCAGAGGCCGATGATACTGGCCACTACAATAATGATCCATGTGTAATCAAATTCCATATCTATTTTTCTTTAATTGGTTTTACACTAATCCTGGTCCCTTCCACGGAGACTACAACTATCTTGGTATGCTCATCAATATACCCTTCGGTGGATTTGGCTTCCCGAACAATCCCATTGACCTCAATTTTTCCCATGGGTGCAAGCCGGGTCATGCTGACACCACTGTCGCCGGTTTTAATCTGATCTTCGGTAATATCAGTATCCACCGTACCATTTACATTGGTCTTTAACATCAAACGGTTCCAGGTCCTGGCCCTGAGCGACATGGCTATCACAAATACACTGAGCATCAGCGTGCCGATCAGAACCCAGGCACCGGTGGAGGATCCAAAATCGTTAAAGGCCTTATAGACCCCGATCACCGTCAATATAAGCCCGCCGATACCCGCAATGGTTACCCCGGGTACAAGCAGGAACTCGATGACAAAAAGCAAGATTCCCAGTACGATTAAGATGATCACTACGGTCATAACAGAACTAATTATCTACTGAGGCGTTCAATCCTCGTGAAATAAGCTGGTATCGAAGCTCTCTCATATCAGTAAGTGAGCCGGATCTGACTTCACATTTTCCTTTAAAATGTGTTATGGTGGCACATTGCTCTGCCTGTGTCAAAGAATGATCGCAAATTTCTACCAGGACCTCCATCACATAATCGAAAGAATTATAATCATCATTGTGAAGAACCAATGTAGCCTGGTTTTGCTTGTCGACTCCTCCTGAACTTAACTTATGTGGTCTGCTTGTAAAATTACTATCCATAATGTTTAACGATCACACTCATCAAATATAGAAAAAATCTTGCTCAAATAACGCTCACTCCAATTGTTTTGCCTTCTGTGTGGATACCGGGATTCCATTGTACCATGACACAATAAATGCATCTTCATAGCCCTGGGAATGAACCCGGGGTATGGCCGTGGAGGCATCCTCATACCTTGAAAATTTTCCGGCATAATACTTTACCAGGCCTCTTTCCCGCATATGCTCACCGCTAATGGGACTGATCCCCTCAAAGGCCTCAGGGCCCACTTCTGCTCCAAAAGCCCCCAGCTGAATCCGGTAATAGGTTCCCCGGGGCAAGGGTTCATCCATTGGAATAGGATTTTCCACGGTATAGGGTGATTGGCTCAGGAGTTCAAATCGATTGATCCGGGGAACCACCGGAGCGGACGCTTCCGGAGCTGATTGACTCCCGGGCTCCACGAATCGATAAACCGTAAGATCATCGATGACCCGGTCAACGCTTATAGTCTCAGGTGGGTTAACAGCAGGTTTATTTGTACCGGTGGAACGCTCCATCTCCATTCTCTCATAGAGCAGATCTGCCTCGGCCTCCTCGTCCCGGGCACTCTTTTCCCACACCATGATCTGTTTTTGCCATACCCACCGGTCATTGGGATCTTCCGATTCTCTGATCCTTATCCTGGCGTTGGCTGCGAGGTCCTTCAGTGAATCAGACACCGCCTGATGCCGGAGGGCGCCGGCCAGTGTCTCCTGGTAAAGTGAAACCGGTTCAGCTTTTGGCACTTCAGAAACCTGAGGGATATTCTTAGCTTTATCCAGACCTGCCAGCATGGTTTCAGCTGCACCGCCGAGCTGAGCGATCTCTCTCCGCTTTTTGAAATCGTTTTTGGCGATTTCTTCCTTGGGCTCTACCAGATGCACCCTGTAGACAGCTACAGTGGAATCGGTGCCCTGCCGGGTGGAAAAGAACAAGACCATGCCCAGATCCTTCCCGGCAGAAGCAGGTACTCATCCATGACGGAATTAACCGGGAATCCGAGGTTTATAGGATCGCTCCACTGGTCCCGGTCCCTGTCGTAATGGCTACTGTAAAGATCAAATCCCCCTATACCCAGGAGACCATCGGAAGCAAAATACAGGTCATTTTCGATGGGATCAAAATAGGGTAAGTATCTCGTTGCCTCGGAATTTAAGGCATACACTTCTTCAGGTTCCCCCCAGGATTTCCCTGCCCGCTTTCTGACTCTGAATAAGCTGTGCTCCTCCTTTTTATTTTTAGCATAGCCGGAAAAATAAAAAAAGCTCCCCTCTGACGGGATGTGGTTGGGATAAACATTAAGTTCGTAAGATCATCAGGATCCTCGTCGCCAAAAACATATTCTTCGGGCTTATTGCTTAACTGCCCCCCCTTCATTTTCACCTGCGAATATTGCAGGGAATCATGAAAGGTCCAGGAAGGTTACATTCATCACTTCGTAAGGATTATAGGAAGAGGTGATTTCCCTGGCGCTCCTGATGGTGCCTATCAGGTGTTTAATGTTGTAGTTCTTTTCTTTCCTGCCGGCTGGCTGTCATATCGAACTTCTCGTAGATACTTCCGGGCCTCCTGAAAATTATAATTCTGTGATAGGCCCTGCCCAAGATAGAATAGTTACATCCGGGAAATCGCTCCGTTGGAGGCGCCATAAAGCAGCTCAATGGCCTCATCCAGGTCCTCATTTAATTCGACCAGGCACCTGCCCGCATAATAGCGGTACAGGATCATTCCCTTGGTCTCTCCATCAGAGCCCTGAATCCCTTAAGCGCTGAACTGTAATTACCGTCTTCGAAATTGCCAGGGAGGATTCTCGTCACCCCTGCATCTCTTCCTTCTGTTCCTGCTCCTGAAGACTAGCTTCAGCCAAAAGAAAAACAGAGCTGCAAGGGCAGACAATAAGTCTTTCGGATACTAGTTTAATCATAATACAAGTCGCATCATTGCGAGCAAAAATAGTAATAATAGATGGCACAGAGAAGCTCCCGAATTGTTAATAAAGACTATGCCTCAATCCGACCCCCGTTTAAGTCAATCTTTGTACATTTATAGTTTAAAATTAATGCTATGTCGAAATCTGAAAGAAGGAGATCTGGCTCCTGCCATCAATGCCAGAGACCAGAACGGGAAAACTGATCACCCTGGATGAATACAAAGGAAAGAAGGTAGTGCTCTATTTCTACCCCAAAGACAATACGCCCGGCTGCACTGCAGAGGCCTGTGATCTGAGGGACAACTACTCACGGTTCCAGGAACAGGGATATGAAATCATAGGAGTTAGTGCTGACAGTGAAAAATCACATCAGAATTTTATAAGCAAGTATCAGCTTCCTTTCCGTTTGATATCCGATCTGGACAAAAGGTCCTTGAGGACTATGAAGCATGGGGTGAGAAAAAAATGTACGGGAAGACCTACATGGGAATCCTTCGAAAAACCTATATCATCAATGAAGATGGGTATGTTGAAAAAATTATTGAAAAAGTAAAAACCAAGGAACATAGCAAACAGATATTTTCAGAATTATCACATTAAGCAGTAAAATCATATGAGCAACGGAAAGCATGGCAATAATCAGGAAAAATTGAAAGCACTTCAGCTTACCCTGGATAAGATTGAAAAAGGCTATGGCAAGGGGACCATCATGAAATTGGGTGACAATGCCATTGAGGATGTACAGGTGATTTCTTCCGGCTCCATTGGCGTGGACCTGGCCCTGGGTGTGGGTGGATATCCCCGTGGAAGGGTAATTGAGATTTACGGGCCTGAATCTTCAGGTAAAACTACCCTGGCCATCCATGCTATTGCCGAAGCACAGAAGGCCGGTGGTATTGCTGCCTTTATTGATGCAGAACATGCTTTTGACCGCTTCTACGCCAAGAAACTGGGAGTGGATATTGAAAACCTATATATTTCACAACCCGACAACGGAGAACAGGCCCTGGAGATAGCAGATCACCTGATCCGCTCCGGAGCCATTGACATTGTTGTGATCGATTCTGTGGCGGCTCTTACCCCAAAGGCGGAGATTGAAGGTGAGATGGGCGATTCAAAAATGGGACTGCAGGCCAGGCTCATGTCACAGGCACTCAGAAAGCTTACTGCCAATATCAACCGAACCAATACCACCTGCTTCTTCATCAACCAGCTACGGGAAAAGATTGGAGTTATGTTTGGTAATCCTGAAACCACCACCGGTGGAAACGCACTGAAGTTTTATGCCTCAGTACGGATCGACATCAGACGCATAGGCCAGATTCAAGGAGGGCGAGGATATTCAGGGGAACCGGACCAGGGTCAAGGTGGTTAAAAATAAGCTGGCTCCACCTTTCCGTAAGGCTGAATTTGATATCATGTACGGAGAAGGAATTTCCAAAACAGGAGAATTGATCGACCTGGGTGTGGACCTGGAAATTCTTAAAAAGAGCGGTTCATGGTTCAGCTATGGCGAAACAAGGCTGGGACAGGGCAGGGATGCTGTAAAAAATCTTCTGAGGGACAACCCGGAGTTGTCTGAGGAAATCGAAGAAAAGATAAAGGCAGCATTCAGGGGGCTGTGGAGTAGATCAAATAAATATTAATCCGTAATCAGGTATGAACTTTCTGCTGCATTTCATATTTATTGCAGCATTTCTTCTTATTTACATCATTGCGATTATCATTCTGAAACCCTTCAGAATTCATCGCAAACGACCTGTTTCAACCATTTTTATTAAAGCCACCTACCTGATCTACCTGGCCTGTTTTCTGTTGATGGCCTACCTGATCCTTTTCTTCTCAGCCAGTTCAGAACCCACAGAAGAGGTGGATGAAGAACAGGTACTTAATGCCCTGACCGTCTTCAGCATTTTTGCCTTTTTCATTCCCAACATTGGGATTATGATCAGGCGCAGGATCGGATCATGGAGGGTCACCTACAATTATATTGTATCCGCCCTGAATATCATTATTGCCCTGGGCATGATCTGGTTTATTCATGGACCTGCCCTGGCAGTTCAGAAGCTAAGGATTAAGAAGAGTCAGGCTTGCTCAATTTTCTCCTCCATGGCAAGTTCCCTTCCAGCCAATGTATGCAGATGCCCCTTCGTTCCATCCCGCTGAAATAGGTCATTTGTCTTTTGGCAAACTGATGAATGGCAGTATTCAGTTTTCTGAACATCTCCTCATAGCTTAGCTCATTCAGGATGTACTTACTCACATACCGGTATTCCAGGCCATAGTAATCCAGCTTTTCCGGCCGTAATCCCACTCGTGTAAGAAGAACCTCCACTTCTTCGACCATCCCCTCCTTCATACGCTTCCTTAAGCCTTTGGGTAATCCGTTCTCTTCGAAGGTCTCTTTCAAACCTGATGCCCAGCACCAGAGGATTCAGTTCTCTTTCCTCAGCTGAGCTCTCAGTGCTGGTGGCCTGGAACCTGGCAATTTCAATGGCCCGGATCATCGTCTTGATACTACGCGTATCGCTGGTATTATGCAAGAGGACCGTATAACTTGAGCATTGCCTCCAGCTCCTCGTGACTCTTATCCTCCAGCTCCTCTCTGAGCTCGGGTATAGGGGCACATTAAGCAAGCTTGTAGTTACGAAGCACAGATTCAAGATAGAGCCCGCTACCACCGCACATGATGGGTAATAATTTCCTTTCGCTTATATCGGTAAAGACCCTCAAAAAATCTTGTTTGAAAAGGTAAACGTTGTATTCATATCCGGCATCGAGGATGTCGATCAGGTGGACTGGTACCCGTGTCTTTTACCACATAATCCTCATAATCCTTGCCGGTACCGATATCCATTCCCCGGTATACCTGCCTGGAATCGGCACTGATGATCTCCCCTCCCAGTCTCTGTGCCAGATGCGCTGCAAAAGCAGTTTTTCCTGCTGCTGTGTGCCCCAGTACCGTAACCAGATCAACCATCTTTTTAAGAAAATCAAATATACCTAATTTTATACCTTTGGGGCGGATTAGCTATGGGACACGAATAAACATAAGGAATAAGAAAGCATACCACGATTACGAGATCCTCGAGAAGTACGTAGCTGGCATTCAATTGCAAGGGACCGAAATCAAGTCCATCCGAATGGGAAAAGTGAGTCTGGGGGAGTCTTACTGTTTGTTTGAAAATAAAGAACTCTATGTAAGAGGCATGCAGATTGCTGATTATGCCTGGAGCAGCTATAACAAACATGTGCCGGGACGTGACAGGAAACTCCTGATGACACGAAACGAATTTAAAAAGCTTCAGCGTAAAACCCGCGAAAGCGGTTTGACCCTGGTTACCCTGAAGGTGTTCATCTCAGATTCGGGCTATGCCAAGCTGGAGATAGGACTGGCCAGGGGAAAGAAAGAATACGATAAACGGGAAACCATCAAACGAAAAGACGCTCAGCGTCAGCTGGATCGCCTCCAAAAAATCAAATAAGCCAGCTTATTGGGCAAAGAAGAATTCGTTCAGATCCCTCAAATCATCCAAGTCCATATCAATCTGAGAATCAAAGTATTGGTCGATGACCAGGATGAGCTCGTCGAAGGATAGATAACCATCTCCATCAATATCATGGAACTGAAGTTTTCAGGAATATCTAATGCCGAATCGAGCCTGTATTCGCCACGAATAATGGTCAGGTAGGCTTCCACGTCCTCACGATCCATGGCCTTGTCCCTCAACTCCATGGATTCGGCAAATTCACTTCTGTTACGGTCACACCCTGTTCATCTACCCAGGCCCCTTCGGCTGTTTCAGGTTCCTGATCCAGATAATCGGGCACTCCATCATTATCGCCATCCAGCGGACAACCCAGGGTATCGACTGCAACTCCAAAAGGTGTTCCCGGACAACGATCGCTGACATCGAGCACAAAGTCGCCATCCTCATCGTCAAACATAATGGGGATCAAATTCCGTATCGGCAAACATCAGGTCGACCGTGCGAGTGGTGGGATCTGAGAAAAGGTCGAAGTGAAGGGAAAGATTCGTAATACAGGAAACTGTCGTTGCCCTTTGGCCCCTTTTACACTGGTTCCCTCAAAGGCCACATTGTCAATCAGATCGGTAAATGCATAATAATAGGAAACACCCAGGCTGAAAAAAGGCTCGCTGACTGATCCTGAAATGGGCTCCCACTCCAATGGGGAACCACCAGGGCGTTTGATTGTATTCTCCCAAACCAAATTCCTTGCTCTTCACGCAGGCGAAGATCGGTTTCATAATCGTAATCGCGGTAAAGAGGATTATGGGTGCCTGCCGGACAGGGATCTCATCAACATCCCGGATGGTACCGTCCGACCAGTAATAATAGGTCAAGCCACTGGCATCCGACCAGGTCCCCTTTGGCACTGAAATTCAGAATCCCCAGCCCCAGGGATAGGTAGGGCCTTACCAAGGCCTCTTTTTCAGTACATGTCCAAATCTGTATTCCACATTAGCCCCAATGGAAGATACCGACGATCTGAAATTCAGGTTTTGCGAAAGATCCTCGGAAGAATAGGAATTACCACTGAGGCTCCCGATCAGGTAGTAGAAATTGGCAATGAAATGGTGCTTCTTGTCCACAAAGGTGGCCATATTTACCGCAAAGGCAGTGTTCCCAATAACCGGACTCACCAGGCTGTTGTGCACATCCCCACGAAAATTTAATACCCCGTAGGAAAAGGAGACCACCGGCTTATATACCGGATTCTCCACGGTATCGATCCTCTGAAGAAGTGAATCATAATCAATCTCCTGTGCTTGAAGCAAAAATGGACCCATGGCCAGAAACAGCAGCAGGTAACGGTATGTGCAATTTTGAAACAATGGCCTAAAGGGTTATGGTATGCATTTATCTGATGGTTCCGGCGGAAACACGTTTCCCATTTCTGTACCCGACCACAAATGCTCCCACAACCTCCGGATAACCATCAACTCTGTCCTTGTACGAAAGTGCCTGCTCATAGGTTTGAAAAGGACCCACCGTGTATTTGTAGAAGCCCTGATGTTGTTCAACAAATACCTCTCTGTCCACTCCCAGTTGCCTGTATAAAGCATTGGCATCAAACGGCATTCAGATTTGCGGAAAGTTGCACCCGGTAATAGGTTCCTGTTCCAGGATCCAGCACCTTCGTGTTGACAATTACCCTGTTTGAACCTGAACTAACATTAGAACTGCTTACAGGAGGCCTGCTCTCTCTCACCGCAGTTGTTGTGGTTCTGCTGCTTACTTCCGGAGTGGTTCTGCTGCTAAGTGCTGGAGCAGATCCCTTAGCCAGGAGAGCACGTTTCTGAACCTGACTCAGGTTTTCCAGGGAAACATCCATCTCGATAACCTCGGTAACCCTGTTTTCATTTCCGACGGTGTAGGTAAGCAATCCTTCAATGAGCATATTTCCCTGAGGTTCATTCTGCTTTGGAACAAGCCTGTAAACCACTTCAAATTCTGGTTGTCAGGCAAGTTTCATCCAGATAAACTTGACCGTCGAAGCGGCATGAGAAACAATCCCTTCATTGGAATTGACCTCCTCAAACAGGTACCCGGAAGGGATGGTTTCTTCCACCTTGGCATACTTGCTTCCGATTGGATTGTTAATTAAAAGTCGAACCAGGTAAGATCCGCATTTCCTGCAATCTGGCTTTTTGCCGTACGGCCATGGCAAATCCGGTCCCAGAAGGGCTGGCTGCGGGGACTGCTACCACTCCTCCCTGTAATCTTCAATATCGACCATCATTGCCTGATTGATGGTGCTATTGGGAACAATGGTGATCTTCCGGTTTTGATCAAGGTTTAGAAACTTACGTTCATCATCCACCACATAGGCAAAAACGCCACCCAGGGCAAAGGATCCTTTCAGCCGGGGATCTACCGATATCTGATAGGAGACGGATACTTCATTTGCTCTCGGCATTTTCAGCCAGATGATCCTCACCCGCTGTTCATCAAAACTGAAGTCTGCATTCGGGGAGCTGACATTGGTGGCGGAAAGGCCCAGAGGCAAGATCCTGTGAAAAACGGGAATAGTCTGTTAATGAGCCTTTTTTGATGGTCACAGTTACAGTAAAATCCTCACCTGCATTCACCCGGTCGGGATGATCCATGGATATCTCCACCTCCTGTCCACTAAGGGAAAAGGACAGGAAAATCATGGAAACGGCTAGACAATGAGGTCAGGTACTTCATCATAAAAAAGGGTTAATTCACGATACAATGTACAAAATAATTTCTCAAACAATCTCCGTAATTACTAACACTGAGCTAGTAACAGTCACTTAGAAATTTGGACTCAGGAGGTATTTCGAATAGAATTTATTAATCACCTCCACGGCCTCATCTGCAGTATCAACCACCGTAAAAAGGTCCAGATCTTCCGGACTGATATTCTTCTCTTCCTCCTGTACCACTTTCTCGATCCATCCGACCAATCCTTTCCAGAAATCGGAGCCCACCAGTACAATGGGAAATCTCCCGATTTTCCCGGTCTGAATCAGGGTGGCTGATTCAAAAAATTCATCAAAGGTACCGAAGCCGCCAGGCAAGACAATAAATCCCTGTGCGTACTTCTGAAACATCACCTTCCGTACAAAGAAATGCTTGAAGGTGATCAACTTATCAGCATCGATATAGGGATTTGAGCCCTGTTCGAATGGAAGATGAATATTCAGTCCAACACTGATTCCATCTCCTCGCATTGCTCCCCTGTTAGCTGCTTCCATTATTCCGGGGCCACCACCGGTAATCACGCCGTAACCACTCTGTGTAAGCTTGAAATGCAATCTCTTCGGCCAGTTGATAATACTGGTTTCAGGGCTGTCCTGGCAGATCCAAACAGGGAAACACAGGGACCGATGGAGGCCATTTTTTCGAAACCCTCCACAAATTCTGCCATGATCTTAAAAATCTGCCAGGAATCGGAGGTTTTTATTTCGTTCCAGGTCTTATGCTTAAAAGCCTTCTTGATCTTATCTTCATTAACACTCATTAGCTTCTGTTTTATTTGTAACAATTTTACAAATTCTTTCAAGGCCAACTCCTCCCTGAGAAAATTACCGGTGTAGCTATCCTCCATCCCGGCAATCTCTTCCGGAGTCCCTTCGGCCAGAATGGTTCCTCCCAGGCTTCCACCTTCTTTACCCAGGTCTATGATGTGATCGGCCACCTTGATGACATCCATATTGTGTTCAATCATGATCACAGTGTTGCCCCGGTTCACCAGCCTGGCAATCACTTCAAGCAGTACCCTCACATCTTCAAAATGCAGTCCGGTGGTGGGTTCATCCAGGATATACAGGGTTTTACCGGTATCCTTTTTGGCCAGCTCTGCCGAGAGCTTCACCCGTTGCGATTCACCTCCTGAAAGTGTGGTGGAAGGCTGTCCGAGCCGGATGTAGCCCAGTCCAACCTCCTGGAGGGTTTTTAGTTTCCTGAGAATGGAAGGTATACTGGAGAAAAACTCCACGGCCTGGTTGATGGTCATCTTCAGCACATCATTGATGTTTTTATCCTTATACCTGACCTCCAGAGTCTCCCTGTTGTACCGTCTCCCATTGCATTCCTTGCAACGTACATACACATCGGGAAGAAAATTCATCTCAATGGTCTGAACACCTGCACCACCGCAGGTTTCACAACGGCCTCCCTTCACATTAAATGAGAATCTGCTGGCCTTATATCCTCTTATTTTCGCATCGGGTGTCTGTTCAAACAACTTTCCTTATATCGCTGAATACACCTGTATAGGTTACCGGATTTGACCGGGGGGTCCGGCCAAGGGGACTCTGATCCACTTCGATCACTTTGTCAACCAGATCCAGTCCTTCCAGGGATTTAAAGGGCAAGGGTTCCTGGTTAGACCTGTATAATTTCTGACTGATGATGGGGTGCAGGGTTTCATTGATCAGGGTGGATTTTCCGCTTCCACTAACCCCGGTAACACATATGAATTTTCCCAGGGGGAACGCGACACTCACATTTTTCAGGTTATTCCCGGATGCACCATTAAGCACAAGCTTCTCCCCCTTCCAGCTCTTCGTTCTTCAGGGATAGCAATCTCTCTTTGTCAGGTTCAGGTACTGTGCGGTCAGAGTACTGGTTTTTAAGAATCTGACTTGGGTGAACCACTTGCCACCAGTTCCCCTCCCAGCCTGCCCGGCCCCAGGTCCCAGGTCGACAATATGATCGGCTGACAGGATCATATCCTTATCATGTTCCACCACGATGACAGAATTTCCCTGATCACGAAGATTTTGCAGGGATGCAATTAGTTTCCGGTTATCACGCTGATGCAATCCTATGCTGGGTTCATCCAGGATATAGAGTACATTGACCAGCCTGGACCCAATCTGGGTAGCCAGCCGGATCCGCTGACTTTCTCCTCCTGAAAGGGAACGTGCACTGCGCTGAAGAGAGAGATAGTTCAGGCCCACATCCAGCAGAAATCCAAGTCTGCTTCTGATCTCCTTCAGGATATCCCTGGCAATGATATTCTGGCGTTCGCTCAGATGATCCTCAATATGCTGAACCACAAATGCAAGCTCCCCGATATCCATGGCCGAAAGCTCAGCGATATTCTTTTCATTGATCCTGAAATAGAGCATTTCTGATTTCAGTCGCTGTCCCCTTACAGTGCGGACAACTTACCTTCCTGAATAAACTGTCTGATCTGCTGTTTGCCATTGGAACCATTGCCTTCCCCGGCATGGTTCTGAATATGATTGATAATGCCTTCAAAACTCAGAAAATAGTTGGAATTGGCGCCCAGGGGAGTATTCTGCAATTTCAGGGGCTCCTCTGAACCAAAAAGGATGCAACGCAAGGCCTCCTCGGGGATCTCCTTTACCGGAGTATCCAGGGTAAAGCCATACTTAGATGGCAATGGCCTCCATCTGCCAGAAAATCAGGGCATTCCTGTACTTACCCAGCGGCAACAAGTGCCCCATTCCGGATGCTTTTGGTGTCGTCGGGAATGATCTTGCGGATATCCACATCATTTATGGTTCCCAGTCCGTTACAATGGGGACATGCACCCTGCGGAGAGTTAAAGGAAAAACTATGCGGAGCAGGTTCATTATAGGAGATTCCCGAGGTGGGACACATCAACTGGCTGGAGAAATACCGGGGCTCACTTCCATCCTTCTCCAGGATCATGGTGACTCCCTTACCCTGTTTCAGGGCTGCTGAGAGGGACTTTTTCAGCCTCTCCCGGTCCTTTTCCCTGACGGAAAGCCGGTCAACCACCACTTCAATATCATGATTTTTGTAGCGGTCAATCCGCATTCCGGGCAGAACCTCTTCAATCTCACCATCAATTCGGGCATAGATATATCCATTTCGTCTGATCTGCTCAAACAGCTCCCTGTAATGACCCTTCCGACCCCTCACCACCGGAGCCAGAATATAGATTTTTTTTCCTGAGAAAGACTTCCAGGATAATATCCAGGATCTGCTCCTCGGTGTACTTTACCATCTTTTCTCCGGTCACATAGGAGTATGCATCGGATGCCCTGGCAAAAAGAAGCCTCAGAAAATCATAGATTTCAGTAACGGTCCCCACCGTGGACCGGGGATTTTTATTGGTGGTTTTCTGCTCGATGGAGATGACCGGACTCAGGCCGGTAATCTTGTCCACATCCGGACGTTCCATGTTTCCCAGGAACTGGCGGGCATAGGCATTGAGCGTTTCGATATACCTTCTCTGTCCTTCGGCATATATGGTATCAAATGCCAGGGATGATTTTCCACTTCCACTCAGTCCTGTAATTACTGTCAGGTGAGTTCCTGGGAATGCTTACATCAATATTTTTCAGATTGTGCACCCGGGCACCCAGCACCTCTATTTTCTGCTCTTCCTTCTCACGCTTTCTTCATTTCCGCCTATTTGTGTGGGTCCCAGGCATCCCTCCGGCGATATCCTCTCTCAGGAAGGATGATTTCGTAGGTCCTTTGTGAATTGTTTAACAATTTGTTATCTCTCAGCCAGGGATTCAGATATTTCAAAATCTTGTAATTGGTCTCGAAACTCTCTGCAAAATCAGCAAAATCAGCTAATAGCGCTATCCACTTCCACCGTATAAGACGGGTATTTCGGGATACAGATCTTTATCCGACAGTGTAAAGCCATAAGCAGCCGGATTTTCAAAAATCAGTTTAAAGGCTATTACCCTGTAAAGGTAACGTGCGGTCTCTTCATTCAGGAGCAGGTCATAGTAATTTTCCTTTTTCTGGCGTTCAATCTGTCGGTCCACGCCCCTTCTGCCGGCATTGTAAGAGGCGGCAGTCATGGTCCAGTTACCATATTTCTTAAAGGAATCAATCAGGTAACTGACAGGCTACCTCGGTGGATTTGCCCACATGATACCGCTCATCCACCTCGGAATTCACCACCAGTCCGTATTCCACTGCCGTCCCCTTCAGCAATTGCCAGAATCCAACAGCATTCGCTGGGGATACCACCTGAGACAAACCACTCTCGGCCACTGCCAGGTATTTGAAATCATCCGGGACCAGGTTCTTTTTCAGCACCGGTTCAATCTGAGGAAAATAGCGATTGGCCAGCTTGATCAGCCTGATGGTCTGAGAATGAAAATAGGTATTGGACAGCAGCTCCCTGTCCAGGGACTCCTTCACATCAAACAGGTCCAGGGGCACCGGTTCTCCTGCAAATGTTACCTGGTCGGGAACCTCCACCCCGTATACCGTATAGGACTCTTTGTTTTCTGGTATTACGGAACCTGCTTCGGTTCCTGTATATCCCGGAGCCGCCAGTACCACAGCCAAAATAGCGGTGGTGGCAAACAATACCATAAACAGGTAAGCCAAGGCCCTCCTCTCTTTCTTCTCCCTAAGCATAATCTTTCCCATTAAAATGAATTTCCTTTCCTACAGCAACGTGTAAAATTACTGTTTTGTTTCCATTCTGCTAAAGAAAGAAATGAAAGCTTCTAGAAGGTATAGCTCAGGCCGGTGTAGAAGCCGACAGAATAGGGCCTGGTGGAGGGAAGGGTGGAATCATTCACGGAGTTCAGAAAATAGCGGAACCTGGGTTCCAGCATAAGGCTGAGATTCTTGCTCATATGATAGATCATCCCCAAACCAGCATTGCCGGAATAATTCACCGTATTCACATTGCTGAGGTAACCGATCTCTTCTCTGCCCGAGGAGGTTTCCACAGTCACATAATTAGCAATCAGGAAATTGCTGCTCATTCCACCTACCAACTGCAGCTCGAAGGTCCGGTCGACAATCGAATACCGCAGGTTGAATGGGATTTCCAGGTAATCCAGGTGTTGCTGAATTCCGGATTCAGAGGTCTGAAGCGGAGTGAGTACATCGCCTGGGGCGGTAGCAACACTGTTTTCCGCACTGATCTTGTACCCATTCATATAAATATCACCTGAATAGGCCACAATATTTCCCACCGAATTATTCACAGTCTTTATTTCGGCCTGTTCCGATCCTGCTCCGAAAATCATGGCGTCATAACGCTGATTGAAAACCTGGATCCCCGGAGCTCCAATGGCAATCCCGGTCCGGTTATAATAGATGCCTGTTTCGAAGGCTAGCCTGGAATTTCTCCTGTAACGCACATGTACCCCGGTGGAGTATGAGAGCATTCCTGTTTCAGCAGGATTGTCGGGTATGGCTCCTGCTTCCGCATCACGAAAACTATAGAGAGGGGAAAGGGCAGCACCCAGCATCCATCTGGGATCTCTCTGCCGCTCCTGTTTTTCCGCCAGGAAAGGATCCATCTGAAGATCAAGAGCTGAATCCGGAAGAAGTTCAATTTGCAGATCCGATGCTGCTGCTTCCAGCGTTTCAGTGGAAGCTTCTGCCGGGATTACGGTTCTTTCTTCTGCCTCAGTTTTTGTTTCAGTCAGAAGGGCTATCTGGTGAGTTGGATCTTTTTGCACCTGCTCGTCTTTTTTCTGACTCTGTTGTCCCTTGATAGCAGTTGATTTTTCAGGAAGAAGTTCCAGAGTTTCAACCACCTTCTGTTCCAGTTTTGAAGTCTCATTTTGTCCTGCAGGATCCTCCTCTCGAATCTCACCGGAGATAGACTCCTGTTCGGGCAGATCCGGACTAAAATAAGGTATTCCCAGGATAAGAGCCAGTGCAATGGATGCTGCCGAGGCCAGCAGCAGGATGTACATGCCCTTGCGGTTTCGGCGACCTCCTATTTGTCCGGAGATCCCGTTCCATACCTTATCAGGCGGATCCACCTGGTAATTAGCCAGCTTATCCTTTAGAAATCCCTTGTTCATATCTGTCTGGTCGTTCATTTTACTAAGGCTGATCCATACATGTTTTTAACCTTCTCCTGCAAAATCACCCGCGCCCTGGAAAGGTTCGACTTGGAGGTTCCAACAGAGATTCCAAGTTCTTCGCTGATCTCCTGGTGCGAGTATCCTTCGATGGCATACAGGTTAAATACCATCCGGTACCTGGGGGTCAGGGTCTGGATCAATCCCACCAGCTCTTCGCAGGTGATTTTGTCCAGGGCCTCCTCCCCGCTCAGCTCATCAAACTCCTCCTTCACCTCATCGACCCGCTGAAGTATGACCTGGCTCCGGTACTTCTCCAGTGCCGTATTGATCATGATTCTGCGGATCCAGCCGGGTAAGGCAGATGGATTTTTCACCTGATCCAGTTTTACAAATACTTTAATGAACCCCTCCTGCAATATATCCTGGGCATCCTCCTCGCTGCTGGCATACTGCAGGCATAAGCCATACATGGCAGAAGCAAATCGCCTGTAAAGCTCCTCCTGGCTTGCAGCCTTGCCTCGTCTGCACTCCTTAAGTAATATATCCAGCGTTTCTGCCAATCCAGTTTTCCTCCAAGACAAATTTATGCAAATTGGCAGGATTTCACATCCCGGGTCTTTGTACAAGGATGCAAACGTGCCTTAACAGGTTGCGTAAGCATGCAGGCCGCCTCTCCAGGGGCCTTTACCATGATTCGCTTCGACCATCCCTTCCTCTTTGCCATCACAAAAAAGAGCAGCCAGTCCATTTCGTTTATGGGTAAAGTGGCCGAACCGGCCTGTAATTAGTCAAGAATGTCTTAAATTGTCTGGTACATTCGGACCGTCCGAAGGGCGGTGTTTTTAACTGACAGGCATGAAAAACAAAAGACTGAACCGGAGAACATTTATTCAAAAGTCAGCAGCAGGTGTCGGAGGCCTGGTGCTTGCCCCCACCTTACTCCCCTCAGCCAGCAACTGGCGAGGGGCCAATGACAGAATACACATGGGGCACATTGGCTTGGGCCAGAGGGGAACCAACGAATTAAAAAATTACTTCCTCCCCCTTGAAGGATCACGTTCGGTGGCCATCTGTGATGTGTTCCGTGAGCGAAGGCAAAAGGGCGTTGAGCTCACGATCGGGTTCTATAAGGAAAAAGGAATAAGCGCTCCGGAATGCAAGGCCTATCTCGATTTTGAAGAGATCTTAGATCGAACGGATATCGATGCGGTACATATTACCACCCCGGATCACTGGCATGTACCGTGCTGCTATCAAGGCAGCCAGGGCCGGCAAACATCTTATGCTGGCCAAACCCCTTGGATTAAGCTATCCGAATTACCTGGTACTGAAGAAAGAACTCAAAGATCACGATGTCGCGCTTCCACTATGCCACTCAGCAGCGCTCCATGAAGCACATGCAGGCAGGCATAGACTTGGTCAAAGGGGGGGAAATCGGGGAGATAGAGCGTGTGGATGTATGGGCACCCGGCAAAAATCCGGTAAAATCGCCGGTATGCAAGGAAGTGCCTGTCCCGGAAGATTTCGATTTTGAAAGGTGGACCGGACCGGCTCCTTAAACTCCTATTGTCCCGACACGGGTCACCAATAACAGCTCCTGGTTCCAGTACGATTACAGCATCGGATTCCTTGCCGGATGGGGAGCACACCCTCTTGATATTCTGGTTTGGGGGATCAAAGACCAGGTGGATGGAGTATATACCTGCTCAGGAGAAGGCTCCTTCTGGTCGGAGGGTGGAATGTACGATAACATTTATTCCTGGGATGTAAGATACAATTACGGAAGTGGTGCTAAAGGTCCACTTCCAGAGCACGGACCTGGCTCAGAAAGGCATGCTGAAGCACGGAGTTTTAAGGATAGCAACGGGACTACCTTCTACGGGAGTAAAGGGTGGCTCTCGCTGAGCAGGAACTCCGGCGAATCCAATATCCCGGATCTCCATAAGAAGCTGAATGAGTTTCCGAAGGATACAGAGGGCAGGATTATCAGCGAAGAGAACACCATGGGAAAAATGTTCCTGGATGTAATTCATGGAACAAGCAGGGAAACCTGCCCCCTGGACGATGCTATCCTGTCAGATACCCTCAGTCACATGGGCGATATTGCCATCCGAAGCAACAGAAGTGTCACCTGGGATCCGGTAAAAGGTGAAGTGAGTGGAGATAAGGCAGCCAATCAGCTCTATATCCGGAACATGAGAGCCCCTTATAATCCCTAGGGATTGGTCGTCTTCAATCTCTTGCCCGTCGTGAAACCTAAATGTGGATGACCTCCCCGTAGGCAGCGGCAGCAGCTTCCATGATTGCCTCCGACATGGTGGGATGCGGGTGGACTGCTTTAATGATCTCTTCGCCTGTGGTCTCCAGTTTCCGGGCCACCACCAGCTCTGCGATCATTTCGGTGACATTGGCGCCGATCATGTGTGCTCCCAGCAGTTCCCCGTATTTGGCATCAAAAACCAGCTTAACAAATCCATCCTTTGCGCCGGCAGCCGAAGCTTTCCCGGAAGCTGTGAAAGGAAACTTTCCCACCTTCAATTCATACCCTGCTTCCCTGGCAGCCTTTTCAGTCATTCCCAGGGAAGCCACTTCAGGACTGGTATAGGTACATCCGGGAATATTCGAGTAATCCACCGGCTGAGGATGATGACCGGCGATCTTCTCCACGCAGCATATCCCTTCAGCCGAAGCCACATGGGCCAGGGCGGGACCGCCCACAATATCTCCAATGGCATAGACTCCGTTCACATTGGTCCGGTAGAATTCATCCACCTTTACCTTGCCTGCCTCCATCTCAATACCCAGTTCCTCCAGTCCGATCCCTTCGATATTGGGAGCAACTCCTACGGCAGAAAGAACAATTTCTGCCTCAAGCTCTGTCTCCCCCTTGGGAGTTTTGATCTTCACCTTACATAGCTTGCCGGAGGTATCCACCGATTCCACTGAAGAGGAGGTCATTACCTTCATTTTTGCCTTTTTGAAGGAACGTTCCAGCTGCTTGGAGACCTCTTCGTCCTCCAGTGGCACCACGTTGGGGAGAAACTCCACCAGGGTCACCTCGGTGCCCATGGTATTGTAGAAATTGGCAAACTCGCTGCCAATGGCTCCGGAGCCCACAACTACCATCGATTTGGGAAGAGAGGGCAGGGTCATGGCCTCCCGGTAACCAATGATCTTTTTACCATCCTGTTTCAGGTTGGGCAGCTCTTTGGATCGTGCACCAGTGGCAAGGACGATATGCTTTGCCTTTAACTCTGTACTTTTCCCCTTTGCGTCCTTCACTTCGACAACACCGGGAGACTTCAGTTTCCCGGTGCCGTTGATCACTTCGATCTTATTCTTTTTAAACAGGAACTCAATCCCTTTGCTCATGCCCTCGGCCACCGTTCGGCTGCGGCCCACCACCTTTGAAAAGTCGGGCTTTGCACGTCCCATCAAGGATTATGCCATAGTCTGCAGCATGCAGAAAGTACTCATATACCTGGGCACTTTTCAATAAGGATTTGGTGGGAATACATCCCCAGTTGAGACAGATTCCGCCAAGGGATTCACGTTCTACAACGGCTGTTTTTAAACCAAGCTGGGATGCACGGATAGCAGCTACATATCCTCCGGGGCCACTGCCAATCACTAAAAGATCAAAGTTCATTCTGCTTGTGTTTTAATTATCTCACGAATTTACGAGATTATAACAAGCAAAACGAATTAGGGTTTACAGGAATTCATAAAAATCTGCAGGATTCAGATGCTCGTACATCTGCCACTGCCCCCATGTTCGTATTCCACGGCAGTTTTAGCAGCGGCAGGATAAAAGAGAGCGCCAGATTTACTTTATTCAGGAAGATCAACAAGCTCATACCTGAAGCAAACAGATAACTATTTTTATAATTATTCCAGAAAAAGATCCATGAAAGTGGGCACAAAGCGTGACGCCAGGTGATTGGGTGAGTTTTGCAGGAAGGCTATCCCAACATCCTCTTCGGGGCAAAACGCGATCTCGGCCCTGTATCCCCGAATATAGCCTCCGTGATACATAATTTTTTTACCCTGATAGTTATAGATTCGCCACCCAAGGCTGTAATAGCGTTCCCTGAACGGTTTCCAGTACCTGGTGTATTGCCATTTCAGCGGAGTATAAATTACCGGGGTGGATATCTTGCTGATAAGGGTATCGGGCATCCACTCCTTTTGATACCCCAGAAGTGCCAGTAGCCATTGACCCATATCGGAAATACTTGCATTTACCCCGGCTGCAGGCAATACGTTATAATAACCCGTGTGTGGGTGGAGCACCCTGTAGCCCCTGGCAGTCTTCACATGAGGATAAGCCATATTGGGATTAGCCTCCAGGTCAACCGGTCCGGCTGAGGCATCCGTCATGCCCAGGGGCTTGAATATCTTTTCCTGCAGCAAGACCTGATAGGGGATCCCGGTGGACTTTCTGACAATGGGATCGAACATACTGAACATTACATTCTGGTAGCCGTAAAGTTCGCCGGGAGGTGCTGAGATATCCACCTCAGCCAGGTGTTCAATGATGGTGGTTAAGTCCTGATCGGCTTCCACCAGGTTATCAAAAGCATAGGGTACCAGGCCCGAAGTATGACTCAAAAGATCCTGGATGGTCAGGTCGGCCGTATTAAGCGAATCCTTAAGTGAAAATCCCGGATAGTGCTCCACGACTTTGTCATCCAGAGATAAGGCACCCTCCTGTTCCAGCATGGAGGCCAGCACCCCGGCAAATCCCTTGGAGACCGAAGCCAGTCGGAACAGCGTGTGCTCGTCCACCTTCTTCCGGCTTCCATATTCCCGTTCCCCGTAGGTGCCTGTATAAACAACCTCTCCGCCATGAACAATCGTAAAAGCAGCACCCACGGTCTGTGTGCTGTCCAGCTCCTGTTCCATAAAGCGGACAAACTCCCTGAAAGGCAGGGGCAAGTGGTGCGGGAATCAGTTTCATATGGCCGGCTGTTCAGGGACCTGGGCCGACAAGAGTATCCGGGGATTTGGATCCCCTGGCAACATAAATGGTGGCTCCAGAAAGCACCACCAAAATAAAGATTAATACAACTGTCTTAATCAAGCCATCGCTCATACCTCACCGATCTTTTGCTCCTCTATCCATCCAATGGGGCAAAAGTATAACTATATTTATAATTATTCAGGCTGCTTTTCGAAAAAAATTTCAACAAGGAGGATTCTTTGGTGGCATCAAAGACCTTGGTTGCAGTGGCAATGATGCTTGAAATATCAGCCAGGTTGGATGGCATGATCATGGTATTTGACTCCTTGGCCAGTTTTCCGAATTCCAACAGATATTGTTCGGCAATCCGCAGGTTCACAGCATCCTTACCGCCTTTTTCGTTGATGGCCAGGGCAATGGCCCTGATTCCATTGGCTGTGGCTGTGGCCACCTGCTCGATTTCAGAAGCCTTTCCTGTGGCTTCATTGATCCGCTTCTGCATCTCTCCTTCCGATTCATTGATCGGCCTCCTGCTTGGATCCTTCAGCCACATTGATCTTGGCCTGCTTCTCTCCTTCCGATTCGGCAATTACGGCACGTTTTTCACGTTCGGCACGCATCTGCTTCTCCATGGCATCTTTGATGCTCTGGGGAGGAATGATATTCTTAACCTCATAGCGGGTTACCTTCACCCCCCAGGGATCACTGGCCTTATCCACTGCAGCACACAATGCTGTTATTAATGGTTTCCCGTCTCTTCAAAGGTCTTGTCAAGTTCCAGTTTCCCGATGATACTCCGCATGGTGGTCTGGGCAATCTGGATGGATGCAAACTGATAATTATCGATTCCATAGGAGGCTTTCATGGCATCGATCACCTGCAGGTAAAGGATCCCATCCACCTCCACGGAGATATTATCCCGGGTAATACAGATCTGGGAGGCCACATCAATGGCCTGTTCCTTCAGGGTATGGCGATAGCTGAACCCTGTCAATAAAGGGTACGATGATATTAAACCCGGCCATCAGGGTTACCCGGTACTTACCCAGGCGTTCAACAATATAAGCCCTTCGTTGGGGCACCACTTTGATGGAGGATAAGAGAAGAATCAATGCCAGGAGGATCAACCCGGCATATACGAGGGTTAATGCATTCATTTCCATGTATAGTAAAGTCTTAGAATGTTATAAATATGCTTAGCATCAATATGAAGTCTTAAGAGGTTTTTTCAACATTGAAAGTCAGGCTGTCCTTGCTCCGGATGATCACCCAGTCTCCTTTGGATACCGGATCATTGCAGACTGGCCGACCAACGTGTTCCCTTGAACTCCACCTTTCCGCGCCATTCTTGAAATCATCAATGGCCTTGGCCTTCCGGCCGATAAACTCTTCCAGCTGGTCTTCAATCTCCTTGTCGCTTCGACTGAAGAAACGTCTTCTTCAGATATTTCCGAAGCAAAACCAGCCCCAGCAAGGAGGCCACAAGGAAGATCAGGATCTGCCAGTTCAGGTTTATATCTGTAAAGGCACAAACCAGGGCCGTTACCCACGCTCCGGCACCAAAAAAAAGAATGACAAGTCCGGGAAGGACCAATTCGAGCAGCAGCAAGTCCCAGTCCAATCAGGAACCAGATGACTGCAGGATCAGATAATATATCCATGTCAGGGTGTTTTTCACTAAAATAAGAAAAAGCGGGACTATTCTCGCATAGGAATTCCACTTATTGTAGGACAGGGATTAGCGGGCCACATTCGGATCATTTTCCAAACTATCCTTACATTTGTATAAGATCACCTCCTTATGGGACAAATACGAATACACCAACCGCGACATCAGCTGGCTATCCTTTAACTTCAGGGTGCTTCAGGAAGCCATGGATAAAACCCTGCCTCTTTACGAGCGCATCAAGTTCCTGGCCATTTACTCCAATAACACGGAAGAATTCTACCAGGTACGGGTCAGTTACTACAAACAGATGCTCCGGCACGAACGGGAGTTTCCCAAACAACATTTCAGTGAGGTGAATCCGGCAAGCATCATCAAGCAGATCAATGAGATTGTCACCAACCAGCAATCGATCTTTCACCTGATCTTTGAGGAGGAGATCCTTCCCGAGCTTCGGGAAAACAACATCATCGTGGTAAACGAAAAGGATGAGTTGACTGAAGAGCAGCTTAGTTTTATCAGGGAGGTATTCTATTCCACTATCATCACCTCCATTCAACCGGTTCTACTGGTTAAAAAGAAGGTTAGGCCATTTATGAAAACCGGACAGCCCTACATGGCTCTGGAGATGATCAGCAGGGACAGCGCTAAGAACAGGCAGCTGGTAGCGTTATGGAATGATAAAGATTCCCACGGACCACAACATCTCCAGATTTATGGAACTGCCGGAAAAAGACGGAAAGCACTACATCATGTTCGTGGAGGATGTCATCATGCACCACATCGATGCCATCTTCCCCGGATACAAGGTGAAAAGCAGCTACTCGCTAAAACTAACCAGGGATGCCGATATGGAATATGATGATTATGAGGGAGAGGATCTGATAGATGCCATCGACCGGATCAGATCGTTTCGCTCGGTCGGCAAACCCAACCGTTTCCAGTATGACAGGGCCATGCCCGAAAAACTTCTGGAATACCTGGTCACCTCCTTCGATATCCCCAAGGACATTCTGGTGATGGGTGGAGACCGGCACAACTTCAGGGATTTTTTCAGTTTCCCCAATCCCGCCTATCCCAAATTTGAAATCCAAAGCCTGCCGCCCATTCCCATCCCTGCTTTGGCCAACCAGAAAAAGCCTATCGCCAGTCTGATCAGCAAGAAAGATTTTCTTCTTAACGTCCCCTATCAGCCCTTTGAGCACTACCTGAGGTTCCTCAGGGAGGCCTCTGCCGATCCCACTGTAAAGGAGATCAAGGCTACCCAGTACCGGGTTTCCGATCATTCGGTGGTGGTAAATTCCCTGATTGCAGCCGCCGAAAACGGTAAGAAGGTAACCGTGTTTGTTGAGCTGAAGGCGCGATTTGACGAAGAGGCCAACCTCAAATGGGCCTATGAAATGACCAAGGCGGGAATTCGTATTATCTACAGCATCCCAAAACTGAAGGTGCATGCCAAAATTGCCCTGATCATTCGTAAGAAAGGGACAAAATACGGAGATCAGACCTATCTCGGGACCGGAAACTTCAATGAAAAAACAGCCCGGCTTTATGGAGATCACGGACTGTTTACCTCAAATCCGGAAGTGGTCAGTGAAGTCAAGGAGCTTTACAGGCACCTGGAGGATCAGGAGGCCCGTCCCGTTTTTAAACATCTCATGGTGCCTGGCTTTAATATGGTGCCTGGGTTTATTGAGCTGATCAACAAGGAAATAGACAATGTCAAGAAAGGAGGGATCGGGTATATTCTTCTGAAGATGAACGGACTGCAGGACAAAGAGATGGTGGACAGTCTGTACAGGGCCAGTGAAGCTGGAGTAAAGGTGGATCTGATCGTCCGGGGGGTGTGTACACTCATGACAGGTGCGCCCTACAGCAAAAATATCAGGGTCATCCGGATTGTGGACCGCTACCTGGAACATGCCCGGGTCTTTGTCTTTTTAAACAATGGAGATCACAGGATTTACCTGGGATCAGCCGACTGGATGAAACGAAATCTTCGAAGCCGGGTAGAATGTGTTTTCCCGGTTTATGATCCGGATCTGAAAAAAGAGCTGCTGGATATCCTGAATCTCCAGCTCTCCGATAATGTGAAAGCTTGTGAGATTGATGAACATCTCAGAAATCAGAGAATTATTACCAAAGGACCCGATATCAGGGCACAGATGGCTATTTATGAGTATTTTAAGAACAAATATTCTATTCCCATGTATTCCGATATTTCCTAAAGCTGATGAAGCAGAGCGAAAAGAAAAAATCTGCCCTCTCTGTCTCTGAAGGTGTCGAGCAACCGGGTTCCATTAACCTGAAGGCTGTGGATCATCTGAAAAAGATTAAGAAACAGCCATACGAAAGCGAAAAACTGTTCAGCGGGATCCGCCAGGGGGACATCAGCACACTGGGTCAGGCCATTACCCTGGTGGAGAGCTCCCTGGACAGCCACCAAACGATTGCTCAGGAACTAATTGCAGCTTGTTTGCCCTATTCTGGATCTTCCTTCCGGGTAGGAATCACCGGGGTTCCGGGTGCCGGGAAAAGCACCTTTATCGAGTCCCTGGGTAAACATATCATAAATAAAGGTGGCCGGCTGGCAGTCCTTGCCATCGATCCAAGCAGTGAACGTTCCAGAGGCAGTATCCTGGGGGACAAGACCCGAATGGAGGAACTGGCAGGAAGCAGTCAGGCATATATCCGGCCATCTCCCTCCGGGGGCACCCTGGGCGGGGTTACCAGAAAAACCAGGGAAACCATTATCCTTTGTGAAGCTGCGGGTTTCAATACCATCTTTGTGGAGACCGTTGGGGTCGGACAATCCGAAACAGCGGTTCACAGCATGGTCGATTTTTTCCTGCTGGTTATGCTGGCAGGGGCCGGGGATGAATTGCAGGGAATCAAACGGGGGATCATGGAGATGGCCGACGCCATCGTGATCAATAAAGCCGATGGCAATAATATCCCCAGAGCCAGACGGGCTCAGGCTGAGTTTTCCAATGCACTGCACCTCTTTCCCCCTCCGCTCTCCGGCTGGCCTCCCCAGGTAAAGACCTGCTCTTCGCTTTACAACAAAGGAATTGACGAAATATGGGAGATGGTCAAAGAGTACTCTTCCTATGTTTCAAAGAACGGGTACCTGGATAAACGAAGAAGGGAGCAATCCAGATACTGGATGTATGAGACCCTTCGGGAAGGGATCTATTTGCAGGTATTTAATGATCCGGATATGAAAAAGGAACTGGAAATTCACGAAAAAGCCATTTCAGAAGGACGCATGACCTCATTTATGGCCGCCTCATCTATCTTGAACAAGTATAAATCCGGCAATTCATCTTCCTGACTGTTCCCCTCTTAAATAAATAATTGTAATATTGCGCTTCAATTTTAAACACAATTTAATATGCGTAAATTAATCTGGATCATGCTGGCCGTCATTGCCCTGCAGGCCTGTGATCAAAACAGCGAAGGGTATAACATCGAAGTCAGGCTGGATGGATCCGAGGGTAAATGGATCAAACTCCTGGCCCGGGAAGACAGAGCTTATGTGACCTACGATTCAGTACTCGCTGAACCGGGTACAACAGCCGTTCTTACCAGGGGTATTGAGGGGGTCCATACCATGTATCTCACCGCGGACGATATGGAGGGTTCCATCCGCTTTCTGGTTGATAACAGCAACTATTCCATTAGCGGGACCATGGAAAACTTTCAAATCGAAACGGATAGTAAGCCTCAGAATGACCTGAATTCCTATAATGAAAAGATCAGACCCATTACTGAAAAAATGGAAGTTCTTGTTACTGAGCTGCGGAAAGGTCCCGACCCTGAGAATCCTGCAAAAAGTGACAGTCTGCGTGAGGTTTATTATAAGCTCTATGAACAGCAGAATGCCACTGATTCTATCTATATCCTTGAAAATCCGGCTTCCTTTGCCACTGTTCTTGCCCTGAGAAACACTTTCTATACCCTGGACACCGATCAGCTGGAGGCTGCACTTACAAGACTGGATGCGCCTCTTCACCAGATGGAAGAGTATGTCTACATGTATGGCAAGCTGGAAAGAATGAAGGCCGTGGCTATCGGGCAGCCCTACACTGATTTCGGACTGGAGACTCCTGATGGAGAATTCCTGAAGGTTTCTGATGTGCATCAGGGAGGCGTTCTGCTGATCGACTTCTGGGCCAGCTGGTGCGGCCCCTGCCGGAGGGCCAACCCGGAAGTGGTGGAAATTTACAAGGACTATAATGAAAAAGGCTTTGAAATCCTGGGAGTTTCCCTGGATCGCGATTCAGCCAGCTGGGTAAAAGCCATTGCCGATGACAATCTCACCTGGAATCATATTTCAGATTTGAAATACTGGAATTCAGAAGGGGCAGAACTATACGGCGTCCCGGCCATTCCACATACTGTATTGATAGACAGAAACGGAGTAATCACCGCCAAGAACCTTCATGGTGATGAACTTCGTGAAGCCATTGAATCCCTGCTGTAACCCGGGGCCCCCGGCACCGTTTCAGCAAAAGAAAAAAGAGCCGGACGCACATGCGCCGGCTCTTTTCTTCAGGCAGTTCCACCTGGAATATACAGCTAGGTGGTTTTTATAACTTCCCCTTTCACCCAGAGGATCAGTTTGCTCTTCTTGGGATCATTGGTAATGATGGTTACTGTCTTGTTCTGGTTCCCCATCTTTCCGGCCGAGTTAAATACAGTCTTAATATTCACCGATTCTCCCGGAGCAATAATATTTTTCTCCGGTTGAACTGCGGTGCAACCACAAGATGCCTTTACCTTACGGATATGGAGATCCGATTTACCTGAATTGGTCAAAACGTAGGTATGCTCCACTTTATCTCCCTGCTTGATTTTTCCAAAGGCAAACTCCGTGTCATCCACATTAAGGACGGGAGCATTTGCCAGTTCTGCTGCACTTAAAGCAGAAAAATCCTCTTCAATATTTGCACTGACAACCAGGCTATAGGTCCGGTCGGTTTTTCCATTAATGTCCAGGGGCATCCGGTCAATTACAAAACCCCAGTCATTTCTAAGGGGGGCACTGTAGGTGGCAACAATCAAACCCTTCTGCTGGGGTTTCAGCTGATCAGGTACCATCTTAATGGTCACGTGACCGGGCACCCTTTGAAAAGCCACCTTCACATCTTTATCTGAAGTATTTATTACTTCCAGTTGCTTCTCCGTGGAGGAGGTGTTTTTCAGATTTCCAAAAGCCAGGTGGTTTGATTTGAGGCGCATGGGTCCCATGGCGTACCTGTAATCATCCTCAATGGTTCTTGGCTTGGCCTCCACCTCTCCAGCAATGGTGAGTCTCGCACTTCCGGGATTGGAATTGGAGATCACCGTTACATATTTTCTGAAAGAGCCGGGCCTGCCTGCCGGATTATAGGTGGCAGCTACAAAGCCTTTTGCTCCGGGAGGTACCGGTTCGCGAGTCCACTGGGGCGCGGTGCAACCACAGGATGCTGAAACATTCTGAATAATCAGGTCACTGCTCCCCGTATTCACAAATTCAAACTTATAGGTTACTTTACCGTCCGCTTCTTTGAATTTCCCGAAATCATGGGAGGTCTCATTAAAGGATATTTTTGGCTGTACTGTCTGTGAGAACAGTGGCATCAAAAGAGCGGTCAAACAGATCAATAAAAATCTCCGTTTCATAATCCAATCATTTAATCTTGGGTAATAAAATTAGTTAGATTTAATTCCAACTGTAAAATTAACACAAAAAATCAATAAATAGTTGCATAATTTTTGAGGTATAGAAAGGAATACAAGAATCAGGCCGGGAATATAATTTCCATTTTACGAATATTGTTTACTTTTAAACAGCCAAAACAGGAAATGAGAAGTGTTGCAAGAATAGGGCTCCTGTTATTCATGATACTCGGTTCAACCGGTTTGTCTGCCCAGTTTTACAACGGGATGCAGATGAACTTCGGTAAGAACAGGGTGCAGTTTAACAACCGGTATTGGAAGTATTATCGCTTCGATAGATTTGATGTATACTCCTATGAAAACGGGACCGATCTCTCTTTATATGTAGCCGATTTTGTTGAAAAAGAGCTTGCACTGATTGAGCGATTCTTTGATTATGACATTGAGCGGCGAATTATTTTCCTGACCTATAACAAACTTTCAGATTTCAGACAGAGCAATATCGGTCTGGTTTCAGAAGCCGAGGAGTACAACATCGGAGGGACCACTAAAATCATTCAAAACAAAGTGTTTCTCTATTTTGACGGCGATCATATGAAATTTGAACGGCAGATCAGGGCTGCCATTGCCGAGGTTCTGCTCACCGAGATGATGTTCGGAAAGGGAGTGAGGGATAACCTCACCAGCAGCACCATGATCAACCTTCCGGATTGGTACCTGGAGGGTTTAATTTCCTTTGTTTCCAACCCCTGGGACTACGAACTGGAGAATCGTGTGAAGGACGGTATTGTATCAGGAAAATACAGCAAATTTGTGAATCTGCAGGATGATGATGCCCGTTATGCAGGACACTCCTTCTGGAAATATGTTGCTGATCTTTATGGAGTTTCCATTATCCCGCAGATCCTTTACATCACAAAAATTAACAAAAATGCTGAGAGCGGCTTTCATTATGTGCTGGGCAGCAAACTGAAAGAGCTTTCCATTGACTGGACCTCCTACTATCTGGGACTATACACAGCCGCGGAAGAACACTGCCGGACTTCCGGAACAGGGAAAGATCCTGAAAAAGCCACAATAAAAGGAGGGTATACCAGAATATAAAAATCAGTCCGGATGGCCGTATGGTGGCCTATGTAACCAACCAGAAGGGGCAATATAAGATCTGGATACACGATGAAAGTACGAACAAGCAAAAGAAAATCTATAAACAGGGGGCAGAAACTGGATCAGATCCATGACTACTCCTATCCCTGAACTGGCCTGGCACCCCTCTTCACAGATTCTTGGTTTTGTAACTGAAGAGAAAGGAGAACTTAAGTTTCATGTGTATAACCTGGAAACCGGGGTGATCACCACCAGGAACCTGCTCTACTTCGAGAAAGTATTGGATCTGAGCTTTTCGCCCGATGCACGAAAACTGGTTTTTTCAGCTGTGGCGGACGGACAGACTGATATCTGGGTGTTTGATATAGCTGCATCGACCAATGACCGGATCACCAATGACCTGGCGGACGATTTCAATCCAAGGTTTATAAACAATATGAGCAGCATCTCCTTCGTCTCCAACCGCAGAAAAGATACTCTTTTCCTGGAAAACGATCCCGAGAATAATACCACAACTGCCTTTGCGGTATTTGTCTATGATTATGCAAACAGAAGCAAGGAGCTTCAGAGAATATCGGAAGGGAATTACATCAATCATACACAGCCCCTGTCGCCCAGGCAAAATGAATTCTTTTACCTGAGCGATAAAAACGGCATAGTGAACCGTTATTATGCCAGGTACGACAGCACCATCAGCCTGGTGGATACTACCATTCACTACAGGTATTTTGCCAATAGTTTCCCCCTCTCCAACTACAAACGGAATATTCTGTCGCATGATATCAATACGGAGACTCAGGAGATTGCTGAGATTGTTTACAAGGATCGCAGGTACCATATGTATAAATATCCCATGGAGTTTGAACGCAAATTCGGGGATTTGCTGGAACCCACTGAATACAGGAACCGGCATGTGAGCAGGCTGACTGCTGAAGACTCCATTCACCACGTGGAGAAAAAAGTCATATCCATGAAGGATATTGCAGATAATCAACTGATCCATGATGGTGATACCATTGAACTGCAGGAGTTCAGGATCGATATCAACAACTACATCTTTGAACGGGAGAAGCTGAACTATTATAACAACCAGCTGAGAAACAGAAATCTGAATCTGGTTCTGGACTCCATGGAGAACAAGAAAATGATGTATATCGATTATACTACCTCCTTCTATCCCAATAAGCTGGTCAACCAGGTCGACTTCAGCTTCCTGAACGCTTCCTACCAGGCTTTCACCGGAGGGGCCTTTTACTTTAATCCGGGATTGAACCTCTTATTTAAGGTGGGGGCCAATGACCTGTTTGAAGATTACCGTTTAGTGGGGGGAGTCCGCTTCGCCACTGACTTTGACAGCAATGAATATCTTTTCAGTTTTGAAAACCTGAAGCAACAACTCGACAAGCAGCTGATATTCCATCGACAGGTGTTTAAGAATTATCTCGGATTTACGGGCACTACTTATACCGTGGTCAAGACCTATACCCATGAGCTGCTCGCTTCAGTAAAATATCCCCTGAGCCAGACCCTGGCCGTGAAGGGAACGGCCTCTTTCAGGCATGACAACTCTGTATTTCTCTCCACAAACAATGAGAATCTGAATAAGTCAAACATCTTGAAAGTATGGGGAGGGGTAAAAGGAGAACTGATCTTCGACAATACCAGGAAACTGGGCACCAATCTCTACAGCGGAATGCGATGGAAGGTATTTGGCGAAGCATACCGCCAGATCAATGCATCTAAATCTGACCTTTTTGTCCTCGGGGCCGATTTCAGACACTATACCCGGATCCACCGCTCGCTGATCTGGGCCAACAGGATCGCAGGAAGCTCCTCCTTTGGAAGGAGCCCACTGATTTACTACCTGGGAAGCGTGGATAACTGGATCAACCTGAACCAGACCAGGATCCCGACCTTTAATGAGTCGGTAGCCATCGATTATACGCGGAATTATGCTTACCAGGCCCTGGCCACCAACGTGAGGGGATTCTCACAAAATATCAGGAACGGCAGCAATTTCGTGGTGATTAATACAGAACTCCGCTTGCCCATCTTCCGTTATCTGGCAGGGCATCCGCTGGGCTCGGGTTTCCTCAACAATTTCCAGGTGGTTGGGTTTGCAGATGTGGGTACCGCATGGACCGGACTTCACCCCTTTAACGATGACAATGCCTGGAACACTGAGATCATCGAAAACGGTCCTATGACCATTACCATCGATGCAAACCGGGATCCCATTGTTGGGGGTTACGGCTTCGGTGTCAGGAGCCAGCTGCTGGGCTATTTTATCCGCCTGGATTGGGCCTGGGGAGTTGAAAATATGGAGGTACAGCCCCGGATGTTCTACCTCTCCCTGAGCCTTGATTTTTAATTCCATAAACCCCATATGAACCTGGAGCAGCAGATAGAGAACATCCTGACCGATACTCTGGAGGAAGAGATCCGCTCCATCAGGCGTCGGCTTCACCAGCACCCCGAACTTTCATTTCAGGAGTACCATACCTCTGAAGTGATCAGGGAAATTCTGGACAGGTGGGAGATTGAATACACCTTTCCCCATGTTGACACAGGAATCGTAGCACATATCAAGGGAGATCGTCCGGGTAAACGAATTGCTCTCCGGGCAGATATGGATGCCCTGCCCATATCTGAACAAACCGGACTTCCTTATGCATCCACCAACAAGGGAGTGATGCATGCCTGTGGGCATGATATGCACATGGCCTCCCTGCTTGGCACCATCCGCCTGTTGTCCCGGCTGAAACATGAGATTAATGGAGAAGTTTTATGCCTTTTTCAACCCGGCGAGGAGAAGATTCCCGGCGGGGCAAAACGGATGCTGGAGGAGGGTGTTTTTAAGGATCGTCTACCCCATATGATCATCGCCCAGCATATTCTTCCCGAAATGGAAACCGGACACGTAGGATTCAAGCCCGGGATCTACATGGCCGCCAACGACGAGATCTTTATCACGGTGAAAGGCAAAGGGGGACACGCAGCATTGCGGCAGCAAATCAAAGACCCGGTTCTGATGGCAGCCCAGATCCTGCTCTCCCTGCAGGAGGAGATTTTGCGCCGGGCTCCGAAGGGCTCCCCCACCGTATTGTCCTTTGGAAAAGTACTTGCCGATGGTGCCACCAATGTGATTCCGGATGAGGTATACCTGGAAGGGACCTTCCGGACCATGAATGAACCCTGGAGGAAAGAAGCCCACGGGCTTATGGAAAAGATTGCAGCAGACATCGCTGAAGCAGCAGGAGGTTCCGTTGAACTGGAGGTCCGCAAAGGTTACCCCCTCCTTCACAATCATGAACAGATCACCCTTGAATCAAAAAAACTGGCCATAAAACTGTTGGGAAAAGAGAAGGTGGAGGATATGAATATTCGCATGACTGCCGAGGACTTTGCCTGGTTTACCCAGACTATCCCCGGTATGATGTACCGGCTGGGGGTGGGCGATCCGGGTTCTCCACAAACCTTCTCCCTCCATTCACCCCTGCTTAGAGTCAATGAAGCCGCCCTGCGCACAGGAATGTCACTGATGACCTTTCTGGCCATAGAATTACTCAAAATAGAGGCTGTTGAAAAAATAAATCCCTGAGAGAGATTGCGGAATAGAAATTAGAAACTAAATTTGCCCCTTTAGAATTTAAATTATAAGATATGGCTTACGTAATTTCAGATGATTGTACTGCATGTGGCACCTGTATTGATGAGTGTCCGGTTGAAGCGATCAGCGAAGGAGATATTTATGTGATTGACCCTGAACTGTGTACTGACTGTGGCGCCTGCGCCGATGTTTGTCCCGTTGAAGCTATCAGCCCGGAATAGGGTCGGGAAGCAACAACTGAAAAAAGACTGCCTCCAGGGGCGGTCTTTTTTTTTATAACTTTGATACAAGATGAATCTCAGGAAAAGGATATTTGTAATCATTTTCGGTACCAATACCCCGGCCGGAAAAACATTTGATGTACTGCTCCTTTGGATGATTATCCTGAGTGTGGGCGCTGTTATACTGGAAAGCGTCTCCACCTTGAGGGAAGCATATCACGAGGTATTTATCTCGGCCGAGTGGTTCTTCACCATTGTGTTCAGTCTGGAATATATACTCAGAATATATAGCTCCCCCCATCCCTGGAGGTATATCAGCAGCTATTACGGGATGATTGATCTTCTGGCCATTCTTCCCACCTATTCTGGGACTAATTACCGATCAGGCTACTTTCCTGCTAACCATACGTGCTCTCAGGCTGCTCCGAATATTCAGGGTGATGAAACTTGGAAGGTATATCAAAGAAGCCGCAGTTCTGGGGCGGGCACTGCAAATGAGTTCCCATAAAATAGTCATCTTCTTTGGCGCGGTGCTGACCCTGGTGCTGATCCTGGGCTCTGTACTCTACCTGGTTGAAGGCGAGGAGAATGGATTTACTTCCATTCCTCAGAGTATTTACTGGGCCATAGTGACCATCACCACCGTAGGCTATGGAGATATCGCCCCGGCTACGGTTCTTGGAAAAATCCTGGCCTCCATCGCCATGCTCACCGGTTACTCCATTATTGCTGTTCCAACCGGAATTATTTCCGTGGAAATAGGAAAGGCAGCCAAAGCGAACCTGACTAAAAAGCAATTGGTCTGTACTAATTGTGGCCACAATCAGCATGACAGCGATGCCAGTTACTGCAAAATCTGCGGCACCAGGATCCGGGACCTGTAGCAGCACGGTATTTGTCTCAGATCAAGTAATTTAACTAGCAGGATTTTGATAAAGTGACCTTCAAAAGAGGAGACACTTTTTTTTGTCTTTGTTAAACTAACAAACTCTTCGGAAGTCTAATGTGAAGTTTAAGGCGCCTACAAACTAAACCAACTGAAATGAAACCCATCAACCACTTTCTTCTTTTATGCTTTGCACCCGCCATCCTTCTGCTCAGCGGATGCGGTCCCAAATACACCGTTGAAGAACAGGAGACCTATGTACTGGTCATAAATCAGGGCGGACAAACCCTTGGATATGCTCCTGGCTCAGGAGTCACCCTGATTGAAAAAAACGGTTTTGCTTTCAAAGACCTGAATAAAAACGGAGTGCTGGATATCTATGAAGACTGGAGACAACCGGCGGATGACAGGGCAAGGGACCTGGTGAGCCAGATGAGTGTGGAGCAGATGGCCGGACTGATGCTATACAGCGCCCACCAGTCCATACCATCCAGCGGCCGCGGATTCGGTGGTGGGGCGACCTACAATGAAAAAGGATTCGATGAAAGTGGTGCGGAAGCTTCCGATCTGAGCGATCAGCAGCTTAATTTCCTTACCGGTGACCATCTGCGTCATGTGCTGATCACCACCGTGTCCAGTCCTGCAGATGCTGCGAAGTGGAATAATAACGCCCAAACACTGGTAGAAGGACTGGGATTGGGTATTCCCGTGAATACCAGCTCGGATCCCCGCCACAGGACCCGTTCAAGCGCCGAATTTGATTTCGGATCAGGTGGGGATATTTCCATGTGGCCTGCCTCTCTGGGAATTGCTGCTTCTTTCGATCCGGACTTAATGAAACAATTTGGTGAGATTGCTTCCGCCGAATACAGGGCCCTGGGTATTGCCACGGCCCTTTCGCCGCAAATTGACCTGGCTACCGAGCCGCGGTGGAGCAGGTTTAACGGAACCATGGGAGAAGATCCCGACCTGACCACTGATATGGCCCGCGCCTATGTGGATGGATTCCAGACCTCATCCGGTGAATCCGAGATCCTGAACGGCTGGGGGTATCACAGTGTAAATGCCATGGTCAAGCACTGGCCCGGCGGAGGCCCTGAAGAAGGAGGCCGGGATGCCCATTTCGGGTATGGAGCCTATGCCGTATATCCGGGCAACAACCTGGAGGATCATCTCAAGTCCTTTACCGAAGGAGCCTTTAAACTGGACGGAGCCACCGGTATGGCCTCGGCCGTGATGCCCTATTATACCATTTCAAATGGTATCGATACAACATACGGAGAGAATGTGGGCAACGCATACAACAAGTATATCATAAGTGACCTCTTACGAAATAAATATGGATACGACGGGGTAGTCTGCTCCGACTGGGGGATCACCAGAGATGTAAGCAGCATGGAGAGTTTTGGAGGAATGTGCTGGGGGGTGGAAACCCTGAGTGTGGCTGAAAGACACTACAAGGCCATTGAAGCGGGCATCGACCAGTTTGGCGGTAACAACGATATGGGACCGGTGCTGGAAGCCTATCAAATGGGAGTTGATGAACATGGCGAGGAAGCTATGAGAAAGCGTTTTGAACAATCTGCCATCAGACTGCTTCGCAATATATTCAGGACCGGACTCTTTGAGAATGCTTATCTGGATCCTGCAGAAACAGATGCAATTGTTGGCAAGCCGGAATTTATGCAGGCCGGTTATGAGGCCCAGCTACGCTCGGTGGTTTTGTTGAAAAACAGTCAGCAGGCCCTTCCCCTGGAGAAGCAATCGAAAGTATATGTACCCCAGCGTTTCATTCCCGCTTCGTCCAACTGGTTCGGTAGAAGTACCCCGGAGCGATGGGCTGATGCATTTAACAGGGAGATCGTTTCCAAATTCTTCCAGCTGGTGGATACTCCTGAAGAGGCGGACTTTGCCCTGGTGGGGATCCAGAGTCCCGATGGAGGCAGTGGCTACGACAACACGGACGTGGAGAAGGGGGGAAACGGATATGTTCCCATCACCCTGCAGTACGGGCCCTATATGGCAGAACACGCCAGGGAGACCAGTCTGGCCGGAGGAAGTCCGCTGGAGGACTTCACCAACCGGAGTTACAAGGATAAAAGCACTTCGGCAGTTAATGCCCCGGATATGAAGCTGGTAAACGAAACCCGTAAACTTATGGGGGATAAGCCCGTGGTGGTCCTTGTCCATGTTTCCAAGCCTATGGTATTTAAGGAGATTGAACCTGCAGCCGATGCGATCCTTGTCCATATGGGTGTCCAGGACCAGGCGCTGATGGACCTGATCTCGGGTGCTGCAGAGCCTTCCGCACTATTGCCGTTCCAGATGCCTGCCGATATGAAGACCGTGGAAGAACAGTTCGAAGATGTCCCCCGGGATATGCAGTGCCATGTGGACTCGGAAGGGAACACCTACGATTTTGCCTTTGGACTGAACTGGAGTGGGCTTATCAGCGACGAAAGAGTAAACAAATACAGGTAGATCCACTGCTCAAAGGGTAAGAATACCTTGCAGTCATCTCCAGGTGGCTACATTTTTTTTGGATCATGGATTATACCTGGACAGCCGGAGCAGCTCCTGGAAATTGCGCTGAGCCATAAGCTGCTGAACGCTTAGTTTCGGATTCTGGTCCGCAAAGGCCCGGATGATCTGCCACCCCTGCCATACGGCGGCCCTTCCCGGTGATTCGGAGGTGTAAAAACGCGTGCTGGGAGCATCCTCCACCAGTTTTCTTATATTCATGGGGTCGGTGGAGAAGAGCAGTTTTTCCTCTACCAGGTGGGTCCACATCTGCTTTTCATTGTTTCTGCACCAAAGCATCTGGTCCTCCGTGAAGCCCATAATTTCCTCGTCATCCAGCTCCGGGAACATGGCCCCGACAAACCAGGCCAGCTGACCATGATAAATCATCCTCGACAGAACATTATCTACCGAATCGTTAAAGGGATAAAGTTGCGTGGCCCAGGCAAACATGGCATCTACGGGAATTCTTTGCGGTTCTTTTTTCCTGGACAGGTATAGAGGCACGCCCATTTTCTGATAGTAGCTGCAATCGCTCCCCAGGTATTGATCCAGACCTACGCCTACAAAATTACCGACGGTAAATAGTCCCTGGTTAAATCTGCTTACATATCCAACCACCCGGGGTGCCAGCGAATCGGGATAATGATACAAATAGTGCCGGAACCCATCATTCAGGCTCTCTTCAATTCCGGAAGTTGAGGCAAAAACCTGATCGGTATATTCAAATACCTCCCAGTTTGTTGGGTCGTTGATAAACATGGATAAATAAGAGGAGTACCTTCTGGAAGAGGCCTGACCAATGCTGATCACATGCACGTTAAACACGTCAAAAAAATCTCCATATCGCCCGTACAGGGCTCCAATGGCGGCATCCATGGTATCCTGGTCCATAGTAAACAGATCCCGGTCGAATCGTTCCAGCTCCAGGTTTAGCTCGATTCCAGAGATATCAACCTCCAGGGTGTCCCTGTTGCATCCGGCGATCACCAGGGAAATAGCCGACAGAAAAAGTACTGTCCGTAGAACAGGTCTCAGCATAATCATTAAATTTGAATCCTTAATGTGGGAACAAAAGTATAAAATAATCTAAACAGGTAGCAATGAAACGAATACTCGCCATATCAGTCATACTGGGTGCTATGATCTCCATCCAGGCCCAGTCATATGTCAGATTCAACGTACATGTGGACCCTCAATTCTCCTGGTTCAATTCCGATCTGAATTCGGTGGATCCTGATGGTTCTCTGATGCACCTGCAGGCAGGACTGCAGGCGGACTATTTTTTTGCTGAGAATTATGCCTTATCCTTTGGGGTGGGAATCACCAACATCGGGGGAAAGCTGTTCTATACCGATTCTACCGAATTCAACTCCAAGGAAGAAATCATTTGGGTGGCCCCGGCTCAGTCCGTGAAACTGAATCTGCAGTACCTGGATTTCCCGGTTGGACTCAAACTGAAGACCGAAGAGCTGGGATACGCCACTTTCTTTTTGAAGCTGGGCTTTAATCCCATGGTCAATATTAATGCCAAAGCTACTTCCAACGAAGCTTCCATGGATAAAAAGGATGTTAGCGATAATATCAACTTATTTAACCTGGGCTACCATGCCGGGCTTGGGGTCGAGTATAAACTTGGTGGCAGTACCGCAGCCATTGGAGGGATCCGCTGGACCTCGGGGCTAACGGATGTGACCAAAAACGACCAGGCCAATGTGAAGACAAATACCCTCTCCATTCACCTGGGAATCCTCTTCTGATCTGTCATGAAGATTGCCCTGGCTCAGCTGAATTATCTGATTGGTGATTTTGAAGGAAACCTCTCCAAAATAACCACCGCGGCCTCCAGTGCTGCTGCTTCAGGTGCCGAACTGGTAGTTTTTTCAGAACTCTCCATATGTGGTTATCCTCCTCTGGACCTTCTGGAGAGAAAAGAGTTTGTCACCTCTTGTATGGAATCCGTGGAAAAGCTGGCCCATATGCTGGATCCGGACATCGGAGTCCTGGTTGGAGGTCCTGAATTTAATGCAGGAAGCGATGGCAAACTGCTCTTTAATTCAGCTTTTTTCCTCTGCGAAGGAAAGGTGCAACAGGTATTCAGAAAAGCCCTGCTTCCCACCTATGACATTTTTGATGAGTACCGTTACTTTGAACCCAACCGCGAATTCCATATTCTCGAGTTTAAACAGAAGAAACTGGCAGTGACCATTTGCGAAGACCTGTGGGATGAACAGCCTTTCGAGAATGAGTTTTCACGCAGCAGGCTCTATACCACCAATCCCCTGGAAGAATTATCCGGGTTTGGGCCGGATGTCATTATCAACATGGCTGCGTCTCCCTTTTCTCACAGGAAGATGGAGGTCAAACAAGCTATTTTCACGGGAAAAGCTAAACGATACAAGCTCCCCGTACTGTATTGCAACCAGGTGGGGGCACAGACAGAACTCATTTTTGAAGGTGGTTCCATGGCGGTTAATCCGCTTGGTCAGATAGCCGCCAGGCTCCCTTACTTCAAAGAGGATATTCTTATCTCTGACCTGGAGGAATTGAGTACCTCCAGACCTGCTCTCCCGCTGGGTATTATACCGGAGCGGATTGGAGCCATGTCCGATGCATTGATCTGCGGGATCAGAGATTACTTTGGAAAACTGGGATTCCCTAACGCCACCCTGGGACTTTCCGGGGGAATCGACTCAGCAGTTACCCTGGTCCTGGCAGCTGAAGCACTGGGGCCGGCAAACCTTCATGTTTTGTTGCTACCCTCTCAGTACTCCTCTGATCACAGTGTGAACGACTCGGTAGATCTGTCCCGGAACCTGGGAGTAAAATATACTATCCTGCCCATAAAAGAGCTCTTTAACCAGTTTCGAACAACGCTTCAGCCACTTTTTAAGAACCTGCCGGAAGATATTGCAGAAGAAAACATCCAGGCACGTATCAGGGGAACCCTGCTTATGGCGCTCTCCAATAAACTGGGTAATATCCTGCTGAATACCAGCAATAAAAGTGAAACTGCTGTAGGCTACGGTACACTTTACGGGGATATGAGCGGTGGACTCTCCGTCCTTGGGGATGTATATAAGACCGATGTTTATCAGCTTGCAAAATACCTCAATCGCGAGAAAGAGGTGATTCCCACAAACATCATCAACAAAGCGCCCTCAGCTGAACTTAGACCAGACCAGAAAGACAGTGACTCTTTGCCCCCTTACGAAGTACTGGACCGGATCCTGGAAGCCTATATTGAGAGGCAGCTTCCTCTGGAAAAAGTCACCGAGATGGGCTATGCAGAAGAGCAGGTGCTCAAGATCATCCGAATGGTAAATCAGAACGAATACAAACGCTACCAGACTCCCCCGATCCTTCGAATTTCCTCCAAAGCTTTCGGGATCGGCAGGCGTCTGCCTCTGGTAGCCAGATATTAACGGAAATCGATATTTTTTTCTACTTTTGTCTGTTATTCAACATAGAAGGACAAAACCATAAGATTACAATGCAGGAAAGGAACTATAATGCAGATGATTGCATAGACAATCCAAAATCTGTATTTACGGTACTTACTCCCAAAGAAAAAGAATTCCTGAAGCAGAATTATACCTGCGCTTTCTACAAGAAGGGTGAGATCATTTTTAAAGAGGGGGATAAACCCATGGGACTGATGATCCTGGCTGAAGGCAAGGTTAAGATCTTTAAAGAGGGTGTGGGAGGAAGAGAGCAGATAGTTAGGATGGCTAAACCGGTTGGATTTATAGGCTACCGGGCGCTATTCGCAGAAGAGAATCACACGGCCACCGCTGTGGCCATTGAAGATTGTGTTTCATGCATCGTCGACAAAGAGAGTGTGTTCAGGGTGATGCGCAGCAATGCAGAATTAAGTATGAGTGTCATCCAGTCCTTTGCATCCGAACTCGGATTTTCGCATGACCGGACAGTAACCCTCACTCAAAAGCATATCAGGGGACGGCTCGCCGAATCATTGATCTTTCTAAAGGACACCTACGGCTATGAGGATGACAATAAAACGATCAAAATATACCTCTCCCGCGAAGACGTAGCCAATCTCTCCAATATGACCACATCCAATGCCATCCGCACCCTGTCCACTTTTGCACAGGAGGGCGTGATCTCCATTGATGGACGGAAGATCAGGATCCTGGACCTGCCCAAGCTGGAACGTATCAGTGAGCTGGGCTAAAAGATGAAGTTCCTGGGTTATATCCTGACCTACAGCTTTGTCTGGCTGCTCCACCTCTTGCCCGAGCCCATCCTCTATCTCATATCGGATCTTCTCTATCTGCTCATGTACCATGTGGCAGGCTACAGGAAAAAGGTGGTTTACGACAATCTGAGGAAAGCCTTCCCGGAGTATGACCGGTCCGAAATAAGGCGTATTGCAAAGCAATTTTACCACCATCTCAGTGATGTGATCCTGGAAAGTGCAGTTTTCCATTTCTATTCGGAGTCCGGAGCACGGAGTAGACTCCGCTTTAAAAATCCCGAACTGCTTGGGGAACTGTATAGGAAAGGCAAACAGGTGATGGCCGTCATGGGACATTATGGGAACTGGGAATACATTACCGCCCTGGGATTGCATATGGATTACCCGTTTCTTGCCATCTACAAACCTCTTCATAACCGGTATTTCGACAGGATGGTTCAGAAGAACAGGAAAGCATTTGGGATGATTCCGGTCCCCATGGCCAAGATCGGCCGAACACTCATTGAATATCACAGGAACAACACTGCGGTTCTCACCCTGTTCCTGGCCGACCAGCGACCCCAGTATCATCAGATCCAATACTGGACCAAATTCCTGGGTCGTGATACTCCCCTTTTCCTGGGAACAGAAAAGCTGGCCAGGAAACTGGATGCTGCGGTGGTTTTCCTGAAGTTCAGAAAGCTAAAAAGGGGCCGGTACGAATTGGAAGCAGAACTGATCTGTGAAAGCCCCGAAGGCCTCCATCCTTATGAAATTACAGAACGCCATGTCCGTATCCTCGAGAATATGATCCGGGAAGAACCTGCCTACTGGTTGTGGTCCCACCAGCGCTGGAAACACTCCTATGAAAGATACAAACAGGAACATGGAGAATGATTACTTCGCCTCTCTGTGGAGGTTTCTGAGTTTAACGAATCGCAGAAACACGGCATAGGCCGAATTAATGCTGACCACAAATCCGTAATACCCATCCATAAATCCCCTTTGAAGAATAAAGTCCTTGAAGAATCTCCAGAAGGGTCTGAATACCAGGGTAATAAAATTGACTCTAACGCCCCGTTCAAAATAGGTACGGGCCATGATGGTGGAGAATGAATTTATCTGCTGCAGGTGTTCACTCACCGAATAATAAGAGTAGTGCAGCAGATCCCCCTTCAATACGGAGCTGCTGGCTCCAGGATCCAGGATAAATCTGTCATGGGGATTGTATCCTCCCCAGCTCCCCTTCCGGGAGTCCCACAATCTCAGTTTTCGTGAGGGGTACCAGCTGGTATGCCGGATCCATTTACCGCAATAGGAGGTCAGGCGATTAAAGGAGTAGCCATCAAGGCGCCAGTCCTCCTTTACCCGCAAAATGGCATCTTTCAACTCATAGGAGAGCGCCTCATCGGCATCCAGAGATAGGATATGCGGAAAACGGGCCTGTAGAATCGCCCAGTTCTTTTGTTGAATATGGCCGGGAAACTTATGCTGAAGGAAAACGGTATCGTAGGAGCGGCAAATCTCTTCGGTCCGGTCCGTCGAATAACTGTCCACTACCACGAGCTCGTCCGCCACCCCCACCAGCGAATCCAGGCAGCGTTTTATATTCTTCTCCTCGTTGAAGGTGATTATTACAGCTGAGATTTTTACCTGCATCCTTATTCTTGTATATATATCCGTTTCACCCGCTCCGGAACAGCGGTCAGTATTTCATAAGGAATGGTCCCGGCCTGCCTGGCAAGTTCAGAGACCGCCTGTTGTTTTCCAAACAGCTCCACCGTATCGCCCTCAGAGACCTCAAGCCCGGTTACATCAATCATGGCCATATCCATACAGATCTCGCCAATGGTAGGTGCAGGCTGACCGTTCACATAGACCCTTCCTGCTCCCTTGCCCAGGCTACGGTGAAATCCATCTGCATACCCTACGGGGATGGTGGCAATGTGGCTGGGCCGATTGCATACTCCACTCCGGGAATAACCAAGCGTTTCCCCGGCATCCACAAATCTAAGCTGCGATATGGTGGTCTTAAAGGAGCTAACCGCCTTCAGTGAGGAGCTTTCGCCTATTCCATGCAGTCCAATACCCAGCCTGACCATGTCATACTGTGCTTCCGGAAATCGCTCTATCCCTGAAGAGTTTAATATATGTCGCCGAAAGGGCTCTCCCACTCCCTCCAGAAGTTGGGAGCTCTGCGTTTCAAACTCTTTGATTTGCTCCCTGGTAAACCGGTCATGTTCCGGCTCGCCTGAAGCAGCCAGGTGACTGAATACGGTTTCCACTTTCATCTCGGGTTTCCGTAACCAGGGAATAAGTTGCCTGAGGTCCTCCTGACCAAATCCAAGACGGTGCATGCCCGTATCCAGTTTCACATGAACCGGAAGCTTTTGGATCCCCCGCCTGTGCAGTATATTATAGAGTTCCTGCACACCCCTCAGGTTGTATATCTCAGGTTCCAGGTTGTAATCCAGCATGGAGCCAAATCCCGGGGGATCGGGATTTAATACCATTATGGGCAGATAGATCCCGGCCTTCCGCAGCTCCACACCCTCGTCAATAAAAGCCACCGCCAGGTAATCCACCTGATGGTACTGCAATAGCTTTGCAATCTCAATATTTCCACTGCCGTAGGAGAGGGCCTTGACCATTACCATGGTCTGCACTCCCTGATTCAGCAGGGACCTGAAATAATTCAGGTTATGTACCATGGCATTCAGGTCCGTTTCAAGCCTGGTCTGATGTGTTTTCAATTGAAGTTCCCGGGTAATCCTCTCAAATCCAAATTTCCTGGACCCCTTGATAAGTATAGTCTTTCCATTATACATCCCTCTGTCCAGTCTCACCAGGAATTCTTCGGTATCCGGGTAGAAAAGAGAGGAAGCGGGGAACAAAGCTTTTTGACCGGACAGAGCAGGTCCAATCCCAATAAACTGATCCACCTTTTTGCTCCTGAGCAGGGAAGCGATTTCACCGTAGAGTTCCTGATCCTTCATCCCGCTTTGAAAAAGGTCAGAAAGGATCACCACCCGTTCCGTGTTGGTATCCTGCTGTCCCATGAGGTCCAGAGCAGCTGCCACTCCTCCGATATCAGAGTTATAGGTATCATTTATAAGAATGCTTCCTGCTCTTCCCTGCAGGATCTCCAGACGCATGGATACCGGTTCAAGCGCTCCGATCCTCTCTTTCACAAACTCCATGGGCATCCCTCTCTCCAAACAGTAGGTACTTACGTGGAGCGCATTTTCCACAGAGGCATCATCAGAAAAGGGTAATTTAAACTCAGTCTCCCCTCCCTGATATCTGAGGTGAACAGTGGTTTGACTGACGTTCTGACCGCGAATCCGGTAGACATAACTGGCCTCACCCTCCAGGCTCCAGTCAACAATTTCAGCCTTCAGCTCCTTCAGATAAGTGAGTAAGGTCCGGGATCCAATCTTCATATCCGCTCTGCAAATCACCTTTTTACATGCCTGGAACAGAAGCAGCTTTTCCCTTAGCTTTTCCTCCTGGCTGGTGAATTGCTCCTGGTGAGCAGAACCCAGATTGGTAAATATTCCGGTATCGGGCTGAATGATCTTGAAAAGTTTTTCCATTTCACCGGGTCTGGAAATTCCAGCTTCGATCAGGGCCAGTTCATAAGCCGCATCCATACCCCACACCGAAAGCGGAACACCCACCTGGCTGTTATAACTCTTGGGACTTCTGTGGATCCGGATCCTCTCGCCCAGACATTGATGAATCCATTCCTTTACAATTGTTTTTCCATTGCTCCCGGTAATGGCCAGAACCTCTCCCTGGAATTGCTGTCTCCTGAGCCCTGCAAGAGCCTGCAATCCGCTAAGTGTATTTTCCACCAGGCAGAAACCGGCCTGAGGAAAAGAGAGATAATCAGGGAGGCTGGAAACTAGGAAAGACCGTATCCCATGCTGGTAAAGCTCCGGGATATAATTGTGGCCATCGTGCTGTTCACCGGACAGGGCCACAAAGAGGGTTTCGGCCGGCCGGGGAAGTACACGGCTGTCGGTGGCAAGTCTGGAAACAGGGAGCTCCCCCTTTCCATAGACGGTTCCGTGGATGAGGGGTGCCAGCTTTTCCAGTGTCCATTCAAGTATCATGAATTGCTATCTTCCTGCTTTTCCTTTTGCGTAGCATACCCGGCAAAGGGGTTCGTAAATATCTGTTTCGCCCAGGACAATCAGCTTGTCATCCTCCGACATCCTGTGAGTGTAATTGGCAAGATTCCCGCATCTGACACAAATAGCATGAACCTTGGTCACATATTCAGCAATGGACATCAGACCGGGCATAGGTCCGAAGGGCGCTCCTTTGAAGTCCATATCCAGCCCGGCCACAATTACACGTATTCCGCTATTTGCCAGCTGATTACATACCCCAATCAATCCATCGTCAAAAAACTGCGCTTCGTCAATTCCAACCACCTCTACCCCGCTTGCAAGAAGCAGAATGTTGGCCGAAGAATCCACAGGGGTGCTGTGTATGGCATTTTCATCATGGGAAACCACCTCTTCCACCGAGTATCTGACTTCCATACGGGGTTTAAATATCTCCACCTTCTGTTTTGCAAATCTGGCCCTCCGGAGTCGCCTGATCAGCTCCTCCGTTTTTCCTGAAAACATAGATCCAGTGATAACCTCGATCCAGCCCTGTTCGCTCGAGCTACCTGCTGTATTTTCAAGAAACATGATACAAGATTATATGAAGATTATCGTTAGTTTTGTAATGTCCTGCACAAAATTCTTAGAAAACCATGGAGATAAAATACACCATTGAAATCCTGACTAAAGATATACAAGATATCGAAAAACTGGTGGGGAACCTTCGGAATTCTGAGGATGATTCGACCATTGATCTGGACCTCGCGCTCTCCAAAATCCGGAATGTCTACGAGATCTTAACCATGATCAAAGCGGACCGTCTCAGTGAGCTGATCAAAGAGCAAGAGATTCATAAACAGGGCGAAACAGCAAGAGAGGTAAAAAAGCCTGAAGCGGTTGCAGAAAGTAAAGCTGAACCTGAACCAGCGCCTGCTGCTGAATCGCTCCCCATACCTGATGCCAGCACAGCGAGTAAACCCGAAGCTGCAGAAGCACCCATTCTGGCCGAAAAATTTTCTGCCGAATCGAGTATCAATGAGAATCTGGCCGGGAAGCACAGCAAAGATCTGGAGTCCAAATTAAAGGGGCAACCCATTGATAATATCAGCCGAAATATTGGGATCAATGACCGTTTCTTGATTATCCGGGAACTCTTCCAGGGGGATTCTGAGAAATTCAGTGAGCTTGTAAGCAAACTGGACAGGGCGGATACCTACGAGGTGGCAAGGGGAATAATAGAGCAACAGTTTTCAGAAAACACCGATCACGAGGGGGTGGCCATCCTGGAAGGTCTGGTGAAAAGAAGACATATCCGCTAGCTTATGTCGAAGCTCTACCTGGTTCCAACGCCCATAGGAAACCTGGGAGATATCACCCTCAGGGCCATAGAGGTACTAAAAGAAGTGGACCTGGTGCTGGCTGAGGATACGCGAAAATCCGGAATCCTGTTGAAACACTTCCAGATCAGCAAACCGCTGTTTTCCCACCACAAGTTTAATGAGCACCGCACGCTCGAATCCCTGGTAAATCGTATTCTGGGAGGTACGACCATCGCCCTGATCTCCGATGCCGGCACCCCCGGCATTTCTGATCCCGGATTTCTGCTGGTAAGGGCCTGTATTGAGCAGGAGATCCCTGTGGAGTCCCTCCCCGGTCCCACCGCTTTTGTCCCGGCCCTTGTAAATTCGGGGCTTCCCTGTGAAAGATTTGTTTTCGAAGGTTTTCTTCCACAAAAAAAAGGCAGGCAGAAGCGGCTCACGGAGCTCTCCCTTGAAAGCCGAACCATGGTACTTTATGAATCGCCGCACAGGCTGGTCAAGACCCTGGTTCAGATGGCTGAACATTTTGGTCCTGAAAGAAAAGGATCGGTCTCCAGGGAACTGACAAAAATTCACGAGGAGACCGTGAGAGGGAGCCTGAAGGAGCTTGCTCAATACTTTGGAAAAGCAAGCGTGAAAGGTGAAATCGTTATCGTAGTTGGAGGATCCGGAAGCTAATATGCCCTGAGCTTCCCACTGCCGGTAATACTGCTTGTGATTACCGGGTTTCCCATAAAAACAATATCGCCTGATCCAGTGATGGTCGCATCCAGCAAATCACTGGCCCAGACATATATGTCGCCGGACCCTGTATTGGTCGCATCCACCTCTGAAAGTTCCATGTCAAAAGCATCAATGCGGCCTGAAGAATGAAGCGAATACTCCGCAAACTCACCATACCCGCCAAGTTCAACCTTACCGGACCCGCTTAGAAGGATATCTAATTCTGCCACATCAAGAATGACTGCGCTGATGCGTCCGGAAGAGCTGTGCCTGAAATGGACCTCTGCAGCACCGGAAAGGCTTCCAAGCTGGATCGTTCCTGAACCGGATTGTATCATATCTGCCAGGTCTGCCACACTTTCGTTAACTTCGATTGATCCAGAACCAGAATTATCCACAAAGAAAGACCCGGCCACAATTGAATCAATCTCCATATACCCTGATCCGGAGTTGGAGATTTCTGCCTCGGGACTCTCCATCACATTCGCATATACCCTGCCTGAGCCGGTAAGCCTCAGAAGCTCTGTTTGGGGCATGGTAATATGTACCTCTACGGGTGAGCCCGATCTGTAACAAACATCATTCTCTGTCTCCACGATAAGTGAAGATCCTGAAACATAGGTTTCAATGATGGGCAATAGGTTTTCCTGCGCTCTTACCTCCACACTGAAATTGTCCGCACGGCTAATATAAAGATCGAATGAACCTGTATTCACCACACCCGTGAAATCTTCACGATCACGTTGCTCACTTATTACCGGACCCGAACCGTCCAGACAGGGTCCGAAGTAATTACATCCGGATATTACTGCCAGGGCAAATATCCATCCTGATAGCCACAATTTATTCATCATATGGTCGTATAAATTAATCTTGTGAAATTCTCTTTTACTAAAAAGACAATGGAAAGGAAGTAAAGATGCACAGCAGGGCCGGAAAAGTAAAATCCGGGTATACGTAATCGAACAGAATTGTCCCACTACCGGTCAGAACTGTTCTATATTAACACTTGTTAATTTGCATCTATTTATCTCATAATCTGCTGCTGAAAAGATATGGCGAACATCAAGAGGATTTTAATACGGTACTGTTAGCATGAAATTGGAAGGCCATGAAAACAATGAACACAGATCATTTAGAAGGGTGCCGGACCATCAAAACCATCATTCATTCCAATATCAGTATTGGCCAGGCCCTCACCCTCCTGATTCATCTTCGAGGAAATTGTAAACCCGTTTTCTTCCTCATCCACCATGGCCAGGGTATCGTCCATATCCACAAACTTGGCAAATTCACGAACAAACTTCAGGAGTATATCCCCGGTTGGACCGTTCCGGTGTTTGGCAACAATAATCTCTGCAATCCCTTTTAAGGAGTTACCCTCCTCATCCACATCAATTCCATAATATTCCGGTCGGTGAATAAACAGGACCAGGTCGGCATCCTGTTCGATGGCCCCTGATTCTCGAAGGTCCGAAAGCTGGGGGCGTTTGTTCCCGGAGCGCATCTCCACACTCCGGTTCAGCTGAGACAGAGCAATAACGGGAATATCCAGTTCCTTGGCTACGCTCTTCAGGGAGCGGGAAATATTACTGACCTCCTGTTCCCGGCTCCCCGAATCTTTGGAGCCAGTCATCAGCTGAAGGTAGTCTATCACAACCGCCTGTATATCATACTTTTGCTTAAGCCTGCGGCATTTAGCCCGGAATTCAAAAATAGAGATGGCCGGGGTATCATCCACATAGACGGGTGCCTTCTCCAGGTCCTTGATCTTATATTCCAGTTGCTCCCACTCGTAATTCTCCAGGCGTCCGGTCCGGATCTTATCCGATGCAAGTTGCGTTTCACCAATGATCAGGCGGTTAACCAGCTGGATGGAGGACATCTCCAGGGAGAAAAAAGCCACCGGGCGGTTGTGGTCCACGGCCATGTTCCTGGCCATGGAAAGTACAAATGCGGTTTTCCCCATGGAAGGGCGGGCAGCCAGAATAATAAGGTCGGATTTCTGCCATCCCGAGGTTAGCCGGTCGAGACGTGTAAAACCCGAGGGCACCCCGCTCAGGCTATCCTTTCGTTTTCCGGCCTCATCAATCTGTTCCAGGGCGGTCTTTATCAGGAAGTTTAACTTGATGGTCTCCTTCTTGATATGGCCTTCAGCAATATTCAGCAACTCCCTTTCAGAATAATCCAGCAGGTCATCCACATCTGTACCCTCATCAAATGCCCGCTCCTGGATATCTGAGGAGACCCGGATCAATTCCCGCTGTATATACTTCTGAGCGACAATACGCGCATGGTACTCCAGGTGGGCAGCCGATCCGATCCGTGAAGTAAGTTGGGAAATATAGACCGCACCACCTACAGCTTCCAGTTGTTCTGTCTTCCTTAACTCCTCGGTAACAGTCAAAAGGTCAATGGGCTTCTCTTCCTGGGAAAGTGACTCTGCTACTTCATAGATACGCTGGTGTGCCTCTTTATAAAAACTGGCTGGCTCCAGGATATCCAGTACCGAAAGAATAGCATCCTTCTCCAGCATAATCGCACCAAGTACCGCTTCTTCAAGATCAAGTGCCTGAGGAGGTATTTTACCATAATCGAGAGCAATAGCCGGATTTTTTTTCGGGGTGCTGGTTTGCTGCTTAGCCATAAATTTCGGTTTTGGGCTGTAAAGGTAAGAAACCACCCTCAGCGGCTCTTTGGGCCTCCTGTTTACTTTTGCACACAGACTCCAAAGTTTTAATTAACATTTGTTGAAAAATGCAATATCTTTATAAGAAATGATACTCTTTTCACCAGCCAAGATCAACCTTGGATTACAGATCCTGGAACGTAGAGAAGATGGATTCCATAATCTCCGGTCGCTGATGTACCCCACTGGTCTATGTGATATCATTGAAATCGATCAGCTTTCAGAGGGTCACCATCCGGTCCGCTTCTCCCAATCCGGAATCCGTTTTGAGGATGACCTGGAGGAAAATCTTTGCATAAAAGCCTGGAATCTAATGACTTCCGAATGTCAGCTGCCGCCCGTTTCCATCCATCTTCATAAACAGATTCCAGTGGGTGCGGGGCTGGGCGGAGGATCTTCCAATGCTTCCACCACCCTGAAAGGCCTGAATCAACTTGCCGGCTCCCCGCTTCCTGAAAAAAAAATAGCCGTCCTGGCAGGCCAGCTGGGCAGCGATTGTCCCTTTTTTCTTCATCAGGGCCCTATGATGATGGAAGGACGAGGGGAGCTCCTCAGCCCAGTGATTGTATCACTTGACTCCTACTACCTGGCCATACTGTTTCCGGGAATTCATATATCAAGTGCGGAAGCTTACAGGGCCGTTTCCCCTGCTGTTCCCGAAGCTGACCTGCGAAAAATGATTCAATTACCCCCTGATCAGTGGGAAGGTCAGATCAGAAATGATTTTGAAGCGAGTGCCTTTCAGAGACACCCCCTGCTTGAAAAGTTGAAAAGTTGCCTTTACCAGGCCGGGGCAAGGTACGCTTCCCTGAGCGGAAGCGGATCAGCCCTCTATGGAGTATTCGATTCAGATCCTGAACTTCCAGAACAGCTTCAAAGGATATCTGATCTGGAAAGGTCCTGCCTAATCCAGCTCCACAAGCAGGTGTGATTTTGGCACCATTTCTCCCTCACTTACATGGATCCCGGTGATCGTTCCGTCCACAGGTGCCAGTACTTCATTCCTCATTTTCATAGCCTCCAGGATCAAGAGCGGAGTCCCGGCGCTGACCACATCCCCCTTCTGTACCATGATCCTTTGAATGGTGCCCGGTATAACTGATACAACTTTCCGCTCATCGGGCTTTTTCCAATTCTCCCTGTTCCTGAACTTTTTTGTGAGCCTGGTTTTATACAGGGCACCCCCTATCTCAAGGGCTTCCAGACTGGGCTCGCCCGAGGGACTTTTTTTTGAAGATTTCTCCTTTTTGCTCATGTTTAAGTATTAAAAAGGTGGTATCCCATGTTTTTTCATGGGCATTCCGACGCTCTTCTCTCCGGATACCTCCAGGGCATGAAGCAGGGACTTTCGGGTCTCCCAGGGTTCGATGACAGAATCTATATAGCCCTTCGCTGCAGCCACATAAGGATTGGCAAACTTCTCCTTATACTCCTGCACCTTCTGGGCCCTCATCTTATCGGGATCTTTTGCGTTGGCTATTTCTTTCCTGAAAATAATGTTGGCGGCTCCTTCCGGGCCCATAACCGCCACCTCGGCATCGGGCCAGGCAAATACAAAGTCGGCTCTGAGGTGCCTGGAGTTCATGGCAATATACCCTCCCCCATAAGCTTTGCGGAGGATCACAGTAATCTTTGGAACGGTAGCTTCACTATAGGCGTATAGCACCTTGGCTCCATGCCTGATAACTCCTGCATGTTCCTGGTCCACTCCCGGCAGGTACCCCGGCAGGTCAACCAGGGTGACAATGGGAATATTAAAGGCATCACAATAGCGGATAAACCGCCCGGCCTTATCCGATGAATCCACATCCAGCACTCCTGCCAGCACCAGTGGCTGGTTAGCCACAAAACCAACGGTGCGCCCGCCTAGGGTCCCAAATCCAATCACAATGTTGGCAGCCCAGCTCTCCTGGACCTCGAAGAAATCGGATCCATCGGTCACCGCTCTGATCACGTTCCGGACATCATAGGGTTGTCTTTTGTCTGCCGGAACGATCTTCTCTATATTGTATTCCTCCAGGGGATCTGATAATTCTTTTCTCGCCGGCACATCTGTATTGGACCAGGGAAGATAACTGAGCAGGGATTTTATCTGGTCAAAACATTCGTCCTCAGATTCTGCAAAGAAGTGAGCATTTCCTGTAATTTCACTATGAACCCGGGCACCTCCAAGTTCCTCCATGGAGATATCCTCACCCAGCACTGTCTTGATAACCTCCGGGCCGGTAATGAACATCTTGGATATACTATCGACCACAAACACGAAGTCGGTTAGCGCAGGGGAATAAACTGCACCACCGGCACAGGGGCCAAGAATCACCGATATCTGCGGGATCACCCCTGAAGCCAGAGTGTTTCTGAAAAAAATCTCACCATATCCTGCCAGCGAGTTTACGCCTTCCTGAATTCTCGCTCCACCGGAATCATTGATCCCTATCAGTGGCATGCGCATCTTCAGGGAGTGGTCCATGATCTTGGTGATTTTCCGGGCATGCATAAAACCCAGCGATCCCCCGGCAACAGTGAAATCCTGTGCGTAGATACAGACCGGTCTGCCGCCCACTGTACCGGTTCCGGTGATAACTCCGTCACCATGAAGCGTCTTACGGTCCATCCCAAAGTCTCTCGCTTCGTGCTCAACAAACATATCATATTCGTTGAAAGATCCTTCGTCCAGGAGTTTGATGATGCGCTCCCGGGCAGTCAGCTTCCCCATGGCAACCTGCTTCTGAATGGCCTGTTCGCCACCCCCCTGCTGCACCTCTTTCCGTCGTTTCTTAAGTTCTTGAACTTTTTTGTTTGAGGACATTATGATTGATTTTGGTTTGTGTTACAATCTTACAAAAAAAATACCGGTCACAAATCTGTTTCATAAAACATCCCGGCAGCATGCCGGCGGCTCCTAGCGGGGAGCCATACGCATCAGGAAAAGAGCAATGATCGTATAAAAAATATTGGGGAGCCAGACAGCTAACATGACCGGTAACATTCCACCAATGGCGAACTGTTTAGAAAACTGGGTAAAGAGGATGTAGGTAAAACAGAATACCACCCCGATGGCTATCTGTAAGCCGATACCTCCCCGCAGTTTCCTGGAGGATACCGCCACACCTATCAGGGTCAGTATAAAAGTGGAAAATGGGAATGCAATGCGGTTATGTCTCTCAATCTGGTAGGAGGTTACATTGGTCTCTCCCTGCATCCGCTGTTTCTGGATAAATTCATCCAGCTCTTTCAGGCTCATGGTTTCCACAATGGTCAGCCTCATTTTGAAATCATCCGGATGCATGGCCAGAGTCGTGTCAATCTGCTTCCCCTCCTCAATGGTTTCTTTCAGGCCATCGATGGTACGAATATAGTATCTGCGAGCCCTCCATTTGTTTACAGTAGTATCCCATCGGATCTGATCTGCAACCATCTTGGAAACCAGTTCCCCGTCTTCAAATTTCTCAATGGTGAACTGGTAACCCACCTTGGATACGTTGCTGTAGCTATGCAGGTAAACATATACTCCCGGTTCTATCTGCCTGTGAAAATCTTTCGCCTTAAAGCGGATCGGACGTTTCTTCACATATTGCTCCTCAAATTCAAGCTTCACCTTATTGGCACCTGGAATCACCTGGTCGCTAAGATAAAAAGAGACCGAAGCAATCAGAGTGGCTGAAATCAAATAGGGAAGCAGAAACCTCCGGAAACTCATGCCACTGTTGAGAATGGCAATGATCTCCGTATTGTAGGCCATCCTGCTGGTAAAATAGATCACCGCAAGAAAGGCAAACAGGGAGCTGAACAGCACCCCAAAGTAGGGAATAAAATTCAGATAATAGTCAAAGAGAATCACCTTTAATTTAGCCCCGCTTTCAAGAAAATCGTCGATTTTTTCGGAGAGGTCGAAGATCACCACAATGGAAAGGATCAAGAGTATAGCAAGCAGAAAGGTGCTCAGAAATTTCCGGATCACGTAGAAGTCCAGGATTTTCAGCCCAAAAAACCTTATAATCTTGTACTTAAAGCTGGTATCATTTTTTCTTTCCATGCAGTAAATGTGCCACTTTTAATTTCTTCAAATGCTGTTCTCACCAGCCAGAGATAGAATGCCAGGTTGTGCAGACTCGCAATCTGTGCGCCGAGCATCTCACCGGATATGATTAAATGACGCAGATAAGCCCGGGTATATTGCATATCTACAAAACTACTGCCATTGGGATCGATGGGGGAGTAATCGTCCATCCACTTCCGGTTCCTGATATTAATAATGCCCTGAGAGGTGAATAACATCCCGTTTCTGCCATTTCGGGTGGGCATGACGCAATCGAACATATCCACTCCCAGAGAAATGGCCTCCAGGATATTTATGGGAGTTCCCACTCCCATCAGGTAGCGAGGTTTATGGTCCGGCAATATCTCATTGACCACCTCCAGCATGGCGTACATCTCCTCTGCAGGCTCCCCAACTGAAAGTCCCCCGATGGCATTTCCCTCGGCACCCAGTCCGGCAATATACTCGGCTGATTCCCTTCTGAGTTCTTTATATACACTTCCCTGGACAATGGGGAAGTATGCCTGCCTGTGTCCATAAAGTGGCTGGGTTTCCTCAAACCGTTTAATTCCCCGGTCCAGCCATTGATGCGTCAGGCTCAGCGAATTCCTGGCATAGTTCAGATCACAGGGCCAGGGGGTACACTCATCAAAGGCCATCATGATATCGGCACCGATGATCCGCTGTGCATCCACAACATTCTCGGGGGTAAAGAGATGTTTCGAACCATCAATATGGGAACTGAACCAGGCTCCCTCAGGTTTTAGTTTACGGTTGGCAGCCAGGGAAAATACCTGGTAGCCCCCACTGTCCGTAAGAATGGAACGATCCCAGTTCATAAAGCCGTGCAGGCCCCCGGCACCCTTCAGCACTTCCAGCCCTGGCCGCAGGTAGAGGTGGTAGGTATTCCCCAGGATGATGGATGCATCCATATCCTTTTGCAACTCACGCTGATGCACCCCTTTAACGCTTCCGGCAGTACCCACCGGCATAAATACCGGGGTCTGGATCTCTGAATGATCCGTAATAAGAGTTCCAGCTCTTGCTCGACTTCTTTTGTCCCGGTGTAATATTTTAAATTCCATGAAAATCCAAGAGAACAGCCAAAGATAAGCAATTGTTGAAAACCTGCTTTTTCTTTTCTCCATTTGCCAGTTAAATTTACAGCTTCATGTACCTAAAAGAAATAATTGCTGGAACACTCCTGCACCACTGGATCGTACTTGCCTTTTTTCTGCTTGCATTCCTGATACAAATGGGGATCTATCTATTTGTTTTTCTGAGATTTCCGCTCTATAAGCAAAAAAAGAGGAGCTCCACCACCCCGGGGATCTCAGTGATTATTTGCGCAAAAAATGAAGAAAAGAACCTGGAAAGATATTTACCGGGGATCATGCAACAGGACTATCCTGAATTTGAAGTGGTGGTGGTGAACGACAGTTCCACCGATGAGACGGAAGAGGTACTTTCCCGGCTGGCAGTGCAGTTCAAACAGCTCCGCTATACCTCCATCCCGGCCAATGACAAACACAGGGGAGGGAAAAAGCTGGCACTGACCATCGGACTGAAATCGGCCAGACACGACCTGGTCGTGCTGAGCGATGCAGATTGTTATCCGGCCAGCGATCAGTGGTTGAAGGAGAATGGGGAGCCATTTCTCAGAAGAAAAAAAGATTGTGCTGGGATACGGGGCCTATGAACGGGGTAAAGGGCTCCTCAATTCACTAATTCGCTACGAAACGACTTTTACAGCCATTCAGTATCTCTCCTATGCCATAATAGGGAAAGCCTACATGGGAGTGGGTCGAAATCTCGCTTACCATAAAGGACTCTTTTTTGAAAATAATGGATTCGCGGGACACTACCATTTAATGTCCGGCGATGATGATCTTTTCGTCAATAAGAATGCCACAAACATCAAACTGTGCCGTGGAATTCTCACCCGAGAGCCATACACGCTCCCAGGCTGAAACAACATTCAGAGCCTGGGTCAAACCAGAAGAAAAGACATGTATCGGCTGGAAGTTTTTACCGGACGGGATCCAGGATCAGACTTGCCAGCGAATGGATCAGCCGGATCATCCTTTATGCCACAGGGATCTGGCTCTGTACCTCATCAAGCTGGGCACTGCCCACAGGCACTCTTCTGGGCCTGGTTTTAGTAAGCCATCTGATCGTTTTCAAATTAGGAATGAACCGGTTGGATGAAAAGTATTTATTACTACCTTCGCTGCTGTTTGATCCAATTTTACCATTATTCCTGGGTGTGATCTGGTTCAGTGGCCGATTTGATAAAAAGTACCCGACATGGAGATAAATACCAATCTTTCCCTAAAAGCACAACAGGACATCCAACTGGTGGAAAAAGCCAAGAAAGGTGACCAGCTGGCTTATGCTGAATTGTTAGGAAGGTATCGCGATGCCATCTATTTTATGTTGCTGAAAATGGTAAACAGTCCGGTGGATGCCGAGGATCTTACCATTGAAGCTTTTGGAAAAGCCTTTAAGAATATTGATCAATATACCCCTAATTTTGCCTTTTCAACCTGGTTGTTCAAGATCGCCACAAACAACTGCATTGATTTTATCAGGAAAAAGAGGGCCAGCCATGTTTCTCTGGACCAGACCATAGACGGCGAGGATTCTCTTTCCCCCTCGACCCTTATTCAATCAGACGATCCGGACCCCGAATCCTATCTGATCAACAAACAAAAGATCAAGCATATGAGAAAAGTTGTCTCGCGCCTGAAGCCGCGGTACAGGCAACTGGTTGAATTGCGTTACTTTAAGGAGTACTCCTACGATGAGATCGCTGTAGAACTTGATATCCCCATAGGCACTGTAAAAGCACAATTATTCAGGGCCCGGGAGCTGCTTCTGAACATCCTGAACCGCTCCCAGGAAAAACCCTGATACAATCCGGATCCTCATGGAGCTGATCAGAAAATATTTTCCTGATCTTAACACGTTGCAGATCGAACAGTTTGAAAAGCTGATGACGATTGTCCCTCAGCTGAATCAAGGGGTGAACGTTATCTCCAGAAAGGATATCACGCATCTGGAGGAAAGGCACATTCTTCATTCGCTCTCCATTGCCAGGGCCTTCCAGTTTGACTCCCAGGCCAGGGTTATAGATGTGGGTACCGGGGGAGGCTTTCCCGGAATCCCCCTGGCGATCATTTTTCCGCAGACCTCCTTTACCCTGGTAGACTCCATTGCAAAAAAAATTCAGCTGGTCAGGGACATTCGGGAGCACCTGGATTTGAAAAATGTGACCCCGGTGAACCAACGAATGGAGCAATTGACTCTTAAGGCTGACTTTGTAGTTTCCAGGGCAGTTACTTCTTTTCCCAAATTGTTTCAATGGACCAGGAAGCTCCTGGAGCCGGGAAAAAAGCAGTCCATGCCCAATGGTTTGATATCTTTAAAGGGAGGAGACCTGGATCTGGAGCTGGCACCCTTTAAAAACCAGGTGGAACTTTTCCCCATCTCAAGCTGGTTTAATGAGGCTTTTTTTTATGCAAAAATGATTGTATATCTAAAAAAATGACTTATTTTTGCACCCTCAAAACAAAGATCTTATGAAGCGTACATTTCAGCCATCCAACAGGAAAAGAAAGAATAAGCATGGTTTCAGGGAGCGGATGTCATCAGCCAGTGGACGTGGCGTAATTGCCTCCAGGAGAAAAAAAGGACGCAAAAAGCTGACTGTCTCTGACGAGCCAAGGCACAAAGCATAAAGAATAGCTTTTAATCTTTGCTTAATAACTGACCGAATCCCGGTTGGTTATTTTTTTGTCCAATTTTTTACAAGAAACATTACCTTTGAGCAAAGCTCGAAATATGGATTTCTTCAGGTTTCTAATTACTAAAAAGTTCCTGCGGCATCTTGGCCTGGCAGCTGCCATCTCCGTCATCCTTCTTCTGGGAACACTCCTCTGGATTAAATTTTACACCCATCATGGGAAAACCATTGTGGTACCCGATCTGGCAGGACTCACCCTGGAGGAAGTGGCTGATGTAAGCTCCTCCAGGCGGCTGAGATTTGAAGTGGTGGATTCGGTTTTCTCCAATGAAATGCCCAGGGGTACAGTGATTAAACAAAACCCACATGCCATTTCCAGGGTAAAGAAAAACAGGAAGATCTTCCTGACCATGAATGCAGTTAATCCGGAAATGGTATCCATGCCGCAGCTGATCGGACTCTCCTTTCGCCAGGCCAGGCTTGCACTGCAGAACGCCGGATTGGTTCAGGGCACCATCGAATACAGACCCGACTTTGCCAAAAATAATGTACTACAACAAATGCACGGCGACTCCGTTATTACTGAAGGAACCGCAATCACCAAGGGAGCGGTCATAGATCTGGTTCTGGGAATGGGTTTGAGCAGCAAGACAACCCGGGTCCCCGACCTGGTGGGACTTGGACTTGAAGATGCGGCCGGGATCATTTCTGATTATTTTCTGAATCTGGGTGCAGTTACCTATGATGAAAGTGTGGAAGAGGCGGGGGACAGTTCAAAGGCTTTTATCTGGAGGCAGTATCCTGATTTTGATGAGTTTAAAAGACTGAACATGGGTATGGAAATGGATATTTGGCTCACTTTGGATTCAACGCTTCTGCCTCTTACCGATTCTCCCATTCCTGGTGATGACACAGAATGATTGAATGAACAGAACCAAATGTGTATTAGCATCTATCCTGATCCTTCTTCCTGGAATTATCAGGCTTCAGGCGCAGGAGCATATTACTCCCCTTTACCACAATCCGCGGGCCGCACAACAGCACCAAAAATTTCAGAGTGCCAAAAAAGCTTACTCAGAGTCCCTGCTGGAGCTTCCCATATTTGACGACTTTTCAAACTCGGCTTTCATTGCCGACACTGGCAGTTGGAGCGATGCCTACGCTTTTGTAAACAATAACTTCTCTGTAAATCCGGTCTCCAATGGAGTGGCTACTCTGGATGCGCTGGATGCAGATGGTTCCATCTACGCGAATGCCGTCCTCTCCCCCAACACCTTTGAGGCAGATCTCCTAACCAGCCACCCTATTAACCTGGAGTACCCTGCTTCGGACAGTATCTACCTCAGCTTCCTTTACCAGCCAGGAGGCCTCTGCGACCTGCCGGAGCCGGAAGACTCCCTGATGGTCGATTTCTTCGCAAGTGATTCAAGCCGCTGGATCAATGTCTGGCGCGTTCCCGGTACCGGGCTTCACCCCTTCCGGCAGGTGATGATCCCCATTCGCGAGGAGCGGTATTTGAACAATGAATTCAGATTCAGATTCAGAAACAGGGCGAGTCTTCCCAGGAACAATGAGACCCCGGACAAAAGGAGCAATGTGGACTACTGGCACGTGGATTATGTGCGTCTCCACAGAAACAGATCCGTGTCTGACACGATCCTGCGAGATGTTGCTTTTAATACAGTGCTCTCCTCCGTTTTTAAAGAGCTGAGTGCAGTCCCCTGGGCCCATTTTGAACAGGCTTACAATACAAGTCTGGCATCCTTTGTAAGTGCAGGATACAGGAACAATGACTCCATCACCAGAAATGTAACCCGCTCCCTGAGCATTCTGGAGCCCTATTATGGGGAAGCGGAACCAATCGGAACCCCTACCGCCCTTGACGTCCCCGCTTTTGAAGAGTCGGAAGTCAACTTCCCCTTCCCTTACGATCTGGACTTTAACCGGGGAGACTCTGCCTTGCTCAGGTTTAAAGCAGCATTGCGGACCGATGAATTTGATCCCAAAGTAAACGACACGGTGATTCATGACCAGCTCTTCCGGGATTATTATGCCTACGATGACGGAACAGCAGAGGCTGGGTATGGACTCCGGGGTGACGGGACAGCCTACGGAACTGTAGCCATACGTTTTAACTCCTATGTACCCGATAAAATTGGCGGCATCTATATCTTTTTTAACCAGGTGTATGATTCCATAACTCTTAAGGAGTACTCCTTTAACCTGATGGTCTGGGAGGATGCGAACGGGATCCCGGGCACGATACTCTGGGATGACGAAACCCTGTACAGGCCAGAGTACACCTCCACTTACACCGGATTTGTGAAATATGAATTTTCTGAACCCGTTCCGGTCAACGGACCCTTTTATGTGGGATGGAGGCAACATCAGGAGTTTCTGCTTAATGTGGGGCTGGACCTGAACAATCCTCCCGAAACGCCCGTAATGTTTTACAATCTGGGCGCATGGGTAAGTTCAGAAGCGCCAGGCATGTTGCTCTTCAGACCCTATCTGGAAGAGATCAGCACAGGGGTGGATCCCTCCGATGCAGTTTTGACTCCCCTGAACCTTTATCCCAATCCGGCCAACGAACGGATCTGGATCCAGGTTCCGCCCGGAATGGAGAATGAACAGCTCGTCCTTGATATCTTTGATAACTCGGGCAGGCAGCTGCAGCATACAGAGCTGCAATCCAACAGCCTGGATGTATCAGGACTTGCACCAGGGCTCTATTTTATCAGGGCCGTCATCTCGGGGGAACCCTATTACTCTAAAGTATTGATCAACCATTAAACCAGCCTGTGGAACCGGCAGATAACCATGAATTATTTGAACATTTCAGGTTCTTAGCGGATCCCGGTCAAGCCCCCCTGCGAATTGATAAGTTTCTCTTCAATAAACTTGAAAACACCTCACGCAGCAGAATTCAGGCTGCGGCCAATGCGGGGAATATCCTTTCCAACCACTTGCCCGTTAAGCCGAACTACCGGGTAAAGCCCGGAGACCTTATCACTGTTGTTCTACCGCATCCTCCACGCAAAATTGAATTGATCCCTGAGGAGATTCCCCTGGATATCATCTTTGAGGATGAAGAGGTCATCGTTGTAAACAAAAAAACCGGGATGGTGGTGCATCCGGGATATGGCAACTACACAGGGACCCTGGTTAATGCCTTGATGTTCCATCTCCGGGACAATCCCCTCTTTCAATCAGGAGAGGAAAGACCGGGCCTGGTGCACCGGATCGATAAAAACACTTCCGGTTTGCTGGTGGTTGCAAAAAATGATCTGGCCCTGAATAAACTGGCCAGTCAATTCTACCATAAAACATCCACGAGAACCTATACCGCCCTGGTTTGGGGTGATTTGAAAGAGGAAGAGGGGACCATCACGGGACATATTGGCCGGAATCCCAGGGATAGAAAACAGATGTTTGTATTTCCGGGGGGCGAGCAGGGTAAAGAGGCTGTTACACACTACCGGGTTATGGAACGCCTGGGCTATGTAAACCTGGTAGAATGCAGGTTGGAAACAGGGCGCACCCACCAGATCAGGGTTCATTTTCAGTATATATCTCATCCCCTGTTCAATGACCCGGAGTATGGAGGTAACCGCATACTCAGGGGAACCACCTTCACCAAGTACAGGCAATTTGTCCAGAATTGTTTTGATTTGCTACCCGGACAGGCCCTCCATGCCAGAACACTCGGGTTCGTTCATCCCTCTTCCGGGAAGGAGATGCTTTTCGACGCTCCCCTTCCTGAAAGTTTCAGCTTTTTACTGGAGAAATGGCGCACCTATATCCAGGGACGACGGGATGATCAGTAAAAAAACAATGATATTTTACAATTCATGGATGAATGGCCCCGTTCGTCAAAATTGAATCCGCTTCCATGTTTATGATTCATATAAAAGATCGTAACTTTAACTAAGGAGAATATATTTAGCCATACAAAACATGAACATTGCTATTTTTACTGGAGGAGATTCTTCAGAATATGTGATCTCACTGAAAAGTGCGGACCAGGTTCGCAGGTGGCTCCAGGCAGCGGGCCATAGCTGTTACCTCGTGGAGGTAAAAGGTGGTACGTGGAAGGTGCATCTTGGAAAAAAGACAGTAGCTCTTGACAAAAACGATTTAAGCTTCCGGAAGAATGGAGAGAAATTTACCTTCGATTTCATTTGGAATAGCATCCACGGAACACCGGGAGAAGATGGGAAGCTCCAGGGGTTTTTTGATATAATGGGTATTCCGTACAGCAGCTCCAACCTCCTTTCCTCTGCACTCACCTTTGATAAATACACCTGTAAAAGTTTCCTTAAGCAACACGGCATACTCACCCCGGAAGCCAGTCTTGTAAGAAAGGAGGAGGAAACCGATCTGGAAGCTGTGGCCAATCTGGTGGGATTCCCCTGTTTCGTGAAACCAAATAGCGGGGGTTCCAGCTTCGGTATAGCGAAAGTGGTTCGATTCGAAGACTTGCAGACGGCTCTGGATGTGGCATTGAAAGAGGACCATGAAGCTATCGTGGAGCGCTATATTAAAGGAACCGAAGTCACCTGCGGTTTAATGAAAATCGGAAAAAAATTTACGCTCTTTCCCATCACAGAGATCATAAGCAAGAATGAGTTCTTCGACTATGAAGCCAAATATACGGCAGGAAAGGCTGAAGAGATCACACCGGCAAGCATCGCCGACGATTTGGCCAAGAAGTGTTACAACATGGCCATGAACATCTACAGGCTGACTTCATGTTCTGGCATTATCCGGGTTGATTTTATCATTAAGGGAAACCAGGTATACTTCCTGGAACTCAACTCCATTCCAGGGATGTCCGAGGAAAGCATCATCCCCAAACAGGTTCAAAGCATGGGATTGACCATGGAAACAGTACTTCAGCAGGTGATTGAAGAGGCCCTCAGGCCTTAGAAAACTTTTTTGCTACTTTTACTGCCCTCATGAATAAGGCTCTCATTACCCTGATGGCGGTAACGCTGGTATTCCTCTTGCCGGCCTGTTTCTACTCCGACCCGGAGATCTTCGAGGTGGAACCTGTTCCTGGGGATCCTCCCGTATTTTCTGTAAGCACCAACCTGGATTCACTTGACCATCCGCCGGTAAACGACAGTCTGGAACTTATCTACCAGGTTGAGATAAGCGGTGGCGAGTTTTACTATGTGTATGCTGAAATTGCCGGCAACCCGGTTTTTGAATCCGACAGCGCCTTTGGACTTTTCTGGATATATCCCGAGATGGCAGATTCTACAGGGGTGTATACCCTGTACATGGATTTTTACTATTCCAGCAACAGCAATAGTCTGGCCGCCAGGATCGGATATGAAGCCCTGGTGGATCACTTCAATATTCCATTGGACTTTAACGGGGGAGGGCAAGAATGAGAAAATTTATCCTGATTACGGGTCTGTTGCTTCTTCTCCCCTTAGAAAGATCCCAGGGGCAGGACCATGGTTTTAAATTCTACCTCGGTGCTGGATCCGTGCGTATGGAAGAAATGAAATATCTGCAGGAATTCATTCTCAGCACCTATCCCGTAGAGGGTAAAATCACCAGCTCATTCCCCCCATTTACCGCCTTTTCCCTGGTTGTGTTTAAGCAGTTATACGAACAGATTCGTATAGGAGGAGGATATAGTTTCTCCACCACCGGGGGGAAATCCAGTTACTCCGATTATTCCGGATCCCTCATTACCGAAATGACAGCCACCTCCCACCGGCTGGGAGCCTATCTTTCCTATTCTGTATGGGGCGGTGAGCATCTGGACCTGTCACTTTACGGAAAAGCGGAAGCCTGTATGAGTGATATGCTCATCCTGTCATATATCAACATAGCCAGCCTTACCAACACCTTCAAAACAAATACAGAGCCATTAGTCCCGCCGGAACGGTAGGAGCTGAACTTAGCTTCAGGATAAAGACTTATGCCCTGGGTCTGAGTGCGGCTTACCTGGTGGACCTGACGGGCGATTTGAAAGAAAAAGAGGAAGGCAATCCACTACTGGATCCCAACGATTATGAACGAACGCTTCGCTCTGACTGGACCGGCTGGCAGGTGCAGCTAAGTGTACAGATTCCCCTGAGATTCTAAAGAATTATACGGAACCCCTGATCCCGCCTATAAACTTAGCCACTTTCTGTTCCAGGGGAAGGGAGCTACGCTCCCCCAGGGCCCTGATAAATGCACTTCCAATGATCGCTCCCCGGGCATAGCTGCAGGCTGTCTGGAAGGACTCCCTGTTTGAGATGCCAAATCCAATCAGACCGGGTACCGGAAGTTTCATCTCATTTATGCGCTGAAAATACGCTCGCTGATGCGCCACTACCGAATCCCTGACCCCTGTGGTAGAAGCTTCTGCCACCAGGTAGACAAAGCCTTCGGAGAGGGAGGCAATCTTTTCTATCCGCGCTTTTTCTGTATGTGGGGTTATAAGCAGTGAGTGGTAAATTCCATAGTTTCTGAAGAGCTGACGATACCGGGTCTCATATTCCAGCGGTGGTAAATCAGGGATGATCACTCCATCAATCCCGGTATCCCTGCACCTTCTCAGAAACGGCTCCATGCCCATCTTCAGAACCGGGTTCAGGTAGCCCATCAGCACCAGGGGGATCTTCACACTCTGACGTATCTCTTTCAACTGGATAAAAAGCAGATCCAGGCTCATGCCATTGCTCAGGGCAAGCTGACTGCTCTGCTGGATCACAGGTCCGTCTGCCAGCGGATCTGAGAAAGGGATCCCAATCTCAACCATATCTGCCCCGTGCTCCTGAAGGGCTCTTAACACTCGACAGGTATCCCTGAGCTCCGGGAATCCAGCGGTCATATAAATGGAGAGTATCCCGCCTTCCTTCTCGCTGAAAAGTTGATCAATCCTGTTTTTATTCATCCTTTAAAATTCAAGTCTGTCGATATAAGTTTCCATATCCTTGTCGCCCCGTCCGGAAAGGTTCACCACGACCACATCCCTGGCTCCAGCATCAATCTTTTCAAGGCTGGCCAGGGCATGAGCGGTCTCAAGTGCAGGGATGATCCCCTCCTTCCTGGTGCAGAGCAGGGCGGCCCGAAGCGCTTCTTCATCGCTAATCGCATGCACCGTGGACCTTCCCGTTCTGGCCAGCCACGCATGAAGGGGACCCACTCCCGGATAATCCAGTCCGGCCGAGATGGAGTAAGGTTCTGTTATCTGGCCATCCTCATCCTGCATCAGCAGGGTTCTGCTGCCATGGATGATTCCTGGTGAGCCTAGCAGTGAAGTGGCTGCTGTTTTTCCGCTATCCACCCCCAGTCCCGCAGCTTCGGCCGAGATCAGCCGGACACGATCGTCCTCCAGGTAATGATAATAGGCCCCGGCCGCATTGCTTCCTCCACCCACACAGGCCAGCAGGTAATCGGGATAGTTACGGCCGGTCTTCTCCTCCAGCTGTATCCTGATCTCCTCCGATATCACAGACTGAAAGCGGGTTACCATATCGGGATAGGGATGGGGCCCTACCACCGATCCAATGATATAGTGGGTATCCACCGGGTGATTGATCCAATCGCGGATGGCCTCGTTGGTTGCATCCTTCAGGGTTCTGTTGCCGCTGTGAACCGGAATTACCCGGGCCCCAAGCATCTTCATTTTCTTCACATTGGGAGCCTGACGTTCCACATCCAGCGCTCCCATATAGACCACACACTCCATTCCTGTCAGGGCGCAAACCGTTGCGGTGGCTACCCCATGCTGTCCCGCTCCGGTCTCCGCAATAATCCGCTTTTTCCCCAGCTGCCTGGCCAGCAGGATCTGGCCAATGGTATTGTTGATCTTATGGGCGCCGGTATGGTTCAGGTCCTCCCTCTTTAGAAAAATCTGTGTCCCGTAATGTTCCGACAGGCGCTCTGCCCTGAAAAGAGGAGTAGGTCTCCCTGCATAATCTTTTAACAGGAGTCTGAATTTGCTCTGAAAACTGTCCGATGCAGTAATCTTCAGATAGTTCTCTTCCAACTCCCTGATATTTGGATAAAGCATTTCAGGAATATAGGCTCCTCCAAACTCCCCATAAAATCCGCTGCTGTCCACTTCCTTTCCCATAAGTTTCTATTTTCTGATCTGATTGATAAATTTCTTCAGGCTGCTTACATCTTTATGCCCGGGCGACACTTCAAACCTGCTGTTGACATCCACTCCCATCATCCCGGGGAGTTGCATGGACCGAATCATTTCAGCATCCCCGGGTCCAATCCCCCCGCTCAGAAAATAAGGGCTTGCCACAGGATCTTTTTCCAGTATTTTCCAGTCGAACTTCTCTCCAGAACCCCCTTTTCCCTGTCCGGCCGAATCAAAAAGAAAATAATCCACCACTTCCTTAAATTCTATGAATCCGGGATCCGGTCCATAAGGATCCAGGACCTTAATTAGCTCCAGCCCTTCCCTTGACAGTACCCGGCAATAATCCGCCGCTTCCTTCCCATGAAGCTGAACCGCATCCAGATGATACAGTTCTATAGCTCTCTTCACCTGCAAAAGTTCCTCATTCACAAATACCCCCACTCGTTTAATTCCAGGACCAGGAATGCGAAAGAGGGATGGATCCGGGCCCGAGCCCACAAAGCGTTTGGATCCTTTATAGAATATATACCCGATAAAGTCCGGAGCCAGATCACAAACCTGCTCCAGGTTTTCAGGATCCCGCATCCCACATACCTTAATCTTTAGTGCTTCCCTCTGCATTGGCTCAGATCATGAATATTTTACAAACTTTCTATCAATCTCCTGCAGGCCTCGCCCGGATTCTTCTCTTTCATAAATGTCTCTCCCATAAGAAATAAGCGGTACCCCGCCATCCAAAGCTTCCTGATTTCCCCGGGACTGGTGAGCCCGCTTTCCGATACGGGGATGACTCCGGGAGGCAACTCTCCGATCAGTTCCAGGCTCCTGCCGGTATCCACCTTAAAACTTTTCAGATCGCGGTTGTTAACGCCCACATATCTGATCCCCGCATGATACTTGTCAAGCTCCTCCTGGTGGTGCACTTCAAAGAGAATACTCAGTCCAAGTGAAAGGGCTTCCAGGGTCAGCTCCTCCACCTGCCTGCGATCCAGGATGGCATGCGATAAGCAAGACCATATCTGCCCCATAGGCCCTGGCTTCATGCAACTGATAGGGATCAATGATAAAATCCTTCCTGAGAAGCACCAGCCCCGGATGGGACTCACGCACCTGCTTGAGGTCCAGGAAAGACCCACCAAAAAAGCTGCGGTCCGTGAGGATACTCATGGCCGCAACCCCGGCCTCTTGATAAGCTGCTGCCACACTCACAGGATTAGCATCCGGATTAATGAACCCACGTGAAGGTGATTTTCGCTTGAACTCTGCAATAATGCCCGGCTTCTTATCCAGGCCGGCGACAGAGATCGTATTGCAAAGCCTCCTGTAGGCCGGGAAGCCTCCCAGACTGTCCAGCGAGTGTTTCTGTTTTCTTTTCAGAATTTCCACCCGCTTCTGCTCTACAATGACATCCAGAATATTCATACTAGCTGTTCTCAATAAGATTTGTAAATGAAGCATAGGCGGCCCCTGAGCGGAGCGATTGCCTTGCCCGTTCCAGGTTCTGTTCCATACCCGGTAACTCGTCCATGCAGTCCAGAGCCAGCGCGGCATTGGCAACCACCACATCATTCTGGGCCCTGCTCCCCTCTCCCTTCAGGATCTTCAGAAATATAGCAGGCTGCCTCCTCCACCGTCGATCCTCCGTAGATCTCAGCGGGGGAAACTATCTCCAGTCCCAGGTCGCCGGGAAGAAAGGTCCGTTCCGTGCTCCGGGTAAGTACCCGGAAGCTCCCGGTGAGTGAGATTTCATCATAGCCATCCAGGGAATGAATGATGCAGAACTGTTTCTCGCTTTCCTGGTAGAGATAATGATAGAGCCTGGCCACATCCAGACTGAAAACTCCAACCAGCTGATTCCGGGGAAAGGAGGGATTAACCATGGGTCCCAGCATATTAAAGAAGGTCTTGATCCGGAGGCTCCTCCTGACCGGTGCCACGTTCTTCATGGCCGGATTAAAAAGGGGAGCATGCAGAAAACAGATATTATAGCGGTCCATCTCTCTTTTCAGCTGCTCGGGATCATTGCTGAAACGGTATCCAAAATACTCCAGCACATTGGATGATCCACAGGCAGAGGAAACACTGTAGTTCCCATGTTTGGCCACCTTCTCTCCCGCACCGGCCACCACAAAGGAGGTGAGGGTGGAGATATTAAAGGTGTTTTTTTCATCCCCCCCTGTACCACATACATCGATGGTATTGAAATCCGAAAGATCCACCGGAGTGCACAGCTCCATCAGCGCATCGCGAAATCCGGCCAGCTCATCCACGGTAATGCTGCGCATGAGGTAGACTGAAATAAATGCCGCAATTTCGGAATCGTTGTATTTCCCTTCTGCCATATTCCTGAGGATCAGTTTGGCATCTTCCTTTCCCAGGGTTTTATGATCAAACAGATATTGTAAAGTATCTTTCATGGCCAGCTAGTTTTTTAACCAATTTAAAATCATCCTTCCTCCATATTCGGTCAGCACCGATTCGGGGTGAAACTGCAGCCCTCTTACATCATGCTCCCGGTGCCTGATGGCCATGATATAGCCCTCATCATTCTCCACGGTAATCTCCAGGTCCCCGGGAAGAGTCTGATGCTCCACCACCCAGGAGTGATAACGACCTGCGTCAAAATCCGGGGGGACCCCTTCAAAGAGGTATTCATCTTCGACCAACTGTTTCATCTGGCCTGTTACTCCATGGTAAACCGTGGATAGATTTTTTATGGAACCCCCATAGGCCTCTGCAATAGCCTGGTGTCCCAGGCATACCCCCAGGATGCTTTTGTGAGATCCATATTCTCTGATCAGCTCCAGGGTCAGACCGGCTTCTACGGGGATTCCGGGCCCCGGACTGATCAATATCTTATCGTAGGCATCCACCTCTTCCAGCAGCAGCTGATCGTTCCTCTTCACATCCACTGCCTGCTTGATAACCCGCTCGATATACTGAACCAGGTTATAAGTAAAGGAGTCATAATTGTCCAGTACGAGAATCTTCATCTTCTGCTTAATTAGATTTGTTCAAATTGCCGGCCATTTCTATGGCTGATTTTAAAGCCGCCAGCTTATTATTCACCTCCTGCAATTCTCCCTCTTCCGTCGACTCGGAGACAATCCCTGCCCCAGCCTGGTAATAAAGCCTGTGATCACGTGAGAGAAAAGAACGGATCATGATGGCATGATTGATATCCCCGTTAAAGCTGTATAAACCCGATGGTACCGCCATAGAAGCCCCGGCGTTTCCTTTCGTAGGTATCAATCAGCTCCATCGCCCTGTATTTGGGAGCACCTGAAAGGGTGCCGGCAGGGAATGATTCGGCCAGGATCCGGATGGTATTGGCATCTTCCTTTAAGGTCCCTGAGACCTTTGAGACCATATGAATCACGTGAGAATAAAACTGAATTTCGCGATACTCCTCCACTTCTACATTCCGGGTGGTACGGCTCAGGTCATTTCTGGCCAGGTCCACGAGCATGACATGCTCTGCATTTTCTTTTTCATCTTTGGCCAGCTTTTTTGCCAGTTCCTGGTCCTCCCGGTCATTTCCCGTGCGCCTGAAGGTACCGGCAATGGGATTGATGTAGGCCTTCCCACCCTTTACGACGATCTGGGCTTCGGGAGAAGAGCCAAAAAGCTTGTAGCTCCCGTAATCAAAATAGAACAGATAGGGTGAGGGATTGATGGAGCGAAGTGCCCGGTAAACATTAAACTCATCACCGGTAAACTCCTGGGAATACTGCCTGGAAAGAACAATCTGAAAGACATCTCCCCTGTAACAGTGTTCTTTCCCTTTGGCCACCAGGGCCCGGAATTCATCGTCACTTAGATTGGAGGCTTCAGCACCTGAGGGTGCAAAAGCGTAGGTGGCAATATTCCGGTTGTGAAGTAAGTGAGCTTACCCGGTCTATTTCGCTTTCACCACCATTCACGATGTTCTCAAAAAGCAGTAATTCATTGGTCAGATGATTGACCGCCAGCACAAACCTGAAAAAGTTATACCTGATCTCCGGGATATCCTCTTTTTCAGAGACGGGGCGATTGAAAACGGATATCTTCAAAATACTGGACCGCATCGAAGGTGGAGTACCCGAATATCCCATCCACCAATAACTTATCTCCATCCTCCACGGCAAAGGCAGAGAGAAAATCCCTCAGACCATCTACCACATCCAGCTCAGGCCCTGCCTGCTGGATGCTTGTTTCATAGCCTGGAAGAGAAACAGATATCTGTTGATGATGCACCTTGAATTCGGCAATGGGATCCAGGCAGATAAATGAATACGAATTCTCCTTGCTGTGATAATCTGAGCTTTCAAGAAGCAAGGAATTCGGATAGATATCCCTTACCTTCAAATAGATACTCACCGGAGTAATAATATCCGCCAGGATTCTTCGTGTGGCAATTTTTACGGGTATTTTTTCCATTACACATTTCTGTTTGGGTCAAAAAAAAGGCTCCCCCCGAAGAGGAAGCCCTGAATATTGTATGCACAAATAGACGCTGCCTACGCTCCGGGTTTTCGGATATAGGAGTGCCACCACCAGTTTGTGCGAATCAAAGTCATGTTGCTTCGATTATGAGGGTCAAATTAAAGGAAAGATTTCTATTAATCCAAATTTCATTATTTTCGCCTCCCGTTAACCATCTCTAAATGGCCCGCATCTACCTCAGAAATATCGCCCTTTTCTTTACTGTCTGGCTTTTAGTCATGGTCATTTACTCGCTGAGCAACCGGGTGACCGACCTAAACTATCTCTGGAAATTCTTCCTTCTGCCGGCACTGTTCCTGGGATTTCTGGCTGCCCTGAGTACTTTTCTTGGAAAAACTATCCGGGTAAAGAAGGGGATCAACTGGATCTTTCTGCTGGCTGCACTGGCCCTGGACCAGGGAATTAAAGCCTATCTCTTTTCCCTGGAATGGGAATCCATCTCCGTCCCTATCATTGAGCCCGTTTTTTACCTGGAACCCACGCAAAATACGCTGGGTTCTTATCTCTGGGTGCTGTTAAAATTGAAGCAGGGCTCTCACCTGCTCAATATTATCCTTTTCAGCCTGGTGGGTATCATCTTTATTGAAGTCTGGAGATTTTATGTTTCCAGAAAAAGGAACAGTTTCTGGATCAACGGCTTTATCCATCTCTTTCTTGCCGGTTTGCTGGCCAATCTGATCGATAATGCCTTCTGGGGGGGATCGCTGGACTATATCACCATTAAGCCCTTCTATACCTTCGATCTGAAAGATCTCTACATTACGCTCTGTGAACTTTTTCTCCTGACCGAGTTGCTGGACAACCATCTGCTCAAAAGACTCCTTCATATGCCCAAAGAGGAGAGCAGGCAGTTAAACCGCGATTTTTTCAACTTTATCAAGAAAGATTTCAGAATAGGCAGAAATAAAGAGGAGTAAACAGGCCCTGCGGCTAAAACAATTTCTGATCCTTGATATGGCCGATTAGCTGATGGGCACGTCTTATATCAGTAAGCAGCGAATTGGCAGAAATGGTAGCACCTGCAATCCCGTCGATCTGCTTTCCCAGTATTAATTCCTCTCCTCTATATCCTTTAAACTGATCCAGCCACTTTTTCTGGCAGATCGCGGCTCCATGGGAGGAACGATAAGCTGTTACGGTAAGTCCCATCACTGTAACATCAGCAGAAAATAAAATACTGTAATCAAAGTATTCATACCTCCCCATAGCGCGGGTTGAAAACAGATATCCAAGTATCTGCTCCTGCCATCTCAACAGGAAGATCCGGTCCCCATTCATAATTAAGGCAGTAAAGGAGGGTTCCCGGACCTTGAGAGACAGCAACTCTGTGGTGGGCTCCACTTCGAGAATACCAGTCACAAACTTCTTCTCCTTTTTAGTCAAAGAATTATTTTCCTGGCAAAGAAGCCATGAAAAGCAGCACAGGAAAAAGTATGTAAACAGGAGTCGCATAGCAAATAATTAAGTCTAAAACCAGACGGCGACTCCGGCATTAAACTGTGTCACAGAAGCTTCAGCTCCTTTATTGCCAAACCACTGCACATCTGCCTTTAACATTGCTCCGGCTGCCAGCTTCCAACCCAGCCCCATGGTCAGATCTCTGCGGTGAAAGTCCGGATTCAGAATGCCAGGAGTTTCGGCCGATACCTGGGTATTATATTGCTCATACCTTACAAAGGGAATTAATTCCGAATCGATGCGTTCGATTCCGTGAAACAGATCATAGGACAATTCGGCATACCATCCCCCCAGGGAACTTCCCAGGTCGCTTCCGGTAAACTGATTGTAGGTGTCCGAATTTGACACCCGGCCAAGGTTAGCCTGTCCCCTGAATTTCATTCCTCCCGCCTGATACCTGGCATCCACCCCGAGCATGGTTAAACCTACTATGGATGAATCGGCGGATGCAATAAATTGATTATCAGATTTATCGATGGTTCCATACAGGGAGGATTGAGTTTTACCCGTATACCCGGAGAATCCCAGCTGAAGTCCGGCTACTCCGAAATAATTGACTTTGAGGCTTAGATTGGGTGAACCAATGATAGACTCAGCCCCTTTCTGGCGCCCTTTTCGAAAGCCAGTGGCACCACTTAAGAGTGCTTCCCCGTCGTAACTCTTAAATCCGTTGAGCACATAAAGCTGATAGGAGAGGGCTGCCGAAGGAAAAGTCCCGGTGAAACCCGCTCCAATTTCCCTCCAGGTGGATGGGACAATATGTTTATCCAGGTTGGGCCGTTCCACCCCGTTAAAGGTTGATGGCTCGTGATACTCGTTAACAATACCCATGGGGATTAATAATAATCCACCCCTGAATTTTAACCAGGGTAAAAGTTCATGCTGAAGGAAAGCCTGCTCCACATAAACCTCTTTGACATGCTCAAACTCAATCTCGGTAACAAACTGAGTTTTTTCGGTGAATTTATACCCAAACATCAGGACCAGTCTGTGAACATCAAGAATCCCGTTGTTATAAGTACTATTGTTCAATATCTGGTTATAGTCAATCTGTCCATACCCTCCAATGGTAAATTTATCCTCTTCCTGCATCATTCTACCTGCAGTATTTGTTTGCTCCTGTGCGGAAACCCGACCAGGCAATATGAGTACCAGGGCCGCTGCCATCAATATCTTCCCAAACACCTTCATCATATTCTGAATTTACAAAGTTCCGATGGTTCAAAACTAAAGCAAATTCACCTATTTGATGCGGATTAGACCGAGTGCGGAGAATGATTCTAAATAACAATCTGGCGTGTCAGTATGATAATCTGGCACTTACATCAATTACCTGAAGGATAATTTAGAAGAGAATACCAAAAAATAGGTATGCCTTATGACCGGAGGAGATTACTCTGCCTGAGCAAGCTGCATAGGGTAGCGCGCAAAGATCTTTGCAACCAGCTCTGGCAAGCTGGCTGCCCGTTCTTCCGGATCATACTCCAGCTCTCCCACCGCTGCACAATGCCACACATGTTTCTTGCTCTGATTATCGTACATATCTATGGAAATGGCGCGTTCCATATGATGATACCTGCCGGCATACGCATAGCCGCGGACAGCCTCACGGTGATATACAATGATTTTTACAGACACAGCTGCATTCTCCTCTGAGTAGGTAAGTCCTCTTCTCTCCAGCTCTCTGGCGAAAGCAACCCGGATTCGTTCCAGTTCCATCCCGGTAATCGTCTCTTGGTTCCCTTCGCTGAAATCCAGGAAATTATAGGTGGTATATTGATCAAACATGGCAGACTCATCCACATCTGAATAAATTCCGACTGTGGATCCACACGAAGTGAAAAGCATCAGGGAAAGGATCCACAAAGGGGCGATTATTCTGGCCATAACTATTTACTTTTAGTACAACAGACAAATCACAAATATTATGCCACAGAAAGAGGCTGAGTCAGACAGAGAAGAGAGTTCCGGTTAATTGCTCCGAGACGCTCCAGAGCTTTCCAGACACTTCACTGTTGACCAGCGAAGGATTGGGAGTATCGGCTACGGGCATTCCCCGCAACTTTAAAAATCCTCCCGGACCAAAATAAGCGCCCTGATCTACCTCTTCCGCCGTGGCAGCATAAAGGGAAGGAAGAGCTCCCATCTCCGCCGATTGGGCCACCAGGCGGTTGACCAGGGTAAAGGAACCTGCTCCAAACCTGGAACCTTTCATCCGGGCACCCTTGGCCTGTAGTTCCGTATCCGCATATCCGGGATGGGCTGCAGCGGCGGTGACCTCTTTTCCGGCCTCAGAAAGCCTGGTGGCCAGCTCATGCACAAATAAAAGGTTCGCCAGTTTACTCATTCCGTAGGCCCCCCATTTCCTGTATCCCTTCTCCCAGTGCAGATCTTCAAAACGTATTTTCCCCATATAATGTGCCAGGCTGCTTACCTGTATTACCCTGGATGGAGCAGCATTGGTCAGGTGGGGCCACAGGAGTGCTGTAAGTGCAAAATGTCCCAGGTGGTTCACTCCAAACTGCATCTCAAATCCATCCTCCGTCCGATGGTATGGAATCGCCATTAATCCTGCGTTATTGATCAGCAGGTCCAGGCGGTGGCCGGACCCGGCAAATTTCTGAGCAAACGCTCTCACCGACTCCAGACTTGCCAGGTCGAGCTGCCAGACTTCTGGCTCCACGGGCGCCCCCTCTGCCATGATCCTGAGCCTGGCTTTTTCTCCCTTCTCCTGGCTCCGGCAGGCCATAATGACTTTAGCTCCCTTTGCAGCCAGTGCCCTGGAGGTGTAAAATCCAAGTCCGCTATTGGCTCCCGTCACCACCGCAATCTTTTCCAACTGAGTCGGGATCTGAGCTGTGGTCCATATTTTTTTACTCATAAATATTCATTCTTTGATAGGGTAAACTCCCCTGAATGCATCTTATCCATAAAGCAGGATGAATATAACATTTAAAACAGATAACGATGAAAACAACAGTTAGGAACAGGAGTATTTGGTTTTTGGCAGCTTTTTTATCCCTGGGAACTGCACTTTACGCTTTTCCGGGCAGTGAGGAGGAGCTGGCCGATACAGTAAATTACAAATCCTTCTATGGAAAGGTTGTTGATGCCTCCTCAAGCAAGGCTCTTCCATTTGCCACCATCGAGGCACTGGGAAGCAACACCGCCACGGTTAGCAACATCGATGGTGATTTCACCATCAAGATTGAACGCAATTCGGCTGTTGCACAATTAAAAATCTCTTATATCGGGTACCAGAACATAGTCATTGATCTGGCAAACTTTGAAGACAAGAGGTCATTAACAGTCAAACTGGATCCAAGTACCATTCAGTTAAAACAGGTAACCATTCGCCCCAAGGATGCCATGGAGCTCATCAACGACGTTCTCCTCAATATCAGAACAAACTACAGCGACTCTCCCATGATGATGCGCGGATTCTACAGGGAGACTATCCAGAGAGGGAAAAATTATGTCTCCATCTCCGAGGCCGTCATTGATGTTTATAAAGGTAGTTACGCCAATGAATACCAGGTGGACCAGGTAAAACTATTCAAAGGGCGCAAAAGTGCAGATGTGGAGAAGATGGATACCGTTCTGTTTAAAGTACAGGGTGGTCCCAATACCACCATCCTGATGGATGTGGTTAAGAATCCATACATCCTTCTGTCTGAGGAATACATGAATATTTATAATTTCCGTCTTTCAGATGTGATTACCATTGATGACAGACTTCACTATGTCATCTCCTTCAACCAGAAGGAGTATGTAGATGATCCCTATTACAAGGGACGCCTCTATATTGAAATGGACAAACTGGCCATTTCTGAGGCCGAGTTTGAGCTAAACGTGGAGAACGAGGATCAGGCAGCCAGGCTCTTTATTCAGCGTAAGCCCATGGGAATGAGCATCATTCCTGAAAGAGCGGTCTATCGGGCCAAGTATACCATTGAAGAAGACCGCTGGTATTTCTCCTATGCCCGTGCCGAGGTGAAATTTAAAGTGAACTGGAAGAAGAAACTCTTCAACACCACCTATTCCACCATGTCGGAGCTGGCCATTACAGATCGGACCTACGAAGGAATTGAAAAATTTGCCGGAAGGGACCGGTTTAAAAGCAATGATATCCTCAACGAAAAGGTCTATATATTTTTCGATCAGGGATTCTGGGAAGGATATAATGTTATTGAACCGGATCAATCCATTGAGAGTGCCATCAGGAGGCTGAACAGGAGATACCTGAGGCGGAATGGCTAAGGTTCAGTAAGCATCTATCCATATAGCTCAAAGCACTGTCTGTAAGAATTGTGTAACTTTACCATCCCTGTACAGTCGCCCAAAACAGACAGTGCTTTTTAAACAAAAAAATGATCCTCAAGGAACAACAGCAGCTTAGAAAAATCAGGAAAGGAGATATTGCTTCCTTTGAGGCTCTTTTTCACAATTATTACAGCGGCCTGTGCGGGTATGCTGAAAGTCTGCTGGGTATGAAAGAGGTGGCAGAAGAGGTGGTCCAGGACGTGTTCTATAATATTTGGAAAAACAGGGAGACCCTTAGGATCCGGTATAGTCTGCAAAGCTATCTGTACCGGTCCGCCTACAACAACTCCATGATGTATCTCAGAAAAATGAGAAGGGAACATTTTATGGAGGACCTCTCCCCGGCTGAGCCCCGGACGGATGCACCGGATCCATCCCAGATCATCCAGTTGAACGAGGTTTCGGATCTGATCATTCAGACCATGGATAAACTTCCGGAAAGAACCAGGGAAATATTCAGATTGAACCGGCAAGAAGGATTAAAGTACAGAGAGATAGCACAAAAGTTGTCCATCTCTGAAAAAACAGTGGAAGCAAATATGGGTAGAGCCCTGAAAGCACTAAGAAATAGTTTGGAGAAATATGAGCAGGAGTAAAGATAAAAAAATGGCCCGCTACCTGGCCGGGGAGATGAACATGAAAGAGGAGATTGACTTTCTGAGTAAATCCGGAAAAAGCCAGGTACAAATATCAGAATTAAGAAACATGGAAAAGCACTGGAAATATTTTGATCAGAATCCCTCCAGCGAGAAATGGGATTCGAAAGAGGCCTGGAGCCGGCTTCATGAAAAGCTGGAATCGGATGGACTCCTGGAGGATCAGGCAGTCCGGAAAGATCGTGGAACATTCACACCTCTGCTCAGGATTGCGGCCTCCATCGTATTGATACTTGCCATAGGCATCCCCGCCCTCTATTTTGGAGTCATCCGTGACCAGGCAGGCGATTTTACCAAAACTTATCTGGCCGAAGGAGGCATGGCCACTGTGGATCTGCCCGATGGCAGCCGGATCTATTTAAATAAAGGGTCGGAGATCAGCTATTCAAAAGCATTCAAAAATCAGAGAGCTGTTTCACTTATGGGAGAAGCATTCTTCGAAGTAATGTCTGATCCCCAAAATCCCTTCACGGTTCATTCCGGGGAGATGCTTTTATCGGTAGTCGGAACCTCATTCAATGTGAAACAAGGAGAAGGTCTATCTAATGTGGAGGTCTATGTGAAAACCGGATTGGTCAAAGTGTCCATGGAAAACTCGGACCAGTTTATCTACCTGGAACCCGAACAATTCGGGGTACTTGAAAACAGAAATTTATCCAGCTCGGTACAGGATGATCCCAATTATATATCCTGGAAAACAAAAGAATTTAAATTTGTGAATGCAGAACTGACAGAGGTTCTTCGGGAACTGGAAGAATCCTTTCATGTGGAAATTCAAACCGGAGATATGGATCTCTCGGAATTGAGAATAACAACCTCATATAGCGGACAATCGATCAATGCCATCCTGGAGACCATCGGTACGGCTTTTGAAATGAATGTCAGTCAGAGAAAAAACAGCTATTTTTTGACTAAATAAGCCAGTCGCATGGGAAATACAACAAGAGGGAAACTGTCCGGAGGTCCGTATCCGACATGGATCCTTTTGTTGTTTTCTTTCATCATTTCCCTGTCCGTCGCGGGTCAGGAATCGCTGCCCGCTCTAAAAGTGAAGGTTTCATCTTTGAACCAGACCATCAACCAGGTTCTGGATGAAATCACCTTACAAACCGGCTACCACTTCACTTTTGATGCAGCGATCATCAACGGGAAACAGAAGGTTCAAGTTGAGTTTGCGAATCTCCTTCTGAAGGAGGCCCTGGACTCTTTGCTCCAGGATCCGCGCCTGGACTACAGGGCCATAGAAAAAAATATCGTCCTGTACAGGAAAAATGAGGTCGCCCCCAGCCCCATCAGCCCAGACATCGACCGGGCCCTGCTTAAAGGCCGGGTGACCGACCAGCGTTCCGGCAAAGCGCTCTCTTTCGCAACCATAGCTTTGCTGGAAACCAGTCTGGGCTCCATAAGCAACCAGCAGGGCGAATTTTCCTTCAAACTGCCCCTGGATCTTCCCGATCCCATGATTATTGTCTCATTCATGGGTTATAAAACCCGGGTACTCCCGGTAAGTTATCCCCTGGAAAAGGAGCTGGAGATCCAGCTTGAAAAGGAGTTGATTCCGTTGCAGGAGGTAATTATCAGATATTCTGATCCGGCCAAACTGCTTCATGAGGCAATCAGGAGGATCCCCCAAAACTACCTGGAGGACCACTCCACCATGACCGCCTTCTACCGCGAGTCGGTGAAACGTAACGACCATTACATGGTCTACTCGGAAGCTGTAGTTGATGTGGCAAAAGGCCCTTATTCTTCCCTCTCCTCCAACGATCAGGCCAGCATTGTCAAGCGCAGAAAAATTACCGATGTGACCGCGGAAGACACCGTATTGATCAAACTGCGATCAGGGATTTTCACTTCCCTCAGCCTGGATGTAATAAAAAACCGGCCCGATTTTCTGAAAGAGGATTTTCAGACCAGGTACGACCTGGAGTTCACGGATATGATGACTTATGGGGACCGCCTGGTCTATGTGATCAGTTTTCAGCAAAAGAAAGAAATTCCCGACCTTCTTTTTAAGGGTCAGATATACCTCGATCAGGAGAGCCTGACCATACTGGCGGCCGACTTCGAATTCAATCCGGATTTATTGCACAGGGAGCCGGAGCTTTTTCTGGTAAGCCGCTCTCCGAAAATCCATATTCGCCCGGTGCTGGCAAAATATCACGTAGACTATCGCAGTGTTGGAAACAGGTATTATATGAGCCAGGTGCGGGGCGAAGTGGAGCTGAAGGTCCGGAAAAAAAGGAAATGGTTCAGTTCCAGATATAAAATCTCCCTGGAAATGGCCATAACTGACCTTGTACCGGATCAAAGACTGAGGATTGATCCTGCTGAACGCGTTCGCCGGAATATCGTACTGGCCGATGAGCCCTTCCAGTTTGATCCGGAGTTCTGGGGAGTACATAACAGCATTGAACCAGAGGCATCCCTTGTGGAATCCATCCAGAAACTGGTTCACAATAGCCAGGAAATTATGGACTAAGGCCTTGAGCCAAAATAATTAATATGAGAAGCACAAATGATTTGCAATAGGACCTGCCCAGGGATAAAAAGCAAGAATTGACTTTCTATCCCGCCTTCACTACCTTTATCTATCCAAATAAAAAAAATCTATGAAAAAAATTCCGGGTTTAATTATTCTGGCCATGATGGTGGCCTGTACTCAAGAACCTGTTGAAGTCAACAGGTACACCATTGAACAGTTCTATGACAACCTATCCATCGGAGGAGGAAGCTTTTCAGCCGATGAAACCAGGCTGCTTGTTTCCAGCAACCAGACTGGTATCTACAACGTCTTTTCCCTGAATGTGGATGGTTCCGGTGAGCAGCAGCTCACCTTTTCAGAGGAAGAGTCCTTTTTTGCCAACTCCTATTTTCCGGAAGATGATCGCTTCCTCTACTCTGCTGATAAGGGCGGGGATGAGAATAGCCACCTCTATATGCAGGACCCGGACGGGACTGTTACGGACCTGACTCCCTGGGAAGGAAGCACCTCTCAATTTGCAGGATGGAGCCGCGATTTTAAGCATCTCTACCTGATCTCCAACAAACGGGATCCCCGCTTTTTTGATGCCTATACCATGGACCTGGAGTCTTTCGAACCGGTTTTGATATACGAAAATAAAGAGAACCTCAGCCCTTCAGGCTTCTCCAACACCGGAAGATACCTGGCACTGACCAGGGATCTCACCACATCCAACAATGAAATGTATCTGCTGGATCTGAACTCAGGGGATATCAAACATATTTCGGAACACGAAGGAGATGCCACCTTCTCTCCTGCCGATTTCTCGCTGAACGATGAATATCTCTATTACCTTTCCAACGAGGATAGTGAGTTTACCTATCTCTCCTCCTACCACCTGGAGACCGGGGAAAAGAAGCTGGTTTACGAAGCAGACTGGGATGTCTCCTATGCTTATTTCTCCTTCAATGAAAAATACCAGGTGATCGGGATCAACGAAGATGCCAAAACAGTCGTAAAAGTGTTTGATACAGATTCCGGAGAGGAAGTTGCCATGCCAGACTTTGGAAACAGGGATATTTCCGGGGTATCCATTTCCAGATCGGAAAAGCTGATCCGGCTCGCTGCAGGCAGCCCAACTTCTCCCGGGGACCTGTATATGCATGAATTCGGACAGGAGGATTTTACCCGTTTAACCCACTCCCTCAACCAGGAAATTAATGAAGCCGACCTGGTTGCCGGGGAGGTCATCCGCTATCCTTCCTACGACGGCCTGGAAATACCGGCTATCCTTTACAAACCTTTTGAGGCCACTGCGAAAAACAAAGTTCCGGCACTGCTCTGGATCCATGGAGGCCCCGGCGGGCAAAGCAGGATGGGTTTCAGCAGCCTGATCCAGTATTATGTGAACCATGGCTATGCCATTCTTGCAGTAAACAACAGGGGTAGTTCCGGTTACGGGAAGACTTTTTACAATCTGGACAACCAGCGTCACGGAGAAGATGATCTCATGGATTGTGTGAAAGCCAAAGATTTCCTCGCTGGACTGGGATATATCGATATGGACAAGGTGGGGATCATGGGAGGCTCCTACGGAGGATACATGGTCATGGCTGCCCTCACTTTCCAGCCGGAAGAATTTGCAGTGGGCGTCAATCTGTTTGGAGTGACCAACTGGCTCAGGACCCTGAAGTCCATACCCCCTTACTGGGAAGCGTTCCGAAAAGCGCTCTATGACGAGCTGGGCGATCCATTTACGGAAGATTCCCTGCGCCTTTATGATATCAGCCCCCTCTTCCATGCCGGGAATGTAAGCAAGCCCCTTATGGTACTTCAGGGAGCCAATGATCCCCGTGTTCTGCAGGTGGAATCGGATGAGATAGTTGCAGCAGTGAAAGAGAACGGGGTTCTTGTTGAATATGTCATCTTTGAGGATGAAGGTCACGGTTTTGTAAAGAAGGAGAACCAGATTGAGGGATATGGAAAAATCCTGGTATTCCTGGATAAGTATCTGAAAGGTGTGCCAGAGGAGTAACCCCGTATGAACAGAGATTCTGAAAACAGGATAGAAGAGCTGGCCAGGGAGAAAATGACCGGGAAAAGTTATACCTCCATCAGGGAGGAGCTATTGGCAACAGGGATGTCCCCGGAAGAAGTCAAGGCATTGATCCGGCAGGTGGACGAGCGGGTTTTAATTGAAACAACAAAACAGGGAGGAGCGGAAAAGGCGCAGCAATGGTACCGGCTCGGTCTGATCCTGGCCGTGCTTGGCCTGATTATCTCCATCGCCTATAATGCCGGTATTATTCTGGAGACCCGCCCTGCTCTTCTGGTCTACTCCCCGTTTTTTGCGGGGATCCTGGTGATGGTGTATGGCAGAATCTTACAGCGAAGGAAAGCTTCTCCCGAGGAAGACGGTACGGGCGCCATCAGGAGGAGGAGGCCTTTTAAATGAGGCTAAACCCTTCTCTTAAATTTGTACATTCTTCCTACCTTCGCAAAAAAAAAGGACCATGGTAGAGGAGATAGTCAAGAAGCGTTTTCCCTTTTTTGAAGCCGGACTGAGATCGGCCATCAGCGAAACAGGCACCCTCCGAGAATTTGAAGCCCAGGAGGAACTGATACGAGAGGATCAGTTTATTAAATCGTTTCCCATTGTCCTCGAAGGCCTTATAAAGATCTGTCGGACCGATGAGGCGGGGAACGAACTCTTGCTTTACTATTTGAGACCAGGAGAAGTCTGCACGGTCGCTCTGATCTGCTGCATGGACCGCACCAGAAGCAGGGTGAAGGCCATTGCCGAAGAAAAGACCACAGCTATTGTGGTCCCGGTGGAGTTGCTCGACAGTTGGATGAGCAAATACCAGACCTGGAAAGAGTATGTGATGCACTCCATGCAGCTGCGCTTTGATGAACTGCTCAACGCCCTGGACAGTATCGCCTTTTTGAAAATGGATGAAAGGCTGGAAAAGTTCTTTACCAATCGTTACCGTTCTTCCGGATCCAAAGTGTTTGAAGGATCCCACCAGGATGTGGCCCTGGCCATGAACAGCTCCAGGGAGGTCATATCCAGGCTCTTAAAACAGATGGAAAAGAAGGGGATGATCAGCCTCTCCAGAGGACGTATCGATTACTCCCCCCTGTGTGACAAAAGTTACTGATCATCTCGTCGCACTTCTGTTACTTTGTGCGCTTCACAAAGAGTAAACGAGATGAAACCAATTGCTGTATCTTCCTATAAAGAGCTGGAATCCGGATTATCTTCTCTGGAGCGCGGAGTTTTGCTCATCTATAAAAGTGGTGCTGAGCAAAGCGATTGTGCACTGGAGCGGCTCGAAAAAAGCAAGGCCCCGGATTATTCAACTTTATTCACCGCTGATGTGAACAAGGTCCGTGATATTCACGAGCGTTTTGGGATTACAACTGCTCCCAGCCTGCTTGTTTTCGAAAAGGGAAAAATGGTAAATGTCATTAAAGGTTGCCAGACAGAATCGGCCTATGAGTCCATTTTGTCAGGACGTGAAATTGGAGCCTTCGCAGGTGATAAAAATGAAAAAACCAAACAGGTTACCGTTTACACCACTCCCAGCTGCAGCTGGTGCACCACCTTAAAAACCTACCTGGATCAGAATCAGGTGCGTTACAGAGAGATAAATGTAGCTGCCGATACCAACGCAGCAGAAGCAATGGTAAGGAAAAGCGGGCAACAGGGGGTGCCCCAGACTGAGATAAACGGACAGATGATTGTGGGTTTTGACAGGAACAGGATCAATCAGCTGCTGGAGATAAAATAAGTTCGACGCTTATAGTAAACCTAAATTAAAGTAAAATGAAAGAGTTACAGCCAATCAATCAACATGTGCTTCTTGAAATAGGAGCAAAAGAAGAGAAAACAGCTTCGGGAATCATCATTCCTGACACCGTTAAGGAGAAACCTCAATTTGCAAAAGTTCTGGCAATCAGCGGGATCGAAGATCCTGAGATTTCCATAGGCGATGTGGTTTTTTACAAGAATTTTTCCGGAACAGAACTGGAATTCGACGGTAAAGAGTACCTGATGATGCCCTACGCCGATATTCTCGGAAGAATTGTTGAAACAGACAAGATCTAGTATTGTGCCTGACCGGCTGTAGGCAATTTTATCCTTATCCTTATCTTTAGGTTTCTGCCGAAGGGCTGCTACTCGACATGGCAGCCCTTCTTTTTATGCCCCTGATTAGTCCTATCTTGCACCATCAATTATTCATCCTTAAAACAAAAAACGTGAAAAAAATAGTAGCCGCTGTGATCCTTGTATCGGCCTTCTTATCCGGATGCAACACTGAAAAAACAACACCCATGAATCCATTCCTGACAGAATATACCACTCCATTCGGGGTACCCCCCTTTGATAAAATAGCGAACGAACACTTTATCCCTGCTTTTGAAGAAGGCATGAAACTGCAGACGGTAGAAATTGAAAACATGTTAAACAATAGTGATGCGGTCACCTTCAAAAATACCATTGATCCGCTGGATAAAAGCGGCGAATTGCTTGACAAGGTGAGCGGAGTGTTTTTCAGGCTTCGCTCAGCTGAGACCAATGATGAACTGGATTCCATTGCCAGGGTGATCCAGCCGCTCCTCACCGCCCACATGAGCAGCATCAACCTGAATCCCGGCCTCTTTGAAAGAATCAAGGTCCTCTATGCGGAAAAAGAGACTCTGGGTCTTTCCGAGGAACAGGCCATGGTCCTGGAAAAAACCTACCGCCGCTTTGTTCGCGGGGGCGCAAACCTGGAGGGAGAAGCAAAAGACAGAATCAAGGAGATTGACAAGAAGCTCTCCATGCTGACCATGCAATTTGGGGATAACCTGCTGAAGGAGACGAACTCTTATCAACTGATTATCGAAGACGAAGCTGATCTGGCCGGACTGCCCGAATCGGTGCGCTCTGCAGCCTCTGATGCGGCCAGTGCAGCAGGATTGGAAGGCAAGTGGGTATTTACCCTGCATAAACCAAGCTGGATCCCTTTTCTCCAGTATTCAGAAAAGCGGGAATTGAGAGAAAAGATATACCGGGCCATGTTTATGCGCAGCAACAACGGGAACGAATACGACAACAACAGGCTGATCACTGAAATCCTGGAACTGCGGATCGAACGGGCAAAACTGCTGGGGTATGAAACTCATGCGGATTTTGTTCTGGAGGAGAGAATGTCCAAAAAAGCGGAAAACGTCTATACTCTGTTAATGCAGGTATGGGAACCGGCATTGATCAAAGCCAAAGAAGAAGCTGCCATGATGCAGAATATGATTGACCGGGATGGTGGTGATTTTCAGCTTGCTTCCTGGGACTGGTGGTACTATGCAGAGAAGATCCGGATGGAGAAATACGATCTGGATGAAGAGGAGGTTCGAAATTATTTCAGCCTGGAGACCGCTAAAGCCGGACTTTTCGATGTTGTGAACAAGCTCTACGGACTCACCTTTGAGCCACGCAAGGATCTGCCTGTTTACCACGAGGAGGTAATGGCCTATGAGGTGAAAGAGAGGGATGGATCCCACCTGGGCATTCTTTACATGGATTTCCATCCAAGACCAGGTAAAAGAGGGGGTGCCTGGAGCACCAGTATCCGAAAAGCCCATGTGAAGGAGGGGGAGCGGGTAACACCGGTACACCTGATCGTTATGAACTTTACCAGGCCCACCGGGGATAAACCGGCCCTGCTCAGTTTTGATGAAACACTTACCTTCTTTCACGAATTCGGACATGCCCTGCATTCCATGCTCACCAAATGCGAGTACCTGGCAGTCTCCGGCACCTCTGTTGCCACTGATTTTGTAGAGCTGCCATCTCAGATTATGGAAAACTGGTGTGCACATCCCGAGGTGCTTAAAACCTATGCAAAACACTACCAGACCGGTGAGGTGATTCCTGAAGAGCTCATTGCCAAGCTGGAAGCTGCAAGCAAGTTCAATCAGGGCTTTACAACTGTTGAATATACCGCTGCCTCGATCCTTGATATGGATTATCACACCCTAAGCGAGGCTGAGGGACTGAAAGCAAGTGATTTTGAGGAGGCTTCCATGAAACGGATCGGACTGATAGAGGAAATTATCCCCCGTTATAAATCCAACTATTTCCAGCATATTTTTGCCGGAGGCTACTCAGCCGGCTACTACAGCTACATGTGGTCAGAGGTGCTGGACAAGGATGCATTTAACGCTTTTGTGGAGACCAGCCTGTTCGACCAGGCTACTGCTAACTCGTTCAGGGAAAACATTCTGGAAAAGGGAGGTTCTAAAGAGGAGATGGAAATGTATGTGAATTTCCGAGGGGCGGAACCCACCATTGAACCACTTCTGAAAGGAAGGGGCCTCAATTAAAGCTCACATTTTTTAACGAATCAGGGAGGAGTATGGGTGTATAATGCAGCTATACTCCTCTTCCTTTCAGGATGGTGATCACCGTGTAGAAGAGAATCTTTACATCCACAAAGAGGGACATATTTTCAATATAAAGGATATCATACCGGAGCCTCTTGATCATCTCCTCTACATTCTCCGCGTATCCATATTTCACTTGTCCCCAGGAGGTAATTCCCGGCTTCACCTTATGCAGGTGGGAATAATGGGGCGCTAATTTTACGATCTTCTGAATGAAATATTCTCTTTCGGGTCTCGGTCCCACCAGGGCCATATCCCCTTTTAATACGTTAATGAAATTGGGAATCTCATCCAGCCTGTGTTTCCGCATCATCTGGCCAAAACGGGTCACCCTTGGATCATGCTTGGAAGAGAGTTCCGGGCCGTTCTCCTCCGCATTATGATACATGGAGCGAAACTTGTAAATCCTGAACTCCCTCCCATACCGTCCTATCCTGTCCTGCCGGTACAAGATGGGCCCGGACGATGAAAGTTTCACCCCGATGGCCATGGCCAGACTCAGGGGGATCAGAAAAATCAGAGCCAGTACTGATATTACAATATCCATCAACTGTTTCACATTCTGCTGCCAGGCCGGCATTACGTCCTGATTCACTTCAAGTAAGGGAGTTCCAAAAATAGTGGTGCTTTTCACCTTCCCTGTCAGGATATCGGTCATGCTCGGAATGGCGCTGATCCTGAGGTCCAGACGAGAAAGCCTGCTTATGATGTCTCCAATCTTATCATGTTCCACAGGGTCCAGTGCAATAATAACCTCTTCAACTCCCCACTCCTCCAAAATTTGCTCCATTTTTTCATGGCCGCCCAGATGCGAGAGATGATCCTGCAACTGGTAATGCACCTTCTCCTGGACATTGATAAACCCGAGAATATTATATCCGTTGGACCTCTTTTGATTTACGATATCCAGATAAACGTCCACCGCATTCTCATTACTTCCGATCATGACAGTTTTAAATCCGATATCCCGCCTGTGAACCCTTGAAACCGTTCTGCTGGTAAGTATCATCCGGGGAATCAACACAAAAGTAAAGTGCAGGATAAAAAGGGTGATAAACAAGCTGTAATAATGGGTGTAGTCCACAATGGTATCATCCAGGATCAGGAGGAAAAATACAATCACGACACCCAGCAAGGAACTAAGCAGGGTGCGAATAAAATCATCCAGCCTGGAACGGCGGAATATATTCTTATAAAAGCCGGTGAAATAATACAAACAGTATCCATGCAAAAGGAAGGCTGATGATTCCTGCCCAGAATCTGGGTCCGAGGGTGATGGGCACCTCCGTCCCAAATACCTGGGGTTCAATCTGAACCTTTCGAATAAGAAAAAGAGTATCCATGCCAACATGGCAGCCAGGAAGTCAAATAAAATGTAAAGAGTTTTCTGTTTCCTCTGGTTCTTCATTTAAGTGGTCGACCTCTGCTGATATAACTGAATCCGGTGGCCGATAATTGCATCGAGTGTCAAAAAAAACACCATTTATGTTTAAGAATATCCCTTATATTTGTCCATCCAAATGGAACAGGCAGATAGTTTTAGACATAAAGGACTAAGAAAGAAGCTGGTAGATTCTATCAGGAACAAAGGCATCCTGAATGAAGAGGTTCTGGAAGCCATGGACAGGGTACCCCGGCATCTCTTTATGGACAGTAGTTTCGTCAACTTTTCCTATAACGATAAAGCCTTTCCCATAGCAGCCGGGCAAACCATCTCTCAACCCTATACAGTTGCATTTCAGACCGAGCTCCTGGAGGTAAAAAAACATATGAAGGTCCTGGAGGTTGGAACCGGATCCGGATATCAGACAGCCGTTCTGCTGGAACTTGGGGCACGGGTCTACACCATTGAGAGACAGCGTCAGCTTTTCCTGGATGCTCAGAAAACACTGGGTCCGCTGAATTACAAACCCATTTTTTTTTACGGCGACGGCTACGAAGGATTACCCGCATACCAGCCATATGACAGGATCCTTGTTACTGCAGCCGCCCCTGAAATTCCACAGCTCCTATTGAATCAGCTGGCCATAGGAGGCATCCTGGTTGTCCCTGAAGGAGACCGTTGAGGTCAGAAGATGATCAGAGTAGTACGGGAATCTGATGATCAATTTCAGCGAAGCGAACATGGTCAATTCTCCTTTGTCCCCCTTCTAAGGGGTAAAAATCAATAATATGCTAACGATAGAGACACATGTGTTTAATGCTTTCCAGGTTAACACCTATTTGATCATGGACGAAGAAGGATCTTGCCTGGTGATGGATCCGGCCTTCTATTCTCCCGAGGAAATCAGGACCTTTGACACTATATTGCTTCAGGGAGTTAAGATAATCGGGCAGTTGAATACTCATTGCCATGTGGATCATGTGCTCGGGGTTCAACATATGCAGACCTATACCTGCCCACTCGGGCTCACCCAGACGAAGCCGGCTTATTGAATAATGCCCCACTCATGGGAGAGATATACGGACTTCATGTGGAACCCTTTTCGGGAATTGATAAGCCCATCGTGGAAGGTCACGTGAAATCCATTGGGGAGGATACCCTGCAATCCATTCTGGTACCGGGTCATTCGCCCGGAAGCCTTTCTTTCTATTCTCCCGAAGGTGGATTTGTGATCACCGGGGATGCTCTCTTCCAGGGGAGCATCGGGCGAACCGATCTGCCCGGGGGCGACTATGATACCCTGATCCATTCAATCCGTACAAGGCTATTGACTTTGCCCGCGGAGACCATTGTTTTCCCTGGACACGGAGAACCATCCACCATAGGAGATGGAAGCCCTAACAAATCCCTTTCTGACCATGGTTGAATAACATGATTTCCTTCCTCTTTTATGAGCGACAGGTTTACCTATATTTGCGTTTTGAATTGAATTTCTGCTAAAAATTATTGTCATCATATGAAATCTGATCTCTTTAGTCAGCGTCACCTGGGCCCCCGAAAGCAAGAGATAAAAGAAATGCTGGAGACCATTGGGGTCAACCCTGAATGAACTTATTAGCCGACCATCCCCGCGTCCATCCTCAGGAAGCCGTTTTTGAATCTGCCCGAAGCCATGGATGAGCATTCCTACCTGGGAAGGATGTGGGAAATTGCAGCAAAGAACCAGATGTTCCGTACCTACATGGGTTTGGGATACTACAATACAATTTTGCCTTCTGTCATCCAGCGCAATATCCTGGAAAATCCAAACTGGTATACCTCCTATACCCCATATCAGGCTGAGATCTCCCAGGGCAGACTTGAAGCCTTGCTGAATTTTCAGACCATGGTTATGGAGCTGACAGGTATGGAAATCGCCAATGCTTCTTTGCTGGATGAAGCGACTGCGGCAGCCGAAGCCATGATTATGCTTTTTAATGCACGATCCAGGACTGCGGTTAAAGAGGATAGAAACAGCTTTTTCGTGGATGAGAATATTTTCCCTCAAACCAGGGCAGTACTGATTACCCGGGCCGAGCCCCTGGGTATTCAGCTGCAGTTCGGCTCCTACCTGGAGGTGGAACTGGATGCTTCGATTTTCGGAGCCCTGGTCCAGTACCCCGCAGCCGACGGGGAGATCAGGGACTATAAAGCCTTCACCCAATCAGCCCAGGAGAAAGAAATTGCGGTTGCTGTTGCAGCTGACCTCATGAGCCTGGTTTTGCTTACTCCTCCGGGCGAATGGGATGCCGATGTGGTGGTGGGTTCTACCCAACGATTCGGGATCCCCATGTTCTTCGGAGGACCCCATGCCGGCTATTTCGCATGCAAAGAGTCCTATAAGAGGCATATGCCCGGACGCATTATTGGCATCTCCATGGATGTGAATGAAAAGCCAGCCCTCCGTATGGCGCTGCAGACCAGGGAACAACATATTAAAAGGGAACGCGCCACCTCCAATATCTGTACCGCTCAGGCCCTTCTGGCAAGCATGGCCGGAATGTATGCAGCCTACCACGGACCGGAAGGCTTGCATAGAATCGCCTCCAACATTCATACAGGAGCTGCCTACCTGGCGTCACAACTGAAAAAGCTGGGGTATAGACTGGCTCACAGGATTTTTTCGACACACTCAGGGTGCAACTGCCCGGAAAGCTGAGTTCTCAGGAAATACACAAGATGGCCGAAGAAAAGGAAATCAACTTTTACTACCCGGAGGATGGGACAGTTCAGTTTTCCACCGACGAAAGTACGCACGAGGAGGCCCTTAATGAAATTCTGGAAGTTTTCTCCATTGCTGTAAAAAAGGGGATTCATTTTCAAAAAACCCTGGAACCCGCCATCGCATTTAAAAAGGATTTTTCCAGGAAATCAGTGATCCTGCCTCAGCCAACCTTTCACAAATACAGGTCCGAAACCGAAATGATGCGTTATATCAGGAGGCTGGTAAGGAAAGGATATCTCCCTGACCCAGTCCATGATCTCCCTGGGATCCTGTACCATGAAACTGAATGCAGCCACCCAGCTGATTCCGGTCAGCTGGCCGGAATTCGCCGCTCTTCATCCCTTTGTCCCCATCGAACAGACCGAAGGATTTCATCAGATGATCAACGAACTGGAACAGGCGCTGAAAGAAATTACCGGATTTGAAACGATCTCCTTTCAGCCCAATTCTGGTGCAGCCGGAGAGTATACCGGGCTGATGGTTATCCAGGCCTATCACAGGGACCGGGGAGAAAGTGGCCGGAATGTGGTTCTGATTCCTGCATCGGCACATGGAACCAATCCTGCCAGCGCCGTGATGGCCGGTCTGCAGGTCAAGGTAGTAAACTGTGATGAGCGGGGAAACATCGATACGGCGCACCTGAAGGAGCTCGCCGAAGCGCATAAGGAAGTGCTCTCTTCCATTATGATCACCTACCCCTCCACCCATGGGGTTTTTGAGAATAATATCCGGGAGATTATAGGGATTGTTCATGATTACGGAGGACAGGTCTATATGGACGGTGCCAATATGAATGCCCAGGTCGGCCTCACCAGTCCGGCCCATATCGGAGCCGATGTCTGTCACCTGAACCTGCACAAGACCTTTGCCATTCCCCATGGCGGTGGCGGACCTGGTGTCGGCCCCATAGGTGTGGCCAGCCACCTGGTGGAATATCTGCCCACGCACCCTCTGGTCGAGACCGGGGGAGTGAAAGGGATCAACGCTGTGGCAGCTGCACCCTATGGAAGTGCCGGGGTACTGGCCATATCACATGCCTATATCAGAATGCTCGGTGCTGAAGGACTCACAGATGCCACCCGAATGGCCATTCTGAATGCCAATTATGTGGCCGTTTCCCTGAAAGATTACTACGATATCCTGTATACAGGAACCGAAGGTTTTGTGGCCCATGAGATGATCCTGGATTGCAGGAAATTCAAGACCATTGCGGATATAAGCGAAGCTGATATTGCAAAGCGCTTGATGGACTATGGATTCCATGCCCCTACCCTCTCTTTCCCGGTGCATGGCACCCTGATGATGGAACCAACAGAAAGTGAATCCAAAGCTGAGCTGGACCGCTTCATATCGGCCATGATTGATATCCATAAGGATATTATGGAGGTTGCCAGCGGAAAACTGAAAGCCGAAGAAAGTGTTCTCCGGCATGCCCCTCATACGGCAGAAGTGCTGGTAAGCGAAACCTGGGACCGGAAATATTCCAGAGCCAAAGCTGCCTTCCCCCTTCCCTGGGTGAAAGAGAATAAGTTCTGGCCCCCGGTCAGTCGGATTAATGATGCCTATGGCGACCGCAATCTGGTTTGCGCCTGCGATCCCGTTGAAGCCTACCAGGAGTAGCTCAGAATGCTGAACTATAAAAGGGCCTTTAGAGTTGATTTTATTCCGGAATCCGGGTCCAGGGAATGGTAAACTTCACAATCCCTGCAATTCTCATTTTTGCAAAGCCTCCCCTTCTCAGATGATTCCCAGCAGGGTTGAAAGTTATCACTGTACGCTCCACAGGAACTTCTGTCCTCCTCTGAACATTCCCGGATTGCCCAACAAGGAGTCATAGCCATTAAGGCCCGTACCCCTGAGAAATTGAGTCCTTTATCACGAATGAGGCTCCTGATCAATTTCAACCTATCAATATCATTCAGGGAAAACAAATGACGTTTCGACTCAAGCTTATAGGGGATGAGTAGTCCCATATCAATATACTGCCGGATGGAATGTGCGGGAGTTTCAGACAGCTGTGAGGCCACACCGAGTGTATAAACCGGTCGGTTGCTGTCGCAATCAATCACTTCAACTGGAGATTTTCTAGTATTCATAAAACTTATTTGATCTAAATATAAACAAGCTGATATTTAAGCAGATCGCCTACACAAATATAGTGATTGTAGAATCTTTTTCTGTATTATTAATCACTGATTATATGTATTATTTAATACAGTTTTTAATCATGCCTGCACAAATCAACAGGATCCTTCTGCTATTCATTGTCTTTATAGGCTTGTTCCTTGTAGTCCGTCATTTTCTAATTCCCGAAACTTTTGGCCAATACGGACATTACCGGGGTGACTCATTAATAGATAATGCTGGAAGAGAGAAAACCTTTGCGGATGCAGAAGACTGCCATGCATGTCACTCTGATATTTTGGAAAAGCTTGAAAGTGAAATGCATGCCGGGCTCTCCTGCCTTATCTGTCATGGTCCGGGAAGAATTCATGTGGAAGATCCACAGTCGGGAAACATTGCTAAAGAAAGCGGCAGGGAATTTTGTGGTAGATGTCATGATAGCCACCCGGCAAGATCAAACGATGTAGTATTTCAGGTGGATATCAATACTCATCATACAGAGAAAACAGATTGCATTGAATGTCATAATCCACATACACTATGGGAGGGAATGGAATGAAATCATCGCGGAGAAAATTTATGAAAGCTTCGATGGCAGCCGCAGGCACCCTGGTCCTGTCCTCCGTTACAAGGCCTTTTGATGTGCTGCTTATGGCATCGGATCCTCCTCCCGAGGAGGGTCCATGGTGGGGAATTGGCATAGATATCCACTTATGCATCGGATGCGGAATGTGTGCCAGGGCTTGTAAAATTGAGAACCAGGTACCGGATGAACCCTTTTATTTTCGTACCTGGGTGGAACAGTATACCATCCTGAACAATGGCGAAATAAAAATTGAATCTCCAAACGGGGGAATTGATGGCTTTAAACCCTCCTTTGAGGAAGAAGAAATATTTAAAACCTTCTTTGTCCCAAAAATGTGCAACCAATGTGCTAAGTCTCCCTGCACACAGGTATGCCCGGTTGGGGCAACTTATGACAGTCCTGATGGAGTGTCGCTGGTTGATGAATCCTACTGCATCGGATGTGGCTA
>CAWBWE010000016.1:0-9515 GCA_963792395.1 uncultured Bacteroidales bacterium
CTCCGCTACCTGATCCATAGTAACAGTGCCGATGTCCAGCTTGTTCTTCTTACGGTAGCCCATCATCTCCTGGTGCAGCCGGCCGGGTTTTTCCAGGGCCTTGATCTTGTCCGCCGAGTCGTAACCTAATTCCATCAGGTGTTCCACCCACTCTTCGGGGATGCCCAGTTCCAGGAAGGGCTCCATGGAGGGTTTTCCCACAGCCTTAGCCTGGGTCTCCAGGTTTCATTTGCGGGAAGAAGAGGACTTCCTGAATGCTGCTCTGGTTGGTCATGAGCGTGGCCCGAGACGGTCCATTCCCAGCCCCATCCCTAGGTGGGGGGCATGCCATACTCCAGGGCGCGTACAAAGTCCATATCGATGAACATGGCTTCATCGTTTCCTTTTTCGGACAGCCTCCAGCTGATCCTGGAAGCGTTCGAGCTGATCGATGGGATCATTCAGCTCGGTGTAGGCATTGCAGAAGCCTCTTTCCGTTCACCAGTTCGAAGCGTTCGGTCAGCTCCGGGTTATCCCGATGCTTTTTCAAAGGGGGGTGATTTCGACCGGGTAGTCAGTGATAAGGGTGGGCGGGATCAAATGAGGTTCTGCCTTTTCTTCGAAGATGGCGTCAATGATCTTTCCTTTACCCATGGAGTCGTCCAGGTCTCCACGTTCAGACCATCGGCTATCTCTTCTCAGACTGGCTTCGTCTCTTCCCTGCGATGTCATATCCCGTACTCTCCTGATGGCATCCAGCATACTAAGGCGTCTGAAGGGACGTTTAAAATGGATCTCCTTCTCCACCGACCTGTACTTTCGTTGTCCATGCAGATCGAGAGCTACTTTTGCGATCATTTCTTCAGTGAAATCCATCATCCACTTGTCAGTCCTTATAGGCGACATAGATCTCCATCACCGTAAACTCGGGATTATGGATTGGTCGATCCCCTCGTTCCGGCGGAAGTCCTTGGAGATTCACGTACACTTCCGTCGTAGCCTCCCCAACGATAGGGTACGTTTCAGGTAAAGTTGATTCGGCGATCCGCAGGTAAAGAGGGATGTCCAGGGTATTGTGGGGGTGGGTGATGAAGGGGCGGCAGCAGCACCCCCGGGATGGGTTGCAGGATGGGTGTTTCTACTTCCAGGTATCCTCTTTCATTGAACAGGTTCCTGAGGGTCGTATAGATACGGGTTCTTTTTCTGAACAGTTCCCGCGATTCCGGATTAACAATGACGTCGCACATAACGACTGACGGTAGCGGTATTCGTGATCGGTACCCATCATAGACCTTCCCGTCGGCCTCCTTACAATGGGCAGCGGCCTGATGGATTTACTAGGATCACCAGCTCCTGGACATGCACGGAAATCTCCCCCCACCCGGGGGTTCGAAAGGCATAGCCCCTGATCCCGATAATATCCCCAATATGCGAGAAGTTTTTTGAATACCGTATTGTACAGGGTTTTATCCTCACCCGGGCAAAGGTTGATCACGCCGGAGGTAGATCTGGATCCGTCCCGTGGAGTCCTGGATCTCTGCGAAAGAGGCACTTCCCATGATGCGCCTGCTCATGATCCTGCCTGCCAGGGTGACCTCTTTCAGAGTCTTCACCGTTCTCCTCAAATTCTGCGAGGATATCTGTGCCTGATGGCTGATCTTGAACAGCTCGGGCGGATAAGGATTAATACCAAGTTTTTTGAGTTCCTTCAGGGAATTTCTTCGGATTTGTTCCTGTTCGCTGAGCTCGGGATGATGCATTTCTCTTTTTATTTTTCCGGTCACAAAGGTATAAAAAGATTATGTTAATTTTGCAGGGCGAGGGGGGAAAAACGCCTGCAAATTTCCTGAATGGATGAATAAAAACTTGGTCATAGAATTACCGGGCAATGAAGAGGAAATTTCTGCATTGTCCAGTGAGCTTGGTATTGAAAGGCCCCTGGCCCAGATGCTTACCCAGAGAAATATTAAAACCTACCAGGAGGCCAAAGATTATTTTCGCCCCGATCTTGCTAATCTACATGATCCCTTCCTGATGAAGGATATGGACAAGGCCATCGAGCGGATTCATTGGTATCCAGGCCGGAGAAAAATGTTGATCGATGGAGATTATGATGTGGATGGGACCACCGCAGTTGCCCTGGTGTTATTCCTGGTTTCAAGAGTCATTTTAAGGATATGGACTAATCATCGCAGCCGGTATGATGAGGGATACGGAATCTCCATAGAGGGAATAGACTATGCGGACCAGCATCGAATCAGCCTGGTTATTGCTCTGGATTGCGGGATTAAGGCAGTGGAGAAGATTGAATATGCCCGTAAAAAGGGAATAGACTTTATTATCTGCGTCATCATAACCCCGGCGAAAAGATCCCGGATGCAGTGGCTGTGCTGGACCCAAAGCAGGGAGGTTGTCCCTTATCCCTACAAGGAGCTTTCAGGTTGCGGGGTTGGGTTGAAGCTTGTGCAGGCTTTTGGAATCAAGAATGGGGAAGGATCCCGGTAAAGTTTATGAGTACCTGGACCTGGTGGTCGTCAGTATTGCTTCAGGATATCGTTCCCATTACAGGTGAAAACCGCATTATGGCCGATTTCGGACTCTGAAGAAACTGAACGATGATCCGTCTATTGGTCTTAAGGCAATCAAGGAGGTTGCAGGCATCGATAGAAAAGGGATAACCATAGAGGATATTGTGTTCAAGATGCCAGAATCAATGCCGCCGGAAGAATGGAGTCGGAAGAAGTCAGTGATCTTTGGTATGCGGTAAAGGAGCAGAGGCCCGTATCATTAGCAAGAAAATCAACAACTTTAATCTGGATCCCGGACATCGATACCGAAATCACCCGGCAGGCCATTGAGATGATCCAGGGCGATGCCTCTCTTAAGGATAAAAACTCCACCGTGTTGTATCATCCTGAATGGCATAAAGGAGTGATCGGAATCGGTAGCTTCCAGGTTACTGGATGATTTTTATAAACCCACTGGGATTCTGACCAGTCAATGGGCTGGTGACCGGATCGGCCCGATCCGTGATTGGATTTGACCTGTATCGTGGCGGTTGAATCCTGCAGTGATCTGCTGGAGAATATTGGCGGACATAAATATGCGGCAGGACTGACCATGAAGGTCGAACGGTTCGATTTCAGGGAGCGAGTTGAGAAGATCGTCAGAGAGACGCTTGATCCGGAACAATTGATCCCTGTGGTGGAGATTGACACGGAACTTCAGCTTACCGAGATCACAGAAAAGTCTTCAGGATATTGAAACAATTTGAACCCTTTGGTCCTGAAAATGTGAGTCCGGTATTTCTTTCCGAAAATGTGGTTGACAACGGATATGGCCGTACCGTGGGAACCAATGGAGAGCATCTGAAGTTCAACCCTGATCCAGGAGGAAAATCCCTTTCAGGTTTTTAATGCCATTGGATTTCATCAGGGGAGCAAATTCGGGAAGATAAACAAAGGGGCCCCGTTTGATATCTGTTATCAACTGATGGAAAATGAATTCCGGGCAGGATCAGTTCCAGATTAATATTCTCGATCTGAAATTTGACTAAAACTTCAGGAGCATCTGTAAGGTAGCTTCCCTTTGCCTGTGATTTTTTTTTGTAACACCCGAAATTTTTATTGAAAAACTACGGGAGGATGCAGGTTTCCATATTAGAAGAAAGCTTGTTTTCTGTCCATTCCCGTAGTAAAACGGGAAACTGAAACTGTAATAAAACCCGGGTTCATACAGGTAGATCCTGTTTTCCCAATCCTCAATCCTGAATTGTACAACTTGAAGGCTGGCTTTCAGCTTCGGCGAAGGGCACAAAGTGACCTGCTGCATCAGGGCATATCCGGGAAGCGCTTCTTCCTGCTGTGAATACCAGGAGATCACCAGTCTGCTGTGCCAGTTGAAAAGGTCCGGAGTCTTATATTTCAACTGTACATCTATTCTGCTTACCCTGGAATCCACCAGGGGGCGAAGCTTGCTCGTTTCAGACGGAGGGCTTGATTGCCAGTTTTTCCTCACCACACGGAGCCCCCATTGAACAGGGGCTCCCCCTGGATTATGCAGGGTGAGATCCACCCTGCTTCCCGTGGAAGGAAGCTCCGTCAGGTAGCGGGGAGCCTGGTAACGAAATAGCTCGCCTCTCAGGTCCATAGTGACAGACTCCCCGGTCTCCACATGCAGGTAAAAAGCCAAACCCTGTTCATTTTTAATGGAGCTTCCCGAAGCGTAGGAGGAGGGGTAAGTGCCATGGTACTCTGTTCCGTAGTGGTGCAGCAGGAAACTGCCCTGAATATAATCGTTGAAATGGAAGTTTGTTCCAAAAATAGCGGCCAGGGAAGTGTTCTCATCAACAGCTATTTCGCCGAATAAGTGCAGCCTGCCTTTTAGCCTGTTAGCGTGCAGGCTGGCCTTTGGGTGGAACACTGCACCGGGATTTGTATCCAGGTATTTTTTTGCTTTAGGGGAAGGAAAGGCCCACAGGTATCCACTCATGATTCCCAGGGTCAAATGGTGGTGGTTGTAAAGGAGCTGGGCCCCGGTATGGATCGCCCGTGGACGCCAGTGCTCTGCCTTCCAGCTCTCCGTCCGTTCTGTAGAGCCCGGTTGTGCGCTCATAATCCAGCCATCTGTCACTTAACGGATATGTGGTGAATGCTTTGGGAGAAAGGCTCAACGGGCGGTAGGATGCCCACAGGAGGAATTTGAGTTTTTTCCGATCGAACTGACAGGCGATCCCCTGCTCATAATCAGATTCAGTTTTGGAGGCATAGGGCCGGAGCATGGAAAGAGATTGACGGCTGACACGAAATTTTCCAAGCTGATGGAGAGAATCCGTCCCCATTCACCAGGCCCGCTCCCTGGTTTAATTTGAAGCATCCAAGCACCACTTGTTTGCAAAAGCCCTTTCCATCCAGGGAGAGGTAGCCCGATAGAAATTGGGGTTTGTTTCTGTAAAGGAAAGATTCTCCGGCATCTTTTTCGTAAGTAAGGGCCATGGAGTACCTTGCGTTCAGCCGGGATTTTATCCGAATGCAGGTAAGCAATGGAGGTCCGGCATACGCATGGTTCTCCCCGGACAAAGAATCTTCTTTGCCCGGAAAGGATCTACCTAAATGGAGCAGAACAGAATGTTGCGTCCTGATTTTTCTGTCTGGCTTTTTGACCGGGCCGGTAAAGACAAAAGAAAGGAGTTCCTTCACTTTATTCTGTGAGAATCCCGGAATCACGGCCAGTTCATGGATGGAAAAAATTTCTCCGAATTCTTCCCGGTATTTTAATAGCTGATGTATCTGGTAGGGGGTAAACAAGCCTGAGGTTTCCAGCTCTTCAGGGGGAGGCATTGTTCAGGTCAAGAATTGCTTCCCCGGTCTCCATAGGTTCATTTACCAGAAATTCAGGTATACTGGCCGATTCACTTCTGTAGAACAGATACCTCCATCTCCCCCGTACTGGCGGGGATCTGGGCTCCCAGAAGCCCGGGCATGCCGATCGGTAAAAGTACCAGGCCACATAATTTATCACCATGCATGAGTCAGGGAGGTATGGGGCGACAGGCCAGTATCGGGCCGGTACTGAAAGGAAAATTCTGCGATCCACCTGTTGAAATTCAAAGAGAGCCCCCAGGAGAAGCCAAAGGGTTTATGGCAGATGCCGGTCCTTAAGACAGAATGCCTGGAGAAGCTCCACTCCAGTCCGCCACACAGGGCGATGCCCGTTTCCGGTTCAGCATGCAGCTCTGCATATAGGATTCCTGTTTGGAGGAAAGAGAAGGCGCAGCCGCTTGCCAGGGCCATTTGATTCTGGAAAGGCCGCTTCGGGCAGGAGCTCCACCCTGCAGGATGGAACAGCCGGGCCCCAAATTCCCATTGTTTATTCATGCTGATCTGCAGGCCGAGGGCAAAGCTGCAGCCCGGGGCATAGATTAACTTTTCAAACAGGGCTGAGTTCCAGAAATGGAGCCCCACTCCGGCACTGATCCCGGGATGGAGCCTAAGGCCGTAGAGAGCCAGAGCGAGCTTTTCGTAAAACCTCTCAGACCCTGCGCAGCCCACAGAACCCAAAGGCACCTGTTCCCAGTAAAAATTTGTCCGGCGATAGCTGAGGCTCCCAGCTCGTTTATCCAGTAAGGCCTGCTATGCTGCAAACTAAAGGTTGACTGCTCTATAAAAGCCAGGCCCGCCGGATTCTGATTTGCACAGGAATATCCCTGCCTGGTTACGAAACAGCCCCCCAGAGCGGCTGAGGCAGCCTCCTGCCAATATACCTGGCCAAAGCACTCTGCCTGGACCAGGGACAAAAAAAGACCGGGATAATAATTCCCGGTCTTTTCAGTATCCACTTTCGTGGAAATATCATGATCCTGTCAATTGGTTTTAAATTTATATTTCACCTTTTTCAGCTCCTCGTTGGCCTTTACAATTTTGGAGGCCAGGCTCTCTTTGAACTTCAACATTTTTTCCAAAACTTCAGGCTCGCCGGTACCTAAAATCTGAGCGGCCAGTATTCCGGCATTCCTGGCTCCGTCCAGTCCTACCGTGGCTACCGGTATCCCGGGAGGCATCTGCAGGATACTCAGTATGGAGTCCCAGCCATCGATGGAGATGGAAGCTTTTATGGGAACTCCAATCACCGGAAGGGGCGTAAGTGCTGCCACAACACCGGGAAGGTGCGCTGCACCGCCTGCCCCGGCAATAATAACCCGGATTCCTCTTCCGGCTGCGTTCCTGGCGAAGGCCATGGCCTGATCTGGTGTTCTGTGAGCCGAAAGAGCGTTGATCTCAAATGGGATCTCAAATTCGTCGAGCAGTTTTGCCGCCTGCTCCATAATGGGAAGGTCCGAGGTACTTCCCATGATAATACTTACTTTAGGATTCATTTGTTTATGTAGTTTTGTAATGATTATCAGCTAACGAAATTACAATTATTTTCATTCCTGCATTTTGATGCCTACTTTCAATTAAAATATTACATATGGAAAGTAAGATTGTTCAGGTTCATGACAAATTTTTCGAACCATTCATTGACGAGAAAGCGATTCAAAAAGAAGTAAGCCGGGTGGCCCATGAGATGAACCGTGATCTGGCCTCCAAGGATCCTGTTTTTCTTGGGATTCTGAATGGGGCCTTCATGTTTGCAAGCGATCTATATAAACAACTGGATTTTCCCTGTCAGATTACCTTTCTGAAACTGGCTTCCTATAGTGGTACCCAGTCGACCGGAAGTGTCAAGCAACTTATAGGGATCAATCGTGATCTGAAGGACCGGGTGGTTGTGGTGCTGGAAGATATTGTGGATACCGGTGTCACCCTGGATACGATTATCCGGCAACTATCGGGCTTTGAACCCGCTGAGATCATGGTCGCCACCTTCCTGCATAAACCGGAAGCTACGGTAAAGGAGGTAAAACTCGATTACGTGGGGATGGAGATTCCCAACAACTTTATTCTGGGATATGGCCTGGATTATGACGGGTATGGCAGAAACTTCAGGGAAATCTACCGATTGGTGAATGAATGAGGCAACTATTTACTATTTTTGGGCTCGTCAAAAAAACTGAAAAAACATGCTGAATATTGTATTATTTGGACCTCCGGGATCTGGAAAAGGAACACAATCGGAAAAGATCATAGAGAAATATGAATTGGTGCATATCTCAACCGGTGATCTTCTCAGGGAGCAGGTAGCTGCTCAGACAAAACTGGGGTTGCAGGCCAAGGAGATTATGGATAAGGGAGAGCTGGTTTCGGATAAGATCGTGATCGGGATGATCAAAAACAAATTGAAGGAAAACAGGGGCGGCCCCGGCTTTATTTTTGACGGTTTCCCCAGGACTGTTGAACAGGCCAGGGCCCTGCGAAATGCACTGACCAAATATGACGAGCGCATTGGAGTAATGATCTCCCTGGAAGTACCCCGTGAAGAGCTGGTAAAACGGCTCCTGAATAGAGGAAAAGAGACCGGGCGATCAGATGATAATCTGGAGACCATCAACAACCGCATTGATGTATATAACAACCAGACCATCCCGGTGACTTATTACTACGATAAGATGCGTAAACATGCAGCTGTAGAAGGTACGGGAACTGTAGATGAAATTTTTAAGCGCATTCAGAAGGTTATTGCCAAGGTAAAGAAATAAACGCTTTTTTTACTGTGACTCATGTCCAATGCCAACTTTGTTGATTATGTAAAGATCTTTTGCCGATCAGGCAAGGGAGGTGCTGGTTCGGCTCACCTTCACAGGGATAAACTAACCCGGAAAGGTGGTCCGGATGGTGGTGATGGGGGTAGAGGAGGACATGTGATCATTAGAGGAAACAATCAACTCTGGACCCTGCTGCATCTGAAATACAAAAGACATGTGTTTGCCACGCATGGAGGTGCCGGGGGATCGGACCTGAAAACGGGAGCCAGCGGGGAGGACGCTTATATCGAGGTTCCTCTGGGGACGGTGGCCAGGGATGCTGAGACCAATGAAGTACTTTTCGAAGTTACCACTCATAATGAGGAGAAGATATTGATGAAGGGCGGACGAGGAGGTCAGGGCAATGATCATTTCAAGTCAGCTACTCACCAGACACCCAGGTTTGCCCAGCCGGGCGAGCCAGGGGGGGAGGGTTGGTTTATTCTTGAATTAAAACTGCTTGCTGATGTGGGACTGGTGGGTAAACCAAATGCAGGAAAATCTACCTTGCTGGCTGCCATCTCAGCGGCAAAGCCCAAAATTGCCGATTATCCCTTCACCACTCTGGTCCCCAACCTGGGGATTGTGAAATACAGGGACGATCGCTCATTTGTGATGGCCGATATTCCAGGCATCATTGAAGGGGCGAGTGAAGGAAAGGGTCTTGGCCACCGGTTCCTGAGACATATTGAGCGGAATTCCATGCTGATGTTTTTGGTCCCCTCCGACAGCGATGATATTGCAGAGGAGTACAGGATTCTGCTTAAGGAGCTGGAAGAGTATAATCCCGAATTGCTGGATAAGCAACGCTTGCTGGTGATTACCAAATCGGACCTGTTGGATGATGAGCTGACCGGGGAAAATAAAGAAGGAGCTGCCAGAAGTCAAATATCACTTTATTTCGGCAGTGGCCAACCTGGGGCTGGTCGGTCTCAATGATACCATCTGGACCATGTTGAATAGCTGATTTTTGTGATGGATTGGATCTTGCAGCTTGACACACAATTATTCCTGGCCATTAACGGATGGCACAATGAGCTATGGGATGGAATCATGTGGTGGATCAGTGGCAAAACTACCTGGCGGCCATTCTATCTGCTTTTGCTTGCCTTCATGGCCTGGAAAAAGAGATGGCAGCTCTTTCCCATGCCGCTCTTTATCGTTCTGGCAGTAAGCCTGGCAGACCAAAGCTCCGTCCATCTTTTTAAAAATGTTTTTCAAAGGCTGCGACCCTGCCATGAGCCAGCACTGGAGGGCCTGGTTCACCTGGTCAACAATAAGTGTGGCGGTCAATACGGTTTCATCTCGTCTATGTCTGCTGAACACCTTTGGAGTTGCATTCCTTGCCCTCTTA
>CAWBWE010000017.1:0-9781 GCA_963792395.1 uncultured Bacteroidales bacterium
TATTGAATACCTGTGAAGAGCTTTGTTACTCGAACCCCCGATCTGCTCGCTACGAATGAGCTGCTCTATTAGCTGAGCTAAAGAGGCAGTGGATTATTTGGGTTGCCAGAAACAATTTTTCGGAGAGACGATAGCCCCTTCGGTTTTAAGCTTCTTCATGACTTTGTCAACCTCTTTTCGTTCTAAGCCTGTTAATTCAACTATTTTTCCCGCATTCAATGGTTCCCCTGCTTTTACCATTGCTTCAAGTACTAGATCCTTATTTTCCATACCTATTATTTTAAAAAATGTTTATTCGGCCAGGTTATTTCCAAAATTTATCCAGGCCGGTTTGTTCCGCCAATGCCCTGAACCGGGTTTCCGCCGGGATAAGATTCTGCGCAAGCAGTGAAGCCAGATACATAGGAAGATTAAGCTCTTTTTCACGACAGGCTAATTCCATCCAATGGTATGCCTGGTCCAGGTCATTTATAAAAATATAATATGGGATAAAGATTGAAGCTTGTACATATTCCTTCTCCATTCTTAGCTTCAGGTCCTGGATAAGCTTTATGGCCTCTTCTTCTTTTCCGACCGCAAGATATGCACTGGCAAGCCCGGAAATTGCCATGGGATTTTCCCCTGAAAGTTGCACTGCCTTTTCATAGGACTGGATGGCTTTTTCTGGCAGGGATTTAGCCTGGAGAGCATCTCCAAGGTTCAAATGTGCCATGAAACTGTTCGGGTAAATCCCTATGGTCCACTCCTGCTTTTCAATGGCCTGATCTATCAGTCCGGCCATCAAATAAGTTACCCCAACCTGGGAGCTGATATAGATATTATAGGGATCATAATCAAGAGCGGATATGGATTCTGAAATCGCTTCATCAAGCCGATTTGTCGTGCGTAAGTATGCTGAATAAAAGTAGTGATCCCATCCGGAACTCGGACTTAACTCCAGGGCATTTTTAAATTCCCTTTCTGCCCCCTCCCAGTCCCAATTGTAACACATTTTAATAACGGCTAGACTTGAGTGGGCCACTGGTATGGTATTGTCGATTTCAAGCGCTTTCAGAGTGAGTTCTTTCATTTTCTGCCAAACCAGTGCAGGAGGAAGAAGGCCGATGGTCCCGGCAAACGCGAAGTTCGAACCCAGAATGGCATAAGCCAGGGCAAACTTTGGATCTTTTGTAAATGCCTTCGTATAGTTTTCCTGGGCCAACTGGTTCCCTTCCGGGGTCATCTGTTGCCAGCAATACAATCCTTTCAGATAATGCTGGAATGCTTCCGTATCTTCCGTGGGACGTTTCAGGAGTTTTCCTTTTTCTGCTCCGATTAATTTCAAATTCAGGTTTCCAACAATGGACAGGGATATTTCTTCCTGGATGATGAAAATATCTTTCAGTTCTCTGTTATACGCTTCCGACCAAAGGTGAGAACCATCCTCAACCTTAATTAACTGAGCGGTGATCCGAAGCTGATTCCCATCCTTGCGGATACTTCCTTCCAGTACATGTTCAACATTCAAGATCTTCCCAATTTCCCGTATATCCATAGCATTTCCCTTAAAGGCAAAAGCTGATGTGCGAGCAATTACTTTCAGGCTTTCAACGCGTGTCAGGGCATTAATAATTTCTTCCGAAATACCCTCACAAAAATATTCCTGGTCTTTTTGCGGACTCATGTCCTGGAAAGGGAGGACAGCAATGGATCCTTTGAAATTTGATTTTTGGTTTGACACATGAGCTTCATGCGTAGTTGAATGCTCCAGTGTTGCTGTGCGCTTAATTCCTTCCGGAGTAATATCAAAGATCCATGATAGAACCATGGTTACGGGCAATCCAACGATAACCAGAATGATGACCAGCCGGGGGGCCCAATCAGGCAAGTTCAAGGGACCTGCAACATCGCTCGCAAGACCAATGAGAACAATAGCTGCTCCAGCGTACATGACCAGCACTTTGAGAACCTTGCGCCGCTTAAGTTCCTGCCAGAATCGGGAAAGTTTTTTGGGATTGCCGGGCATATGGGGTAGAAGTTGGTTATATGCAATTTACCACCTAAATGTATATGAGTCAACTGAAGGAAGGATGATAGGAGTAAGTGATTATCAGTGACAAGCGAGTGACTAAAAAGCCCCAACCGGGGGATTGAAGCTTAAGATTTTAATTTAAGAAATACTCTGTACTTTAAACCAGCGAAACAAACAGGCCTGCATCGGTTTTTTCCACCCTGGCAAGTTTGTTTTTGGTTAGCCCTTTTATGGCCTTGTCCCACTTCTTGTTGCTGAGACCGGTTTGTTCTTTTAATTCATTCAGGTCAATGGGTGAGTTGGCTTTCAGACAGATTCAGAACCGCCTTTTCATCATCGGTCAGCTCAAGAGCTTTCTTTTCAGGTTTCATTTGCGGGAAGAAGAGGACTTCCTGGATGCTGCTCTGGTTGGTCATGAGCATGACCAGGCGGTCCATTCCCAGCCCCATGCCTGAGGTGGGGGGCATGCCATATTCCAGGGCACGTACAAAGTCCATATCGATGAACATGGCTTCGTCGTCTCCTTTTTCGGATAGCTTCAGCTGATCCTGGAAGCGCTCCAGCTGATCGATGGGATCGTTCAGCTCGGTGTAGGCATTGCAGAGCTCTTTTCCGTTGACCATCAGTTCGAAGCGTTCGGTCAGTTCCGGGTTGTCGCGGTGCTTTTTACAGAGGGGAGACATTTCCACCGGGTAGTCGAGTGATAAAGGTGGGCTGGATCATATGAGGTTCGGCCTTTTCACCGAAGATGTCATCAATGATCTTTCCTTTACCCATGGAGTCGTCCAGTTCCACATTCAGACCATCGGCTACATCTCTCAGATCTGGCTTCGTCCATCCCTGAGATGTCATATCCTGTGCTCTCCTTGATGGCATCCAGCATGGTGATGCGTTTGAAGGGACGTTTGAAATCAATCTCCTGGTCACCCACCTTTACTTTCGTGGTTCCGTGCAGATCGAGAGCTACTTTTTCGATCATTTCCTCGGTGAAATCCATCATCCACTTGTAGTCCTTATAGGCGACATAGATCTCCATCACCGTAAACTCGGGATTATGGGTCCGGTCCATCCCCTCGTTCCGGAAGTCCTTGGAGAATTCATACACTCCGTCGTAGCCTCCAACGATCAGACGTTTCAGGTAAAGTTCATTGGCGATCCGCAGGTAGAGAGGGATATCCAGGGAATTGTGGTGGGTAATGAAGGGTCGGGCAGCAGCACCCCCCGGGATGGGTTGCAGGATGGGTGTTTCTACTTCCAGGTACCCTCTTTCATTGAACAGGTTCCTGAGGGTCGTATAGATCTGGGTTCTTTTTCTGAACAGTTCCCGCGATTCCGGATTAACAATCAGGTCCACATAACGCTGACGGTAGCGGTATTCGGGATCGGTAACCGCATCATAAACCTTCCCGTCGGCCTCCTTCACAATGGGCAGAGGCCTGATGGATTTACTGAGGATCACCAGCTCCTGGACATGCACGGAAATCTCCCCCACCTGGGTGCGAAAGGCATAGCCCCTGATCCCGATAATATCCCCAATATCGAGAAGTTTTTTGAATACCGTATTGTACAGGGTTTTATCCTCACCCGGGCAAAGGTCATCACGCCGGAGGTAGATCTGGATCCGTCCCGAGGAGTCCTGGATCTCTGCAAAAGATGCACTTCCCATGATGCGCCTGCTCATGATCCTGCCTGCCAGGGTGACCTCTTTCAGAGTCTCTCCGTTCTTCTCAAATTCTGCGAGGATATCTGCTGCCTGATGGCTGATCTTGAACAGCTCGGGCGGATAGGGATTAATACCAAGTTTTTTGAGTTCCTTCAGGGAATTTCTTCGGATTTGTTCCTGTTCGCTGAGCTCGGGATGATGCATTTTTCTTTTTATTTTTCCGGTCACAAAGGTATAAAAAAGATTATGTTAATTTTGCAGGGCGAGGGGGGAAGAACGCCTGCCAAATTTCCTGAAATCGATGAATAAAAACTGGGTCATAAAATCACCGGGCAATGAAGAGGAAATTTCTGCATTGTCCAGTGAGCTTGGTATTGAAAGGCCCCTGGCCCAGATGCTTACCCAGCGAAATATTAAAACCTACCAGGAGGCCAAAGATTATTTTCGCCCCGATCTTGCCAATCTGCATGATCCCTTCCTGATGAAGGATATGGACAAGGCCATCGAGCGGATTCATGATGCTATCCAGGCCGGAGAGAAAGTGTTGATCTATGGAGATTATGATGTGGATGGGACCACCGCAGTTGCCCTGGTCTATTCCTGTTTCAAGAGTCATTTTAAGGATATCGACTACTACATCCCGGACCGGTATGATGAAGGATACGGAATCTCCATAAAGGGAATTGATTATGCGGACCAGCATGGAATCAGCCTGGTTATTGCTCTGGATTGCGGGATCAAGGCAGTGGAGAAGATTGAATATGCCCGTAAAAAGGGAATAGACTTTATTATCTGCGATCATCATAACCCCGGCGAAAAGATCCCGGATGCAGTGGCTGTGCTGGACCCAAAGCAGGAAGGTTGTCCCTATCCCTACAAGGAGCTTTCAGGGTGTGGGGTTGGGTTGAAGCTTGTGCAGGCTTATGGAATCAAGAATGGGAAGGATCCCGGTAAAATTTATGATTACCTGGACCTGGTGGTCGTCAGTATTGCTTCAGATATTGTTCCCATTACAGGTGAAAACCGGATTATGGCCCATTTCGGACTGAAGAAACTGAACGATGATCCGTCTATTGGACTGAAGGCAATCAAGGAGGTTGCAGGCATCGATAGAAAAGGGATAACCATAGAGGATATTGTGTTCAAGATAGGACCCAGAATCAATGCCGCCGGAAGAATGGAGTCCGGGAAGAAATCAGTGGATCTTCTGGTATGCGGTAAAGGAGCAGAGGCCCGTATCATTAGCAAGAAGATCAACAACTTTAATCTGGATCGACAGGAACATTGATACCGAAATCACCCGGCAGGCCATTGAGATGATCCAGGGCGATGCATCTCTGAAGGATAAAAACTCCACCGTATTGTATAATCCTGAATGGCATAAAGGAGTGATCGGAATCGTAGCTTCCAGGTTACTGGATCATTTTTATAAACCCACGGTGATTCTGACCAAGTCCAATGGGCTGGTGACCGGTTCGGCCCGATCCGTGAATGGATTTGACCTCTACCAGGCCATTGAATCCTGCAGTGATCTGCTGGAGAATTTCGGCGGACATAAATATGCAGCAGGACTGACCATGAAGGTCCAGAACCTTCCCATTTTCAGGGAGCGATTTGAGAAGATTGTCAGAGAGACGATTGATCCGGAACAATTGATTCCTGTGGTGGAGATTGATACGGAACTTCAGCTTACCGAGATCACAGAAAAATTCTTCAGGATATTGAAACAATTTGAACCCTTTGGTCCTGAAAATGTCAGTCCGGTATTTCTTTCCGAAAATGTGGTTGATAACGGATATGGCCGCACCGTGGGAACCAATGGAGAGCATCTGAAGTTGACCCTGATCCAGGAGGAAAATCCCTTTAAGGTTTTTAATGCCATTGGATTTCACCAGGGAAGCAAATTCGGGAAGATAAACAAAGGGGCCCCGTTTGATATCTGTTATCAACTGATGGAAAATGAATTCCGGGGCAGGACCAGTCTCCAGATTAATATTCTCGATCTGAAATTTGACTAAAACTTCAGGAGCATCTGAAGGGAAGCTTCCCTTTGCCTGTGATTTTTTTTTGTAACACCGGAAATTTTTATTGAAAAACTACGGGAGGATGCAGGTTTCCATATTAGAAGAAAGCTTGTTTTCTGTCCATTCCCGTAGTAAAACGGGAAAACTGAAACTGTAATAAAACCCGGGTTCATACAGGTAGATCCTGTTTTCCCAATCCTCAATCCTGAATTGTACAACTTGAAGGCTGGCTTTCAGCTTCGGGGAAGGGCACAAAGTGACCTGCTGCATCAGGGCATATCCGGGAAGCGCTTCTTCCTGCTGTGAATACCAGGAGATCACCAGTCTGCTGTGCCAGTTGAAAAGGTCCGGAGTCTTATATTTCAACTGTACATCTATTCTGCTTACCCTGGAATCCACCAGGGGGCGAAGCTTGCTCGTTTCAGACGGAGGACTTGATTGCCAGTTTTTACTCACCACACGGAGCCCCCATTGAACAGGGGTTCCCCCTGGATTATGCAGGGGGTGATCTCACCCTGCTTCCCGTGGAAGGAAGCTCCGTCAGGTAGCGGGGAGCCTGGTAACGAAATAGCTCGCCTCTCAGGTCCATAGTGACAAACTTCCCGGTCTCCACATGCAGGTAAAAAGCCAAACCCTGTTCATTTTTAATGGAGCTTCCCGAAGCGTAGGAGGAGGGGTAAGTGCCATGGTAATCTGTTCCGTAGTGGTGCAGCAGGAAACTGCCCTGAATATAATCGTTGAAATGGAAGTTTGTTCCAAAAATAGCGGCCAGGGAAGTGTTCTCATCAACAGCTATTTCGCCGAATAAGTGCAGCCTGCCTTTTAGCCTGTTAGCGTGCAGGCTGGCCTTTGGGTGGAACACTGCACCGGGATTTGTATCCAGGTATTTTTTTGCTTTAGGGGAAGGAAAGGCCCACAGGTATCCACTCATGATTCCCAGGGTCAAATGGTGGTGGTTGTAAAGGAGCTGGGCCCCGGTATGGATCCTGGAAGCCAGTGCTCTGCCTTCCAGCTCTCCGTCCGTTCTGTAGAGCCCGGTTGTGCGCTCATAATCCAGCCATCTGTCACTTACCGGATATGTGGTGAATGCTTTGGGAGAAAGGCTCAACGGGCGGTAGGATGCCCACAGGAGGAATTTGAGTTTTTTCCGATCCAACTGACAGGCGATCCCCTGCTCATAATCAGATTCAGTTTTGGAGGCATAGGGCCGAAGCATGGAAAGAGATTGACGGCTGACACGAAATTTTCCAAGCTGATGGAAGAATCCGTCCCCATTCACCAGGCCCGCTCCCTGGTTTAATTTGAAGCATCCAAGCACCACTTGTTTGCAAAAGCCCTTTCCATCCAGGGAGAGGTAGCCCGATAGAAATTGGGGTTTGTTTCTGTAAAGGAAAGATTCTCCGGCATCTTTTTCGTAAGTAAGGGCCATGGAGTACCTTGCGTTCAGCCGGGATTTTATCCGAATGCAGGTAAGCAATGGAGGTCCGGCATACGCATGGTTCTCCCCGGACAAAGAATCTTCTTTGCCCGGAAAGGATCTACCTAAATGGAGCAGAACAGAATGTTGCGTCCTGATTTTTCTGTCTGGCTTTTTGACCGGGCCGGTAAAGACAAAAGAAAGGAGTTCCTTCACTTTATTCTGTGAGAATCCCGGAATCACGGCCAGTTCATGGATGGAAAAAATTTCTCCGAATTCTTCCCGGTATTTTAATAGCTGATGTATCTGGTAGGGGGTAAACAAGCCTGAGGTTTCCAGCTCTTCAGAGGAGGCATTGTTCAAGTCAAGAATTGCTTCCCCGGTCTCCATAGGTTCATTTACCAGAAATTCAGGTATACTGGCCGATTCACTTCTGTAGAACAGATCCTCCATCTCCCCCGTACTGGCGGGGATCTGGGCTCCCAGAAGCCCGGGCATGCCGATCAGTAAAAGTACCAGGCCACATAATATATCACCATGCATGAGTCAGGGAGGTATGGGGTGAAAGGCCAGAATCGGGCCGGTACAGAAAGGAAAATTCTGCGATCCACCTGTTGAAATTCAAAGAGAGCCCCCAGGAGAAGCCAAAGGGTTTATGGCAGATGCCGGTCCTTAAGACAGAATGCCTGGAGAAGCTCCACTCCAGTCCGCCACACAGGGCGATGCCCGTTTCCGGTTCAGCATGCAGCTCTGCATATAGGATTCCTGTTTGGAGGAAAGAGAAGGCGCAGCCGCTTGCCAGGGCCATTTGATTCTGGAAAGGCCGCTTCGGGCAGGAGCTCCACCCTGCAGGATGGAACAGCCGGGCCCCAAATTCCCATTGTTTATTCATGCTGATCTGCAGGCCGAGGGCAAAGCTGCAGCCCGGGGCATAGATTAACTTTTCAAACAGGGCTGAGTTCCAGAAATGGAGCCCCACTCCGGCACTGATCCCGGGATGGAGCCTAAGGCCGTAAGAGAGCCAGAGCGAGCTTTTCGTAAAACCTCTCAGACCCTGCGCAGCCAAAGAGAACCCAAAGGCACCTGTTCCCAGTAAAAATTGTCCGGCGATAGCTGAGGCTCCCAGCTCGTTTATCCAGTAAGGCCTGCTATGCTGCAAACTAAAGGTTGACTGCTCTATAAAAGCCAGGCCCGCCGGATTCTGATTTGCACAGGAATATCCCTGCCTGGTTACGAAACAGCCCCCCAGAGCGGCTGAGGCAGCCTCCTGCCAATATACCTGGCCAAAGCACTCTGCCTGGACCAGGGACAAAAAAGACCGGGATATCATTCCCAGTCTTCAGTATCCACTTTCGTGGAAATATCATGATCCTGTCAATTGGTTTTAAATTTATATTTCACCTTTTTCAGTGGTGATGATGCCTACATTGAGGTGCCGCTGGGTACGGTGGCGCGGGATGCTGAGACCATGGAGGTTTTGTTTGAGATTACGGATCACGACGAAGAAAAAATTCTAATTCCGGGGGGGCGTGGAGGACAGGGAAATGATCATTTCAAGTCATCTACTCATCAGACACCCCAGGTTTGCCCAGCCGGGCGAGCCAGGGGGGGGGTTGGTTTGTCTAATTGATGCCTTGTAGATGTGGGCCTGGTTGGTTTTCCGAATGCAGGGAAATCTACCTTGCTTTCTGCCATGTCGGCTGCCAGACCCAAAATATGCCATTATCCTTCACCACTCTGGTTCCTAATTTTGAGGATGTTGTTGAATACCGGGACGATCGGTCATTTGTGATGGCCGATATTCCCGGGCATCATTGAAGGGGCGAGCGAAGGGAAGGGGCTGGGCCACCGGTTCCTTCAGGCGTATCGAACGCAGATTCCATGCTGATGTTCATGGTGCCCTGCCGACAGCAAAGATCGTCACGGAAGGAGTACAGGATTCTGCTTAAGGAGCTGGAAGAGTATAATCCCGAATTGCTGGATAAGCAACGCTTGCTGGTGATTACCAAATCGGACCTGTTGGATGATGAGCTGACCGGGGAAGTGAAGGAGCTGCCAGAAGTCAAATATCACTTTATTTCGGCAGTGGCCAACCTGGGCTGGTCGGTCTCAATGATATCATCTGGACCATGTTGAATAGCTGATTTTTGTGATGGATTGGATCTTGCAGCTTGACACACAGGATCTTTCTATTTCTTAACGGATTGCACAATGAGTTCTGGGACGTGGTCATGTTGTGGGTGAGTGGCAAGACTACCTGGTGGCCATTCTTTACCTGTTGGTCTTGCTTTATTCAGGCTGGAAAAAGGGTTGGCAGCTGTTTCCGGTGCTCTTTTTTGTTGTGTTGGCCGTCATCCTGGCCGACCAGAGTTCGGTCCATCTTTTTAAGAATGTTTTTCAGCGTTTGCGACCCTGCCGTGAGCCGGCACTTGAAGGCCTGGTTCACCTGGTTAATAATAAGTGTGGGGGTCAATATGGTTTTATCTCGTCTCATGCTTCCAACACCTTCGGGGTAGCTTTCCTGTTGATTCTCTACGATACAGGAAATGGTGGTATACTTTAGTGATGATAACCTGGGCCGTCCTGGTAGGTTACAGCCGGATTTACCTGGGGGTTCATTATCCGGGGGATGTCCTGGCAGGGGCACTTTGGGGGGCAGGATGCGG
>CAWBWE010000018.1:0-14141 GCA_963792395.1 uncultured Bacteroidales bacterium
TCAGTGTTTTTAGATGGCTCCCAGCCAAAGATGAAGGATATATCTTCCCTGCCATCTCCAACGAATGGGGCCCCACCAGTCATATGAAGCCCTCTCTGTATGAAGAGGTAGTGTTCAAAGATCTGAGCCCCAAAAAGCCCCTCCATATTGCCCCCTACCTGCTCACCGCCTATGAGCAGCATAATGAAATTAACGAGGCAGAGACTGCCTATGAATATAGCAAAGATTACAAATTTGAACCCGGACTGGATATCAAGTATGGGATCAATCCCAATACGGTGCTGGATCTGACCGTAAATACCGACTTTGCACAGGTAGAGGCCGATGACCAGCAGTTTAACACAACCAGGTTCAGCCTGTTCTTTCCGGAGAAAAGAAAATTCTTTCTGGAGCGAAGCAGCATATTTGACTTTTCCATGGGTGGTCAGAACAACCTCTTCTACAGTCGCCGGATTGGACTGTATGAAGACAATCCCGTAAGGATCTGGGGCGGAGAGCCCGCCTGAACAGCAGGATCAAGGACTGGGATCTGGGGCTCCTGAATCTCCAGACTGCCTCCTTTGAAGACCTCCCATCTGAAAATTTTGGAGCCTTTCGCGTGAAGAAAAGAGCCTTTAATGAATACTCTTACCTGGGAGGAATGGCTACAAGCAGGCTCGGAGTAGATGGAACATATAATCTTTCGTATGGCGTGGATGGAGTAATCCGGGTATTTGGAGACGACTACCTGACCGTTCGCCTGGCCCAGACCCTCCAGGATAGTGCAGAGAACAATCCCCTGTCCATGGATCCTACCAGCATCACCCTGGACTGGGAACGGCGGAAACAGGAAGGCCTATCCTATTCGGCCGGTCTCACTTATTCAGGGACTGACTTTAATCCTGGTATCGGCTTCGAAATGATCGATGACTTCATTGCCACTGCTTCAAATCTGGAATACACCTGGATCTCTCCGGAAGAGTTTTGGTCGCAGTCCCACAGTATCAAGCTGTTCAACGATGCATTCTTCCGGCTCCGATCGTACGAACTCAACGATGTACAGCCTGAATCGCAACCTGGAGATTCCACCTCTAAGAACAACTGGATGGGATCTGTCGGGGCCCGGCTTCTAAAATCTAGATCAGCTGGAAGAAGATTTTGAACTCAACGATTCCATATCGATACCGGTGGGTAGATATGAGTACCTCAGCGGAGAAATGATGCTAATGACTCCGGGTACACAGTTCCTTCGACACCATTTTCATGCTTGAAGGCGGAGCTTACTTTGACGGCTACAAGCTCTCACCCAGCATAGAACCAAAATGGAACATTGGGGCCTCTGTGAACTCGGAGGCCTGTACCGGCTCGACCTGATCCGTTTTCCCGACCGACACCAGTCTCTGAATAATCATATTGCCGGACTGCGGGCACTCTATATGCTCTCCACCAGGCTATCGCTTTCGGCCTTTGTCCAATACAACAGTGCCATTCATAAGATCATTTCCAATGTGCGCTTCAGGTACAACCCCAAAGAGGGGACCGATCTCTATGTGGTATTTAACGAGGGACGAAATACCTGGCTCGAACGGGAGATTCCCCAGCTGCCGGATTATGAGGCGCGAAATATCACGGTAAAATATACCTACACCTTCGAAGTGCAGCGCTAGTATGAAGTGCCGCTCAGCCTTGCCTTATCTCACCACCAGGGTGTCGCGGATCACATCCGCAGCGGTGAAAAACCCAATGGCCTCCCCCACCATATTGGTCCGGGCATTTCCGGACACATTAAACATCCCCCCCCTCCAGTCAGTTTCCGAAAGTACTCCACGTAAAAACTCCCCTGTACCAGGGTTACCATTCCTCTCCCGGAAAACGATGGTCCCCGGAGGGATCTAGACGTGCTCCTGGGGCGGGTCAAAGATCTTGTTCACATCTACTCGATTCAGGGTATAGTGATAGATCACTGCATGATTTTCCGTATCCGGGAGGGTATCGTATCCGGGCAGGTGACTCCAGTCCAGCTCCAGCCTCAAAATGGCCGGATCATCGCTGTCGCTGATGGAGGCTTCCAGCAGCGGGGGATCTGACTGCACCGGGTGGACATTCATATACTGGAAGGGACTTACCTCACGCATATTGGTCACCGCTGCTCGGTGCAGGGTCCTATCATGGAGAATGCAGAACTGGTAGTATTGATTCAGCTGGGCAGCAAAAAGAGAATCGCTTCGGTAGATCCCCGGATTTTCCGGATCCTCGGTAAGGGAGTAGGGCTCCCGTCCACCATAGATCTCCACCGGTCCCCGCTTACCGGTTCGGAGGATACCATTCATCTCGTACAGCGGCCAGCTTAGCTTCACCTCGTGTCGTATCGTTTCGCTGGTAATCTTTCCTTCGACCACAATCAGGTTGACCTCCTGGTATTTCAGGTCCCAATCCACCTCCTGGGTACAGAGAGAACCCATACCAGTGCGCTTGCCACTATAAATCCAGGCAAGCAGCTCCTTTTCCTTCCGTATGTGTGGTGCGGATTCATTTTCTCAGAAGTTAAAGTGATAGCTAATTGATGGAACGATCCCATAGAGGTAATACTGGGTGGAAAAGAGTTCCGGGTTGCTGTAGAAGTCCACTGGGACCACAAAATCTCCATGTTCATCCATGATTTTGTTAAAGTGCAAGGCTACAGGATTGATCCGGTTTTATTGAAGTTATAAACAGAGAAGATCAGAATTCATGCTGATACTTCCGTTCGGGCTTGCTCAGGTGCCAAGTTCAGGGCCACATCGAGCCGGTGATAATCCGGGGTGCCGGTCATTGTTCCGCTCTGCATAGATGGGGACCTGGTGGTCATCACAGATAGTAGAAGCCGGTTGGAGTGGAAAAGGGAACCCCTGTCATATAGAGAAAATTCCCGGCAAGGGTTAGCCTGGGATGAAGGGCCCAGGAGAGATGAATGGAGAAGTCGTGTGGACGGTCGGAATAGGAAGGATAGGGATCTCCCCCGTTGATCTCCTCTACCACAGAAATGGCCCTGGACAGGGTGTAGGAGCTCCACCCGGTGAGCCTGCCCCGCTCCTTGGTCAGTATGGTTTGGGGCCGATAGGCCTTGCCTTTTCCAAATCGGAGCTCTCCCTTCCACCAGGGGATTCATTAACATATGGGCATGATCCCGGTAATGGATGCAGATTCTTCATTCCTTTGGCCACGTCCAGGCTCAGTCCGGGGACTCCAAAACTCCGGAGTGATAACCCAGGGTAAACTGATTCGCATACTGAGGGGGAACATTCAGTACGGAAGGCAGCCAGACCTCCAGAGAGGTAAAGGGACTGATGGAGTTGGTGATCAGGTACTGGAACTGACTGGTGCGGCTGTAGCTAAGCTTAAATATATTCTTGGTTCCCGGCTGATATACCATGCTTATCCGGGGATCCACCGAAAACGATTGGTGATACACCTCCCCGGAGGGATAGGTGGTCACTGCCAGGCTGTCTCTTTCAATAAGCCCATCCGAGACCGGAACGATCCTGTATTCCGTGGCCGGACCCATATTGTGCCAGGCGGTCGCTCTTATTCCGGCACGTATGGAGAGGCTGTTATTGAGGATATACTGGTTGGAAACATAGAGGGCGTATTCCCGGTTATACTTAACGGAGAGATCGTACCCCGGATCAAACTCCACACCGCCCCGGTACATATTGCCAGGATCCTGAAAATGCCCGGCGACCAGCACACCGAAACGCAGGGGTGTATCCCGGATTTACATAGTGTGTAAAATCGTACTTCAGGGTCAGGTTATCGATGCGGGAATTCCAGTAATCATTCTCCTCCAGATGTGTAAAAAGACGGTAGTGATAGGTGGATCCCAGCAGGGTCAGATTAGAGAAGAGCCTGTCCGAGTAAAGATGGTTCCAGCGAAGCGTGGTGGTACTGTTTGTCCAGTTAATGCCACTTGTAAAACCCGGTCGGTTCTGTACTTCAAAGTTATCCTCGCCCCGGTAGATGGAAAAGAAGAGCCTGTTACTGGTATTGATCCGGTAGTTAAGTTTCAGATGCAGGTCCGAAAAATGGAGATCTTTGACGTTCTCATTCCAGTTCTGGATGGGCCTGATGATGTAGGAGCGCCTCCCGGAGGCAAAGAAGAAGATGCGTTCCTTCCAGATGGGGCCTTCCAGGAAAGCCTCGATGACAGCAGTCCGATGCTGGCATCCATCCCGAACTGGTTCATATTGCCATCCTTGGTACGGATATCAATGAGCGAGGAGAGCCTGCCCCCGTAGTTGGCCGGAAAATCACCCTTGTAGACTTTCACGTCTTTGATGGCATCGGGCACCACGGTACTGAAATAGCCCAGCAGATGCGTGGGGTTATATACCGGAGCCTCATCAATGGTGATCATGTTCTGGTCGCGCGCCCCTCCCCTCACAGGATGGTGGACCCATCGCCGAAGAATTTGATACCTGCAATGGCAGCACAGGGATTTGATCACATCCTTTTCCCCAAAAAGAGCTGGCATCTTTCTTACCGATTCGGGATTGATTCGTTCTTCTGAGCTTCTGAAGTGCGATCCTCTGATCGAACTCTTCGGAATAGATGGTGACCTCCTCAAAATCTGTGCCAGATCCTTTTCCATGGTGAAATGAAGTGACTGATCCCCTGCTAGAGTCTAATCTTCCTTTCCGGTATCCCACGTAGCAACAAACTGCTCATTCACCTCTCCCCGAGGGTCAGGGAGTAGAATCCATAATTGTTGGTGATGGTACCTCCACTCTCCACCGGGAATGGTAATCGTCGCACCAATCAGCACTTTCCCGGTACTCCATCTTTCACAAAACCACTAATGGTAAATGTATGGGTGTCATCACCGGTGCTGTCCATAGCTGGTTTAACCCCTCCTTAAGCTTGTTCGTGTCCTGGCTTCAGCTAAACCATCTGTTGTTCCACCATTTCAAAGGATATCCTGCGTCCGTGAATAGTTTTTCCAGGACTTTATCCAGGGTCACCTGGTCCACGGGAATGCTAATAAGCTCATCTCCGTCAATCAGCCGGGAATTGTAGGAAAAACTGAGTCCGGTCTGCTCTTCAATGCTGTCCAGGATACTCCTCAATGGGATATGCTGTCGATTGAAGGGTGATCAGAGCGCGGTAGACCTCCCTGTCCGGAGACAGGATTACACCCCCGGCCAGCAAGCAGAATGTCAGCAGGATATTTTTGCTACAGTTCCTGACATTAAGTTAGGCTATTAGCACATCCTGCGTCCGTCCAGCCTGATCTCATTCTCCTTTCTTTTTATTTGCAGGTCGAGGGTAACTTCAAGAACATTCAGAATGGCCTCTAGGGACGGGTTCCTGAAAGTTACTGTGATGGGACAGCATAGCAGTTCCCTATTTGTGATTACCAGTTGTGCATCATATACCCGGTTCACCAGCTCAAAACCTCCTGAAGGGTTGAGTTTTCAAAGAACAGTTCCCTGGTTTTCCAGGAGATATTGTTTGGATCGGGAGGGGATGAGTTTCAACTCCAGGTGGATTTATTATAGGTGCCTCAGTTCCAGCCTTCATCACGATCAATTGCCTTATCGTTCTGTTTGGCGCTCACGGCCACCATGCCGCTCTCTACGGTAATTTCGACGGTTGGATTCTCTGTATAGGCATTCACATTAAAGCTGGTTCCCAGCACCTTCACCAGTGGCGCCCCGGCATCGATTACAAAGGGCCTGGCGGTATCCCTGCCCACATCAAACCAGGCCTCCCCGGTAGAGGTCTGTTTTCTTCCTCCTGATCAAATGTTTTTGCGTATCTCAAGCTGGAATTCCTGTTCACAGTCACTTCAGATTGCCGTCTTCAAGAATAAGCTCCACCGGTACATTTTCGGCCATGACACTGTTCAAAGCCCATCATGCGGGTTACACCTCGATCCAGGAGAAAGCAAGTACCAGGCCCACCACCAGAACAGCGGCGATGCGATAGGAGTGATAAAGAAGTGTACGACTGGGGAGCTCGGGGATCCAGGCAGTTTCTTGTGCAGCTGGGCCCATTCCGCATCCAGGTCATAGCTTTGCTCTTGCATTGACGGAATACCAAATAAGCTGGTATTCATCCAGCAAAATCTTGTTTGTAGGATCTAAGCCGAAGTTCCTCCTGGAACACGGCAAGCTCGTCCGGACTCCAACTCCTCCGAAAGGAAGCTGCCAAGCAGGTGATCAAAATCTCTTATGTAATATCTCTTCGACATATTCAATTATAACACACACGCAAAGGGGTCTTAACCCCTATGATAACATATCATCCTTTCTTTTAATTCAATGCAAAGAATTGAAAAACATAAAAGATGGTCAGTTATTTTCCAACGTCCCACACACTTAAGTTCTACGGCTCTGGACAATTCTGAGCTCTCAACTGTTTTCACCGAAATATCAAGTTGGCTGGCAATCTCAGCATACTTCAGTCCATCAATGCGGTTTAACTCAAATATTTTCTGCATCTTCCGAAGAATCAATGGCTCCCCCGGATCTTCTCTTCCAACTCCATGGATTCTATTTGCGCACTCACATCCCACTCCCCTGCCTGCGGCACTTCCTCTGAAGAGAACTTTTCTCCGGTTCCTGATCACGTTCAGGCTCCTGTTATTGACCGAGGTAAAGAGATAGATTTCCGGGAGGTGGAGAGGTCTATTTTATCCCGTTTCTCCCAGAGATTGATAAACACCTGCTGTACCACCTCCCTGGCATCATCCTCATTACCAAGGATCCGCCTTGAAAATGCCATCAGAGGAATGCGAAAATACATCTGAAAAGCTCCTCAAAAGCTTGTTTGTCCATCCGGCCAGCTGTATCCAGTTGCTTTTCAATGGTGGTTTCCACACAAGATAGAGAAATACCCTGTTTGATCTAAGCAATTTATTCGACAGGGAGGCATTATTCAACTCTGAAAGGCACCCGCTTCTCCAGGTACTTTCCGTCGAATGGCTTCCCCCCGATCAGGATCTCATCAGCCCTTCAAATCGGAGGTACGAAAGGATACTGTTTTAACACCATCTCCTGATTGCATTTCCAGTTCGGATTCCGGTGCAGGGTATCCGCACATCAGGCATCCCGGGGATTTTTGCAGATCCCATTGTGAATAGTATCGATCCCGTCAGATCCAGCATCTGGTAGTTAACAGCAATCCTCAAGGAGGGAAGATCGATGTATCCCAGATCATTGTTCTTTGAGATGAGGCTAATGATCCGCCAAAGGTTACATTTCCCTGATGTAGGGAGCATTTACAATTTCTACCCGGTTAATCAATCTGGGGAAACTGCCAGTACGGCTTCAAATACAAAGATGGCCACCCCGTCGATGGTTCCGGAGGAGGATCGATGGCCAGATCGGGATGTTCACCTAGACATTCCCGAGTCGTCGTTTACCTCCGGTTCTTCTGACGGAGACCTGGGGAACCACCTCAATAAAGTATCTTCAAGGTTGGGAAGCTTAATAAAATCGTCAAACATGATGATGGAATGGGACTCCTCCCGTAAAACAACAATTCCTGGGCACAATAGCTTCCGGAGTCACCTTCACTTGTGCAGGATAGTATTGTTGACCTTACCTGGACATTAACAGACATTTCTGTAATAAGATCCGTGAAGTCTATCATTCAATTGAACCGGGTAGGATGGAAGTGGACAGGGCATCCTGACTGAAATCTCGGTCGATCAATAACTCGAGATCAGGAAATTGCTCATGGTAGGTGGAGACAAAAAGGTCTCTTTCTCCTGCATAGCGGGAAAAGGAGAAGTAGAATCTGCCCGTCGAATCGGAATAATTACAGAAGAAATCCTTATCCTCCCCAAGTACCGATACATAGATGGTAGCATAGGGGGCCGGCGTTCTTACGGTGGAGCTAACCGCCTGACCTGTGAGGAGAGCCCCTGGATTTCCGGAAGAATCTCTGAATGCCGGCAGATCCACGGGACACCCGGTCGAAATAGGCCTGTCCACCATGAAGGCCCTCCTGGTCACACTTACCGTCAGATCTGCAGCAGCATAAGGAAAATTCCACTTCAAATCTGCCACCACCTCTTCACGGGTTCCGTAACATCCTGCTTTAACGTGCACTCCAGCATATCGGAAGGGTGCATTTCAGGCTGATTCAAGAGTTGGGCCGCTGCTGGGCTCCCATCCAAGAGAATCCACCGGAAGACCCTGGACATTGTAGGGATCGTATATCCGAAGGGAGGTATAGACATAATCATCAGGTCCGCAATTCCGCATCCACCTGGTGTAAGCTTTCAGATAATAGGTGCCTGAGGAGAGTCCCTTCTGGTATATTCATGGTCCTCTGCACCTCTGGCATCGATCATTACCTTGCCCTGTACAAGGGAGTTCCGTTTGGCAGGATCAACTCCACATAAAGAACCCGGCTCCACTCGATCTCCGGCCCTTCAGCCGGTTTCCTGTAGAAAGCCCTGTAATTAATGGTTTCGCCACTGATATAGTGTCCCCTGTCGGTAAGCAATAGCAGTCCCTCCTCCTGCACCTGGGCTCCTAGCAGGAGTCCCACTCCAAGCAACACTGTTGTAATTATGGTTCTGTATCTCATATCTTTCAATCTATTGGCCAAAAATCGGGGGGGTCACCAGAGCTCCCTTTACGGACCCTGCAATCGAGACATTTAAGTCGGTCTCTCCGAAACGCAGGTTCCCGTAAACCGAATCATTCGCCCTGGAAAGATAGACAGGCAGATCCGCTGTCATCAAAAACCTGAAACGGGGCGGTTCAGGTTGGGGAAAACAGAACAGTACATCATATTTCTTCAATCCTTCCACCTCTTTACAAAGAAGCGCCTTTCAGTAACCCCGGAGACACCGAAAAAACCCAGATACTGCTCATCCGGATCATCCACATTGTAAATATTACTGGGGTTATGGAGGGTAGCCGGTCGTATAAGCTACTCTGGCCCTGAGAGTTCTTCTTAAGCTCATCCCAGTATCTGAAGGCGGGAGCATCCAGGGAGTGCTGTCTTACCAGCAGGCTGTATCCATAACTCAGGCGCTGGGTTTCATTGCTGACAAAATGGAGCGCCTATGCGGGTGTAGCGGCAGCAGACATGTTTGCCACATCCAGTGTACAGATCGCATTCACATGTCCGGTGATCCAGCATTGACGATCCTCCAGCTATCGGGGAGCGGCTTCAGAACCCGGTCAAAACTGTAGATAAAGCCCTCGTAATCGGGATTGTGAAATTCATAGGTCTCCACCAGCTCCCAGCGCATAAATTCGGATGAATCGGCATCCACCTGAAAATCGATGTAAAAACGGATTCCATCAACAATTACATCCGGATCTACGGTGGGATGGATTTCCATCTCGTAATAAATCCTGTCAATGGCGGTGAGGGATTCAGACTGGAATAGTCCGACTGGTAGATTTCCCCCCGGAGGTGACCACCCTCAGCATATACTGATCACCAAAGTGCATGAAGTTTTCCGGAACATCAGCCTGTAATACCCGGGTTCATTCAGAAAAAGAGAGCTGGCCCCTCCTGGTTTTCCACCTCCACCAGGCAATCTCGACTCCGGAATAAATTCCGGGTAAAGCAGTCCGTCCGACCGGGAGATCTGAATGTCTGGATCCCCGGAATGTTCGTCAAATGGGCATTGATCACCAGGGTCCCGGTAAGAGATCATCTGCTTCCGGATAATATCGCTCGACGCAACCAGAGACCATCAGCATAAAGCATATAGTAAGTACCTCACTAATGACTCTCATAGTTACCCAGTTTGACGTTCCAGGAGACGGTAAATACAGGAACCCCGATCACCGAAAAAGAGTAGCCCTTGATAAAATACTCCTCCGGCACAAAATAGATGCTTTGAGGATTGTTCCTGCCCAGCAGATTGTAAACATTAAAGCTCCAGGTAGAGTGCATAAACTTATCCGCTTTCAGGTTTCCTTCAATATTCAGGGAGAGGTCGATCCTGAAATAGTCGGGTATCCTGAACTGATTCCGTGCATAGTAATCGATGTAGGCTACATTGTTTATATAGTAGAGCGAGGTGGGATAGGTCACCGGGCGACCCGACATATAGACCACGTTGGAGCTGATGGAAAATCTGCGGTTGATACTGTAGTTGGCCACTACATTCAGAACATGGGGCCTGTCGAAATTGGAGGGATAGGGATTGCCGTTATTGATTGATTCAAAATCATTATCCCCCTGAACCAGCATCTCCGACCGGGAATAGGTATAGCTGATCCAGCCATCGAGTCGCCCGGAGGTCTTCTGAAGCATAAATTCGGCACCATAGGCATTCTGAGTCCCTGCAAGACCACAGTCTCGGTCAGGGGAGAGGTAATAAAGTCTGCTCCGTCCTTATATTCTACAATATCCGTTGAGTATTTATAGTAGAGTTCGACGGATGAAGAGAGTCCAAGTCTCGGAAATATATGGTAAACTCCCCCGGTATAGCTGGTAACTCGTTTGGGGATTGATATGATAATCGGATAACTTCCATTGATCGGTAGGTGAGATGGTCACCGTATTGCTCAACATAAAAAGGTACTGCCGCATCTGGTTAAAGGAGAGCTTAAAAGAAGTATTGGGACCGGCCTTCATATTCACTGCAGTCCGGAATTCAGGTCCCGAATGAAATTGACCGGTTCAAAGTCTCCAAATCAGCGAATCTACAATGGTGTTCTCCGACTTAGGCTTTCCTTCCTCATAGAGCATGACCGTCTGTGGCCCCAAGTATGGAGTAGAAGCTGTATCGCAATCCTCCATAGAGAGTGAGCCAGTGGTAAGGTCATGTTGTCGCTGATAAATATGCCTCCCTCCATAGCTTGTTCAAATCCCAGGTCCACCTGGTTCCGGATGGATGCCTCCCCATAGGGTTCCACCTCGCCCCGGTCGAGCCGGTAATAGATCATACTGGCACCGAAATCAATCTTGTGGTTCAGTGAGGGAACCCATCAAACTCTGCCACCAGCTCGTTGTGATTCAACATGTATTCATGCGTATATGCCCTGGAGATTTCGCTCTGATCGGTGTTCGTAAAGCGGTAAAAGGAAATGGTCCCGGTAACTTTGGAGGTAAGTGCGGGAGAAATGTGCTCTTTCCCAGCTGACCGAACCGCCCCGGTTGGCATACTCGTAGTCGCTCAGGTTGCTGTACCTGAATTTGTCATAACTCTGGTAATAGAAGAGATTGAAAGAATTCTTGTCACTCGGCTGGAAGTTCAGCGATCCGGCAAAATCATAGAAAAAGGCATCACTGTCGCGGATCAGGGGATCCTCCATCCGGTTCAGGATCCAGTCCGAATAGGAGGAGCGTCCACTGATCAGGTAAGAGGAGTGATCCTTGTGAATGGGACCTTCCACATGTGGCATGAGCCGAAACCGGACTTATCCCTGCATGTGCGGTAAAGGCCTTGTTATTTCCCTTACGGGTCAGAATATTAAATACCGATGAAAGCCTACCTCCATAATTGACAGGAACATTTCCCTTGTAAATGGAGAAATCCCTGATCATATCGGAATTAAATGCAGAAAAGAATCCAAAAAGATGGGAGGTATTGTATACTGGTAACCGGTTCATATAGAATATGTTCTGATCTACATTTCCGCCCCTCACGTTCACTCCCACCGAAGCTTCACCCGCACTGGTAATTCCCGGCAGCAGCTTGGAAATCTTAATTACATCGCGTTCCCCCATGAACACGGGCACCTGTTTCAGGGAATTCATGCTGAAGCGTTCAACTCCAATGTCGGTGGTATTGATCTCCCTGTACTGCTCCCCCATGATCTGCACTTCATCCAGGGCAATCACCGCCGGCTCATTTCCACCCGGAAATCACCATCCGAAAATACTTCCATGGTAACATCCACACTCTCCATCCCAATAAATGAAAACCGGATGGAGTGGCTCCCTGGGTCAGCGCCATCACATTTCCATTCTGGTCTGAACGCTCCCTTTTCCTGAGCCAGATCCACCATGGTGGCACCCAAAACCGGTTCGCCATTCTCCATATTGACTAGCTTTCCCTTACCCTGGCTACTCCCCGTGCCGGGGAAGCACCCCTCTCTCCCACCTCAATGGTACGGGTCATTTGTTCAGGACGGGTTCCGGTCAGGTATTGATCGTCCTTTACTCCCATAAACTATAGGTCCCCTCAACTTCCTGGTATTTCCTGTACCTGTAGTGATAACAGGCAGACTCATATTCAGACGCTTTTGGGGCAGAATGATATAGTGGGTAGTATCTATCCTGTTGTAGTGAAGACCGGTTCCTTTTAGTACCTGGTAGAGGGCCTCATCCACCACTACCGAGTCGGCTTGATAGGAAAAACTTTTTTTCACCCACTCGCTATTGTAGTAGATCACCAGGTTGGTCTGGGTCTCCACCTGTTCCACAAATGGTCAAATCCCTCCCCGGAGATCCGGATATTAACCCGCTTCTTTTCCCCCTGGGCCGGAAGCATGGAGAAGAAGAGGAAGGATATCAATAGGAGTCTAGGAATCTTCATGGGAAAGAGAGTTACAGTATTCGACTATATGACGAATTTGCGAATCAGGAGCTCTTTTTACCTTGATCTTCGATTGCTTCATAAATTGTTTGACCGTTTTCTGATTTTCTGTGTCAAAGGCCTTCAGGAAGGTCTTGTTGTTCCTGTAGGGATAAAACTGTCCATCCATGACGAGGTATGAGTCCCTTGTTGGGTCGTGAAAAGTAGTAATTCTGTTCGCCCGACGTAAGGTTAAGCAGGTATTTCTTGCTCCAGGCGTAGAGACAGACAATGGGACCATCGGTCATCGCTGGAAAAATCCGGATTTCCCGTTAGGCCCCGTTATCTTTATAAAATGCCGATCATCAAAAGCAAACGACTCCACCCATTCATTGCGGAGAACCAGGCTGGAGGTAGACCCGTAAATGTCCTTAAAATCCAGCATCAGTTTCTGATTAAAAATATCATACCGGAGTGGGGCTCCTTCAAACTCCTTACCCTGGATGGTGATCGCTGCACTCCGTGTGTCGGGAAGAAAAAGGGATCTCCCAGTTCCTGTCGGTAGGGATAGAAGTACTTCTCTCCGTTTACCAGGTCGGCGTCACTTCCGTATTTCCTTTCGCACTCGGCCAGGTAATCGGTTATGGATCTTGCTGCGAATAGAGAGGTGAAAGCCCCAGAAGGGCTCCAAGCACTGCAATTGTCAGGGGTTTTCTCATGGTAATAAGTTGGCCAAATTACTTAAATTATTGGTTCGTCTACCAGAAATCGGGCATAATATGGGTGCTGTTCTTGTATGCCCTGCAATCCACACAGTGTTTATTCACCGGGCCAAAGTAAGGCTCACCATCCATCCATGCCCTGGCATAGTACAGGGGAAGGTCCTCTTCGTGAGGGGCCCGGGGGGCCCTTGGGTATCGGGAAAACAGTACCACTTATAGACTCCAGGTCGAGTCCTTCGGGCTTTTCGCGAAAGCCCGTTTCTCTGCTACACCGGCCATGCTGAAGAAACCCAGAACTACCTCATTTCATCATTCACATTATGGATATTGGACTTCAGCAAGGCAGGCTGACTGTCAAAGAGCAAACCCTGTTCCTGGGAGGTTTTTTCAATTCGTTCCAGTAGTGAAATGCCTCTTCACCAAGGAGTACTGCTTCACAAGCAGACTGTATTTATGGTGTAGTTTCTGCTCCATGCTGAATATTGGGAACAAAGGTGAAGGGTTTCTTGATATAAATTCCAAAGTCGAGGTGTCTAGGGACATGCTGTGGATGGTAGAAAGTTCATTGGTGATGTAGCAGACCCGGTAGTTGCTGGTGTCGGGCAGTTCTTTCAGCTGGAAATCCAGATCCAGATAAAGCCTTCCATATCAGGATTATGAAATTCATAGGTTTCGGTCAGGTCCCACCGGATGTATTCATAGGCCTCGTCATCATAGGTAAAATCCAGTAAAACCTGATTCCGCCCACGGAATCACTCTCGAGGCAAAACTGTTGCTTTCCACCAGGTAGTAGAGGGAATCGATGGCCGGTACGGGCCGCAGCTTATCAAAATCGGCTGATTCATATTCTCATCGGGTGTAGCACATGAAGCATGAACGACATTCCAGTCTGTAGGAATGTTTCATCTAGGTCAGCCTTATAATACCCAGGTTTAAATTCCGAAGACTCCCGGAGCTCCCCA
>CAWBWE010000019.1:0-13603 GCA_963792395.1 uncultured Bacteroidales bacterium
AGCGAAGGAAAAACGGTTATGGGGATCAGTATCCTGCGCTGGCTGCCGGCCAGGGATGAATTATATACTTTCCCGGCCATCTCAAACGAGTATGGCCCCACCAGTCACTTAAAGCCCTCCCTTTACCAGGAAGTGGTATTTGAGGACTTGAGTCCGAAAAAACCACTGTACATAACCCCCTACCTGCTCACCGGCTTTGACCAGGAAAACCTGCTGAACGATGCTGAAAGCGCCTATGATTACGAGGGGAGTTTCAAGCTCGAGCCCGGACTGGATATCAAGTATGGAATCAATCCAAATACAACCCTGGACCTGACAATTAACACGGATTTCGCTCAGGTAGAAGCAGATGACCAGCAGTTTAACCTGACCCGCTTCAGCCTTTTTTTTGAAGAGAAGCGAAAATTTTTCCTGGAGCGAAGCAGCATCTTTGACTTTGCCCTGGGAGGGCAAAATAACCTCTTTTACAGCCGGCGAATCGGACTTTATGATGGAAATCCGGTAAGAATCTGGGGAGGCGCGCGCCTGAACAGCAGGATCAACAACTGGGACCTGGGCCTTCTGAATCTTCAGACTGCCTCCTTCGAGGATCTACCCTCAGAAAATTTCGGTGCGTTCCGGGTGAAAAAGAGAGTCTTAAATGAATTCTCCTATATGGGAGGCATGCTTACCTCCAGGCTTGGAGTGGATGGAAGTTATAACATTGGCTATGGAGTGGACGGAGTGATGCGGGTGTTTGGAGATGACTACCTGACTATCCGCCTGGCCCAGACCCTTCACGACAGTGCAGAAAACAATGCTCTTTCCCTGGATCCAAGCAGCTTTACCTTAGACTGGTCCCGCCGGAAACAGGAAGGTTTGTCCTATTCCGCAGGCCTTACATATTCGGGTACCGACTTTGAACCCGGGATAGGATTCGAAATGATTGATGACGTTCTTGCAAGTGCCTCCAGCCTGCAATATACCTGGATCTCCCCGGAAGATTCCTGGCTGCATTCTCACAACATCACCTTCTTCCATTATGTGTTTTACAGGATCCCCGATTACTCGCTGATGATTTACAACCTGAATCCCACCTGGACTTTCAGCTCCAAAAACAGCTGGATGGGCTCCATCGGACCGGTTTACAGGATTGATAATCTGGACGAGGAGTTCGAAATAGCAGACTCTGTTGGTGTTCCCGTCGGGAGATATAACTCTTTTAGCGGAGAACTGATGCTGCAAACACCGGGGACCAGCTCCTTCTATACTATTTTTATGTTAGAGGGCGGAGGCTACTTCGACGGTCATAAGTTCTCTCCCAGTATAGAACCAAAATGGAACATTGGAGCCTCCCTGGAACTTGGCGGCCTGTACCGGCTCGACCTGATCCGTTTTCCCGACCGAAACCAGTCTCTGAATAATCATATTGCCGGACTGCGGGCACTCTATATGCTCTCCACCAGGCTATCGCTTTCGGCCTTTGTCCAATACAACAGTGCCATTCATAAGATCATTTCCAATGTGCGCTTCAGGTACAATCCCAAAGAGGGGACCGATCTCTATGTGGTATTCAATGAGGGACGGAATACCTGGCTCGAAAGGGAGATTCCCCAGCTGCCGGATTATGAAGCGCGAAATATCACGGTAAAATTTACCTACACCTTCGAAGTGCAGCGCTAGCAGGAAGTGCCGCTCAGACTTGCCTTATCTCACCACCAGGGTGTCGCGGATCACATCCGCAGCGGTGAAAAACCCAATGGCCTCCCCCACCATATTGGTCCGGGCATTTCCGGGTAACACATCAAACATCCCCCCCCTCCAGTCAGTTTCCGAAAGTACTCCACGTAAAAACTCCCCGTACCAGGCAGTCACCGATTCCTTCTCCCGGAAAACGATGGTCCCCGGAGGGAATCTCACGTGCTCCTGGGGTGGTTTAAAGATCTTGTTCACATCTACTCCATTCAGGGTATAGTGATAGATTACTGCATGATTTTCCGTATCCGGGAGGGTATCGTATCCGGGCAGGTGACTCCAGTCCAGCTCCAGCCTCAAAATGGCCGGTTCATCGCTGTCGCTGATGGAGGCTTCCAGCAGCGGGGGATCTGACTGCACCGGGTGGACATTCATATACTGGAAGGGACTTACCTCACGCATATTGGTCACCGCTGTAATCCGCCGGTCCTCATGGAGGATGCGCAACTGGTAGTATTGATTCAGCTGGGCAGCAAAAAGAGAATCGCTTCGGTAGATCCCCGGATTTTCCGGATCCTCGTTAAGGGAGTAGGGCTCCCATCCACCATAGATCTCCACCAGTGCCCCGCTTACCGGTTCGGGAGTACCATTCATCTCGTACAGCGGCCAGCTTAGCTTCACCTCGTGTCGTATCGTTTCGCTGGTAATCTTTCCTTCGACCACAATCAGGTTGACCTCCTGGTATTTCAGGTCCCAATCCACCTCCTGGGTACAGGAGACCCATACCAGTGCGCTTGCCACTATAAATCCAGGCAAGCAGCTCCTTTTTTTCCTTCCGTATGTGTGGTGCGGATTCATCTCTCAGAAGTTAAAGTGATAGCTAATTGATGGAACGATCCCATAGAGGTAATACTGGGTGGAAAAGAGTTCCGGGTTGCTGTAGAAGTCCACCGGGACCACAAAATCTCCATGTTCATCCATGATTTTGTTAAAGTGCAAGGCTACAGGATTGATCCGGTTATAGAAGTTATAAACAGAGAAGATCAGTTCATGCTGATACTTCCGTTCGGGCTTGCTCAGGTGCCAGTTCAGGGCCACATCGAGCCGGTGATAATCCGGAAGCCGGTCATTGTTTCGCTCTGCATAGATGGGGACCTGGTGGTTATCATAATAGTAGAAGCCGGTTGGAGTGGAAAAGGGAACCCCAGTCATATAGATAAAATTCCCGGTAAGGGTTAGCCTGGGATGAAGGGCCCAGGAGAGATAAATGGAGAAGTCGTGTGGACGGTCGGAATAGGAAGGATAGGGATCTCCCCCGTTGATCTCCTCTACCACAGAAATGGCCCTGGACAGGGTGTAGGAGATCCACCCGGTGAGCCTGCCCCGCTCCTTATTCAGTATGGTTTCCAGGCCATAGGCCTTGCCTTTTCCAAATCGGAGCTCTGCTTCCACCAGGGGATTCATTAACATATGGGCATGATCCCGGTAATCGATCAGATTCTTCATTCCTTTATAATAAGCTTCCACATCCAGGCTCAGTCCGGGGACTCCAAAACGGCGGGTGTAGCCCAGGGTAAACTGATTCGCATACTGAGGGGGAACATTGGGTCCGGAAGGCAGCCAGACCTCCAGAGAGGTAAAAGGACTGATGGAGTTGGTGATCAGGTACTGGAACTGACTGGTGCGGCTGTAGCTGAGCTTAAATATATTCTTGGTTCCAGGCTGATATACCATGCTTATCCGGGGATCCACCGAAAACGATTGGTGATACACCTCCCCGGAGGGATGGGTGGTCACTGCCAGGCTGTCTCTTTCAATAAGCCCATCCGAGACCGGAACGATCCTGTATTCCGTGGCCGGACCCATATTATGCCAGGCGGTGGCTCTTATTCCGGCACGTATGGAGAGGCTGTTATTGAGGATATACTGGTTGGAAACATAGAGGGCGTATTCCCGGTTATACTTTACGGAGAGATCGTACCCCGGATCAAACTCCACACCGCCCCGGTACATATTGCCAGGATCCTGAAAATGCCCGGCGACCAGCACACCGAAACGCAGGGTGTAGCCCGGATTTACATAGTGTGTAAAATCGTACTTCAGGGTCAGGTTATCGATGCGGGAGTTCCAGTAATCATTCTCCTCCAGATGTGTAAAAAGACGGTAGTGATAGGTGGATCCCAGCAGGGTCAGATTAGAGAAGAGCCTGTCCGAGTAAAGATGGTTCCAGCGAAGCGTGGTGGTACTGTTTGTCCAGTTAATGCCACTTGTAAAACCCGGTCGGTTCTGTAATTCAAAGTTATCCTCGCCCCGGTAGATGGAAAAAAAGAGCCTGTTACTGGTATTGATCCGGTAGTTAAGTTTCAGATGCAGGTCCGAAAAATGGAGATCTTTGACGTTCTCATTCCAGTTCTGGATGGGCCTGATGATGTAGGAGCGCCTCCCGGAGGCAAAGAAAGAGATGTGTTCCTTCCAGATGGGGCCTTCCAGGGAAAGCCTCGATGACAGCAGTCCGATGCTGGCATCCATCCCGAACTGGTTCATATTGCCATCCTTGGTACGGATATCAATGAGCGAGGAGAGCCTGCCCCCGTAGTTGGCCGGAAAATCACCCTTGTAGACTTTCACGTCTTTGATGGCATCGGGCACCACGGTACTGAAATAGCCCAGCAGATGCGTGGGGTTATATACCGGAGCCTCATCAATGGTGATCATGTTCTGATCGCGCCCCCCTCCCCTCACAAAAAAAATGGTGGACCCGTCTCCGAAGAATTTGATTCCCGGAATGGCTGCCAGTGATTTGATCACATCCTTCTCCCGAAAAGAGCCGGCATCTTTCTGACCGATTCGGGATGGATCCGTTCTTCGGAGCTCCTGGCGCTTCGAACAATATTATCTAACTCGTCGGAGTAAATAGTCACTTCGTGTATGGGAGAAAGCTCCCTTTCCATCATAAAATGCGAGGATCTGGTTCTCCCCCTGCCCGAGCCCGATGGTTCTGGTCCGGTACCCCACATAGGTACAGTAGAGTTCCTGCACCTCTCTTTGCAGGGTCAGGGAATAGAAGCCATAACTATTGGTGATGGTCCCCTGGGCACCTCCGGGAATGGTAATGGTGGCTCCTATAAGCACCTCCCCCGACCTGGAGTCCTTCACATAGCCGCTCACAGTAAATCTCACCGGCACTGCACCGGTGCTGTCTCTTTCCAGAGACGCCTCCACCTTAAACTGAACGCGTCTGGCACGTACCAGCACGATTTGCTGTTCCACCACTTCAAAGGCGATCCTCCGTCCGGCGAAAAGCAGGTCCAGGGCCTCCTCCAGCGCTACATGGACCAGAGTTATGCGAATAAGCTCTTCCTCGTCAATCAGTCTGGAGTTATACGAAAAACTGAGGCCCGTCTGCTCCTCTATGCGGTCCAGGACCTCTCTCATGGGACGATCCTTCAGATCCAGGGTGATAGACTGCGGGGACTCCTGTCCGTAAAGGGTGAGACCAACTGCCAACAGATATGCCAGCAGGGATATTTTCAATCTGAATCCTGACATTCCCATAACTCTATTCAACACATCCTTCCCCGTCCAGCCTGATTTCGTCTCCATTTCGGGAGACCTGAAGGTCAAGGGTAAGCTCCAGAACATTGATGACGGCCTCCAGAGTCTGATCCCTGAAAGTTACCGTAATGGGGCAGGTGGCCAGTTCCCTGTTCACAATTACCAGATGTGCCCCGTATACCCGGTTTACAAGCTCGACCACCTCCTGCAGGGTGGATCCCTCGAAGAACAGTTCCCTGGTCTTCCAGGAGATGTTATTGGGATCCGGGCTGGGGATCAGTTTTAACTCCCGCTCCGTTTTATTGTAAATGCCTCCTGAACCTGCCTTCATTATGATCAGTTCCCTATTGTCCTGTTTGGCACTCAGGCCCACCATGCCACTCTCCACGGTAATTTGACCACCGGATTCTTTTATAGGCATTCACATTGAAACTGGTACCCAGCACCTCCACAAGAGCCGCCCCGGCATCGATAATAAAGGGTCTGGTCGTATCCCTGCTCACCTCGAACCAGGCCTCCCCGGATAGAAAAATCTTCCGTTCCTCCGGGTCAAAGGTGCTACTGTACCTCAATGTGGAGTGCCGGTTTACAAGCACTTTGGTCCCGTCATCCAGGATAAACTCCACCGGCTCATTTTCAGCTGCCACCTTTTCCAGCCCCGCTTTCGGGTTCAGGTAGATCCAGGAGAAGGTAAGCACCAATCCAAGCACCAGTATGGCAGCAATGCGATAGCTATAATATTGCAGGGAGCGAACTTTGCCTCTCCCAAATCCCGGCAATTTCTCCTTCATCAGGACCCACTCCCGGTCCAGATCATAACTTTCCCCGTCCGGAGCACTTCCAGCCGAATCCCAGATCTTGCGGTATACTTCCAGCAGCTCTTGCTTCCCGGGATCCCCTTCAAGTTCCTCCTGGAACACAGAGAGTTCCCCCGGATCCAACTCCCCCGAGAGATACCTGGTTACCAGGTGATTAAAATCCGTATGTCGCCTTTTTTCTGACATATTCATCTATAACACACTCCAGCGCAGCCATACCCCTATGGAGATACAGCCTTTTTTTTTAATTTAACGTAAACAGCAGCAGCCACAACAGGATGCTCAGATATTTTCCCAGTTGTTCCCGCAGAAGCTTCAAGGCCTTGGTCATCTGGTTTTCAACTGTTTTCACTGAAATATCAAGCTGAGTGGCAATCTCGCTGTATTTTAGTCCCTCAAAGCGATTCAATTCAAAGATCTCCCTGCACCGCTCAGGTAAAGTATCGATGGCAGCCCTGATCTTTTCCTCAAGCTCCATGGCCTCCATTTGTGCACTCACATCCCACTCCCCGGCACGCTCCGGCACCTCCTCCGAAGAAAACTTTCTCCGGTCCCTGATCACATTCAGGCTCCTGTTATTCACCGAGGTAAACAGATAAGATTTCAGAGAGGTGGACAGGTCCAGCTTACTGCGTTTCTCCCAGAGATTAATAAAAACCTGGTGCACCACCTCCCTGGCATCCTCCTCATCCCCGAGGATTCGCCGTGAAAATGCCATCAGGGGTGCAAAGTAGTTCCTGAATAGTTCTTCAAACTCCCTTTGATCCATCCGGCCGGCTGCGTCCAATCTTTTTTCTCTGGTCATTCGCACACAAGATATAGAAATCCCCTGTTTGATCTAGGCAAATTATTCAACAGTTGTTATACCTCAAATGCTACAGGTATGTTCAGGCTTTACAAGATCTTAATTTTAGCTTTCCTGCTGGCGTGGGGTTGTGGGCGCAGTTCAACCCTTATATGTATGAGCAATATTCGTAAGGCTAATGCACCTTCGCATTGCTCAATCCACCTGAAAGGGAATGATATATTCCACATAGGCTCCCTCAGAGTCAAATCCCCTGAGCACCGCCTCATATGCCCCCCCTGCATCCGGGGTATAAAAGCTAATGGTTTCAGGGGTATGGGGACTGAGCCTCAGATATGGATCCCAGTACAGGGTATTCCGGACATCGGGCATCCGGGGGTCCCCGGGCTGGATTACAGGATAACGCGGTATAGTCTTATCATACATGCTGTAATTCACCAGCAAGCCTGAAGCCGGCAGATCGATGTACCCCATATCTCCCTTCCGGGAGATCAGGTGAATAATTCCTCCAAATGTGAGGTTCCCCCTCACAAAGGGAGCTTCCACAATTTCTATCTTTTCTATATAACCCGGAGAAATGGCCAGGACTGATTCTATATCAAAAACAGCCACTCCATCAATCATAACAAGGGGATCATAATGCTTCAGGTCGGGATGAGTCCCCAAGACTGTAAAACGTTTTGTCCGTCGCGACCGTGTAATGGATACCGAGGGAATTAGCTCCGTAAAATACTCCTCCATGGTAGGTAGTCTGATAAAATCATCCAAGCGGATCACCGAGCTTGGCTCCCCGTAAAAAAAGGCTTTATCAACTTGCTCCTGCGCTCCGCTTTCAGACGAAGAGGCTTGATATTGTTCCCGTATCTGTGCATTGATCACCATCGTTTTTATCAACTCCTGATCTTCGCTGGCAACCCGGAAGGGGAAAGAAGGTAAGCTTACAGGCTCCAAACAAAAATCCTGATCAATTAGTACCCGCAGATGGCTCACTTTAGGGTGATTCGCTGAAATAAACAGATCGTGCTTCATGTAGGTGTCGGGGATGCTAAAAAAGAACCTGCCTGCAGAATCGGCAAAATTGCACAAAAACGCACTCTCCCGTCCCATAAGGGAAATATATACAACAGCAAAGGGGACCGGAACCCCGGAGCTATCCTCTTCTATTCTGCCGGTGATGGCAATCCCCCTTGTTTCGGGTACATGGATCCAGCTGGAAAGCAGGCCATGAGAGCTACCCTGAACAGAGACCCACTGCTTTTTCAGACTTCCGTGGCGAATTACCGTAAGGCAACACTCCAGGGGGGAGCTCGGATACTCAAAGTTCAGTTCCAGGTCCATGAGCGTTCTTTTCCCCTGATGCAGCGGCATATCCGAGACCCGTGTCCCCGCTTCCTGAGAACTTTCCAGGCCCCTGGAGAGCGATAGGGTGAAATCAGAAAGGGTATCGGCTTGCAGGACCGTTTTTTTCACGGGATTTACCACATCCACACTCAGGTAGGCATATGAAGCCGGACCATAATTCTTCATCCATCGGGTATATCCCCTCAGGAAATAGGTTCCGGAAGGAAGATCGCCCGGGATTTCAACCCTGCCTCCCGTACCGGCAGAATCAATTTTAATCTTTGTCCGTGAATATGCGGTCCCGCCGGGTGAGATCAGCTCGGCATAAAAAACTTTGCTCCAGACAGGATCCTCCGATCCGCCAGGGCTGCGATAGAATACCGTAAACCTGATGTCCTCGCCGGCGACATAAACGCTGCGGTCCGTCAGGATTCTGCAACTTTCTCCATGCGGGTATGGGGAATAGCTTACGCTCGCCTGTGACCAGCTGTTCAAACCGGCCAGCAAAAAGCAGATATGCAGGATGCTCTTTCTCATTGGCCTCTATCAGTTACTTTCATAGTTTCCCAGCTTAATATTCCAGGCCACCGTAAATATGGGCACTCCAATCACTGAAAATGAATACCCCTTCAAGAAGTTTAGCTCCGGTTCAAAGAATAGCGATTGGGGATTGTTCCGGCCCAATGCGTTGTATACATTCAGACTCCACGTACTGTGAAATTTTTTTCGGGCTTTCAGGTTACCCTCTATGTTGATGGATACATCCACCCTGAAGTAGTCAGGAATCCTTACCTGGTTCTTGGCATAATAGTCGATAAACACATATTCATCCAGGTAGTACAGGGAAGAGGGAAAAGTAACCGGCCGGCCGGTCATATAGACCAGGTTGGACGAAAAGGTAAAGCGCCGGTTAAAGTGATAGCTCCCTATCAGGTTCAGCACATGTGGCCTGTCATAACTGGAGGGGTAAGGATCGCCGCGGTTGATGGTCTCGAAATCATGCTCCCCCTCTACCTGTATCATAGTGCGTGAGTAGGCATAACTGATCCAGCCATCCAGTCGCCCCGAGGTCCGCTGCAACATAAACTCCGCTCCATAGGCATTCTGCTCCCCCTGAAGTACCAGGGTCTCGGTATAAGGCGAACCAACAAAATCGGCACCGTCCCGGAATTCCACCACATGCTCTGCATGTTTGTAATAAAGCTCCAGGGAGCCTGAAAGACCGGCCCGTGGCCAGATATGGTAGATGCCAGTTGTATATTGCTGACCGGTGGGCGGGGAAATGTGATAGTCGGCCAATTTCCACTGATCTATAGGTGAAATACTTACCGTGTTGGACAGCATGAAGAGGTACTGACGCATCTGGCTGAAAGATAGTTTTAAACTGGTATTCTTACCCGCTTTTATATTAATGGCCGTACGGATCTCAGGTCCCGATTCGAAGTTCACCGCTTTGTTGTTATCAAAATACAGGCTGTCACTTACATTGCTATCCGATATGGGCTGATCCTCTTCATAAAGCCTGAGCATTTTCGGCCCCAGCTGTGTAAACATCGAGTACCTGAGACCGGCATACAGAGATAACCAGGGGGTCAGCGTAACATTGTCACTCAGAAAGAAACTTCCTTCCAGTCCCTTTTCCAGTCCCAAATCAAGTTCATTGATAAGCGAAAAAGGCCCATAAGGGCTTACCATCCCGCGGTTCAGAGAGTAATGCACCAGGTTCATCCCATACTCGAGATGATGGTTTAATGAAGGATTCCAGGAGAATTCCCCAATCAGTTCCTTGTGTCCGAGGCGATACTGGTGCCTGTAGGCCTGGGAGATTTCCTGCTGGTCCACATGGGCAAAGGAATACTGTGAAATAGCTGCCGTTACTGTAGAGCTTAAGGCTGGTGAAAATGTATGTTGCCATATCAGCGATCCACCTCTGTTCCCATATTCATAGTCGGCTATATCGCCATAGGCAAATCGGTCGTGACTCTGGTAATAGAATCCATTAATGCTATTCTTCTCTCCCTGGGAAAAATGGATCGAAGCGGCAAAATCATAAAAACTGGCCTTGCTGTCCTGAAGCAGGGGATCATCCATCTTCCTCAGCATCCAATCGGAATAGGAGGTTCTTCCGCTGACCAGTAGTGAGACTTTCTCCTTTATAATTGGCCCCTCCAGGGTGGTATGAGCCGAAACTGGACTGATCCCGGCATGAGCACTGAAGTTTTTCAAGTTACCCTTCCTGGTAAGAATATTAAAAACCGAAGAAAGCCTGCCCCCGTAATTTACCGGCACATTTCCCTTGTAAACACTAAAATCGTGTATAATATCACTGTTGAATGCCGAAAGAAAGCCGAACATATGGGAGGTATTGTACACGGGCACCCGGTTTATATAGAATATATTCTGATCGGCACTGCCCCCTCGCACATTGATTCCGGCAGACGCCTCTCCTGCGCTGGTAATCCCAGGCAACAGGCGGGAGATTTTTATGACATCATTTTCTCCCATAAACAGCGGCATCTGTTTAACCGCTTTCATGGAGAGCCGTTCCACACCTACATCAGTACTGTTAATATCTCGGTAGTGATTTCCCACGATCCGAACCTCGTTCAGGGCAATCACCGCTGGCCGCATCTCCACCTGGAATACTCCATCAGATAATACATCCAGCTGGCATTTGAAGGTTTGCATTCCAATAAAACTGAACTGCACCGTATACCTGCCGGGCACCAGGGTCATTTTAACGGTTCCATGCTGGTCAGAGATGCTTCCTTTTCCTGTCTCGGTCACCACCATGGTGGCACCGATCACGGGCTCTCCACTCTCCAAATTCCTGATTTGCCCGCTGATCCTTGCCCCCGATCTGGAGCTGCCACCCCTGCTGTTGCCAACCAAAATGCTGGTGACAATCTGCTCCGGTCTGGATACTTCCATGGACTGGCCCAGTTGTCCGGCCTGCTGTGTTCCCTCCAGGGTAGTCGTTTCCTTATAGGATCCAGTCAGGTGAGAAATATTGGAGTTCAGCATCCGGTCAGGCAGAATGATCCAGCGATCAGGAGAAATAAACTGGTAGTACATACCGGAACCAACCAGCACCTGCCTTAAGGAGGATTCAATCGTAGTGCTATCCAGGTCCAGGTCCACCCTGATTCCTTCAAACCAGGACGTCTTATAATAAAAGTGATGCCCGGTCTGAAGTTCAACAGCACGGACATACTCTTCAAATCCCGCCTGCTTCAAGAGAAGGGACACCATCTCTTCAGGTTCCTGCGCCTGCATTGAAAGAGCACAAACCATGCAAAACACCATCCACCCCGTTCTAATCCTCATGGCCGGAGAGTTGATTGATATATTTCATTAATCTCTGCATTTCCAGGTCATTCGCCTTTCGTGGATTGATCAACTGCTCCCTCATAAACAGCTTAATCTTTTTGCGATCCCCCTGCCCGAAACACTTCAGAAAGCTGCTTTTGTTTTTATATGCCCGGACCTGACCATTGCTGATGATCACAGCATCCCGCAGGGGCCCTGAAAAACGGTAATTCTTTTGTTCTTCCTTTAGTTCAGACAGATATTTTTTTTTCCAGAAATAGACACAACTTATTCTGTCCAGATAGACCACCTGTCCGAACCGTTTCAACCCGTTCTTATCGGAGAATTTCCTGAAATGGACCTCCCCAAGGGTGAATTGGTCTACCACCTCATCGTTCAGCACAATGCTGCTATTGCCTCCTGACAAATCGATAAAATCAAGGATGAGCAGTTGCTGGTAAATGTCAAATCTGATGCTCTGATTCTCATATAATTTTCCCTTGATCTGAATTGCGGCGCTATTTGCTCCAGGAGCTTCAAAAAAGGGATTTCCTCGCGCCGAGCGGTAGGTAAAGTTATATTTCCTGCCATTGAGCAAATCGAGATCCGGTCCGTATTGACTTTCTGCGGTCTCTCTAATCCCATTAAAGGAGCTTGCAGACTGGCTCTGAGAGGAAAGCGCAAAATTCTTTAATAGCAGAAGGCAACAAATAAGGATATATCTAAATAATTGCATCATTTCACTACCAGAATTCAGGGGGGGTGTTGACACTATTTTTATTCTCCCGGCAATCGATACAGTGCTTCTGGACACTCCCATAAACACTCTCGCCATCCACATTAAGGGTTGCCAGGTAATAAGGCAGAAAGGCATTGGATAACCTGGCGAAGCTAAACGGAAGGGGACCTGGAACACAAAAGGTGGGATCTGAAATAATACTCATTCCCGGTACCGCAGAAACAAAAGCCCGCTTCTCTGAAACACCTGAAACACAAAAATACCCTATGACAATTTCATCTTCACTATCCACATTGCATATATTCCCGGGGGTCAGGGAGGGTTGTGAATCGTAAAGTCCCCCTTTGGACTGAAGATTGTTTTTCAAACCATCCCAGTACAGGTAGGCCGAGCTACTTAAGGAAAACTGGCGTACCAGCAGGCTGTACCTGGTCTGCAGCCTCTGGGACCGGTTCGATACGAAATGCAGGGGCATCTCCCGGTACAGATCTCCTTCCACATTGCCCAGGTCTTTGGTGAAAATATCCGGCAGGAGATTGGTGACCCAGCAGGTGTTCCACCTGGAATCGCGAGGAATAGGTGTAAAGGTCCTCCTCCACGGGTAGCTATCCTCCCGATCATAAACTTCCGTTGCTTCATAATCAGGATTGTGATACTCGTAGGTCTCCACCAGCTGCCAGCGAAGGTACTTCGCCGAATCCTTCTCAAATTTATAATCCATATAAAACCGGATACCATCCAGTGAAGAACCGGGTTCCTGACCAAAGGACTCCTCTCTTTTCCAATAAATGGAATCGATGGCAGGTGCCGGGTACATTTGTTCGAATTCGGACTCATACCGCCTGGCATCAGGGGTGACCAGACGAAGTTTGTACGCACTGCCTGTCCTGAAAAAATTTCCCGTGGGAGTTCCAACATATCTGCCCATTTCATCTTCCATAAACTGCAGGCTGGCTCCCTCTTTTTGGTCCACTTCAACCAGGCAACCTGTGACCGGATATCTTGTGGGTAGTTCCAGGTTTGTAGACCTGGAGATGTATATGGATTGTTCGCTGCCTGAATTGTCAAGATGCGCGATCACCACCAGGGTACCTGACCTGAACTCCTCCCCTTCAGGATAATACCTTTCAATACATCCAGGTAGGAAAAACAGCAGAAGAATAACCCATAATAAATGGTAGAATCGATTCATCAAAAACTGGCGGCAAATTAAGGATGCTAAAATTAGCCGAATTTATTCTTAATCCTACCATCCGGTTCAGAAATGTTTTTAAGGTGTTTTCTTGCACTGGCTTGGCCATTATTTGTATTTTGGGACATTGAATTACATGATATGAGATCATTCCTGTTAAAGGTTTTTTC
>CAWBWE010000020.1:0-291675 GCA_963792395.1 uncultured Bacteroidales bacterium
TTTAACGATCAGGATAAAGAAAATGGTGATTTGGCTTGATATTAATTCGGGTAGGAATTATGGCATTTTTATGCGAATGGACCGGTAAGAATGCCATTGGCCGAAAATAATGGGCGCATTTATTTCACCAGTGACGATGGGAATTGTTATTGCCTGAATGCAGAGAACGGATCTCCTGAATGGATCATATCACTGGCACCGGCTCCACTCAAACTGCTTGGGAATAAGCGGCTCATATCCATGTGGCCCGCCCGGGGGGGTATTGTTATAAAGGATAATATTATCTATACGGCTGCCAGTATTTTCCCCATGATGGGGACTTTCATTTATGCCATCAATGCGGAAACCGGTGAGATTATATGGAAAAACGAAGGTACCGGAAGCAACTACATCTTACAGCCACACAGATCCCGGCATTTGCAGATGTTGCACCTCAGGGAACTTTTACCATCAGCGGAGACAAATTGCTTGTGGCAGGAGGGCGTTCAGTTCCTGCTGCTTTTGACTTGGGATCAGGAGAGGAGTTATATTATCACCTTGCAGCAAGCGGGAAAACAGGTGGTGCGTTCACCTGCGGTAATGACCAGGTTTTTTTCAACCACCACCGGGAACGAATGACCAACATGTACGACTCACATACCGGATTCCCATTATTAAGGAATGCAGGGGAATATCCTGTACTTGACGGGAAACATGTTTATTTTTCTGGCAGGAGCGTAAGCGCTTGCTCACTGGATGATACCATGGCTTTGCATCCCATATGGGAAGCCGATGTATCAGCAAGCAACGACCTTATCAAGGCCGGTGATTGTCTTTATGCCGCAGATAGTAGCGGTATTTCAGCCATAAAAATCGTCGACAATACACCCAGGGTACTATGGACATACTCGACGGAGAGATCCGTAGAAAGGCTGGTGGCTTCCAATGGTAAGCTTATCGCTGTTACAGACGATGGGCAGATATTGGTATTCGGTGATGTTCGTTCTTCAAAGGCCGCCTTGCTGGAACAATCTGCAGCCAGGATCGCAAGCCGCTCTTTATCAGCTAAAAGAATCATCAGAAAAACAGGGATTACAGAGCGGCTATGGAGTTGTCATCGGCACTAAAGATATCCGCCTGCTGAAAAGCCTGGTTTCCAGTACATCCCTTTCATTGGTTGCTTTCGACAGCGACCCGGAGAGAATCACATACCTCAGGGAATATTTTGATAGTCTCGGAGTCAAGGCTGACCGCCTGAGTTTCCAGTCTTTTGATCAGGCAGCTTCATACCTGCCAAAGTATTTTTCATCTCTTACTCTGGTTACTGATCCTGTCTATCTAAGGGATCAGGGCAAAGAGTTACTGGATGCTATTTTTGAATTGTCCAGACCTTACGATGGGAAGATTTGGATTAAAACAAGGGGTAAGCAAAGAAGGGAACTGGAAAGTACTGCCAACGATCTTGACCTGTACGGTGCTCAGCTGGGTAAAGGATGGGGACATATGCTGATTTCAAGAACTGGTCCCCTTGAAGGGGCTGCAGACTGGACCCATAATTACGGGGATATTGCCAATACCATTAAATCGGACGATCAGGCTGTAAAAGCCCCTCTTGGGATCTTATGGTTCGGTGGGAACTCGAATTTGGATGTCCTGCCACGACATGGCCACGGACCCTCGGAACAGGTCATAGACGGCCGGCTGATTATTCAGGGGATCAACAGTATAAGCGCACGTGACGTGTATACTGGCAGAACAATCTGGAAAAAAGAATTTGAGCACCTGGATGAAGATACCTGGATGGTATATTATGATGAAACCTATGATGAAGATAATCCCCTTGATCCAAAATATAACCAGGTACATATACCGGGCGCAAATGCCAGGGGAACAAATTTCATTGCCACCAGGGAATATGTTTATGCCATAGAAGGTACCAATTGCCATTTGCTTGATATTAAAACTGGAGAGCTGGTAAAATCCTTATCCACAGGAGATCCAAACACCCAGGAATTAGGATATATAGGTATCTATGACAATTTGTTGATCCTGGGGAATAATTTTAGCCAGTATCCCAAAATACCAAATGAAGAAGGTATCCCTCCCAGGGAGAAATTCGAGAACTTCGATCTTACGGCAAGTAAAGAGCTTATGGTCTTAGATCGGTTTTCCGGTAAAAAAATATGGAGTCTTCCGGCCAATCTTGGGTTTATTCACAATTCAGTTATTGCCGGTGATGATATTCTGTTCTGTCTTGATAAATTACCACAGCACCTGGAGACAAAGCTAAAAAGAAGGGGCCAGCCGCAACCGTACGGATCAAGATTGCTTTACCTCGATATAAGGACGGGAGATATACTATCCGAGGATACTACTGATATTTTTGGCTCATGGCTTGGTTACTCCAGTGAATATAAATTACTCCTGCAGGCAAACAGGCCTTCAAGGGATATGCTTACCGGGGAAGAGGGAAGAAGAATGATCGTTTACAATATAGAATCAAAAGAGATTCTCTGGGATAGGCCGGTTTTTTATTCTAATCCACCAATCATTTCCGGTGACAAGATTTATACCAATGGAGAAGGATTCTCTCTGATGACCGGAGAAGCTATTTATGAAAGGGATCTGATTACAGGGGAGGACGTGCGGTGGAGTTTCAAGCGAGAATATGGTTGTGGATATGTGGTTGCCAGTGAACATCTGTTGACTTTCCGCTCAGCATCGGCCGGATTTATTAATCTGGATGTATTTGAGGGAACAGGCAGCCTGGGAGGCTTTAAAGCAGGTTGTTCGGCCAATCTTATTGTGGCAAATGGGGTGCTTAATTCACCGGATTATACTCGCACCTGCCAGTGTCCGTATCAGAATCAAACCTCTCTGGCCCTGATCAATATGCCCTGGATGACCTACTGGACGAATAGTAATTATACATGGAGTGGGAAGCAGATCAGGCAGTTGGGACTAAACCTGAATGCCCCTGGAGACAGGACTTCTGATGATAACACGCTCTGGCTCGAATTCCCCTATGTGGCAGGAGCATCCCCTGAAATACCTGTCAAGTTGGATACCATCAATTATTACGAAATAAGAAAAGATCCCCTCTCCATCACTTCGAAAAATACACCCTGGATCAGTTCAAGCTCCATTGTTGGTATACGATCCATGGAGATTACCCTATCAAAAGAAACAATGGTCAAGGAGGCATTTTACAGCGTTCATCTCTATTTTTCTGAGCCGGAGAAGATCAATAAAGGAGAACGAGTTTTTGATGTAAACATTCAGGGCAGGAAGGTATTGGAAAACTTTGACATTGTCAGCGAATGCGGGGAGAGAGATAAGGAGCTTGTAAAGTCATTTTCCGGGATACTGGCTGGAAAAACCTTAACGATTGCTTTGGATCCGAAAAATGGAAATACCATACTGTCAGGGATTGAGATTGTACAGGAAAGCACCCCTTAATACTCAAATTTGTCCTAATGAAAAGAAAATTCTTCACGATCATCCTTTTGGCTGCTGTTATAAGCCTTGCCTGTACGACCCGGGTTTCAGAATGGGTATTGCTGAATTCAGCGGCACATCAGTATTCCCTGATATATTTTCATAAGGGTTCTGTTTCAGAATCTGTGAAGAAGCAAAACCAGAAACTGGCTGAAGAAATAAGTACTTCCAATATCCAGTTTAATACCATAAGCGGCCAGGAGATCACCGAACCATACTATGGGCTTTATTATGAGGGCCGTTTCTTCTCGAAGTATAAGAAGGTTGATGATCTGAGAGGATTGAGCAGCTCTCCATTGCGCGAGAAGATAGCTGACGAACTGATGGCCGGGAAGCTTTGTGTGATGCTATTTCTGAAAACGGATATTAAGGAAAAGGATGAAAAGGGGCTGAATACCCTACGCGGCGCCATTGAATCATCTCCATTCGGGAAAATCATCACGGTGGTTGAATTAAGCAGGAACAATGGAGAAGAGCATCATTTCACCTCCCTGCTCTTAAACGTTGAAGATGATCTCAAGGATATTCAGGAGCCAATGCTGTTTGGTATTTTTGGCCGGTTCAAGGCCCTGGAGCCCCTCCTTGGAAGGGGTATTTCAGAAGAAAATATCCATCTGATGATCGATTATTTTACTGCAGAGTGCAGCTGTCTGATTAAGGATGATCTGCCCGGGACTGATATTCTTTCTCCGGATCAATGGGAAAATCCTCAAACAGCACTTTTGAATAAAATTATTGATGATAATCCCTCGCTTGGATACTAAATGCAGCAGGACACCCTCTCATATGATTCTTTGGATAGCCGCCCCTTGCCGAAGTGGCTGATCGATCAGAAATCGGGTGTGACGACCTATCAGCCTGAAGTTCTTGTGATAAAGGAGGATCATTCGCTGGAAATTTCATTTATTGTAACGGGTGTTTTCATTATTCTGCTGGCCATATTCGTCACCCTGTATATAAATAAAAAACATAAGAACCAGGCATCATGAATCCGCTGAGATTGGTCATAAAAGAACTTATATACAGGAGGCTCAGCTCCCTGGTCATCCTTGTTACTGTGATTGTTGCCAGCTCCGTTTCAGTTGCCATCTACACCTTAAGCAAAGCCAGCGAAAATGAGACCCGGAAGATCATGCGTGAACAGGGGCTGAATCTTTACATTTTTCCGAAAGGCACAAATCTGATTGATTTCTATTCGGTGAACAATACCCGGACATTTCCCGAAGACTATGTGGATGTGCTTGCTGAATCAAAAACCTTCGATGCCGTCAGACACCTGACGGGTATTTTACAGGTCAAAATTCCGGAGTGGAAAGATGCCAACGGGTCTGTGCACCAGATCATATTATTCGGTTATAAAGATGAGGCCGTACAGAGATTCCTGTCGCGGCAGGAAACCATGGGATTTGATGTAAAAAAGGGAACGTTCAGCTTGGTGCACTGGTTGCAAAGAATGTGAAGCCTGGAGCACCTTTCATCATTAAAGACAAAGATGGTAAATCCCATAGTTTTGCAGTGGACCAGAGGCTGGAAGAGGGCAAGGGAATGAGGGATCAGGGTGTTTCTTTCCATCTGGAAGACCTGCAGATGCTTCTGGGGATGGAAGGTAAAATTAATAAGATAGAAGCACTGGGTTGCGTTTGTCACGATGGAAGGATCAAGAATGCAAGAAGCCAGGTACAGGAGATATTTTCTGACCTGGAGGTTACTGAAATAAGCAGTATTGCAGATGCCCGCGAGAATCAGCGATTAATGATGAACAAATATGGTGCATTTATTATCCCATTTGTGATCATATCGGCCCTGCTGATTACCGGACTACTGTTTCATCAGAATGTAAAAGCCAGAAATCGTGAAATCGGCCTGCTCATAGCCATGGGAAGGAGCTCTTACACCATTCTGTTCATGATCCTTTTTAAGGCCTTCATCCTTGGATTGGCCGGAGGGATCATCGGCTTTTTTACAGGCAGCTGGATTGCACAATATTTTGGGAAAGAGATTTTCCGCTTTACCGCATTCAGCATCGAGCCTGTCTGGTCGGTATTTTATTATACCATATTTATTTTCCCGTTGCTCTGGATGATCAGCAGCTGGATCCCTGCTTTACTGGCCACCAGGATTGATGCTGCAAGAATATTAAGTGAAGAGTAATGATTGATATCAGGCATATTTCAAAGACTTTCAAAAGAGCTGGTGAAGAATATAAGGCTCTTGAGGGTGTATCACTAAAGATCAAAAAAGGAGATTATATCTCTGTTTCCGGTGCGAGCGGATCAGGAAAATCCACTCTGCTCCATGTTATCGGGGGATTGATTCGTCCTGATTCAGGAGAAGTATTATACAAAGGGGAGAGCATATATGATCAGAGTGGGAGTTTCCTGGACTTATACCGTAAAAAAGCTGTGGGATTTATATTTCAGCAGTTTCATTTAATGCCCTATTTAACAGTAGTTGAAAACATCAGGCTGAGTTGTTACAAGAAATCCCATACAGATGCAATCAACGATTATCTGGGAAAATGTTCCCTTTTGAATATACAGGATAAATATCCTTCTGACCTGAGTGTCGGAGAAAAACAAAGAACCGCTTTTATTCGGGCAATAATTTCAAATCCTGAATTGCTCCTTGCTGATGAACCCACTGGAAACCTGGATCCGCAAAACAGTGAAATTCTCATGAACCTGATAGAGGAGTTCCATCAAAAGGGGAGAACGGTTGTCCTGGTTTCGCATGATCCTTCTGCGTCCAGGTATTCAAATTTGAGTATTGAGATTGAACATGGCAGCCTTCATATCCCCGCTCAGAACTTTGGGGAATGAAAATGAGGATCCCACGGAAGTTGCATTTTCATTCGAGCCGGAAAGACTTCCTTCAAGATACCCGGGTAGCATTAAGTTGTTTTATCAGTTGTTCAAGGGGACTTTGATCCCCAGCAATATTTGAAGACCGCGGTTCTTGACGGTGGATTCATCTGAGTCACCGGATTCCTTGTTAATATCATTTAATCCAATGACATACCGGGTCTCACCGAAAAAGATCAGCTTCTCATGTGGGACTTCCACGCCACCTCCAAATCCCACCCCAAGATCCATGCCCTTAAACTGATCGGCGGCATCACTGCTGCCTCCATTCGGGAAATTTATTTTGGCAGAAGCGCGGAACCCGAGGTTCGGGCCCACCATCACATAGGGAAGAACTGTCTGGCTGCTAAGGGCAATGTTATATCTGATAAAAACAGGGATATCAAAATAAAGAAGTTTGATGATCAAGGTTTCATCAAATTCAGTGACCTTTCCCCCCTTCTGCAGGATCACAGGTTCGGCCTGGACTGCCAATCCATCTGACAGGGGGTAGGTGACAATGCCTCCAAGTCCGAATCCAAGGTAGCTGGAGTAATCCTCCCCGGTTCCTCCGGGGTTCACATTGATACCCGCGAAATTTAAATTTAGAAAGCCACCGACGGTTACCTGTGCAGCCAGGGGTAGCATGGCCATGCTCCCAAGGACCAGAGCCAGGATTATTCCTCTGAGTTTCATTTGTCCGGTTTTTTACTGTTAACAAGAACAAATTACTGCGCAAGATCCAGATAGTCAATCTATTTAACATGCCGTTATGTTAATTATGCGTTAAAACAGATTGCTCATCTAGTCGGGCCGGAAAAGAATAGTTTTAAAGATTGCCGGGATCAGCCTGAGGTCAAAACCTCAGTTTCTCGGTCATGATCCCGAAACGAAGCACGTCCAGTCTGTGATCGAAGTAGATGTTGTAATAATCTGTGCCGTGATAATATTGAGCAAAGAATCCGATATCCTCCAGGAAATTTGGATGATAATACAGGGTTAGAGAGAAATTTAATCTTTTCAGCGAATAGCTGTCCCAATTATTCAGGTCCCCAAACATCCAGTTCGTTTCCGCCCTGAAAGAGTATCCTGCCTTTTTCTTGTCGGAATTTAACTGTTTTGCCGGGATTCGATAGATGGATACGGCCTGATGCCAGCGATATTTTCCGTATATTCCTTCCAGATCCTTCCCGTTCCAACCTTCAGGATGGAATTCAAAAGATGTCTTGAAAAACTGGTAGGCATGGAGCCGCGTATTGATATTTGTAAAAATCAGACCAGATTCCAGGTAATTGGTTGAAAAATCTCCGGATTTTAAATTAATCTGACCGGCTTCGGTATAAAATGCCCCATCCTGTCCGTTGGAATGGTGTGCCCACCTTCCGAACACACTTAATTTTCGGGCTTCATCCAGCTCCTTGAGCATGTAGTAGACCGTAATCTGGGGCATATAACTTGGAGTGCGCACCGGATAGGATCTTTCCTGGTACATCCTCAGAATTATCTGAGGAGTTAAGACACCCAGTAAACGTGAATCATCACTCTGCCTGATATAAAAATTTGGAATTAGGTTGGCTTCAAACCACAGGGGTTCAATGTTTCCGATATCCGTGGGAAAGGTGACATAACTTTTGTCCTGGTTTACCTGCGATAATTCAATGAGCCCGATGCCAGGCAGGCTATCCTCCTCCATCTGTCCCGGAAGCAGGACAAGCATATATACGGAGAGTAATACAGAAAGGCAAACTCGTTTTTTCATTGGAGATAGATTACATGAATTTTTATCTTCCTGTCTCTGTTTAAATAAACGGATGCTTTTGAAAAGATGGGTTTATTGGATCGGCCTATGGTGAGATAATTGGAAAACCCAATCCCCTCTTTGGGGAGGACTACCCCCTTTTTTAATTTTCCGTCCAGATTCTCGTCGTGCAAAATACTTATGGCATAATGACCTTCAGGCAGGTACGAAAAGTCAACGGAAGCAGCCCCATTGAGAATTTCGGCCTTTATCAATTCCAGATAGTTCTTGTATTCTTCATCCGGGAATACATCCGCTCTGTCATACAAAGCCACCACTAAAACCCCACTTGAATTTCGCAGGTCATCCACCTCCACGCTCAGGGAGTAGGTCCTCTCCTGTGCATGAACCTGTGTGAAGCCCAGGGAGATAAATATCAGCAACATCAAAAGAAGTTTTTTGGATTTCAGCAACTTACCGGTGGAGCAGCCCAGGTCATATACTGTAGAGCCGGGTTTTGCATAATCCCTGGCTATTTCAGTAATAATCCGCTGAAATTCAAGATAATATGGGACCGAAGGGACCACCATGTCATCGAAAACATCGACAACTGCAGCGTCAAATTTATAATCAGAAGATTTCCTGATCTTCATCTTAAATACCTGGTCCGTGTTCATACGTTTACAAGTTTTTTCGTCAGACCAGGGTTTGAGGGAAGGGGTGCACCCTGATCCCGGTTCCCGGGTTTACCTGAAAAGCGTTCTTTAACGGCATCCACAGCATAGTAAACCACCGGAACCAGGAATACGGTCAAGAACATGGAACTTGTCAATCCGCCTATAATTACCCAGGCCAGACCATTTTTCCATTCAGAAGCGGTCCCTGAAGCAAGCGCAATGGGAATCATGCCAACTACCATGGCTGTTGTGGTCATCAGGATAGGTCGTAATCGCGTTTTACCTGCACTTATAAGAGCCTCCGAATAGTGCATGCCTTTTGCTTTCAGCTGGTTCGTGAAGTCTACGATTAGGATGGCATTTTTTGCGACCAGGCCCATAAGCATGATCATTCCAAGAATGGTAAACAAACTCATATTTGACATACTGAGGTTCAATGCGAGAAATGCTCCGATGGTCGCGACAGGAATCGAAAACAGTACTACAAAGGGATATATAAAATTATCATACAGAGCCACCATGATCAGATAGATCAGGATCAGCGAAGCAATCAGGGCAATTCCGAGTGCTCCGAAACTTTCATTCTGCCGCTTTATATCGCCTCCCCATGACAGAGTGACTCCGTCCTCAAGCGGATTACTTTGAATGTAATCAATCAGATTGGCGGCAACAGTACCTGATCCAAGCCCCAGGGCATCTGCAGTGATGGTCGCGGCCGGCAGGCGGTCTTTTCGTTCCAGGACCGAAGGGGAGCTTCTCTGGAAAACCTTTGCAAACTGGTCCAGGCGAATGGGTTGTCCCATGGGATTGATAATGACCAGCTCATTTACATCGTCCATATTCCGGCGGTTAAATTCATCCAGCCAAACCCGCACGGTATACTCTACCCCATTTTCGGTCAGGGTTACATCATCGTTCCCCGCAAAGGCGTTCCGCAGCGTGGCTCCTACCAGCGCCGTATTTAAGCCGTAGCGAGCCATTTTATCCCGGTCCAGTTCAATCTGCAATTCCGGATTTCCGGTTTCAATGGAAAGCTGCACATTATTCGCTCCCGGCATACCGGACAAAGTGTCCCTGATTCTTTGTGCTTCCTGCAAAACACTTGGGAAATCAGCTCCGCTAAGACTCAATTCAACCGGGGCTGTTTTTGCCACCAATCCAATGGTTGACATGGTAAAATCCACTCCCTGGAATTGTTTGATTAATTCGTTCCGGATGCCTACCATATATTGTTCGGTCGCTATATGACCCCTTTCATCGGCAGGAAGAAGCGTAACTGTTAACTCCGTCTTATTTTCTTCACCAATTCCCAGACTGCTCATTCCGGTTGTGGGCCCCCCCACATTGCTAAATACGGTTTCGACTTCTGGTTGAGCCAAAAGCAGATCTTCCACCTGTTTTGAGACGATATTGTTTTCCTTAATGGAGGTACTTTTATCAAATTCCAGGTTGAGTCTGAATTTTCCCTGATCTCCGGTAGCAATGAGCTCACTGCCCATAATGCCCATCTTCATCATGGCCCCGGTGCCCATAAACAACAGGATGATTATCCCGGTGAAGAGCAGTTTGTGATTAAGTACCCATTCCAGGGAATTCCCGTACCAAGTGGTGAGTTTTGTGATCTGGAGCTCGATCCATATTAGAAATTTGTTATAGATATTTGTTGGTTTCAGAACTTCTTTTTTTCCGATGCGTGAAGCGATCCATGGCGTCAGCGTAAAGCTTACAAGAAGGCTCATCAGGGTAGTTATCATGACCACCACGGAAAACTGTTTCAGCAAGTCTGCTACGAACACTGGTACAAACAGGATGGGTAAAAACACCACCACAATTACCAGCGTGATGGCCACAGCGGCGAATCCTATTTCGGAAGTTCCCTTGAGAGCCGCGGTTCTTTTATCTGCTCCCTGGTCCAGATGTCTCTGGATATTCTCAAGGATGACAATGGAGTCATCGACCAGAATCCCGATAATAAGCGACATGGCCAGTAAGGTCATCAGATTCAGGGTGTAATCGAGCAGCCACATGGCCACAAAAGCGGAAATCAAAGAGACCGGGATGGCCACCAGGATGATTAAGGAATTCCGGAAACTATGTAAAAACAACAGCATGATAAGTGAGACCAGCAGAATGGCCAGTCCTAAATCTTCTATGACCGAATGCACTGCTGACAAAGTAATATCGGTACTGTCATCGGCAATATAGAAATGCAGACCCAGGGATTTCCCGGATTCCTCCATGGAGGCAAGTTTCTCCTTTACAAGGGCAGATACGTCTACTGCATTTGCATCCGGCTGTTTCTTCAGCAGAATTCCAATTCCGTTTTTCCCGTTGTATCTGCTTACCGATTCGATCTCCTTGGTGCCGTCCACAATATTTGCCACATTTTTTAAATAGATCAGACTACCCGGGGAGGCTGCAGAGACTACCAGGTTTTCAATGTCTTCAAGGGAACTGAATTTCCCGGATAGCTTGACGGTAATCTGTTCTTCATCGGTCTTTACTTTTCCTGCAGGTACCTCTTTACTGGCACGGTTGATGGCCTCGGTTACCTGCAAGAGTGAAAGCTTATAATAACGTAGTTTTTCTTTATCAACTTTTATTTGGATTTCCCGCTCTTCTCCTCCCAGCAGGGTAATTTCAGCCACTCCCTTTATGGTTTGTAACTGGGGAACAAATTCGTCCTCCATTTTCTGGTAAAATTCTGCTGCGTTAAGGTCTGCTGTCGCACTGATTTGCATGATGGGCAGCTCGCTGACAGATAGTTTACTCATTACTGGGGGCTGAATATCCTCAGGCAAATCTTTCCTTACATTATCGATCTGTCGCTGGGCGTCCTGCATGGCAACATCAATGTCCACCCCATATTTGAAATTTACGATAACAATGGAGGCGTTGCTTATGGATTTAGAGGACATGTAATCTATCATGTCCACATTCGAGACCGCATCTTCCACTATTTTGGTGACTGATGTTTCAACTTCCTGGGGAGAAGCACCGGGATACATGGTCCGGATGGTAATCACCGGCTGACTGAAATCGGGCATCATTTCATAGGATAATATAGTATAGGCAAACAGCCCGGACAATATTAAAGCGCTAAAGATCACGATGATCAGCGATGGTCTTTTAATTGCTATTTCTGTTATTTTCATGATGTGTCTTTTGTGGAATATTGGTGATTGATCCTATCTGGATCTTAGCGGAGATCCATTTTTTAAGTTTATAAAGCCACTGGCCACTACCACTTCACCTACAGATAAGCCGGACGAGATAGCTGCATACTTTTCGTTTTGATATGCAACCGTAAGGTCTCTTAAAACTGCTTTTCCTTCCTCTACCACATATACCTGGGGATGGATCGTGGAACCAATTAGCGCTTTTACCGGAATGGACGGATAGGTCTGATCGGCCTGTTTGGTAATTGTCACTGAACCAAACATTCCGGCCTTTATAAGGTGGTCGGGTGTATTTACCACCTGGATCTGGACCGGGTAATTGTGAGCAAAATCACCTTTGCTTCCTACCATGACGATTTTACCTGAAAATTGCCTGTCCGGATAGATATCCACTGAAACATCGAGCTTCTGATTAAGTCTGAATAGCTTCAGGTCAGATTCGGGTACACTTAGAGTCATTTTTACCTGGCTGATATCTGTCATTTGAATCAGTGGAACCGGTGGAGAAATAAAGGTTCCGAGCTCTGTGAACTTCTGTGTTACCACCCCGGAGAATGGAGCCCTGATTGTAGTTCTTTCGATCTGCTCCTGCATTGTTTTGCGCTGAATTTTTGCGCCTTCCAAAGCCAGGCTTGTCTTCTCCAGCTGGATTCCCTGAACAGCATTGGCTTCGGCCAGTACCGTATAGCGATCCAGATCCTTTTCATATCCCTTTATTTGCACCTCGATGGCTTCTAATTGTAATTTCAGTAACTCATTATCCAGTTGAGCCACGATATCCCCTTTATGCATATTCTTCCCGAGCTCCGCATCCATGCGGATAAGCATTCCCTGGGATTCGCTCATGACTTTCCCTTCACGCAGTGCCTCGAAGGTCCCCGTGAATGAAATATCGTTAGCAAGTTCTCTTAGTATAGAGGTATCTGTAGATACCAGGACCGCTTCCTGTTTGTTGTAATGATATACTTTGCTTTCGGCGGTTTTCTTGTTCGAGAAAAGCCAAAGAACCAGGACGGCCAGGATGGCTATGGAGACGATTGTATAAATAACTTTTTTCATGATTAATACGAATTTGTTAGATTTCCGGTCACTCTTTTTATTTCAAGTTCTGCCCTGAAAAGGTTTACTAAGGCAGTGGTATATTGTTGCTGTGCATCTCTTACACTATTGTCTGCAATCAGGACGTCCGTCAGGCTGGCTACACCCAGCTGATTTTGCAATACTGTCTGGGAATAGATATTGTTGGCCAGTTTAATCTGGGAGAGGGTGGTACTGGCAAAATCCTTTGCGGCCTGGTATTGTTTCCGGGCATTTTCTATTTCCATTCGGTTTTTATCGATCGCCATCTCCTGTTGTATAGTGGCTTTTTGTAATTCGATTTTTTGCTGATTGATCTTATGTTGTGTTACTGTGCCACTAAAGAGTGGGACCGAGAGCTTCACACCCACAGAACCAATGGGATAAAAATTGAAAAAACTGTTGTCGCCAGTTGTTCCCATCCCGGTAGTGCCATACATTGCGTAAGCACTCAGGGAGGGTAACCTGTTAAGCTTTGCTCCGTGCAGTTGGGATTGGTTCAACTGAAGCTTTTTCTCCATTAACTTCAATTCTGTGGATTGCTCGGCTTGATACTCGTTTACCATTTTGATTGGAATAGCTGGTTCAACCTCCAGGCTGTTGGAAAATGGTATACCCATCAGGAATTCAAGCACATTTGTAACTTGCCTGTACTGTGCATGCAGGGTGGTTCTTTTTGAAATCGACTGGTCAAGCTGAAGTTGAATTCTGTCTACATCCGTAGCTTTAACTACCTGCTGTTCATAAAGTAAGGTCGTGGTCTTCATGAGTTTCTCCATATTGATCACATTGGAATCAAGAAAGGTGATCTGACTCTTCAGGATCTGGGCATTATAGTAGGCCTGCGACACATCTACTACTAGTTCTTCTTTTGTCCTGACTCTTTGCAATTCGGAAATTTCACTGGCAATACGCGTGGTGTGCATGGCGCCCAGGACTGCGGGATTGAATACGGGCCATTGAACCTGAAGATTGGCAGCAAGGGTCTGAGGGACTCCGAACTGAACTTCTTTATAAGTTCCTTCCGGACCCCCAAAAACGCTGGCGGGCATAAGCTGATAGGGTAGGTCGGTATAATAGCGGTAATCGGCGGAAGCACTGACCTTTGGCAGCAGATTACCGAGTACTTCCTTTCTTTTTTCCTCGCTTAACTCTATGTCCTGCTTTGCCAGTGCAAGTGTTCTGTTGTGCTCCTCGGCTGTTGCAAGGCATTGATCCAGAGAGATTGATTGTGCGTTTGCGCTGTTTGATACCAGCAGGAGGATCCATAACAGCATGGTTAGCCCCAGTAGGCTGGTACGATGATAGTGTATACTCACTAACATTTTTGACATATGTTTTTTCTGCTTCATAGTTAGGTTTTTACGAAATCGATTGGATGAGTGCAGTGACTAGTTGGTCACCCTTCTCCTTGAGATTAAAAGTATAACCGGATATTTTCCATTTTTTTGCGAGGAGGCGGATGGAGCCAAAGTACATGAGGATAAAAGAATCTATATTTACATGTTCCGGCAACATATTTTTCTGACGTAGCTCGATCAAAAATGATTTTATCAGGGTTTCATTATGGGATTGAATCTCGATTATTCTGTCTGAAAGTCGTCGTTCGTTCTGATAGATTTCCTCGGAAAAGATCACGGTAATCAGCGAAGGATTAGCTGTGAAGAGATCAAATATCCTGTCGGAGAACAACCTGAGTTTCTCCATCGGAGTAGCACTTTCATACTTTAGCTCATTCGGGCTTTCAAAAATATTTTCTTTAAAGGAGTCAAGAATGGATGAAAGAATGGCAAACTTGCTATCGAAGTGACGATAAATTCCAGGTTCGGAGATCCCTACCTTTTTTGAAAGATTTTTAATGGTGAAACCCTGAATCCCTCTGCCATCAATCAATTTGATTGATTCATCTATGATCTGCTGCTGTCTGTCTGTTAACATACAATTCCATTAGTTAGTTAGTAATCACTCGCAAATATACGGCATATTTTTTCTTCTGTCCAAATTCCTGCCGTATTTTTTTCATATTTTCAGAACAAAAATCCAAAACGTAAGGAAAACAGGCCATTTTTTTCTTCTCTAGAAAATTCAACAGTCGCCGATATAATGGCCATTTCATAGGGAGACACCCAAAGCCCACCCCCATAGCCATGATGCCATGTATGGGAATCCTCATTTTTTTCCCAGACCCTTCCCACATCATTAAAAAGAATCAATCCGAAGTAGCCCCGGGTAGCGTAGCTTTTCACTCTGCTTAGTTTGATCCTCAGGTCGGTGTTCTGATAGATTGAAGCATACCCGGAGTAACGGGAGTAGGGGAATCCGCGCAAGTTATGTTTGCTGCCAAGCGTATTGGCCTGGTAGAATTCATAATCTCCTGTATTTATGGCTCCTCCCAACCTGAAGGCAGCAACATGTCCATTTGACTTCAAGGGGCTCGTGTACATACTTATTTCTCCGGAAATACGGTCAAACGTGTAAGCAGAGCCGGTTAAATTATAGTAGAACTGATTTCTTGCTTCCCAATACATTCCACGGGTAGGATATACCTCATTATCCCGGCTATCATGCTTAAATCCACCGCTGATCCCCAGGAATTGTTTTCTGTCGTAGATTTCAGGATCCAGGTCATTCCATAGGGTATCCGTAATAAATCTCTCCGGACTTGCTTCAATCCGGCTGTTCTGGTAAAACAGGCCGGCAGAAAAACTTGTCCGAGGAGAAAACGAATGACTCAACTCCGGGTTTATAAATAGTTCTTCGATCCGTACCCGGTAGTAATCTTTGCTTGAGTAGAGTTTGTTTGTCTCATTGCCCATCCCGAAGTAGTTTTGAGTAAACTTAGGGTCACGTATGTAGAATTGAAGATGAAAGTCCATATCGTTCAGAATGTCCGGGTAACTGCCCATGTATTCCATTTCCTTTGCCTCTGTTGCAAGCGAATATTTCAATGATACATGGTGCTTTGCTGCATAAGGTGTTTTCTTAAAATCGAAGCTCGTATAGGCAAACCCACCTCCCAGGTAAACTCCATCATCATAGGTGTACCCCGCGTAGATCAGGGGAATAAATTTATTATAACTAAATGCACTGTAATTATAAGTGTATTTCTCTGGAACGTGAGAAAGCACCATTCGTGTTTCATTTGAAGTATTCGCTTGTATCCCTTCTCTGGTGTCATAAGCGATCGTTTTCCGGAGTGTTCCTTTTACCCTGGAGTTGTCCTTTACCTCGTCCATGCCTGCACCTCCTATGATCTGAATCCTTATCCCTTTTTCAACCTGACCGGTGATCTTGTAGATATCATCACCGCTCAATCCAAATAGACGGATCTCCTTTGTTTCCGGGTAACGAAATACGCGCTCATAAAACATATGGTCCGGTTCGCTATGCTTATCGATGCTATAGACGCGGACCCTCGTCTCTGAATCATTCATCCGTTTGACCCTGAAGTAGTCCTCTTCCTCGGTACCCACAATATCCACTGCTTTTGCCAGAATGGAGTAATACTTGTCTGCGTATGTATCCAGCTTGTCACGTCTGGCTTTCAGTTTCGCTGCAATCACCTCATCATGGATCCCGGATACTTCTGAAGGCAGGTCACCCAGGGAACTGTCAATGACTTTATCACCAATGTCGGCTTGTAGCTTTTCTGCAGCATGTATCCAATCTTTCCTGGTCAGTTCGTTGAGAAAACGCCTGTCCAGATGTTGTGCCTGGCTATTCAGCCCTTTTATATCATTAATCTCGTAATCCAGCCCCTGGATTTTACGCAGCAGAAATCTCCTGGTTGACAGCCTGGGTAAAATGCCTTCGTTAACAAAGAAAACCATATCCCGGTCACGGGGGATGGGTTTGTATATGACTTTGTCTTTATGCTTAAAGGATGCCCATCTCCATTGATCCTCATGTCTGTCCCAGTCGCTAACAAGCATATCCATCAACCTTGATTTTAAAAACAACTCCTGATCTACTCTGGCTTCGGGCCCCTCCCTTACCTCCTCGAGCATTTTACGCGTACTAATAATATCCTTTGAGTATCCAAAGCTGGCCTTATCGTCCCAATTATCATCGGGCCTTTCCTCAAAAAGATAAATTCCTTCCCATCGTTTGTCATATGCGGAAAGCGATTTTTCCGACAGATATACCAGCCTGGGATTGGTGTGGAATATTCCAGCTGCATCCGCCATTCGGGGAATTGCAAGGGCTGCATAGGGGTGCGAGGCAGACATCTGGTCCTGGACAAGGTCTTTTGCAATCTCCGTTCTCAGAATTTCCGGAATTCTGCTGGAAGCATCTTTATCGATGGATCGAAGCACCCACTCTTTTCCCAGCGCATCTTCGAGAACCAGTGTACGTGTTTGAAAATTTCCTCCCACTCTCACAATTTCCATTTTCCCGTATTCATTCCTGAATTGAAAATGGGGGATTTCAATGGGTGTAATCCATTCCTCCCTGTAGTTATTTCCAAGCCACAGCCTTTTAAAGGAGCCCGCCTTGTAAATATTGCCACGGGGGTGGGTCACTATGTTTTTTTCTGCATCTTGTAGGACTTCACCAACAGGATTCATCCTATGTGTGATATGTCCGGTTTGAGCAGAAGCAGGGAGGTTCAGGCCGATGGCTAATCCTGACAGAAGTAATATGATCAAACGCTTTGTCATTGCGGCATGTATTTAAATTCTAGAATATTAGCACGTCCCGATTTACCTTCGTTGGATATATAAAGGTCCCCGGCAGCTGAAAAGCAGATCCCCTCCGCCTGACCAAAAAGACTTGCGTCAAGGGGCTGGATATGTTTTAGCTTTGCATGACGATCCAATATGATCAGGATCCCGGGTTGAGCTGAAATCATATAAAGCTCCTCAGTGTGTGGATGGATCGCCAGTCCCGAGGGCCGAAAAACTTCTCCTTCGGTAAGTCGTAAATTTCTTGCCAGTTTCAGGGACATTCTTCTGAAGCTACCTGCTTCCGTTTGGATTGAAATTAGCTCGGAGTCTATCAGAATTTCCGGTTTTTCGATAAGCTTATCGTGCATAGTACTAAAACGATATACAGCCCTGTAACTGTCCAGAGGGTCATCCCCTTTGAGGGAGGCCTGACTTTTGCAGGCGATAAGCAAATAATTTTCCCGCACATTCAGAGCCAGACCTTCTGTATCATTTTTCGAAGATAGACTTGTCGGATAGCGGGTGACTTCCGGTTTATTGGCTGTAAAATTTTTGACTTTGTAAAGTGTACCACTGCTGGTCAACACCCAGGCGGTATCGCTATGTACGGCCAGGTCCTCATAGTCATCAGCTTTACCAAAACTGTGTGAGGAGGATATCTTTTGATCCTTGATATTAAAGAGATAAATACGTGCTTTCTCATCTTGTATACAGGCTATTTGATCTTTCCTGTACCAGGATATTCCAGAGATCTCCCGTAAATCATTTGACAGTTGGTAGCTGGCATCCGGTGAGCTCAGATTATAAGTAGTGAGTATAGGGAACTCGGAGGGTTCCTCCCTTTCCACTGCGGGGGAGCAGGAACAAAAGCAAGCGGAACCGATTAAAGCAATGGTGATCATATACAGAAAAAATCTCAACATAATTTCTATTTCTTAAAACGGGAGGTAGACCAGAATGAATGAACTAACCGATATAATCAGGCCAATCATAAATATGACATAGGTTAGCCTCAGCAATTTATATTTTCTCGCCAGTACCTTACCCAGATAGTATTGGTCTCTGATCATGGCAGCATACAAGTAGGGGTCGTCGTTGATCAGTTCCTTTACAGAGTCTTCGTATTCTTGTACATCCATCTGGTAAAAATTCCCAAAAAACAAGAGGTTTACACGCTTCTTTTTAAGTCCCTCTTTAGTAAATTTTTCAGAGGACAACTGTGGCCGTGTCGATAAAATGGCCAGCACAATGGTGGTGAGACTGAATAAGAGAAAAATAAGTGTGGGAATAATAAATTCAGGCCGTTCATCGAACTTCCTGACCATTAATGCAAGTACCAGCGAAATAATGATGCCGTTCAGCGAAATCAAGATATTTGATTTGTTATCGGCAATGGAGCTAAGGTTGATCTGGTTACGGGCAGTCAGGCGAAGCATGGAATCTGCACCCCGTGAATAAGCTTTCTTATTTGATTTGCTTTCTGATTTCACTTTGGAATGGTCCTTTTTCTTCGGGCTCAGGCTTGCCTCCATGTTCCGGAGGTTTTTTTCCTTAACCGACGCTGCTTCCTGCTGGCAATAGCCGGTGTGATAGCGATGAGCTTTCAGAGCTTTTATGGAAGCCTTCCTGAATCCTTTCTTTGACAGAGTAGCAACCCCCATAAGTTTCCATTCCTTCCGAAGTTTTTTAATGATATCCGGATACTTTGCCATCCCCATATGCATCATATCTGCATCGCACAGCACTTTTGATATTCTGTCTTTCGGTTTTTGCGGGATCACGGTGGATCGGATACTGACCATTATTTGCTCTTCCAGTGTTGCTCCGAGACCTTTATCTCTCAGAAAATCCATGGCCATCTGAACGCTCTCCTCTTCATGATCCTTATATTTTCTCAGGTATCCCACATCATGAAACCAGGCTGCAATCTTCAGTATCCCCATCTCCTCCTCATTCAGGTGTTCATACAATCCAATGATTTCAGCCTGTTTTACCACCCTTCTTGTATGTTTAATATTATGATAGATAAGTCCGGCAGGCAGTTCCCCGGTAAGTAGGCCGGTCACATATTCTTCAACCTCAGGTATAATCAAATCTAGTTTATTCATGGCTGCTTTTTTCTATAGTTTTAAATCCTGATCTTTAATCCCATACAGGGAAATCATTTTCCTGCTTCCTTTTACCTTGACTTTGCTCAGAGCTTTGAAGGATTCACGGAGTTTTTTAGATAGGTTTGAAACAACTTCTTCAGAGACAAGGAACTCGTTTCTGAATTGCTTGGAAAGATTTTCAATTCTGGAGGCGATAATCACCACGCTCCCCGTTATGGAATACTGTCTACGCATTTCAGAACCGATGTTCCCGGTGACTGCTTCTCCATAGTGAAGGCCAATGCCGATCCTGGTCGGCGGGAGATTCCCATGCTTGACTTCAAGCGTTTTTTTTCGGATGATTTCTATGGATGCTTTTACAGCACTATCACAACTTTCATGGTCATCTACCGGCGCCCCGAAGGTTGCCATGAATCCATCACCTAAAAACTGGTTTATTATGCCATTGTGCCTCTGAACGATTTCAATCATAAAGCCAAAGAGGCTATTCAGATAGGCCACCACTTCCTCGGGTTCCCTGTACTCTGAAAAGGAAGTAAAATCCCTGATATCAAGGAACATAATACATACTTTCTTTCGTCTTCCTGTAAATCCGGAGGTATCCTTCAGGATTTCCCGGGCAATCTGGGGTGAAATTTGTTGTCCGAACAGGTCAATAACTTCATTTTTTTCTTTTACCGAATAAAAAGAAGCCAGCATTTTTTTATGGATCAGACTGGCGACGAAGCCGGAAGCTATCCCGGCAATGACCAGCATGAGACCCTGTCCCAGGATCTGAATATTTGTATGGAGCAATCCGGATGCTTCTGAAAGGTCCGCATATTGGTAATAAACCAGGGATATAATGATGTATTCAATGGCAGAAAGAATCCCCGTGAATAGTGCAAGTTTATAATCCAGGCGGAGCGTGGACAGGACAATAAATATAAAATAGGTCAGAGCTGCCGGAGTGTGAAGAATAATCACCTGATTTGAATAGCGGATAATAAATAGAAGAAGCAAACTCAATAAACTAACTTCAAAAAATGTATTGACATAGCCTGAAACAGGAGAAGAACGTTCAGATATTTTACTGAAATAGCGGGAATAAAAATGAAGGATTAATTCATAGATGACCATGATGGCCATAAAGATCAGGACCGCGTAGATCGCCAGAGGTGATGAAAACAATCTATAGTATTCATGATTATATAACAGGTATAAAACAAGAAGTGTAAATCCTTCAAGACCCAGCAGGGCGATAAGAATCCCCTTCCTGAGGCGTTCAGAGGTTTCGAATTCCTGATGCAACAATTCATCAAAATCCCTTTTACGGTTCTGCACAGCCGGATGATCCTTTTTCATTTGTTGGGCTTTTTATTCTTAGAACAAATAAAAATGATGTTAGTTCATACTAACTAACAAAACTATGTTATTTTTTTCAATATTGCTACTATTATTATATTTTTGTTAGTGAGTAATCACTAAAAATGTGAAAGTGAAATATAAATTACTAATAAGGTGCTTTTTACTTGCCTTACCTCTGCCCCTTACCGCCTGCCCAAAAATTTATATCATCAGGCATGCGGAAGTCCAATTCGACCGCCCGGGATGGGGCAGTTCTCTGGAGGCTTATGTATTTAAAGCGGAATATAACTCTTCACCTATCCGGAATTTTGATCCCGGACCCACGCTCGCCAAGATTGAGAATCATGAACATGTGGACACTGTATTCTGCAGCCCACAGGCGCGTGCCATCCAAACTACGAAATTGCTTTTTGGTGAAAAAGTAGGCTTACGAATTAATGAGAACCTTATGGAGCTTCAATATCAGGTATTAGATTGGTCCTTTATTAATATGCCTGTCCGGGCCTGGCTCGCAAGCTCCATGCTGGTCTGGATGATGGGGGCAAATGATAACGATATCCCAAGCTATAGGGAGCGGAAAAGAAAACTGGAATGTTTTTCAGAGGAGATCATTGCATATTCGGAAATTCACGGATCTGGTATTGTTATCGCCCATGCGGTGTTGAACAGGGAGTTAATCCGAATCTTAAAGAAGCGGGGTTGGAAACTGGAGCACAGGGAGGGATATGAGAATCTATCTGTCAATTGTCTGGTAAAAAAGGACTGCACTGATCCGCCTACCCGCCCATAATAATGCATGCGTTAACTCATTCATCCAGGAAAAATCCCATCCCAAGACGGATGAGCAGGCGTTCTTCAGCCGAGGATTCAAACTGAACCGTGAACAGGTAGTCACGCTTGAATGGCGATATGTAAAATCCCGTCCCATAACCGGAATGCCATCCGCCCTCGGAAGCTCCCTCATACCAGACTCTTCCCCGATCATAAAATCCAGTCAGCCCGTATTCAAAGGGCATAAATCCATTTCTGAATTTTCCCAGATGGATCCTTAGTTCGGTATTCAGATACGCGCTTGCGTCCCCTGTGAAACGATTCCTCCTGTACCCTCTTAAATGGTTGTACTTGCCCAGATAGCTGTATTTATAAAAAGGGACCTGCTGTCCAAAGGTTTTACTCCCTCCCAGTTTAGTCACCAGGGTAAGCGGCAATCCCAAATCTATGGTCAGGTAATATTTGAGGAAGGAACTCAGGGTTCCGAAATTTCCGGAGCTCCCGGAGAGCGTAAAATAATTAGTATTATCAACCATGAACTGCACCCCCCTGGTAGCAAATACCGGTCTGTTCCGGAAATCAAAGGACAGGCTGCTACTCACTCCCCCCAGTGAAATTCTATCCCCGCCTGGAATACCATTGTTTGTTATACTCAGCAGGGAAGCTGCCTGCTCATCTGAATTTAAATCTTCGTAGCGCAGCCCAAGCCTGAATGTTGCTTTTTCGAAGAACTCGTTCTCCGTATACAGGTAGGTTTTTAGTCCCAGCACATTAATTTGGTAGTGCTGATCTGCATACAGGTCCGGATCCATCACGGAATTATTTCCCGGGCCAAAGTAATTGTAGTAAGGATAATAGAGCCCATAGTCGGCGTTTAATCCAAGGTCCCAGTTGTCAACAATCTCTTTCCATATCATTTTGGCACCCAGTTGTACATTGCCATAAGTACCGGTTCTCACGGATAAATTATAGCTGCTCTTGAATTCCTCTTTTCTGAAGCCGTGGGTAGTCCATTTAATTCCCATTGAAGCAGCTATTCCATCATCAGACGAATAGAAGAGCATGGGCATGGGCAGGTAGGTATTGTATTTAAAACTCTTTCGGTCGTAGAGGTTCACCCCGGGATCATTTGAAATATGACTTTTTGTATCTGGCCCCGGATGAAGCAGGGTGGATTTATTATCGTAAATAAAGGTAAATTTCCCGGGACCATGAACCAGTGAAAAATCATTTATTTCATCCAGGTCCGGTCCACCGATGATCCTTATTGGAATGCTGCTCCTGCTTGAACCTGTTACAGTAAACAAATCTGATCCCCCCAGTCCATAGAGGTATAGTTCCTTAGTTTCTTTACGGAGGAATTCCCGGCTGTAGAGAAGTTGATCAAAGTAGATCTTTCCCTCTTTGTTTCTCTTGTACACCCTTACCTTAACATTCCCTGAATCATATCTTTCGATCTCAAAATACTCATGTTTATTAGATCCCACGACATCTACCTGCCTGGCGAGCAGCAGGTAGTAGGAGTCTACAGCCTCTGTCAGGTGGTCTCTTCTTGATTTCAGTTTATCGCCCAGTTCCAATCCGCTTATACTTGTCTCCTCTGGCGGTAACCCGGCAATTGCTTTGTTTATAGCAGCATCCGTCATGGTTTGCTGTATTTGGACGGAAATGCGATTCCAATCGGAGCGATCCAGCTCAGATAGCAGGAATCTGTCCATGTGCCTGGCCTGCCAGGTCAGGCTCTTTACATCGTGGAATTGATGGTCAAAATTTTCTACCATGGGCATAGCCCATTCCCGGTCAGCCAGATAGGGCAGCATGCCATTCCATCGTGAAAATGCATGGTCCCGGTCTCTGGGGACCGGGTAATATACTCTTCCCTTCTTTTCTTCATATCCGGCCCATTTCCAGTTATCCTCGTGACGGCTCCAGTCTCCGATCAGTATATCGAAAGCTCTGGCTTTTCCAAAGGACTCCGCATCCACATAATTATCATTGTCCTTGTATAATTTTCTGAATAAGCTCATGCTTCCTGTAATATCATCTGCTCCCATAAAACCTGTCGAAGTTTCAGTAGGATCCTTTGGTCGCTCCTCCAGCATTCCGAATAAGCCAGCATACCTTTTCCTGTAAATTCCTAAGCCAGGATGATCGGGAAGAACATACAACTTGGGTCTGGCATGTAAAATATCTGTTTCATCCAGCAGGGAGGATGCAATTATAGCCCCATAGGGATGCCCGGTAGCGCTTACTTCCTTCACCATTTTCGATACAAAGCTATTCCTATACTCCACAGGGAGGGCATTCATTAAATTCTTATCTACTGAACGGAAGGCATACTCCTTTCCGTCGGGCGACCGGAACTTTAAGGTGGTGGTTTGTCGTCCCCCACCGAGTTCAAAAGGGGTCAATCCCCCTTTGGCGGTGCCAAGATTCAGATAGGGAATCCTGACAGGGGTTGACCACGAGTTTCTATACAGGGAACCCAGGAATATTTTTTTGAATTTCCCTGCTTCATAGCTGCCAGCTTTTACCGTAACAGAATCTGCCTCTAAAGTTGGACTCCTCACCGTTTGTTTTATTTGCTCATCAGGGGATAGCGCCGGATTTTGGTTTGCGGAGAGGAACAGTTCAGCCTTCTTCTCGAAGTCCGGATCAATTAAGATTCGGGAAAAAAGCTCATCCGGAGTATCCGGTCCGATTTCATAAAACCCAAGGACTATTTTACCGTTTTTGAAATAGGACAGTTTGGCAAAGCCTCTCTGCGCACCTGAAAAAAGTAAGCCTTGCTCCCTGCCAGTAGCTTCGTTTTTGCGGATACTGCCGGATATTAGCTGGTAGCCCTTTTCAAGCTCTAATAATTGCAGGTTGAAATCATGGGCGGACGCATAAATTAACCCGGGATATCTGTCCATAATCCGATGCATCTGGACGATAAATTCCTGGTAATTCTTATGGGCCATGTAGCCAACGGGCCCAACGTTTTGCAGGTAGGAGAGGTACAGGGTCCCAAGCAGAGGCAGGGGCATGCCGGGGCCTTGTTTTGATTTTTCGAAGGGGAACAAGTGTTTCTTAAGGTTAAAATGGCCTCCATAAGCACCGGCCGAGATGACAGGATGATGACCAACAATCAGGATATTTTTACCTTCAGAATCCTCAATGGCTTCCTCCAGGCTTTCAATTATTTCCTCTTTGTTTAATTGTTTGCAATCTGAATCGGGAGCCTCCGGCTTATCGTAAGGATGCATCCACCAGTGTGTATCCAGTGCAATAACTCTAAGTTGAGGAGAGAGGTCTATAAGCTCAGGGCCAGGACATCCCTCGGAAGGCAGAAATAGATCAGATCCTTCATAACTATGTTCGACCTGTTTTTCTGTTTTCCTTAAAGCTCTCAGACCATCGTTACTGGCCTGATCCCAATCGCTGTCACCCGGAATATACAGAATCTGACCATGTCCAACGGCCATTTTCTGATTCAGCAGGAATTCTGGCGCATCATCCGGGTCTTCATAGGACCGGGCAGGAAAGATATCCCCCAGGTGAATGACTGTATATGGATTCCTTTCCGCCTGCAAGTAATTCCGGAGGGTAAACAATTGTGCTTCATTGAGCTCACCGAGGGCCGTATTTCCGGCCAGGTATACCACATGCTCAATACTGTCATTTCCTTGTGAGAGGGCTGTCCCTGCAAAGAGACCAAGACTGATCGAAAGAATGATTACCCTTTTTTTCATGGTGTCCGTATTTTCTTACAATAACAACTAAACACAAAGTTAGTTTATATTCACTCACAAAAAATATGGGCAGGGCAATTTCTATCCTGCCTGATCCATGCAGGACGATATGAGTTCATCAAAGGAGCACGGCCTGTCAGACAGGATCCGTATAGCCCCTGAGTTTTTCTAAATCTGAGAGCATTTTATTCAGGGTATCCTGCTGGTTCATAAAAGATCGAAAGCTCCCCAATATATTGTTGACTATTGCCCTGGTTGATTTTGTAGTCTTAAATACAGCTTCCTGCTTTCCACGGCTAATAATTTTCGTTAAATAGTCAGCGATCGCGGTATTAATGCGCACTATTACTTCTCTGGCATTTTCGTTTGTTTTATTAAATTCCGTATTGAATAGCAGGCTCAAGTAAAAGGGATTTTGGTCCAGCAATTTAAATATGAGTTTGAAGAATAACTGAAATTCTTCTTCTATGGAGACATTTTTGTCTTCCAGATCTTTAATCAGCTTTTCTATTTCAGTTTCCAGGTTGCGCAGTAAAAAAACGATCACTTCCTTGTCGTTTTTAAAAAACGTATATAACTGGACAGGATCAGCTTCCATCCGTTGCAGCAGCTCTTCAATGGTCAATGCTTCTATTCCGGACTCCGTGATTATCTTGCCTGCGGCCTCAACTATATTTATTTTTTCCATTGCTTACTTGAGATTAATTAACGAACCAGGTGAATCTCATGGGGCGATGCAATCAGCACGATACATGTTATTTTATTTTTTTACCAACTCTTTTTGTTGGATGGCGCTCTCAATCATGCAAATAAACTGGTTCAAAGGAATCCCATGGACAAAGGCAGCTGTTTTAACAGTAATACACTTTGCCAGGAGTTTACGAAGTACAAATCCCCGTATTCGTTTCGTGCCAAATAGCTCCATCAGGTCCGCAATATCTCCATACTCCTTCAGGATATCAGAAACCCATGTGTTTTCAGTTATTTTCATTGTTACAATGTTTAAACATACACAATAGTGAATATTCACTAACAAAGATACGCGATAGTTTTTAATCTATGCAAGTTTTTATACTATTTTAACACAATTACCAGTTTAATTGCACACTTTTAAACGCATGCAGTTCTTGCATACTCCTTATTAAAAAGAACAAAGGACCGCCCTTTGAACCTTCAGTCCGGCGTGTATCATAGCAGCCGTTTGCAGAATGGTGTATTTCTTTTCGATTTGTCTTTGATTTTCCTTCTCTCCGGGTTCAGGGGCGGAGTGAGTAAGCCCGCTACCCCGTCGATAAGATTCACAACCCCTGCAAGAAATTTTTTTGCAAGGATCTATTTAATTGAAGGTATTACAATCCTATAATACTATAGAAGCCTGGTTTTGTATTTTTCGTAGGATTCTTTCTCCGGTTCGACGCTCCATCCGGAAATAATTCCGCCGTAAAAGTAGAAGGTAAGATCAAATACTACCTGACTGTTTTGTTCCCTTACCTGGTAGCATTTCGTGGCGCCATATTCATCCACAAGTTCATATTCGCTAAGATCAATATTAGCCACACTATTATCCTGGATAAACTGATCCCGTAATGCATTTGCTGCAGGCTGCAGGTCCTGGTTTCTTCGTGTAGCATTTTCCAGGTTATTGATATAATCTTCAGCAGTGTTAGCTCGCAAAGCATTATTAAACATACGCTCGATGGCGGCCGGATCGCTTTGCATCAGAGCAGGAAGCTGGGAGGCATTAGCCATGCTGAGGTGGGCCAGCATATGCATATGAGCCGCATTCATAATCCCTTTATTTTTAAAAGGATCGGTATTTACGACCCGGGAGGCCGAAACTACCGGAGTATCTTTAGAAGCAGCCCGTGCCGCCCTGGCACTGTCAGCATAGGCTTTAAAATGTGCTCGAATTTCCGGTGAGCGCAGACCACCGACCGTAAAAATTGAGATCCCCTGGGCCCCGTTATTAAATGCACTGTCCATACAGTCGAACATGAGCGGGCTATTGGAAGCGGTCATGCCGCAATAGAGGGTGGTCATGGGATTTTTATCCCGCACGTCCTCGATCATACAATCGGATATAAAGCTCAAATCTCCCGTATAGAAGTTGTGGTATACCATGGGAAAGACGATATCCAGGTTCCACTTCCCCCAGTCCTGGCGTACCATTTTCCTGGACATGGCAGGTGTGGGGAACGGGGATGCTGCCATGACCTTGCCATAGGAATGCACTACTTCGGCAATCTCGTTGGCAACCTCGGTAATCTGATCACACCGGAACTGCAGCCAGGCATCGTCGGTGGAGGGGTCATCCAATTCACGCGGGTCGTATCCATATTCCTCCATGAATAGTTTTATCATGGCCGGATGGTAGCCATAATCAAATTCAGGGTACTCTTTATCCTGCACGATCCCATACCTTGACCAGAGCGTGGTCGGAAGGATTACATCCACAAAACGATGATAATCGATAGCAATCCCGTTCAGGCCCTCCACTTCACAATAGGCAACGATTTTCTTCCTAATATGCTCCCGGACTTCAGGGAGAGCCGGACACATGAATTTGTAATAATCCACGTATGCTTTCGTATCTGCGAGACTCTCTCCTTTCCGGTTCACGCTGAACCACTCGGGCGATTCCTTAACTATGGCATCCCGGTCATGCTCCAGGTTCATGGTCCAGAGCCAGGCATATACCTCGATCCCATACTGATGGGCAATGGGGATGGCAATTCGGTAATCATCAGGGGAAGGAGCATTTAGCATCACACCATCAATACCTGTTTCGCTCATCACCGCACAAACCGAATCGAAATTCATCCCGGGCCTGTAATCCAGCCAGGTCCAGAACATCGGGTATTCCGAAAGCTTCTCAGGATTATTGCCACAGCTGGCAAGTGTCCCGGTTATCACTAATAGGAGGAAAATTTTTCTTAAGTTTTTCATGTAGTGGGTCATTAGTGCAGTTTTTCTGTTTTTAAATCTTTAATTTGATCTGAATCCGTTCTTTCAGAAAAGCGTGCCTCGGAGTTGGTTATGAAAGCACCCATTACCAGCAGGGCCAGGGTACGGGACAGAATATGACCGATAATGGATTCTCCGGTCTCTCCTCTCGTATATCTCCGCTCAATGGCAAAAGGAATTGACAGCCCTACTGCAAAAAGAAACAAAGGGAATACCACATCGGCAAGTCCGAGAAAATCTTCACCCCGGCTGGCATGCTCCAACCAGTGAGGCACCTCATGAATTTTCCAGAAATCGTTCACAAAAATCATGACAAACATGGTGAGCGCACGGAAAAGATCTATGCCGACATTCCGGTGGGTAAAATCAATTTTTGTATAATTCACAATTGGATTGTTTAAAGCAATGCTTGGAGGCTGCGATCAATAAATCTAAGCAATACTTATCTCATATCAAACATCTCCCGGACCCTGATTCTATATTTTAATGTACTGTCTAACAATGATTCTCTGAGATTATGGAATTTTAATAGGGGTGTTTCCCTTTCTGTGTGTGTTAGAAGTAAGAACCAAAATTTTTAGTCATGAAAAAAGTAGCACTCATAAGTTTAGCAATAATTGCAAGCATGCTGTTCTCTTCATCTGTGATCCCCGCACGCTGGGAACATTTGGGGAGCAGGAAGATAAACAAGACCTTTGACCGGGATGTCATCTATATTACGGGAGCTGAAGGAAGCTTTAATGCTCTGAAGATTAAAGTGATTCATAAATCTATAGCGCTATATGATGTAAAAGTGCACTACAGAAATGGAAGTGTGGAAGATATAAAGACCAGGATTCACATCCCCGCAGGCGGTGAATCTCGTGTCATTGATCTGAGAGGTGGGAATCGGGTGATTGAAAAGGTGGTATTCCGTTACGAGACCAGGGGGAGCAATGAAAAAAGAGCGAAGGTCCTGTTATACGGACGTCATTAGTTTTAGGTGAGGAATAATAAATCTCCCAGCGAGAGCCGGGGGATTTTATTCAAGTGACCTGAGGTTGCTGTATGGCGAGTCAAGCCACTTGCTAATTCAAACTGATAATATATCCCAGTGATACATTGAAATAGGTGGTCATTGAAAGTTGGTCGTCAGCGAGCATGGAATGGGGCAGGTTGATGTTGTATCCGATCTCCAGGTCAAAATTTTTGAAATCGATGGAAAGCGGAATCCTGATAGCTGTATTCAGCAATCCAAATTCTGAATCTTCCACCTGCATATACTCCTGGTTCTGCCCCGGGCTTCCCAGTTCATAATAGGCTACGATCTCTTTTCCAAGAAAGAACGAGACCTCAGGCTCGAATTTGATCCTGTCGAAGGTTCCGAGTTTAATCAGCGTGATATCCAGGTACAGATCCCAGGACACCTGAGCGGCAGTTTCTTCCCCGGTGAGCAGAGACAGATCGAGACGGGTGCCAATCAATCCTTTGTCAATGGTGGCGCCCAGGGCAAATGCATTGTTGAATGCATGTGAGTCGACGCTGTCCGTATTCGAGAAAAAATACCTGTTGTAGGAGCTCCTGTAACGATAGTCATTATTTTTACCGAAATTTCCTGAATAGCCCAACATCAGAGTAGTTGCATACAGTCTGGGATCAAACTGGCTGTACCAGATGGCTCCAACTCCGGCACTGATCCCCGCGGAATGAAAGTAACTTAGCTGGGCAGAATAGTTTTGTTGTTCAATTCCTATATCCCGGCCTGTAAAATAGGATTGGTTCTCAAAATGGGTCCTGGCGTAAAGAAACTGGAAATTGGTTTTATCTGAGAGCAGCGAGACCATCTCTTCATCCTCAAACAGGATCACTTCCAGCAGCGAATCAAGTTTTTCTTCCTGGGCATTTATTGCCGGTAAACACAATCCGAGGACGAATAGTAGAAAAGGGGATCGGAATTTCATGGCTTTGGTTCTGATATATAAGGAAACAGCAGCTGATTTGCTCAGCTGCTGTTCTATTTGGTTGAATGGGATTATCTTCCTTTACGGGCTCCACTGCCGTTTCCGGCCGTATTTTCTTTCTGAGTTTCTTTGCTCTGTTCCCGTCCATTGTTCATGATTTGCTCTTTCTGAGCTTCAGTCATGTTCCCTTTTACCATTTCTCTGTGTTGCTCCCTGACTTGCTTGCTTTGTTGCAGCATGGCTTTCTGCTCCTCCGTATAGCATTCCTGCAGGGCCTGGCGCTTTTGCTCCCGGGTCATCTCCTGGTTTTGAAGAATGGCCTTTTGTTCTTCGGTCAGGGTTCCTTTAAACTCCTGGACCATGGCCTGCCTTTGTTCCTGGTTCTTGACCTGCTCCTGGTTCTGTGCTTTCAGCTGTGTCTGGGTTTGAGTCTTGACCTGCTCCTGGTTCTGAGCTTCCAGTTGCGTCTGAGTTTGAGTTTTAACTTGCTCCTGGGTTTGAGTCTTCAGCTGTTCCTGATTCTGAGCCAGAACTGTGCCGCTGGAGATCAACATGGCAGCGATACCTAATAATAATAAATTGATGTTGCGTTTCATGATAATGTGTTTTAAACGGTTAAGAATTCAATGCTTTTATCCTTATACCGTTTGAAGGTCCGGATACCCTACTTTTTTCTTTTGAATTAAAGCAGTACCCTAATCAGGGCTGATAACAAAGGTGCGCTGGAAGACCTGATCACTATTTTCCGAAGAATGGGCGTATAAGCTATATATGCTTGGAGCAAAGCTTGATAAGTCGATTGACACCGGCATGGAGGAGACAGACTGATCAGATACAAGACTACCTTTTATATCGAATATCCGGATCCGGTCAATGGATACCCTGGAATCCAGATAAAGCATGGATCCTGCCGGGTTGGGATATAAGCTTAAAACATCCAGAGGTAAAGGAGGATGGACCTTGGAGGATAAGCTCGAATTAAGGGTTATTCTTGGAAGGATCGCCTGCACCCATTGCTGGTATTGATCAGCGCTGGGGTGCAATCCATCGCCTGCGACCAGGGAGGGATTATTCAGACCCTCTCTGGAAATGGGGGTGATATCAACGTAAGCAATCTTGTATTCTGCAGCAATCCTAAGGTTGATAGCGTTATAGTCATCAATCTCCTCACTTATGAGTTCATTCCCGTTCCCAAATGGGGTGAAGGCATAATCAGGGATGGAAAGCATAAATACTTTGGTCGGGTCCTGATCTGCGATCTCCAGTGCCAGATCAATGATATTCCTGAGATCGGGTTCATAGCTGTTTATATCAATTCCCTGGTACTGGTTGTTCACGCCAATCAGGATGGATACCAGGTTGTATTGTTTATTCTCATCAAGCATGGATCCGATCCCCTGAATCAGGTTGCGCGTGGTCCAGCCCGTAACCGCAATATAGTCCGGATACTCTGCGGTAACGCCCAGTTTTTTCAGCTCATCCACAAATTGATGAGGCCATCTTTCCCGGGTGTTCACCGATTCACCAATGGTGTATGAATCGCCCAGTGCAAGCATGTTCACCTGACTATCGATGGTGATCTTCTGGCTGTATCCAAGCCCGGATATGAATAAAAAGGAAAGGGCCAGACAAACAGTTCTCATATCAGGTAATCAGGAGTCCTCCAGGATCTCCCGCAGCATATCTTTCTCTTTGGAGAGAGCCATTCTTTTCACAAAAATATAGTCTTTGATCTGCATGCTGTCAAACCACTCCTCCCACAGAGCCATCACACGGTCCCACTCCATGTCTTTATCGCGAGGAGCAGCTTCCATGAGTACGACTTTCAGATCGGGATACTTCTCTTTTACCGATTTAAGTTTACTCAGGTCCGTCCCCACAATGGGATAGCCATCGGTAAACAGAAAGAGGAAATTCTGGGTCACCGTGTCTGTCACATAATCCACCTTCAGGTCCTCGTAAAAGTATCTCCAGATATCAGCACCATAAAAATCTTTTGGATTGGAGCTGAATACGGCCTGCTCGTAGAGCTTATCCAGGTTGTTGTGAAAAACCAGGCGTCGTTTCTCTTCTGTTTTTCGACGCAATACCCCGGGGATATTCTCCATATTGGTATACAGGCTGTCTTCATAAATCTCGCTTCTGAGATTATCCCCTCTCTGATGGGCGATAACCACTCTGATCTCATCCCGTGAACGCAGGTAAAGTTGTTCCCTTACCCGTTCTTCATAAAGGGTATAGATCTGCTTTATAAGTTCTATATCCCGTTCGGGCTGGTTGTCCTGTACAATCAGGCGGTCACTCAGGTCCAGCAGGATAATATAGTTGTGTTTAACTGGGGTGGGAATCTCTTTCTCTTCCTGTGGGGGCATGCAGGAGGCCAGCAACAGGAATATCATGAAAACCGGAATATATGTTAAATGCTGTTTCATTTTCTTTGAATGTTAGGTTTACATGAATTAAAGGCCTCGACGTTTGATTACTTTAACCGTGCCCGCTTTTATGGAATGTTTTTCTTCAAACTCCTTTCTGATATTCACACATTTTGTCTTCACCTCTTTCAGATTTTGAGGGGAGAGATAGGAGATCCACCCGGTGGTAAACTGATCGATGTAGGATTTTAAATTGCCCAGAATAACCGTGGCAATATCCTCGCGAAGATTTTCAATATCAAAGCGGATGGGTTCCTCGGGTATCAGTTTGCTTTGAAGCTCCTTGATGTCGTTCCGGAGATGTTTGACAATTTTCTTGAGGTTCACGGTGACCATACGTTTGGCCCATTCACGTACCACAGAATCAAGCAGTATGCTCCACAGAATATAAACCATAAATCCCAGGAAAAGAATCATGTAAAAAGCAGGATCGGCTGCCCATGATCTGGTTGCCAGACCCATTAGTTCTTTGGCATATTCCAGATTATTGTGAATAAGCATGGCAATCAGAAAATCGACGAAAAAGGTAACGCCAATCAGTGCCCCCAGAAATACAAACTTATATTTGTGTTTCAACTCCAGAATTACATGAAAGGCCCAGCCGAAGGCATAAAATACAAAGGGGACCAGAAAGAGCAGGAAATTATACTGCAGGGCCTCGGCCAGTTCTGCAGGTTTTGGCATTATACTGCCGGTACCCAGGCCAGCAGCTATGCGACTGGCAATTCCTTCAAAATCAGTATACAAGGCTCTGAAAGCCGCCGATACGTAAAAAAAGAACAGGTAGGCCGTGAGCATGATCAGGATAAACGAACTAATGCTGAATTTGAATGGGGAGAAGGATTCCCTCTTCATGCGCTCCGGATCGTCTTCATACTTTTTCCGGATGTCCAATAGCTCTTCCCGCCGTGTATCAATTTTCCCCTGCTTATCCTTAATCTCGGCATTTACCGCGTCGTTTTGTTTGCTGGTTTCCGCAAGTTTGGCTTCAATTTCTTTTAGCTTGCTTCGTTTTTCGGGTTTCTCATCCTCATTCAGTCCGCTGAATTTTTCATCGACCAGGTCTCCATTCAAGATCCTGTTGAGGTAGGAGGTATAGACATCCGGATCGCCTTTCACGTTTCCGGACTTTTCATATCCGAATTCCTGCAGGTTGACATATTCAACCTGGTGAACGGCTTTTTCTGTTTTGGTTACGGCAGACGACTTTGAATTTTCCATGGGCTATTGATTTGTATAAAACTTAAAACGCTGGTAAATAATAATATATTGCCATAAAAGATCCTTGCTTTTATGGCAGGGAATGAGTGCATTTATACGATAAATTTCAAGCTTTGTTACAGGCTAAGTACCATATATCCCAAAAAGTAAGGGGATACCCCCTGGATATCCCCCTCCCCATATAAACTGGAGAAACTTTCGTTTACTCTTTTATTATCCTGGCAACACTGTTCACCTGGTCGCTATGGATCTGTATCATATACATCCCGGCTTTGTATTCACTGAGGTCAAGATTGGTTTTTGTGATCCTGTCCAGTTCTTCCACCCGCAGCAGGTTTCCTGTTAAATCGAAGATCTTCAGGGTCATGTTGCTTTGCTCATATACCATATCAATGGTTACAAAATTATGGGCCGGATTGGGATAGATCCGATATGCCTGAGCCAGGTTTTTGTCGCCAATTCCGGAAACGGTTACTGAATAACATTCAGAAGTATCCGAGCAGGCTCCCTGGGTCAGGATTACCGCATAATCCCCGCTTGTAGCGGGTGTGAATGTACTTGAAGTTTCTCCATCTACAATCGTATTGTCCTCGCAGTTAATCCACTGGTAGCTTCCGGTGGTTTCACAGCTTAAGGTGCCATCCTCATGGCTAACAACAATCTCATCAAGCACCTGGTAGGTCACTGTAAATATATACTGACTGGTGTTTCCGTTCCCATCGTCGAGGGTATAAGTGACAGTTGTCACGCCGGGAGCGAAAATTTCAGCACTGGCATCTCCAGTTCCGCTTCCGGTAGTTGCTCCGCTCAACTCGAAGGAAACAAGCGGTGTCGTACAGTTATCCGCTACATTTGTCAACGCAATGGAGGCCACGGTCCCATCGCAAGTAACAAGATCGGCCGGGGCAGTTGCACTTGGGGCTGTCACATCAGCCACCAGCACATTCTGGGGGACAGAGATACTGTTCCCGTTGCCGTCATCAAAGGTCCAGGTGATCACATAGCTCCCCTGGGTTGAATAGATCAGCGGATCACTGGTGGTCCCTGTAACGGTACCTGCACAATTATCCGTGGTCGTTGGAGCCACTGCCGTTACAGAACACTCCCCGCTCAGATCGGTCAGGGTGGGGATCACCGGATCGCTTACATCCTCCACGATCACATTCTGGGGAACCGTGATACTGTTTCCGTTTCCATCATCAAAGGTCCAGGTGATCACAAAACTTCCCTGGGTCGCGTAGGTCAGGGGATCACTGGTGGTCCCGGTAATGGTTCCCGCACAATCGTCCGTGGTTGTTGGAGCCACTGCCGTTACGGAACACTCCCCGGTCAGGTCAGCCAGGCTTGGGGCAAGCGGGGGGGTGACATCGCTTACAATCACATTCTGGGTCACGTCAATGCTGTTCCCGTTCCCATCATCGAAGGTCCAGGTAATCACATGGGTCCCCACGATGGTATAAGTCAGCGGATCGCCAGTTGTTCCGGTAATGGTTCCGGCACAGGCATCTGTGGTGGTCGGCACCACTGCTGTAGCCGAGCATTCACCCGTAACATCCGTCAGTGTCGGGATCAAGGGATCGGTCACATCATCCACAATCACGTTCTGTGGAACGGTGATGCTGTTTCCATTTCCGTCATCAAAGGTCCAGTTTATTACAAAGGTCCCCTGTGTGGTGTAGGTGAGCGGATCCGTGCTGGTCCCCGTAATGGTACCGGCACAGGCATCCGTAGTGCTTGGCGCCACTGCTGTAGCAGAACATTCACCGCTTACGTCCGCCAATACCGGGGTGAGGGGAGGTGTCACATCATCGACAAGCACATTCTGCGGCACCACGATGCTATTTCCATTTCCATCATCAAAGGTCCAGTTTATTACATGGGCCCCCTGAGTAGAATAAGTCAAAGGATCGCTGGTGGTCCCGGTGATAGTCCCTGCGCAGTTATCTGTGGTAGTCGGAGGAAGCGCTGTGACAGAGCACTCCCCGGTCAGATCTGCCAGTGTGGGAGTTAAGGGGTCGGTCACATCGTCCACGACCACATTTTGAAGAACAGTGATGCTGTTTCCGTTTCCGTCATCAAAGTCCCAGCTTATCTCATAGATCCCCTGCTCGGTGTAAGTCAGAGGGTCGGTGGTGGTTCCGGTAATCACTCCTGCACAGGCGTCCGTGGTGGTCGGTACGGTAGCCGTCGCAGAACATTCACCGATTACATCCCCACCCAGTATGGGAATTTCCGGATCGGTCACATCATCCACCACCACATTCTGAAGTACGGTGATGCTGTTTCCGTTTCCGTCATCAAAGGTCCAGCTGATCTCATAAATCCCCTGTTCGGTGTAGGTCAATGGATCGGTGGTGGTTGCGGTTATGGTCCCTGCACAGTTATCCGTGGTGGTTGGAATGGGGGCCGTTGCTGAACACTCGCCGGTCACATCACCGCCCAGGACAGGTATATCCGGATCAGTCACATCATCAATGATCAGGGTTTGATCCTGGGTAGTTGTGTTTCCGTTTCCATCATCGTAGGTCCAGGTGATTACAGTGGTTCCCTGCGTAGTGACAGGGAAAAGAGTGGGGGTAGTACCCACAAGCACTCCGGCATACAGATCTGTTGCGGTCGGAGCAGGCGGGGTCAGGGAGCATTCATCCGTCAAATCCGCTAAGGGGTCCACATCGGGAACCGGGGCTGTCAGGTCCGTAATAACAAGATTGTCTGTAGCTGAACCGGTATAATTTGCTTCTTCTACCTCAGCCAGTACCACATAGCTGCCAATATCCACAGGCAATTCTGGTAATCCATCGTAGGTCGTCTTCATACTGAGGGCAGGAGGTACCGTTGTTATCGTTGCAGCGATTCCGGCACCGGTATACTCCTGGGTCAGGTTACTCAGGGTGACTGCTGCCACAGCTTTGTTTACCAGTTGATGCCGTTCAAAAGTTACAGAAGCATAGGTGGCATCGCCGGCCTGGGTAGCGTAAATCAATGTTTCACCTGCATTATTTACAGTCGCAGTTGTTCCCAAAACGGAAACCACGGTGGAATTTGAAGAGCTGAAGGTGACCGGCAATCCTGATGATGCGCTGGCGGAGAGTGTAAAATCAGCATCCCCATAGGTTCTGTCAATCAAAGCGCTGAAATTTATTACCTGTGCCAGTTTGCCTGCCAGTTGAAAATCGAAGGATTCTAAGATCCCTCCTGATTCAGCTTCCACAGTACCCCGGGTATAGGCCACTGCAATGGCATTGGCCGTATTCAGATTTGGAGATACATATACCACTATGGTGGTTGGATCACCGGCTTTTAATTCACAGGAGGTGGAAGTAACTCCCACACCATTGTCCTCTACCGCAAATTCAAGATGCTTCCCGCTGGGATCGGCCATATCCCGGTCGAAGGTAATCTCCACACGATCAATCTCCTTGGAGGCATACATGAAGTTGGGGATACCGGGGGGCGAAACATTAATAATATAGGTTTCATCGGCAGATGTTCCGGTTGCATCGCTAAAGTGAAAATCGAAATTTCCCACCCCATTTCCTGCGGCCCCGCTTGCGCTGTAAAAGATACTGAAAGAGGGATTTGTTACATCTGTGGGAACGGCAGTTATCTGGGCTCCGGGTATTCCTCCGCTGTTTTGATAAAGAGCTCCCTCAGCTGGAAGCGTGGTTACAGTTGCCGTTTTTGATCCGGCATCACCTCCGGTGAATAAAAGCGACAGGGACCGGCTATCTCCCTGTTCCAGGTACATGGTTTGGGGGACTGCCAGCAGGGGGGGGGTGGAGCTGGTCTGAAATAACCATATTTCAGACCAGGAGATGGTCCCCAGAGAGTTCTTTGCGTAACAGGACCAGTAATAGGTCTGGTCCGGCGATAAAATATATTCGTATGATAAGGTCGTCAGATCAGCTGAGGTATGTATGGGGCTGCTCAGATCTGAGTTTTGAGAAATCACCACAAAATAACTGGAAGCATTGGATGCAGCCTCCCATTGAAAAGTCACCGTATCCCCCACTGTGGAGTTATAGGCGGGACTAACCAGCGGCGGAATGCCGGCTCTTGGTATGGCATCAACCAGGATAACCCCATCATAAAGGGCATTATCATCATAGGTATAGGTGCCTCCGCCGGGAGTAAACAAGATTGCTTTTTCACTTTGAATGTATCCGGCGGTATTGTATGAGCACAACACTCCGTCAGATCCATCAATATTCTCCAGTCCGACCGTGGCCGAATTCCCGCTGGCGCGGTCGGAAGACAGGTCAACAATACTACGATACTGCATCTGGATGTTGTTGGAGCCTTCGTACAGGATGACCTGAATGGTTCCCAACAAAACGGTGGAATTCCAGAAAGACATATTGTTGAACTGAACCACCAGTTTACGGTTGGGTGCGGTTCCTATGCTTTGATACATAATATCCCCGCTGCTATGGATGATCAGATCATCCCAGAAAGGTGCGATGTAATTGTCGGCACCACCTGCCGTGGGGATGGTACTGTTGGTATATTGGTTTGAACCTGAACCGAACATCACAAGTCCATTGGTGGTAACATAGAATTCGCTGTAGGTATTCCCAAAGAAATCAAAATCAAAGCCAATGGGGAGGGGACCATAGTTTCGATCATCCGTATAGCCTGAGCGAATAATGGTGCCCGGATACTCCGTTTCCGGGGGTTGTGCCTGGATCATGATGGTCACCGCAAGAATAAGCAGTGACAGGATCGTTCTTATCTTCAGGGTAGAAAATCTCTTCATAGGTCGGGTTTTAATAAGTTAGTTCTGAACGGTGAACACTATGCCGGAGATCTCCTCCAGGCGCTGCTTCAGAAGCGCTCCCTCCTCTCCGTTAAATACAACATCACTATGTATGACCACACTAGAGGACACATAGTTGCCTAAAACTTTCAGCTCTTCGCTTACCTCGTCCACATCCCTTGAAGTAATAGAAAGACTGCTGAATACAATGGCTCCCGGTTTCGTGGGAACATAGATGTGTAGGGTTTCTATCTGTTTGCCTTCCAGCGCAGCGGAAATCTGTTCAAGTGCGTTAAAAGAATTACCATCCGTCCAGAATACATTTGCCTGACCCTCAAACTGAAGCTGAAGCTCAGTTATGTTATCCGCAATTTCATCGACCACGATAAAGTCGGTAGCTGGTTGAGCAAGGGCAGTTACAAAAGGACTCAGGAAAATGAGTACGAATACGTTTCTTATGGTTTTCATAGTAGACTGTTTTACGGAATTTATTGAGTCAGGTTCGGTTTTATTTGATTTTTTCTCATTCGCAATTTCATTAAGAATAATTTATGCGCAAAATCTTTTTATCAACGATTCAGTGAGTTAGGACAAGGGGCTGCCTCACAAGTCAAGGTGAGATGGCCCCTTCTTTTTTAATTCTATGTTCGGGATTCTACTCTTTTACAAGTCTTGCAACACTGCTCATCTGTTCATTATGGATCTGAATTAAAAAAAGGCCTGATTTAAACTCAGAGATATCCAGCCTGGTTTCTGTTAAGCGGTCCAGCTCTTCCAGATGAATCAGGTTCCCCGTTAAATCGAAGACTTTAATGGTCACATTGGCCTGCTCCTGGGACATATTGATGGTTACAAAGTCCTTTGCCGGATTTGGATATACCCGAAAAACCTGGGTGTGTTCCTTGTTGCCAATTCCCGAAACAGTTACCGAGTAGCATTCTGAAGTGTCGGAGCAGCCACCCTGGGTCAGGATCACTGCATAATCCCCTCTTGAAGCTGGCGTGAAGGTACTTGCTGTTTCTCCATCTATGATCGTATTGTCCTCGCAATTGATCCACTGGTAAGTGCCGCTGGTTTCACAAGTTAAGGTGCCATCAGTGATGGAAACAACAATCTCATCAAGCACCTGGTAGGTAACAGTGAACACGTATTGAGTGGTGTTACCATTCCCATCGTCCAGGGTATAACTTACACTTGTCAGTCCTGGAGCAAACATCTCCGCACTTGCATCATCCGATCCACTTCCAATGGTAGCTCCGCTTAACTGGTAGGTGACCAGGGGAGTTGTGCAATTATCAGTTACATTGGTTAACCCTATGTAGCTTACGGTTCCATCACAGGTAGTCACATCCGCTGGAGGGATGGCAGTGGGGGGGGTCAAATCAGTGACGATCACATTCTGTGGAACCATGATGCTGTTCCCGTTGCCATCATCAAAGGTCCAGTTGATCACAAAGCTCCCCTGAGTAGAATAGGTCAGCGGATCAGCAGTGGCCCCGGTAATCGTTCCGGCACAATCATCTGAAGTAGTGGGGAGAACAGCAGTAACGGAACATTCGCCGGTCAAATCAGCCAGTGTGGGTGTCACAGGATCGGTCACATCAGTGACGATTACATTCTGCGGGACCGAAATGCTGTTCCCGTTGCCATCATCAAAGGTCCAGGTAATCAAGTGGGTTCCGGCTATGGTATAAGTCAGTGGATCGGAAGTAGTTCCTGTAACTGGTCCGGCACATGCATCTGTGGTGCTGGGAACTGTTGCTGTGGCGGAACACTCTCCGGTCACATCGCTTAGGGTGGGGGCAAGGGGATCAGTCACGTCGTCCACAATTACATTCTGAGGGACCGAAATGCTGTTGCCGTTTCCATCATCAAATATCCAGTTTACCACATGGGTTCCCTGGGTTGAATAAGTCATGGGATCAGTCGTGGACCCCTGAAGAGTTCCCGCACATCCATCCAGTGTGGTTGGAGGTATTACCGTAATGGAACACTCCCCGGACACATCGCTCAAAGTGGGCGTTACCGGATCGGTCATATCTGCTACTAGCACGTTTTGAGGTACCTGTATGGAATTGCCATTGCCGTCGTCAAAGGTCCAGTCAATCACATAGCTGCCCTGTACGTTATATGTCAATGGATCAGTAGTGGTCCCGGTTATGGTTCCGGCACAGTTATCTGTAGTAGTTGGAGCCACGGCAGTCACGGAACAATCTCCATGCAGATCGGCCAGTGTGGGGGTTACCGGATCGCTGACATCGGTGATAATCACATTCTGGGGTACATCCAGGCTGTTTCCATGACCATCATTAAAGGTCCAGGTGATTACATGGGTTCCCACCGTAGAATAGGTCAGCGGATCGCTGGTGGTTCCACTTATAATTCCTGCACAAGCATCTGTGGTGTTCGGAACTGGAGCAGTTGCCGCACATTCTCCGATGACATCCGGCAGAGTTGGGCTAAGCGGATTGGTCACATCATCTATAATAACGGTTTGATCCTGGGTAGAGATGTTCCCATTTCCGTCATCATAGCTCCAGGTAATAAAGGTAGTCCCCTGTGTTGTAATGGGGAAGGGGGTTGTGGTGGTTCCTGTCACTGACCCGGCATAAAAATCTGTTGCGGTTGGAGCTGCAGGAGTTAAGGAGCATTCGTCGCTCAGATCCGGTAAAGGGACCAGATCTGGTACGGGTGGGGTTATATCGCTAATGCTTAATACCTCTGTGGCACTGCCGGTATAATTCGGATCAAATACCTCGGCTAATACCGTATAGCTTCCAATATCCACCGGTAGGTCAGGCAGTCCGTCGTATGTCACTTTCAAATTTAGCCCTGGTGGGACGGTGGTGACCGTTGCGCTTACTCCGGCTCCTGTATAATCCTGAACCAGGTCGGTCAGATTCACTGTGGCCACGGCTTTGTTTACCTGCTGGTGTTGTTCAAAAGTAACCGCCGCATAGGTAGCATCACCGGCCTGAGTAGCATAAATCAGAGTCTCACCCGCATTATTTACTGTAGCATCCATTCCGGATAGAGAAACCACGGTTGAATTTGAAGAACTGAAAGTGACCGGCAAACCAGAGGATGCGCTTGCTGAGAGCATAAAATCAGCATCGCCGTAAGTTTTATCAACCAGCGGGTTAAAATTAATGACCTGGGCGATTTTGCCTGCCAGTTGAAAATCGAAGGATTCCAGAATTCCACCGGATTCGGCTTCAACAGTTCCCCGGGTATAGGCCACCTCAATAGTATTATCGGTATTCAGATTAGGAGAAACAAATACAATAAAAGTGGTCGGATCTCCACCCTTTAATTCGCAGGAGGTGGATGTCACAGCCACCCCATTGTCTTCAACTGCAAATTCAAGATGTTTCCCGGTGGGATCGGCCATGTTCCGGTCAAAAGTGATCTCCACCCTGTCAGTTTCTTTAGAAGCAGCCATAAAGTTAGGGATTCCGGGAGGGGATACGTGAACAGTATAGGTTTCATCAGCTGAGGTTCCGGTGGCATCGCTGAAGTGAAACTCAAAATTACCCACCCCATTTCCTGCAGCACCACTGGCAGTATAAAAAAGACTGAAGGAAAGATCAGTCACATCGGCAGGCACCGAATTTATCTCTGCTCCGGGCAAGCCACCATTATTTTGATATAAGATACCTTCAGTGGGCAGCGAGCTTACTGAAGCTGTTTTAGATCCGGCATCGCCTCCTGTAAATACCAGGGGAAGGAGTCGGGTGTCTCCCAACTCCAGGTGGACGGTCCGCGGAACAGCAAGCAAGGGGGGTGTCGCACTGGTATGGAAGCTCCAGATTTCGGACCAGGATATCCTTCCTTCCGAGTTTTTGGTATAGGTGGACCAGTAGTAGGTATTATTCGGGGATAAGGTATACTGGTAGCTCAGGTCCGTCAGATCGGCAGAAGTATGGATGGGTCCGCTCAGGTCAGAATTGTGAGAAATAACCACATAATAGCTGGAGGCATTTGAGGCAACTTCCCACTGGAAAGTGACTGAATCACTGACCGTTGATCCAAAGGACGGACTTACCAGTTTTGCGATGCCCGGTCTCGGGATAGCATCCACCAGAACAAGCCCATCGTAGATGGCATTATTATCTTCTGTATAGGAGCCTCCGGAGGGGGTATAGAGAATAGCTCTGCCGCTATAGACAAATCCAGGGGTGTTGTAGGAGCTTAAGACCCCATCTGTGGCATCCAGGTTCTCTAATCCAATGGTGGCAGAATTTCCACCGGCCCTTCCGGATATTAAATCTACGATATTCCGGTACTGGATCTGGATGTTATTGGAGCCTTCATAGAGGATGACCTGAATGGTTCCTAACAGAAGGTCAGAACCCCAGAAGGTCATATTATTGAATTGAATAATCAGTTTTCGATTGGGGGCAGTGCCAATGCTCTGATACATAATATCCCCCGTGGCATCGACAACCAGATCATCCCAGAATGCGGCTATAAAATTATCTGGCTTCGTAGCATTAGGAATACTCAGGTTATTAAATGCATTGGAGTGGGCTCCAAACATCACCAGGCAATTGGAATTTACATGAAATTCGCTGTAGGTGTCTCCAAAGAAATCAAAATCAAAGCCTATGGGGAAGGCTCCCCATCTGCGATCATCAGCAAATCCGGAATGAATAATGGTTCCCGGGTATTCCGTTTCTTCCGGCAGTGCACGGAGTACGGGCATCACCGAGATAAATACTAGAATCAGAAGAGCCTTTACTTTGTAAGCAGACGTTTTCATGGTGATTCCTTTTAATTGATCGTGCTCTGATAGTTTAAGTCTTCATATAAGTCCGTTTTACGCTGAATCTGGATTACTGGTTTGTTTTTTAACAATTAAATGAATCATTATCAAGCTGTTCACAATTCAGGTTCTTTCATATGGTCTTCAATGCCCGATTCGCTATCTTAGCAGAGAAACCAATTCAGTTCCACTATGAACCGTTCAATAGGTATACTCCTGATCGCCATCTTTTGGTTGCATGCATGTGATGAAAGGCCCAGAATGAAGGATGAACAGGCCAATATACCTGATAAATACCTGGATTTTTCGGGACGGGATGATCAGTTTACAGGGGGTATCAGGATGATTCCCATCTCAACACCCAAAGGAGAGTTCAAGGTTTGGACCAAACGGGTGGGGAACAATCCCCGCATGAAGCTGCTATTACTGCATGGAGGCCCGGGAGGCACCCATGAGGTTTTCGACTGTTTTGATGGCTATTTCCCTGCGGAAGGGATCGAATATATCTACTACGACCAGCTGGGTTCTTATTACAGCGACCAGCCCTCCGATACTACCCTGTGGACCATCGAGCGTTTTGTGGATGAGGTGGAACAGGTGCGGGTGGCGCTGGGCCTGAATAAAAACAACTTCTACCTGCTGGGGCAGTCCTGGGGAGGGGTGCTGGCCATGGAGTATGCCCTGGAGCACCAGGATAAACTCAAGGGATTGATTATCTCTAACATGATGGCCAGTGGTCCTGAATACACCCGATATGTGAAGGAAGTTCTGGGCCCTCAAATGGATCCGGCTGTACTGGCGGAAGTGATGGATATTGAGTCCCGGGGCGATTTTTCCAATCCCCGTTATATGGATCTCTTAATGGATCATTTCTATACGGAACATCTGTTGCGTATGCCCCTGGAGCACTGGCCCCAATCGGTAAACCTGGCATTTCGGCACATGAATCCGGAAGTGTATGTCTATATGCAGGGGCCCAGTGAATTTGGACTTGTGGGGGATGTGGTTTTGAAGGACTGGGATGTATCTGAGAAACTTTCCGGTATCACGGTTCCCACGCTGGTCATCGGAGCTACTTATGATACCATGGATCCGGAACATATGAAGTGGCTATCGGAGGAAGTGGAGCATGGTCGCTTCCTGCTCTGTCCAAAGGGGAGTCACCTGAGCCAGTATGACGATCAAACAACTTATATGGGGGGTGTGATAGAATTTATTAAGGAGGTGGATAAGGGTAATTTTTAGTTCATGAAAAGCGGAAAATACCTTTTATTGTTGGGCCTGATTTTCGCAGGATTCCCTGGATTAGCTCAAGTGGACTATATGAAACAGTGGCCCCAGTTCCGAGGCCCTTATGCCAGCGGAATTGTTGAGACCCGGATGATCCCGGATCACTGGAATGTGACCACCGGGGAGAACATCAGGTGGAAGAGAAGAATCCCGGGACTGGGACATTCCAGCCCGGTAATATGGGGCGACAGGCTGTTTATCACCACAGCCGTCAGCGGAAGCGGAAACAACTCCCTGAAGGTCGGACTGTATGGGGATATCGATGAGGTGGGCGATCGATCGGAACATGAGTACAGCTTGTACTGCTTTAATAAACAGAATGGGGAGCTTCTCTGGGAGCGCCTGGTCCATAAAGGAGTTCCTGTGACGGAACGGCATACCAAATCCTCGCATGCCAATCCAAGCCCGGCCACCGATGGAAAATTCGTGGTTGTTTTCTTTGGATCGGAAGGCTTGCACTGCTATGATTTTGAAGGAACCCTGGTCTGGAAAAAAAATTTCGGCAGAATCAATGCCGGCCCCTATACCGATCCGGAGGTGGAGTGGGGATATGCCAGTTCCCCTATTATTCACGAAAACCGGGTGATCGTTCAGTGCGATATTATTGGGGGGGAGGGATTTCTTGCTTCTCTTGATCTGGAGACAGGCGAGGAGATCTGGCGTACCCCCCGGGAGGATGTAGCCACCTGGTCCACTCCAAATTTCCTGAACAAATATGGGCAGCGGCAAATCGTAGTCAACGGCTTCAGCCAGATCGGTGGCTATGAGTTTGATACCGGTGAAGAGCTCTGGACCCTGAGCAATGGGGGGGATGCTCCTGTACCTACCCCGGTTTTTGCACATGGGCTGATCTATATTCACGGCTCTCATGGGCGTTATCAGCCCATCTTCGCCATCCGTCCGGAGGCCCGGGGGGATATTACCCTGGACAAGGAGAGCACTACCAATGAATCTATTGTATGGAGCATCAAGCGCGGAGCAGCTTACATGCCCACCAACCTGGTCTACGGGGAGTACCTGTATAACCTGCGAATGAACGGGAACCTGAGTTGCTTTAAGGCCAAAACCGGCGAGGTGATTTACAAGGAACGTATCCCGGAAGCCATGGGGATCACCTCCTCCGGGGTTGCCTCCAACGGGAAACTATATTACTCCCTGGAGCAGGGGGATGTGGTGGTGGTAAAAGCCGGTCCCGAATTTGAGATCCTTTCCAGGAATCCCATGGATGATCTGCTGATGGCCTCCCCGGCTATCTCAGATAATATGATCTTCTTCCGGACGCAGCACTACCTGGTGGCTGTGGGTCCATCCAACTAGTTAGCCCGGACTAATTAAACCAGTAAGAGAGCTTCAGGACAATCCCCCGGTTCTTGGTGGCCCAGTTGGTGGGGTAGGCGTTCTCCGTATAGACAATGTAGAGATCTGAGACCGGTGCAAAGCGCCATTGGAAGCGCATGTTCACGTTTACGTTGTCGATCTGGTTGTTGTACTGTACAAAGGTGGTGAAGAAGAGTTTCTCCGTAAAGGTGATATCCAGCTTGGGGCCAATCAGGATCAGGTCCGTGCTGGTATAGGGTTCGGGCATCACGATACGGTTAAAGGAGGTGACCAGGGAGAGACTTCCATAGGGCTGGACCCGGTAGTTTATTTCGGTCTCGAAACTGGCTCGTGTGCCGCCAAAAAAGCCCCCGTAGCGTCCTCCTACCATAAAGGTGAAGAGCCGTCTCTGGTGGAGAGATATTCCAGGGAGACCTCGGTCCAGTTGAATTCGGATCCTTCGGGAATCATCTCACCCCCGGTATTGGTGGGATCAAAGGGTTCCAGCAGTTTCACGTAGCCCTCTTCCAGTCCCAGGGAGATCGTGCTTCGATCCCTCCAGGTCAGCGGATAGCTCAGATCAATCTCCCGGTCGGTGAGCGACAAATCGGGTTCAAAAAAGAAGTCGGCCTCCAGCTGGGGACCGTGGTAGGCCACCCGGTCGGACATGGTATAGAATTTATAGCCAATGGAGGGATTGGACTGGTGAAAGCCGGTGCGTCTGACAAAGCCCATTTCGGCCAGGTAGTTGCCGCCCACATAGGCCTGGCTCCATCCGGCAGAGAATTGTTCCTTGTCATAGAGATCAGGCCTCCGGCCGTTGAACGATTATTCCCGCTTCCCGGACTGAAGGAGTGGTGATAGAATACCTTCCCGGTCCAGTTATTATCTGCACTGGCAAAGTTAAATTCTGTTCCTGCCACCCGGTTAAAATCATAGCCACTGTAGTCGGTGTCATCCGGAGTGGCCAGGACCTGTTTATTGGTCATAAATACGCCCACATTGGAGCGGCTCAGGATCTTGCGCTGCAGAACCGCCACGCTGAAGTTGTCGGCCGGACTCAGATCCTTCACAGCGGTCTGCATATTCATCAGTCCGATCCGCCAGTTTTCTCCTGCATTTCCGCTGAGTCTGGCCCCTGCAATTACCGGAGAATCCAGTCCAATCCTTCGGGAGAAGAAGGGACGTATGGTCTGTGTTCCCAGGTTGGCAAAAAGGTCGCTGTTCTCCAGGAAGAATTTCCGTTTTTCCGGGAAGTAGAGTTCAAAGCGGTCCAGGTTGGTTACCTGCTGGTCCACTTCCACCTGGGAGTAGTCCGGATTGATGGTTACATCCAGGTTCATGGAGGTGGAAAGAATCACCTTGGCATCCAGACCTGCGTTTCCTGTAAAATCGATGGGGTCACCAGCCTCCTTATGGTGCGTGGCCTGCCCGAGAACATAGGGGATCAGGGAGAAGCGGACCCCTGATTTGGGCAGTGGGCTCTCCAGGGCCAGGGTGCCGGTAAAAGCCAGGGTGGCGGAGGCAAATTGCCGGGGAACCGGGGCCCAGGCCGATTTTTCATTGGTCTTCAGGTCCAGACGGCTGAAGTTGATGCCCCATTCGGTATCTCCCTCCTGGTAACGGATGGTCCGAAAGGGGATCTTAAATTCTGCCACCCAGTCATCTTCGTTATTCTTTACCGCCGAATACCATTTCCCGTCCCACTCGTTGGCAACTTTTCCCCCATCGGCCTGCATGCCGTCCCATTGTCCCCCGACAGCATTGACTCCAAAGGCAAAGCCATTGGTCTGGTCATTATACGTGTCGATGGCAGCAAAAAAGTTATCGTTCTTCATAAAGTTCCAGTCCCTTCGATAGGACTCGGCGGGCCGTTTCCCGGGAGTGGGATCGTAGCAGATTATCCCCATGTAGATAAACTCGGCATCGTAGGCAACCATCACTTCGGTCTGTGCCCTGGCATAGCCGGTATCGATGGGGGTAATCCTGTAAAAGGGGGTTGTCTTTTCCGCTTGCGACCAGATGAGCTCATCCAGGATGCCGTCGATGGTTACGGGCTGATCGGTTTCCAGGGCCTGGAGCCTGTAATTGGCCCGGTTCACGGGAGTATTTTGTCCGATAGACACAATAGAAATTGCGAACAGGAAGAACAGTAGGGCAGGGTATCTTGTATGCATCTTTATTATTTTGAAACTGGCCTGAGGATATCAGGATTCCAGTTTGCTAAGATAATGAAGAAATTCATACAGGACTTTCCGGTTGCCTTCAAAATAATTCTGTTCGGAAAGGATCTCCTTTTCAGACTGAATATGTGGACCTTCTACCAGTTCATCCCGGCAATGGTCCACCAGGGACCGGACTGAATCCGGACTTACCTCCAGGTGGAACTGTAGTGCAATAACATGTTGCCCGTAGATGAATCCCTGGTTGGGGAAGGCCTGGGAACTGGCAATATTTGTGGCTCCTGCAGGGATGTTAAAGGTATCTCCATGCCAGTGAAATACCTTACGGGTGACGGGCAGGGCATCAAATATTTTGAAGTCACCCAGGGAGGGAAGGAACTGCAGGTTGTGCCAGCCGATCTCCTTTGTGCGGACCGGGGTATACCTCTTCACCCAGGGCAGCGGCAATGATCTGTGCACCCAGGCAGATCCCCAGAAGGGGTTTCCCTGTCTGTATAAATTTTTTCACCCACTCAATTTCATCCCCCATCCAGGAGTGGACGTGGTAATCAAACACATCCATGGGCCCTCCCATGATAATCAGCATATCCACCCCGGAAGCATCAGGGAGCTCATGTCCCTCATGAAACTTTGTATAATGTAGCCGGTGTCCCTGCCGCTCTATCCAGTCCGCTATAAACCCGGGCCCCTCAAAGGGCACATGCATAAAACACTCTATTTTCTTTTCAAAGCTCATTTACAATCTTCTTTGGTGAATTTGCAGAGCATTTCCCGCACCAGTTCCACACTGTCGATATAGAAATGCTGCTTTGGTGGTTTTTGTTCCCACTTTTATGGTATAGGCCTCCTCAGGCATGGCCTCAAAGGTAAATTCATCGGTCCAGTCATCTCCCACGGCCAGGATGAAATCGAAGGATGCGTCGCCCAGTTTATGGGAGGCGGCACGTCCTTTATTAATACCCGAATACTTAATCTCCAGCACCTTGTCACCATCCATAATCTCCAGGTTCAGGTTGGAGGTCAGGGTACGCAGTTCATCTTTCAGCTCCCAGGCACGCTGCAAGCCCAGGTCGGGGTCCGATTTACGGTAATGCCACACCAGGGAGAAGTTCTTATATTCAATAAAAGAGCGGGGAGTCTGGTCCACATAGTATTCCAACAATGGTTCTACAGACGCTCTCCACTCGTTGTTAATCTGCTCCATCATGTGCCATTCACCACCTGGTTCCCTGAACCATACTCCGTGTTCGGCCACAAAATGGATGATTCCACTTGGGCTCAAACCAGCGACTCAGGGTTTCCTTGTCCCTGCCGCTTATGATGACCAGGGTGTTACTGGGATCATTGGAAAGCCGTTGCAGGATCTCATAGAGCTGCTCATCTGGTTTGGCATCTTCCGGATTCTTTTTAAACCAGGCCAGCGTGCCGTCGTAGTCCAGGAATAGGATCCGTTTATTGGTCTCTTTATACCTGTCAATCACTGCTTCATCCGGGTGGTGTTGATCTTCTCTGGTCAGCTTAAACTCCTGGATTTCTTTGACGCCCTCCAGGCTTTTGATAAACTCGCTGGCCCATCGTCCAATGGTATAACGCTGAAGGCGCATCATCATCACTTTGTTCCTGCCTTATCTGCTCTTCTTCGGGCATCTCTATGGCCTCTTTGATGGCTTCGGCAATGGCATCCAGGTCGTTGGGATTCACCAGCAGTGCCTCGTGCAGTTCTTTGGATGCACCGGCCAGTTCACTCAGAATCAGCACTCCGGTACCATCATGCCGGGAGGCCACAAACTCTTTTGATACCAGGTTCATTCCATCCCGGAGGGGGAGGATCAGTGCAATATCGGATAGGGAGTACAGTTCGATCCGCTCATCCATACGTAAAGCTCTGGTTCAGGTAGCGTACGGGTGTCCAGGTGATGGTGCCGTAATTGCCATTGATTCGGCCCACCAGCTCATCTACCTGACTTTTCAGGTTAAAAAATGATTCACTGGTTTCTCCTGATGGGATGGCCTGAACGATCATGCTGATGCGTCCATTGTACTCCGGGTAGGTCTGCAAGGAACCTTTCAAAGGCCCTGATTCGTTGGGGGATTCCTTTGGTATAGTCCAGCTTGCCAATGGAGATAATCAGTTTCTCCAGCTGTCCCATCTCTTTGAACATCTTCATCTCCTGCTGGATGACCGAGAGGCCTGGGATGGTCGCTGTGGATCTCCAGGGCCCTGTTGCGGAAACGTTCGTAGTTGATCCCCTTGGGGAAGACATCCACCTTCAGGGTCCGATCCCCAATGGAGATCCTGTTAAAGACCGAATCTACCCCTGTCAGGCGTCTTACCGAACTCATAAAGTGACGAACGTAATCGTAGGTCTGGAAACCGATCAGGTCGGCACCCAGCATTCCTTCGATTATCTCCTGCCTCCATGGAAGCAGCCTGAAAAGTTCAAAGGATGGAAAGGGTACGTGGATAAACAAGCCGATGGATATATCTGGTCGCTGCTCCCGGATCATCTGGGGAAGCATTAACAGGTGGTAGTCATGTACCCAGAGTATATCGCCATCCTCGATGGATCTCCAGTATCTTCTCGGCATAGAGGCGGTTGATTTTCACATAGGCTTTCCAGGCCACTTCACTGTAGCTAACATGCTCGGCGAAATAGTGGAACAGGGGCCAGATGGTGTTGCGTGAGAAGCCATGATGATGCAGATTTACGTCATGCGGCCTTGGAAATACAGGAACACATTGAAATGGTTTCAGCGCTTTTTCCAGGGAACGTATCTCCTTGGCGTTGAACTCATGGTTTTCAAAGCCCGTCAAGCCTACCCATTCGGCTTCGAATTCTTTATAAAAATTCTTTAGTCCCGAAATGGTGGTCTCTTCCGCTTTTTCAATGTGGTACTTGCCCTCAATCCATTGAATGTTGACCGGGAGGGTGTTGGAAGCAAGGATGAGACGTTTCATGGGATAAATTTTAGCAATAATGATTTGAACACTTCTATAAATTTAGATACCTTGATGCTCATTACAAAATATATATCTACACAATATGGCCTTTCAAGCCAAGTTTGATGCAGTGATTTTCGATCTGGATGGTGTAATCACCAAGACAGCTCTTGTTCATGCTGCCTCCTGGAAAAGAATGTTCGACGAATATATGAAGAGCCGGGAGGAGCGCTTCGGCGAACCTTTCAGCGAGTTTACACATGCCGGGGATTATCTTCCCTATGTGGATGGCAAGCCCCGATACAATGGAGTTGCGTCCTTTCTTGAATCCAGGGGCATTGACATTCCCTTTGGGGATCCCTCCGATGAACCGGAGAAGGAGACCGTATGCGGATTGGGGAACAAGAAAAACATCGTGTTCAACAAGGTGCTGGAGGATGAGGGAGTCGAGGTTTATCCATCCTCGGTGGAAATGCTGGAAGGACTGAAGGCAGCCGGAGTCCGGATCGGGGTGGCTTCTTCCAGCAAGAATTGCAAGCCGGTGCTGGAAACATGCCGGGTTGCTTCACTATTTTGAGACCCGGGTCGATGGAGTGGTTTCGGCCGAGATTGGATTGCAGGGGAAGCCGGAACCCGATATTTTCACCACTGCCTGTGATAACCTGGGAGTGGAATATCACCGCTCGGTGGTGGTGGAGGATGCGGTTTCGGGAGTGCAGGCAGGACATAAAGGAAATTTCGGATTTACTCTGGGTCTGGCCAGGGAAAACAATATTAACGAGCTTATGTGGGAGGTGCCGATATTGTGGTGGAGGACCTGGATGAAATCGGGCTGGAAGGGATCAATGAGTGGTTCGAGAAGGGAATGGAAGAGGATGGCTGGTTGTTGAAGTACCACGATTTTCAGCCTGGAGAAGGAACGTTCCCGGGAGGCTCTGCTGGCCGTGGGGAATGGATATTTTGGAACTCGCGGAGCCCTGGAAGAGAGCGGCGCCAATCAGGTGAATTATCCCGGTACCTACGTGACTGGTTTATTTAACCGGCTGACTTCCAAGGTGGGGGACAGGGATATTGAAAATGAAGATTTTGTCAACGTAACCAACTGGTTGCCGGTTACTTTTCGCATCGACGGAGGACCCTGGTTTGAGTTTAAGCCGGAGCCCACTTTTGAGGTGAAGGATATTCACAGGACCCTGGATATGCGCTCAGGCGAGTTGCATAAAGAGATGGTGGTAGAGGATCAGCAGGGGAGGCAAAGCCTGATACGTTCCACCAGGTTTGCCGGTATGGCGGATCCTCACCGGGCCGGACTGCGATATTCGGTGTGCCCGCTCAATTATGAGGGGACCCTTGAACTACGTTCCGGATTGTATGGAAATCACCGCAACACCGGGGTGGAGCGCTACAATTCGCTGGAGCAACAGCACCTGGAAGCTGTCAGCGAGACCGCTTCAGGCGGGGTAAGCGAACTGGTGGTCAAAACCACCCGGTCGGACATCCTCATTGCTGTCTGTGCCTCCTGTACCCTCAATGGCAAGGCCGGAGGCGAAAGCAGCTCGGGAGAGGGATGGATTGAGAGTAAGTTCTCCCTGAAGGTGAAGAAGGAACAAGAGGTCGTGCTGGAAAAGATGGTAAGTATTTTTACGTCCAGGGATCCGGGAACGGAAGATCCCCTGGAGGAGGCCAGAGCCACCCTGAATGCCATGTCCGCATACCAGCCGGAGAAAGAACTTTCCGCTGGTCGCTGGAAAGAGCTCTGGGAAAGAATGGACGTGGTTATTTCGGGCGATCGGGAAGCCCAGAAGCTGGTGAGGCTCCATCTCTTTCATATGATGGTTTCGGCCTCCCCCCATCATGCCGGATTGGATTCGGGGATTCCTCCCCGCGGACTGCACGGGGAGGCGTATCGCGGCCATATTTTCTGGGATGAACTTTATATCTTACCTCTGTTTAACCTCCATTTTCCTGAAGTGGTTAAATCGGTACTCATGTACCGGTATCGCCGGCTGGATGCCGCCAGGGCCTATGCAAAAGAGTATGGATATGAAGGAGCTATGTTCCCCTGGCAAAGCGGAAGTGATGGACGGGAAGAGACGCAGGTCATTCATCTGAATCCTCTCTCCGGAGAATGGGGGGACGATTACAGCTCCCTGCAGAGGCATATCTCCCTGGCCATTGCCTTCAATATCTGGAATTATTTCCATGTAACGGGCGACCTTGAATTCATGGAGCAGTACGGCGCGGAAATGTTGCTGGATATCTGCAAATTCTGGGCAAGTAAATCGGAGCCGGGTGCGGATGGCAAGTTTCATATACATAAAGTGATGGGTCCCGATGAGTTTCACGAGACCCTGCCCGGATCTGGCGCTGGTGGATTGAGCGACAATGCCTACAGCAATATTATGGTGAGCTGGATGATGGAGAAGGCCTTTCGGACACTTGAAGCCCTGGATTCGCAGCAGAAGCAGCGAATCCTGAAGGAGCTTTCACTGAGCGATAAAAATCTGGCTCGTTGGGAAGAAATCATGCATGGGCTGGCACTGCATATTTCCGAGGAAGGAGTCGTGGAACAGTTTAAGGGTTACTTTGGCCTGAAAGAGCTGGATTGGGAACTGTATCGTGAAAAGTACGGGGATATCCACCGGCTCGACCGGATCCTGAAATCAGAGGGAAAGTCGCCTGACGACTATAAGCTGGCCAAGCAGGCGGATTTTTTGATGAGTTTTTATAATCTGGGGACTACCGGGGTGAAGGATACGATGAAAGTACTGGGCTATAAGCTTCCGGAAGATTTTGCCAGGCGAAATTTCAAGTATTATATTGCCCGTACTTCTCACGGCTCCACACTCAGCAGGCTGGTGCATGCCCGTCTGGCCTGGGAGATGGGAATGAGCGAGACGGGATGGGAACTTTACATGGATGCGCTGAGGAGCGACCTGGTTGATATCCAGGGAGGAACCACCGGAGAAGGAGTCCATTGCGGGGTCATGGCGGGTACCGTCTATGATGCCCTGGTAAGTTATGCCGGGCTGGATCTCAATGGAGAGTTCCCAGTGCTCTGCCCCAGCCTACCTGCACACTGGAAGGGCCTGGATTTTAACTTTAACTACAGGGGAAAGACGTTTTTAGTCTCCATTAAGGGGCTGCAGATCAAAATCTCCGGCAAAAACATGGGAAAGGAACAGATAAAATTTAATCTTTGCGGAGAAGAGTTCAGACTCTCTGATGGACAAAGCGTTTCGAAGACAGTTAAATAAAACCCCGATCTGATGCTAGGAGATATTCTTTTAATCAATGATATGCACAAGGAAGCGGCTCAGTCCATTTGTGAAAAGGTGATGGCCGACAGGGAGACCAGGGAAGAGCGCTACCGTTATATTGTAGGAATATCGGGTGAATCTGGTTCGGGAAAATCTGAACTGGCCCACGCCCTGGGGGCCTGTCTGAAGGATCATCATATAAGGGTAAAGGTGATCCATACCGATAACTATTACAGGATTCAGCCTCTTTTAAGAGAGGAGTGGCGCCGGAACAAGGGATTTGATAAGATCGGGATCAATGAATATGACTGGGTCAAGATCAGGAAGACCATCCGGGACTTCAAAGAAGAGCAGGAGTGTATGATTCCCTGCATCGACCTGATCCCTGAGCAGGTCGATAAACTGATCACAGATTTTAGCAAGATTGATCTCCTGATCATAGACGGGCTTTATGCCATCAAAGCCAATGATATCGATTTGCGGGTCTTTATTGATCTGACTTACCATGAGACCAAGATCAACCAGATAATCCGGATGAAAGAGGCCATGAGCGATTTCCGCTTAAGTATTCTGGAGCAGGAGCATCAGGCAGTGACCAGCCTGAAACCAATGGCCGATCTGGTGGTGGATAAATCTTACCAGGTGGAGACCATGGAGGAGCATCAACAGGGGGAATAGCTGCCTGAAATGAACTTACCCGGTATCCTGTATGTTGATGATGAAATCATCAATCCGGAGTTGCTTCAGCTTACTTTTCAAATATTTAATGAAGCCGTGGAGCCGGAAAGAGCTGGAGCAGTCTATTGAGGAGGCTCTGAAGCTCTAAGCTTTGGGCCATATCACATATCCTTAAAGTACTGGGTTCTCTGCGGGATAATTCGCAGATCAGGCCAGTTTATGTTTCTCTACAAAATCAATGAGTACCCCATTCAGGTCTGGTTCACCAATTTCCTGCAGGTCGTAATAAACCCTGGTATTTGGTTTTTTGATATGGATCAGGCGATTCAGATCAATGGGAGTTCCTATGATCACTGAATCACAATCGGAATTATTAATGGTTGTCTCCAGGTCCTTCAGCTGTTGCTTCCCATAGCCCATGGCCGGAAGCAGGGTCCCGATCTCCGGGTAAATCTCGAAGGTCTCGCTCAGTTTGCCCACCGTAAAGGGCCGGGGATCCACCAGGGATGCCGCACCGTATTTTCTTGCTGCCACTACTCCGGCACCAATCTTCATCTCTCCGTGGGTAAGGGTGGGCCCGTCTTCCACCACCAGGACTTTTTTCCCTTTGATGATCCCGGGATCATCCACCCTTATGGGTGAAGCACCATCAATCACCGTGGCTGAGGGATTAACCTTCTCTATGTTTTCCCTAACTGTCTGGATTCCTTCGGGTGAGGCAGAATCCATTTTATTGATTACCACTACATTAGAGGTCCGCAAGACCACCTCCCCCGGGTAATAGCTTAACTCATGTCCGGGTCTGTGTGGATCCACTACGCCGATGGTCAGATCAGGCTTGTAAAATGAGAAATCGTTGTTCCCCCCGTCCCAGAGGATCACATCGCATCCATCCGGATCAACTTCGGCAGCACGCACGATGGCCTCATAATCGACCCCGGCATAGATCACGTTACCCCGGACTACATGAGGCTCATACTCCTCCATCTCTTCGATGGTACAATTATGTTTTTTCAGGTCATCCACGGTGGCAAACCGTTGCACCTTCTGGGCTTCCAGGTCGCCGTAGGGCATGGGATGCCTGATGGCAACCACCTTCAGGCCCTTTTCCATCAGCAGTTCGATGACCCGCCGGGAAGTCTGGCTTTTTCCGCACCCGGTTCTGACGGCACAAACCGATATTACCGGTTTGCTGCTCCGTATCATGGTATCATTAGTTCCCAGCAGGGCAAAATTTGCACCGGCGGCATTCACAATGGCAGAGATGGCCATTACCTTTTCATAGGGGAGGTCGCTGTATGAAAATACACATGTTTTTACCTCTAATTCTTTTATCAACCGGGGCAATTGCTCTTCTGAGTAAATGGGGATTCCTTCGGGATAAAGCTCTCCTGCCAGTCCGGCGGGATACTTTCTGCCATCAATATCGGGAATTTGAGCAGCTGTAAATGCGACCACATTGTATTCTTCCTGGTCCCTGAAAAAAGTGTTAAAATTGTGGAAATCCCTTCCCGCAGCGCCAATGATAATGATATTCTTTCGTGTCATTTGTTTTGTAGTTAATAGTTGAATCCATCAAATGTAGAGGATTATTTTGCTGGGTGTACTGAATATGCTATATAATAGAAATTAGCTGTAATTCTATAGAACAACTTGCCGACAAATGTGTAATATTATATATTGTGATTTTTCGAATATTTTTTTCGAAATTCGAAAAAGTTAATAAAAGATGAATTTTCTGGCCCATACTTACCTCTCTGGATGCAATGAAGAGATCATTGTGGGGAATTTCATGGGCGATTACGTCAAGGGAAAAAGTTACCTTAATTATCCTGAAGAAGTAATGAAAGGGATCCTTATTCACCGTGATATTGACTCCTTCACCGATATGCACCAGATTACGCGGATCAGCAAACAGAGAGTAGCTTCCAGGTATCATAAATATGCAGGCATTGTCACTGATATTTTTTACGATCATTTTCTGGCTTCCCTGTGGGACAGTTATTCCACGCTGCCCCTAAATGAGTTTGTGAAACGGACCTATGATATTCTGAAAAGAAATTACAAGGTACTACCGGATGCGATTAAAAGATGGTTCCCCACCTTCCTTGAGAACAACTGGATGATGGCTTATACCAGGGTGGATGGAATTGAACTTGTTCTGGAACGAATGTCAGCCAATACTTCACTGCCTGACCATTCAGCTTTCGCAGTGGAGGTGTTAAGGGATCAGTATTCCCAGTTTATGGATGATTTCCTCCGGTTTTTCCCATTAATTATCCAGTTCCTGGAGGAAAAATATGAAATTGAGATTCCAAAAAGCAGGGAGAATTACCCCAACTCTTAAGCAGTCTGCTTGTTATCGGTAGTGAGCACGTGTCCCGGAAGTTTATCCACCTTCAGGAGCTTAATATACTCCTTCTCATAGAAAAACTCTTTTTCTCCAAAAGCCGGAACAAGCTCATCCAGCCATTGTGCTTTCGGATCGAAAGCAGCAAAGAATGGCTTTCCCACCCATTCGGGGTTCCGGCCCTGTAAGAATTCAAGTACGAATACTTTTTCTCCCCGGATCTCTGTGATCCCTGCAATTCGCACCTTCCCCGGACCGGCTGACATGCTGGGCCCTCTGACGGTTCGCCCAATTCCGCTAATGTGCTGATAGGCCGTATTGAAGATGGTGTGAGCACGCTCCAGGCTGAGTCCGAAATAGGCCTGTGCCCCGGTATCCCGGGCCACAAACATATAATAAGGAACGATACCCAGGTGGACCTGCTTTTTCCACATCCTTGTCCAGATATCCGGATCGTCATTGATATGTCTGAGCAGGGGGGACTGACTGCGAATAACAGTGCCGGTCTTTCTGATTCTTGCAATGGCCTCCCTGGCTGCATCTGTTTCCAGTTCACGTGGATGATTTAAATGAGCCATCAGGGCCACGTGGATCCCGGTCTCATTGACCTGCGGAACAGATCCAGCAATTCAGCAGAATCGGGATCAGTCAGGTACCGGTAGGGCCAGAAGGATAGCGACTTGGTGCCGATACGTATGGTCTTTAGCTGAGGCAAGTTCGGCTTCAGGAATGGCATCAATATATTTTGCAAGTATCTCGGCTTTCATCACCATGGGATCACCACCAGTGATCAGAATATCGGTAATTGAGGGATTCTCCTTCAGGTAGGAAACTACCAGTTTGGGCTGTTTCATGGCAAACTTAAGCTTCATTGAGACCTGTGAACTGGGGCCATCTGAAACAAAAGGTGCAGTAGGCATGGCAGGTTTGTCCCTGGGTGGGGAAGAAGAGCATGGTTTCCCGATACTTGTGTTGAATTCCGCTTAATGCCTTCCCCTTCAGGGAGGGAACATTGTGTTCCAGCTGTCCGGCCGGATGCGGATTCAGGCTTAGCCTCAGTCTCTGGACGTATTTGGCCAGATCGGCTTTGTCGGTATTGCTTCTCCACCATCTCAGAAAGAGCTCTGAACTGGGAGGGCTTCAGCATCTCTTTCTGTGGAAAATTGAGGATATACATGGGATCTTCCAGGTAGTTATCCCAGTCGATCAGCTCATTTACCACGTAATTATTGGTTTTAAAAGGCAGTACTTCGGATACCGTATTCTGATGGCCTGGATCTGTTCCTTTCCTAAGCTTTTTGTAGTATGGAATTTTTTCTAAATTATGTCTTGCGTATACTTGATATTTCATAAGAATTCCTTAGGGATTTTCCGGGGAAAGTTTCCGGGGGAGGTACAAGGTACGAAAAAGCAGAGAGGATACAAAAGCTGGCCCACTGGGGCAAGTTCGATTATCAGTCTGATATCATGGTACTTAACGCAGTAATTCGAGCCTGCTGGCATCCAGTCTGAGGAAATATGAACAGGAACATGGTGAAGGCCCACAGAGAGGATCCCCCGTAGCTGAAAAAGGGCAGTGGAATGCCAATCACCGGAAGCAATCCAATGGTCATCCCGATATTGACCATGAAATGCAACAACAGGATGGAGATGAAGCCATAGCCAAATATCCTGCTGAAAGAGGACCGTTGTCTTTCAGCCAGGAATAGCATCCGCAATAGAAAGCCCACATAGAGCAGATCACAAAGGTTGTGCCCAGGAAACCCCACTCTTCTCCAACGGTGCAGAAAATAAAGTCGGTGCTCTGTTCCGGCACAAAATGGAGTTTGGTCTGGGTACCGTTCAGATATCCCTTTCCGGAAAAGCCTCCCGATCCAATGGCAATTTTGGATTGGTTTACATTGTATCCCACCCCCTGGGGGTCATCTTCAATTCCAAGAGTCACATAGATCCTGTGCTGCTGGTGAGGCTTCAGGACATTGTTCATGGCAAAATCCACTGATATAATAAAGACAATGGCTATGAGCAATCCGGCCAGGATTTTTAATTGCAGGTATTCCCGCAAACGGAATCCTTTTACCAGAACAAGCAGGGCAATGGGAATCAAGGCAGCCAGACCCATTTGAAAAAGAGAGAATTCAGTTTTCAGGAGGATAGTTGCTGCCATAGATGATTGCAAAAACAAAGGCAAGGATCAGCCCGTTGACTGCTCCCCTTTTTAAAGGAACGGACAACCACCATGTAGATAATCAGGCTGAACAGCACCAGGATTAGAAGGATCAGGGCTTTCTCAAGCAGCAGGGTCGCTAAAAACAGGAGTGCCAGGGCAGCCAGCATCATCATGCTGTTGGCGGAAAAACCTTCTCTGAACAGGACGAGGATGAAGGCGGAATAGACCAGTACGGATCCGAGGTCGGGCTGTAGCAAAATCAGTAAGGGGGGCTGCTAAATAGGGCAACGGCCTGAACCAGGTGCCAGAATTTTTTGAGATTATAATTGTGAGAGGATAAGAAGGTTGGCAAGAGCCAGTGCCGTAATGGGTTTGGCAAATTCAGAAGGTTGAAGTTGGAATCCCCCGATAACGAACCAGCTTTTGGCACCATTGATCTCTTTTCCAAACACCAGGACCCCAAGCAAGACTCCCAGCAGCAAAAGGTAGAGGAGATAGGAAAAGTAGATATAGAATTTAGCATCCAGGATCAGCATCAGCATGGCCAGCAGCATAGAGGCACCGATCCAGATCAACTGTTTGCCAAAACGTTGTGACAAATCAAACACTCCCCCATCGGCCTCCATAATGTTGGCCGAGTAGATATTCATCCAGCCAAAGCCAATCATGATCAGCCAGAGCAGGATGGAAATCCAGTCGAGGTTTGCAACTACTCTATTCCTCTGTACCATCATACTCCTGGTTTATTTGAATGGTGTCGCTCACAGTACTATCCTTTTTCCTGGTTGGTGCAACTGGTTGGATCAGCTGCATCACCCAGTTCTCATACCAGCTTCTCTTTACCTCCCCGGTCAGATATTTCTCAATCATCAGGCTGGCAATGGGAGCGGCATAGGTGGTTCCAAATCCCTGGTTTTCCACATATACGGCAATGGCAATCCTGGGATTTTCCTTGGGAGCAAAAGCAATAAAAATGGAGTGGTCGTTTCCATGCGGGTTCTCTGCGGTACCGGTTTTTCCACAAACGGTAATTCCCTCAATTCTGGCGTTTCTGGCCGTGGATCCTTCTCCCCCGTTCACTACCAGGTCCATGCCATCTACAATGGGCCCATAATTGGAGCTGTCAATGGTGGTATAGTGCCTCTCCTTCAAAGATTCCTCTATGCTCTCTTCTCCTTCGATCTCCCTGACCAGGTGCGGGGTGATATAGTATCCCCGGTTGGCCAGTGGTGGCAGTCATATTAGCCATCTGGATGGGCGTGACCAGCAACTCACCCTGCCCGATGGCCAGCGACCGGATGGTGAGATAGTTCCAGTGGGTTTCCCCGTAGATCCGGTTGAAATAGCCCGAAGCTGGGATGTTCCCGTTTAGTTCGTTGGTCAGTTCAATGCCCAGGGGTTCTGGTAAAACCCATGGATAGGAGGTGCCTGCGCCAGTTATTATAGGCATCCGCCGTGCTGGAGAATTTTACATCCTGCAGAATGCTCTTGAGAACATTGATAAAGTAAGTGTTACAGGAATTCTGGATGGCTTCTACAAGATTCAGCGGGGATTCGTGAAGGTGACATCCCGTATGGATGTTCCCCACATAGAATCCATAATAACAATGATGTTCGGTCCGAGTGGAGATGACCTCTTCCTGGAGGCCGATAAGTGCCATCATGGTTTTAAAGGTAGAGCCCGGGGGATATTGTGCCATCAGGGCCCTGTTAAACAGGGGATTCAGAGTATCTTCAGCCAATTTGCCGAATTCTACACCCAGGCTTCTTCCCACCAGCAGATCGGGGGAGTAGGAGGGGGCGCTCACCAGGGCGAGCACCTCCCCGGTGGATGGTTCCAGGGCCACCACACTTCCCACATAGGGGGACATTAGCTTTTCCCCGTACTCCTGTAGTTCCAAATCCAGAGTGGAGGTCAGGTTCTGGCCCACTTCCAGGGCCACATCCAGCCTGCCCTCCTGGTAGGACTCAATGGTCTGGTTGTGCACATCTTTCAGGAATATGTTCTTTCCTTTCTTTCCTCTCAGAAACTTCTCATAGGCTTTCTCTATTCCGGAGACTCCTATGTAGTCCCCAAGCTGGTAGTAGGGGTCCTGGTCCAGGATGTTCTGATCCACCTCTCCCACATAACCCAGAGCATGGGAGGCTATGGGACTGGTATACTCCCTGAGGGTTCGGGTTTGCACATACAATCCGGGAAACTGATACATTTTTTCCTGTAGGAGAGCAGCATTTTCGTAGCTGACCTGTTTCATAAAGACCGAGGGTACACGACTGGAGTATGCTCTGGCCGATTCCAGCCTCTCCCTGGCGCTTTCCCGTGTGATTTGTAAGATTTCACAAAGCTGGGTGGTATCAAATGGTTCCAGAATGCGGGGAGTAACCATGATATCGTATGCGGCCTTGTTATAGACCAGAATATCACCGTTCCGGTCATAGATCAACCCTCTGGCCGGGTAGATGACCCTGACGCTCTGAGCATTGCTCAGGGCATATTGCTCATAGGATTTATCAATCACCTGAATATGGAAAAGGCGTATCATAAACAGCAATCCTACAAGGATGATTGCTGCAGCAAAAACATACCTTCTGTCCGTAAACTGGTTCATCTATTTTCGGAATACAAAATACTGACTGAGTACAATGGTTGAGGCGGAGAGGAGTGAACTCAGTATCACCCGGAGCAAGGTACTGAAAAAATCCTTTAACTGGAAAACCTCCAGATAGAAGAGAGCCAGGTGATGAATTGCAACGATGATCAGGGTATATTTCAGGAACCAGAGAAAGCCGTAGTAGTGGATCCGTGGAAAGGTATCGGGTTCATAACCATCACGGGGTGCAAGCAGATCAAGAAGGTAGGGCCGCACAAAAGCTGCCAGGACGGTGGCGGCTGTATGCATTCCGGCGGTACCTGAAAAAAGATCCATGGTCAGTCCCAGGGCAAACCCGGAAAGCAGTTGGAGCCACCGCGGAGTTTCGAAAGGCATTAAGAGTAAAAAAAGAAGATAAATATAGGGGATCATGTATCCATTGATCATCACATTGTCCATCACCAGAACCTGGAATAGGACGACCACCACAAAGCGGAAGATATTTCTGGCAATGATATACATTAAAGGTTCTGATTTTCCAGGTTCAGCTGCTCTTCCTGCCTGTAATTTCGGATCACATTCACATGATACAGTCGCTGAAAATCGGTAGAGAGTCTCACCCTGATGTCATAAAAATTCCCCTTTTCCAGTGAAAACGATTCAATATGGCCTATTTCTATCCCTTCAGGGAAAATGGATGAAAAACCACTGCTTATGATCGTATCTCCTTCTGTCAGCAGTGCATGAAAAGGAATCTCGTTAAGTATGGCGTAGTGTGGAGAAATTCCATCCCATTGCAGGATTCCAGCATGGTTGTTGGATTTGATCTTTGCACTTAGCCTGAATTCCCGGTTGATAATTGGGATGACCGTGGCATAGTTGGCAGAGCTTTCCAGGACAATTCCCACCAGGCCCTGATCTGAAATCACACCCATATCCCGGAACACACCCTGTTTTTTTCCTTTATTCAGTGTCAGGTAGTTTTATTGTTTGTTAACACTGTTCTTTACGATTCTGGACTGTACAAAGAAGTAGCGAAATTCCCCCTTCACCTCACTGACTACCGTGGCGCTGTCAAGCTTGGAGGAGAGATGCTCGAGCCTGTTTCGCAGTTCCATGTTCTCCAGGGCAAGTTGCTCGTTGACCTGTTTCAGAGAAAAGTACTCCCTGGCACCATCCACCCGGCTGTAAATATATCCCGTGACCTGCCGGTTCAGTCCAATAAGCCTGGTCCTCTGGTAACTGCTGCCCTGCACCATCAGGACAATGGCAATTATCTCCAGCAAAAGGAATAAGAGCAGGTTAGAGTAATTCTGAAAAAACTTTAGCAGCGTTCTCATTCAAATATACTATCAATCGATGATTGACTGAGCCAAAGCCAGTTCCTATCTCATCAGGAAGGGGAACTTGTCCACATTCCTGAGGGCAATCCCGGTTCCACGTGCCACAGCCTGTAAGGGGTCCTCTGCCACATGGAAGGGGATGGATATTTTCTCCGCCAGCCTTCTGTCCAGTCCTCTGAGCAATGCTCCACCACCGGCCAGGTAGATCCCCTTGGAGACAATGTCAGCATAAAGTTCCGGTGGCGTCTGTTCCAGTACGGACAGGATGGCGGTTTCAACTTTTGAGATGGATTTATCGAGACAGTGACCAATCTCCTGGTAAGAGATGGGTATTTCAATGGGCAGAGCAGTCATCAGGTTGGGTCCCCTTACTAAATAATCCTGGGGAGGATCCTCCAGTTCAGGAAGGGCCGAACCTACATTTATCTTGATCTCTTCTGCCGTACGTTCACCGATCTTGATATTGTGCTGATGCCTCATATAGGTCTGAATATCACTGGTAAATCCGTCACCTGCCACCCGGATGGACTGGTTGCATACAATACCACCCAGAGCAATCACAGCAATCTCAGTGGTTCCACCCCCGATATCCACCACCATGCATCCTTCCGGGGCTTCCACATCCAGTCCGATACCAATGGCTGCTGCCATGGGTTCAAAGATCATATAGACATCACGTCCGCCTGCATGTTCAGCAGAATCACGTACCGCACGACGTTCCACCTCCGTACTTCCTGACGGGATACATACAACCATTTTCAGGGAAGGAGTGAATAAGTCTGCGCTTGGTATTGATCATTTTGATCATTCCCCTGATCATCAGCTCCGCCGCCTGGAAATCGGCAATGACACCATCCCTCAGAGGGCGTATGGTTTTGATATCTTCATGGGTTTTGCCATGCATCTGCCTGGCTTTTTCCCCGATGGCTATCAGTTTCCCGGTATGTTGATCAATGGCCACAATGGAAGGTTCATTGACAACCACCTTATCGTTGTGAATGATTATCGTATTGGCAGTACCCAGGTCAATGGCAAGTTCCTGCTGGAATGAAAACAATCCCATATATTTTCTCTATTAGTTGTTTAATGTTTAAAATGTCTGATTCCTGTAAAAACCATGGCTATACCATGGGCGTCACAATAATCTATGGAATCCTGGTCACGTACCGAACCTCCTGGCTGGACCACGGCCTTAATTCCCGCCTTTTCTGCGATCTCCACGCTATCTGCGAAAGGGAAGAAGGCATCTGATGCCATCACAGCTCCCTCCAGGTCAAATTCGAAATGTCTAGCCTTTTCAATACTCTGTTTCAGTGCATCCACCCTGGAGGTCTGTCCCACTCCCGAGGCCACCAGTTGCCGGTTCTTTGCAAGTACGATGGCATTGGATTTGGTGTGTTTTACAATTTTATTGGCAAAAACCAGATCGGCCAGCTGCTCCGGACTTACTGGAAGTCTTGGTGGCCAGTTTCATCTGGCTCTCCTCTCAGTGGAGAGATCGCGGTCCTGGACAAGATAACACCGTTGAGCACAGTTCGAACAGTGACCTCTGCTGTCTCCTTGCTCTTCTGAATCAGGATGATCCTGTTCTTCTTCTGTTGAAGAACTTTCAGGGCATCTTCCGTGTAGGATGGAGCAATAACCACCTCAAAAAAGATCTTATTCATCTCTTCGGCAGTCTCCAGGTCAATCTCCCGGTTGGTGATCAGTACTCCCCCGAAGGCTGAGATCGGGATCTCCGGCCAGCGCATCCTTCCATGCATCAACCAAGGCATCTCCTGGTGGCCAGTCCACAGGCATTGTTATGCTTCAGGATGGCAAAGGTGGTCATCTTCAAATTCACCGATCAGTCCAACCGCTGCATCAATATCAAGCAGGTTGTTGTATGAGATCTCTTTCCCGTGAAGTTGTTCGAACATCTTATCCAGCTCTCCGAAGAAGTGTCCCTTCTGGTGCGGATTCTCACCATACCGTAACTTCCTGGAGGAAGTTTCACTTATTTTCAGGGCACTTCATCTCGTCCTCAGTCGAAAAATTTGAATATTTCCGAATCATAATGGGATGAGACATTAAATGCCTGAGCGGCAAATGCTTTTCTATCCTCCAGGCTGGTACTTCCCTTTCCGGATTCAAGCAGGGTAAAGAGTGGATCATACTGCTCTCGCGATGCCACCACCAGCACATCTTTGAAGTTCTTGGCAGCAGCCCTGATCAGTGAGATCCCCCCAATATCAATTTTTTCAATAATCTCCTGTTCTGTAGCGCACCAGACCGCACTGTTTCTTCGAAGGGGTAGAGGTCCACAATTACCAGGTCGATTTCCGGAATCTGGAACTCTGCCAGCTGTTCCAGATCGCCCTTTCCTCCCTTCTGGCCAGGATGCCTCCGAAAACCTTGGGATGAAGGGTTTTTACACGTCCTCCCAGGATGGATGGATAGGAAGTGAGATCTTCGACGGCGGTAACAGGGATCCCGAGTTCAGGAATAAACTTCTGGGTCCCTCCGGTGGAGAAGATGGAGATACCCAGTTCGTGAAGCTTCTTCTACTATCCGATCCAGTCCCTCCTTGGAGTAAACCGAAATCAGCGCACTGTTGAATTTGTTTATTGGTGGTCATTGGTTTTTGTGGATAGTTCTTCCTAATTTTAACTTTCTTTGCAAAAGAAACAGTTTCCACTGACATAAAGAAGTCAAAACGCAACAATTTATTAATGGTTATCATACGGCTAGTCTGGGAGAGTTTGATCATGGCCATTCAGTCGGTTATTGTGAACCGTCTAAGGGCCATGCTTGTCATTGCTTGGGAATCACCATTGGTATATTTGCCATTATTGCAGTATTTACTATTGTGGACTCACTGGAAACCAATATCAGGGAGAGTGTTAACAGCCTGGGGAGCGATGTAATTTATATCGAGAAATGGCCCTGGGCTCCGGAAGAAGGGGAGGAATATGCCTGGTGGAAATATATGAACAGGCCGCTGGCCTCTCTGGAGGAATTTGAATTTATTAGGGATAAGAGCAGAAGTGCCCAGCATGTCTGCTTTCTTTCGGCTGTGGGCCGCAGGATTGAATACGGCAATAACAATGTGGAGGGTGCCACCCTATTTGGGGTGTACCGATGGTTTCCAGGACATTCGCTCTTTTGAACTGGAGAAAGGCAGGTATTTTTCTCCCATAGAGGCCAATGCGGGAAGGAATGTGGTCGTGATCGGACAGAAAGATTGCACAGGACTTCTTCGAGGGAGCCAGATCCAGTGGGTAAAAGTATTGAGATGATGGGCCGGAAGGTGCATGGTCATCGGCGTGCTGGAGAAAGAAGGAAAGGGAACCTTTGATGCCTTTATACTGGATGAAGTGGCCATCCTTCCCTTGGAATTATTACAGAGGATTTATTGATATCAGGCGCGATATGGCCAATCCGCAGATATGGGTCCAGGCCAAGCGAAGAATGTGGACGTGAAGGAACTCACTTTTGAAATCAAGCAGATGCTTCGCTCCTACAGGCGACTACAACCCTCGGAGGAGGATAATTTTGCCCTGAACCAGACCAGTATTATCAATAACCAGCTGGATCAATTTTTTGCAGTGCTGAAGATTGCTGGATTTTTTATAGGGATCTTCTCCATTATTGTGGGCGGATTCGGGATTGCCAATATCATGTTTGTATCGGTGAAGGAACGCACCAATATTATTGGCATCCAGAAGGCCCTGGGGGCCAAACGGTATTTTATTCTGCTCCAGTTTCTCTTCGAGTCGGTGATGCTTTCCGTGGCCGGCGGAATCATCGGTCTGTTGATTGTCTTTATCGGAGCCACTGCCATTAACCTGTCAGGCGACTTTGCCTGTCACCTTACCATGAATAATATTTTCCTGGGAATTGGTATTTCCAGCCTTATTGGTCTGGTCAGCGGCATCTTCCCGGCCTGGCAGGGAGCCAGAATGGATCCGGTGGTGGCAATCAATACCTCCTTCTGATCGGTTCAGATAAACACCGAATAAAGGATCCTTCCCATCAGGAAGTAGATAAATAGCCCCATGATATCATTCATGGTGGTGATAAATGGCCCGGTGGCCAGTGCGGGATCAATTTTCATTTTATTCAGCAACAGGGGGATCAGCGTCCCGAACAGGGCAGCAAAGATGATCACCACAAATAGGGAGATACTTACGGTAAAGGTGAGTGCCAGGTTCTTACTGATAAAGAAGTTATACAGAAAAAGGAGCCCCGATAGAATCAATCCATTCATCAGGGAGACAATCAGTTCTTTACCCAGTTTTCTGGTAAGTGCTTTCCAGGCCCAGGCTGTTGCTGGCGATACCCTGCACAATAATGGCCGAGGACTGGATCCCCACATTCCCTGCCATGGCAGCGATCAGGGGGATAAAGAAGGCCATCTCCGGATTGATCTTTATGTCTTCTTCAAACCTTCCAATCACTGCAGCTACCACAATGCCACCCATGAGCCCGATGATCAGCCAGGGAAGCCTGGCACGGGACAGCCGGGCAGGCGAGTCGGTGGTTTCCACATCGGTGGTAATACCGGACGCCAGCTGGTAATCTTTTTCGGCCTCATCCCTGATCACATCCACCACATCATCAATGGTGATCCTGCCCATGAGCCTGCCAATGGAGTCGGTTACCGGCAGTACAATCAGGTCATATTTTTCCATGATCTGAGCCACCTCTTCCGAATCGGTATCGGTTTGAACAGATCCGTACCTCGGCATCATAAATGTCCTTTACCCTGGTGGAGGCGCTGGCCAGCAAAAGAGCCTTGAGGGAAAGGATCCCCAGAAGGACATTTTCATCACTGACCACATAGATGTAATAAATCTCATCCAGCTCCTCGGCCTGCTTTCGCATCTCCCTGATGCAGGTGGCTACTCCCCAGTTTTCGTTTACCCGGATCAGCTCCTTGGCCATGAGTCCCCCGGCGCTATCCTCATCGTAGCTGAGCAGGTCCACGATATCACCGGCCTGTTCCACATCATCGATATGGAGCAGGACCTCCTGTTTTTTCTCTTCGGCCAGGTCGCCAATTACATCGGCAGCATCGTCCGAATCCATGTGGTCGATAAACTGGCTGGCGATCACCTCGGAAGGAAGAGCTTCCAGGAAGTTCTCCCGATCGTCTTCTTCCAGTTCCACCAGTACATCAGATGCTTTTTCCGGATCGAGAAGCAGGTAAGAGGTAGGTGGCTTCTTCCAGGGAAAGATTCTCGTAGATTTCAGCAATATCAGCCGGGTGAAGCTGGTCCAGCTTTCTCCAGTGCGGCCCTGTTATCTCTCTTACTTCGAGGATCGACTCTCAGTTCGCTGATATATTCACGGGTCAGTTCGTTGCTCATAGCCTTGAGATTCCGATTGCCTTCTTTGCCTAACGCGATTCAACCCAGTTTGTCAGTTTGATAAATTCAGTTACATCCAGTTGTTCAGGTCGTTTGGACAGGAGTTCAAAATCGCTGTCCAAATTTAATAAAATAGATTTGATGGAGTTCCTGATCATTTTCCGACGTTGATTAAAGGTGGTTTTTACCACTTCGAAAAAAAGCTTTTCATTGCAGGGCAGTGTATGGTACTTGGTTTCTAACGAGCCTAATTACCCCGGAATGAACCCTGGGGGGAGGAAAAAAGGATCCTGGTTTTACGGTAAACAGGTAGTCGATATTAAAATAGGCCTGCAGTAGGACACTTAGAATGCCGTATTCCTTGGAGCCGGGCGGTGAGGCTATACGACCGGCCACCTCCTTCTGGATCATACAGACCACTGAGGTATACCTGCTGCCGGTACTTGAAGTACCCGGAAAAAGATCTGGCTGGAGATGTTGTAGGGAAAGTTGCCAATCAGGTGGAAGGGACCGTTGAGGTGTTCTTCCAGTTTCATTTTCAGAAAATCCTCCTCAATGATCCGGTCGTACAGGTCGAGGCCATTGCTGCTTCAGGTGAAGCACCGATTCCCATCGATTTCCACTGGAAACAGCCGGATATCCCTATCCAGAAGCAGGCGGGTTAACACGCCGGTGCCCGGGCCAATCTCCACAACGCTATCCCCTGAACCGGTATCCAGGGCTCCTACAATTCTGGCGGCTATGGAAGGATCGGTCAGGAAATGCTGACCCAGATGTTTTTTGGGGCGTACCATCGTTATCCAAAGTTAAAATGATTTAGGTATTTTTGACTATTAAATATAATTGGACATGATCAGACTAAAGAATCCTTATGCCGAATTTCCGGAGTACAGTTGTTTTGGATGTAGCCCACAAATCCATCCGGACTTCACATGGAGTTTTATCAAGGACGGAGGAAGAACTCGTGTGCAGGTGGGATCCTGCGAACATTTCCAGGGATTTCACGACATCCTTCACGGAGGGATCCAGGCCACCATGATGGATGAAATTGCCAGCTGGGTGGTATTTGTAATACTCGATACGGCCGGGGTAACTTACCAGCTTAATACCCGGTTCCGTAAACCTGTTCTGATCTCCAAGGGGATAATCACCGTCCGTGCAAGCCTGGTTCGCCAGCAGAAACGGATCGCAGAAATAGAGGTTCGCCTGTATGATGGGGAAGGAGTCCTGTGTGCCGAGGGCCAGGCAAATTATTTTGTATTTCCCCGGGAAAAAGCCGTTAGTGACATGCATTTCCCGGGAAAAGAGGCTTTTTTGAATCAGATGTAAATGAAATACGATTTTGATACGGTCATAAACCGAACAGATACGAACAGTGTAAAATATGACCTGAGAGAGAAGCTGTTTGGAGATAAGGAGGTGCTTCCCATGTGGGTGGCTGATATGGACTTTCCCGGTGGCAGATTTTATACTGGGGGCCATCAGAGAACGGCTCGAGCATCCTGTCCTGGGTTATACCTTTCGCTCAGAAAGCTTCAGCGAGAGTGTGACTTCATGGCTGGAACGCCGACACCACTGGAAAGTAAGCACAGAGGCCATTGGTTTCAGCCCGGGCATTGTTCCGGCACTCAATATGTGTGTGATGGAATTTTCCGAGCCGGGAGACCGCGTGGTGGTTCAGCCCCCGGTATATTTCCCTTTCTTTTCTGCCATCTCCAATCATGGAAGGGAGCTGGTGCACAACCAGCTGGTGAAAAAAGAGGGCAGGTATGAAATGGACTTTGATCACCTGGAAGGGCTTTTCAGGAAGGGGGTGAGGCTCTTTTTCCTCTGTAATCCGCATAATCCGGTTGGGAGGGCCTGGTCGATGCAGGAACTTCAAGAGCTGGCCGGACTCTGCCTGAAATATAAGGTCTTGGTGATCAGTGATGAGATCCATTCCGACCTGCTTCTGTTCGGACACCGTCATATCCCTTTCGCTTCCCTGGGTGATGATATTGCCGATCTGACCTTAACCTGCATGGCACCCAGCAAAACCTTTAACCTGGCTGGTTTATATACTTCTGTTATGATCGCTACCAATCCGCAGCTTAAGGGGAGGTATGAAAAGATCCTGGACGCAGTGCATGTGGGGGGGGATAATATTCTGGGACAAGTAGCTTTGGAGGCTGCTTACACCCATGGGGATGGGTGGCTGGACCAGCTTCTTGCTTACCTGGAAAAAAATTACACTGCTTTTGCCTCCCACCTGGGGGAAGAGTTGCCGGAGCTTCATATCTCGTCCCTGGAAGCCACCTACCTGACCTGGCTTGATTTCTCATTTCTTCAGCTGGACGATAAAGGCTTGAACCGTTTTATTATTCAGAAGGCCGGACTTGGCCTGAATGATGGTCCCATGTTTGGGCCGGGTGGATCGCAGCATCAGCGCCTGAATCTGGCCGTTCCAAAAAAGATCCTCATGGAGGCGGCCGGGCGACTGGTGAGGGCAGTGCAGGAGGCTTAATCTTTTTGTATATTTAGGAGGAAAAGGGATGATAAACCGTTTGTAAATGAGAGTCAGGTTTTCTATTACTTTTAAGATCCTGTTGCCATATTTGGTAATTGCTTTTATTTTTTTCCTGGTTTTTCTGGGTGCCTACCGAAAGGAGCATGCACTGGAACTGTGGTTGTCTCTTGCCGGTATCATGGTCTCACTCAGTTTAGGACTGGTCCATCTGTTCTGGCTGATCAAAGCCCTGGGACGGATCAGTCGTCTGGCGGCGCAATTGAGCAGGGGAAGTATTCCCGAATTCAAAGCCAGCAGGGCTAAGGATGGAATTGGGGATCTGGAAAGAAACCTGGAAACCTATGTAAGCAATTTAAAGAACCTGGCGGCTTTCTCCAGAGCCATGGCCGGGGGCGATTTCACCGGGAAATATGAGCAATCAGGAAGGGAGGATGAGTTGGGTGATGCGCTGAACCAGCTGAAAATTAGCCTGATGAATTCCAGGGAAGAGGGAGAGGCCCGCCGTCATGAAGAAGAAAATCGCACCTGGACGGCTCAGGGACTGGCCAGATTCAGCACCCTGTTCCGGGAGGTAGAGGATAATCTACAGGAACTCTCCACTCTTTTAATGAAGGAGCTGGTAGCTTATACAGAAGCGGATGTGGGTGCCCTGTTTATTACTCTGGAGAAGGAGGGTGAGGAAGAACCCTGCCTGGAACTTACAGGCAGTTATGCCTTTGACCGGGTGAAGCAGATCCATCGCTCCTTTAAGTATGGAGAGGGTCTGGTAGGAAGGGCCGCCCTGGAGAAGGAGCTGACCTATGTGACCGAGCTGCCATCCGATTATATAAAGATCCGCTCCGGTCTGGGAGAGGACAGGCCTTCGTCCGTTCTTCTGGTTCCGGTGATCCTGGACCAACAGGTGCTCGGGGTGATGGAGCTGGCCTCGCTGGGCGAGATGTCCTCCCACCAGATTGAATTTGTCAGGCAGCTGGCTGATGCTCTGGCAAGCACCCTGGCCAAGGTCAAAGCCAACCTTCAAAACAGGAGGCTGTTTGATCAGACCAAGAAGCAGGCGGAAGCGCTTTCCTCCCAGGAAAAGGTGTTCAAACAAAAAATGGAACAACTGGAAGAAGCATTAGAAAGTGCTCAGCGCAAAGAAGCAAAACTCATGGAAGAGATAGTAGCCCTTCGTAAAGGAAAATCCTGAACCTCCCACATCAAACATTTTGTCAGCTCTCTAAAGCCTTAAAAATGACAAAATGACAGTACAATTTAATAGAAAAGTGACAAAATGACATAATTATTTCCTGTTTTGGGTTTGGTATATGCTTTGACCTATGGTGCTCAGAGAATTTTAATTCAAACAAAAACAAAACAAATAGGAGGAAAGAAAATGTTAGCTAGAATCAACAAATCGTATGTTCCCGCTTACTGGGATGATTTTTTCAACGACAATTTTTTCAATCACTTGAATAGCAGAAGCTCCAATGAGAGCCGTCCGGCTGTCAACGTATCTGAAAATGATAAGGAATACTTCATTGAAGTGGCAGCTCCGGGAATAGACCGGAAATCTTTTCATCTTGAAATTGAAAATGATCTTCTGACCATTTCAAGCGAGAAAAAAGAGAACAAGGAAGATCAGAAGAAGAATTTTCTTCGCAGGGAGTTTTATTACCACTCCTTCAAAAGGAGCTTCCAGCTTCCGGAGACCATTGATCAGGAGCAGATCAAAGCCTCTTTTGATGCAGGTATTCTGACTCTTACCCTGCCCAAAAAGGCCGAGGTAGTTCAGAAAGTTTCGAGGCAGATTGAAATCAAGTAGCAGACTTTGGTGAGTGTTTAATTAGCTTAGTTGGCAGAGGCAGGGACCGGATCAGGTTCCTGCCTTTTTTTTGTATTTCATCTTTCCCCAGGTCATTACAATAACTCCCACGATGGTCACGAGTCCTCCGATCAACTGGAGCAGCTCGGGCAATATGGACAGATAGATCATAGAGCCCACCAGCACAAAGAGACTTCGTGTGGACTGGATAATCATGGTCCGGGAGGCTTCAATATATTTCAGGGCACTATACTGGGCCATGCCGGTAAGAAAAGGCCCCAACAGGGATCCTATGGCTATGTTCAGGGTGGCGGTTCCGGATATAGCAAAACTTTCCTGCCTGATAATCATGGCCGCCAGGGCAAAAACAAAGAGGAAAACTACCCTGTTCAAAGTCAGGATCCCCGGATGTATATCCTTGATCCTGCTTTTGGCAGTCACAATGCTGATGGAGGAGAATACCGAGGAGACCAGGATCCATCCGGAACCTTTCCCAAAAAACTCTGCGATGCTTGTATCCCGGGTATAGGTGATCAGGATTACCCCGCCAATGGTCAGTATGATTCCAATGGCCTCCACGCTGTTGAATCTCTCTCCCAGGAAGCGAATTCCAAGAATGGTAACAAATATGGGAGTCAGGTTGGAGAGGAAGGAGATGGTGGTAGGGTTTTCAGCCAGCTGAATAGCCAGGAACAGGAGGCTGGCGGCGCCCAGCTCCAGGAATCCAATGATCACCAGGGTGATGTTTGAAGCCCTGCTTAAGCCCGGTATCCCTTTTATCATCCCGGTGATAAACAGGAAGGGCAGGATATAGACCAGTGCAAATCCAAACCAGAAAAACTGGAACTGATAATAATTTACTTCCAGCAAGGCGGCTTTGGAAAAAACATACACATTGGCCATCCCCAGGGTAGCCAGAAAAGCCAATGAAATGCCCTTGACCGTGGGATTTAGATTCGGAAATATATCTTTCATAGAAATAAAAAACCGGGGGAATCCCCGGTCCTTTAACATTGTTTGGAATAAAATGTTTAGAGCCTGGATTTAATCCGGGTGCTTTCCTCTTCAAAACCCGGTTTCTCCAGCAGCGCAAACATATTCTTTTTATAAGCCTCCACACCTGGCTGATTGAAGGGATTTATCCCCAGCATATATCCGCTGATCCCGCAGGCATTTTCGAAAAAGTAAAGGAGTTGACCCAACCAGCGTTCATGGATTGCCGGGACCGTAATCCGTATGTTAGGTACCCCGCCGTCCAGGTGGGCCAGGATGGTTCCCAGCTCGGCCATTTTATTTACATGATCGATATTTTTTCCCTCCAGGTAGTTCAGTTGATCCAGGTTTGCAGGATCACCGGGGATGGTTACCCGGTGATCGGTATTTTCCACGCTGAGTACGGTTTCAAAAAGGATCCTTTCACCCTCCTGAATATATTGCCCCATGGAGTGGAGGTCGGTGGAGTTATCCACTGCTGCAGGAAAAATCCCCTTTCCCTCTTTTCCTTCACTCTCTCCGTAAAGTTGTTTCCACCACTCCGATACATAGTGGAGCTTGTTGTTGTAATTCACGAGAAGTTCAATTTTCTTTCCGGAACGGTAAAGGGCATTGCGAGTGGCAGCATACAGAGCAGCAGGATTCTCCTCAAAGGGCAGAGAAGGGTCACAGCGCTGACTCATCTCCTTTGCTCCTGATAAAAGCTCCCTGATATCCACCCCACAAATGGCCAGAGGGATCAGCCCCACCGGGGTAAATACAGAAAATCTCCCACCCACATTATCCGGGATCACATAGCTGCGGTAACCTTCTTCATCAGCCAGTTGCCTGAGAGCTCCTTTGCTGGAGTCGGTAACGGCAATGATACGGTCGCGGGCCTCCTCCAGGCCCACCTTTTCTTCCAGGTGGTTTTTAAGGATCCTGAATGCCAGCGCCGGTTCCGTGGTGGTTCCGGACTTGGAGATAACAACGAGGGAGTAGCTCTGCTCATCAAGCAGCTCCAGCAACTCATGCATATAGTCTTCCCCGATATTCTGGCCGGCAAACAGCATAACAGGTGCCTTTCGTCCTTTCTTCAGGTGGGCGAAATTATGGGCCAAAGCATCATTTACAGCGCGAGCGCCCAGGTAGGAACCTCCGATTCCCACGACCACCAGAAGCTCTGTTTTTGCTCTCAGTCCTGCTACTGCAGTTTCAATCTCCGCAATCTGCTGATCGCTGAGCTCGGAGGGAAGTCGGAGCCATCCCAGGAAGTCATTTCCCGGCCCGGAGCCCCTGTAAAGCGTTTGCTGCGCTATTAAGGTCTCCCTGGAAAGCTTTTGTATCTCTTCCTCTCCTATGAATTGGTATACCCGTGAAATATCCAGATTTATGTGTTCCATTGATTCTGCTCTTAGGGATTTATTAGATGCCCCAAAAGTAACTAAAAAACTTTTTGCAACTCCATTTGATTCGTGATGGTTTTTTGGGTTACTTATACCTTAAATGACACAAAATGACCGAGATTGAAAAACTGGATCGAATTGCCATAAATGTAAGGTCCCGGAAACTGCTGAACCAGCTCCTGGAAGAAAACCCGGAATTCCAGGAGATTCTGCGAAATTCCAGGAATGAAACCGAGGTGGTGGTTGGAGTAAGGGAATGGATCGAACGAAGCCTGAAGGACCGGGAGGATGCCTTCCGGTTTTATCGTGCCAGGAATCCTGATAAGGAACTGTTTGAAAACCTGGAATGGCGAGACTATGCCATTATTCGCATTCTGGATTATTGTGATCATGCGGGGAACGAGTATCCTGATCTGAATCTGCGCGGGGAGATTGCAGTCAGCAATCCACTCCGGCTGATATGGCTTGCGGTTCATAAAGGCACAGGTGGAGCAAAGCCAGATTTTTATATTGACATGATCATGTTGTTCAGGCAGCTGAGGGGAGAAAGTACACAAGCGGTTTTCTCAGCAGAAAGTGTATCTGCCTGGATGGACCGGTATCCCTCGGGATTGGATCCGCGAATCGTCAGGTTAAGGGAGGAAAACAGACAGAGGATCATGCGGATACTGGTGAAACTCATAGACAGAGGGGAAGTAGTAAGCCAGAGCTATGTTTATGAATCCGGCCTGGACCAGGCTGCAAAGCTGGACAGAATGGAGGAGTGGTGGCAGGATTATCGCTTCCACCTCCGCTTTGCGGTGCGTTCCCCCGAGCTGCTCAATGAAATGCTTGATTATTCGCTTGATCCGGACACAATCAAGATCCTGAAGGATGCAGAAAAGGCAGGAATCCCCTTTTTTATTAATCCCTACTATTTGTCCCTGCTTCATGTCAGAGTCCCCTATTTTGCGGTGGGGGCCGATCTGGCGATCAGGTATTATGTCCTTTACAGCAAGCAACTGGTGGAAGAGTTTGGAAATATTGTTGCCTGGGAGAAAGAAGACCAGGTAAAACCCGGCTTACCCAACGCTGCAGGTTGGCTCTTACCCGAGGGGCATAATATTCACCGGCGTTATCCCGAGGTTGCCATCCTGATACCCGATACGATGGGAAGGGCCTGTGGCGGCTTATGCTCATCCTGCCAGCGCATGTATGATTTTCAGGGTGGCAGACTCAACTTTGATCTCGATAAACTGGCCCCCGGGGAAAAGTGGGGTGAGAAGTTGAAAAGACTGATGACCTATTATGAGAAGGATGCTCAGCTGAGAGATATCCTGATTACCGGGGGGGACGGGTTGATGAGTTCAGATAAGTCGCTCCGCCTGCTGCTGGATGAGATTTACACGATGGCGCTCAGAAAAATAGAGAGAAATAAATCGCTACCCGATGGCCGGAAACTGGCAGAACTGGTCCGGATCAGGATCGGGACCCGCTTACCGGTATACCTGCCACAGCGCATCACCCCTGAACTGGTTGCTATCCTTAAGGAATTTAAGGAGAAAGCCTTAAAAGCTGGTGTAAAACAGTTCCTGATCCAGACACATTTTGTATCGCCAATGGAGGTAAGTCCCGAATCGGAAAAGGCCGTCAGGCAGCTTATTTCAGCTGGCTGGACAATTACAAACCAGTTGGTATTTACGACTGCAGCCTCGCGCAGAGGACATTCAGCTAAACTTCGAAAGGCACTGAACGATATCGGGGTCCTACCCTACTATAATTTTACAGTGAAGGGATATATGGAGAACAATTCAGGGTTTACACCCAATGCCCGGATTGTACAGGAACAGCTTGAGGAAAAGGTGGCAGGAAAGATCCCAAAGGAACATGAGGAAACCATCAGAAAGTTTCCTGAGGAAGCCACCATGATGGTGGAGAATATCCAGGTACTCAGGAAGACCGCTGGCCTGCCTTTCCTGGCCACGGACCGGAATGTGCTGAATCTGCCCGGTGTGGGTAAGAGTATGACATTCAGGGTAATTGGCATTACTCGCTACGGACGGAGGATCCTTGAGTTTGACCATGATGAAACCCGGCGGCACAGTCCCATTATAGCAAAAATGGGCAAGGTCATCATCATTGAGTCTAAATCGATCCACGAATACCTCATGCAGTTGGAGGAGCTTGGGGAGGACAGGGAGGACTACCAGGGTTTGTATGGATACTCTCTGGGTCAGACCGAGCAACGAAGTCCGGTATATGAATATCCGGAGTATGCGGATCAGATTACAGACGAAATAACGAACCTCCAGATTTAGACAAAGCTGTTACTTATTATTATCTTAGGCGCTTTCTTTACAAATTTCTTTTCGATGAAACTTAAGTTCTACCTGTTTGCTTTCTTACTTGTTATTTTAGATGTTCTTCCCCTTCGGGCCCAGGACATGGGATTGGAGTCCATCAGCCGGCACGACCTGAAGATGCATATGCTGTTTCTGGCCTCTGACGAACTGAAGGGACGCGATACGGGTGATCCTGGCCTGCAGGTGGCAGCGAGGTACCTGGCTGTACAGGCTGAGCAACTGGCGCTGCAGCCCCTTGATGAGGATCAGGATTATATGCAATCCTATCTGATTTCAGAAAAGGCATATGACAGGGAAAAGAGCAATATCACTATCACGGGAGCAGACGGCTCCGTTTCCATTAGCAAAGATCCTTTTTATGTTTTACCGGCTCCTGAAGCAGAGGAGATCCTTATTGAAGGAGAGGTAGTCTTTGCCGGTTATGGGATTAACTCGGAAGAGAATTCCTATAATGATTTTGAAGATATAGAGATACATGACCGGGTGGTGCTGATCATGAACAGGGCACCCATGAATGAAGCGGGTAACGAAGCACTCTTCGATCATGCTAAGTGGGGGGGGATGCAGAATTTTCAGTATAAGATCCCCTATATCATGTCCCAGCAGCCAAAGGCGGTCCTATTGGTAATGGATCCAAAGTCGGGCATGCAATCCATTGAAGATATAAATCCTGCAGTGGCAAAATATCTAGGCAGAACGAGGCAATTAAAAGCAAATGAGAGGACGACGACCTCAGCAAACAACCAAACCGGGATCTTACTGATTCATCGCAATACGGCAGATCTGATCCTGGCGGCTGAAGGAAAGAACCTGGAGGAGCTTCAGTTGGAAATTGACCGGAATCTGAAACCTCAGTCTTTTCTTTTGGAAGGGGCAAAGCTTAAGATCGATCTGCATATGGCAAATAAGGATTTGGAGGTGTATAATGTATTTGGCCTGATTGAAGGAAGTGATCCGGTATTGAAGGATGAAGCCGTGATCTACATGGCTCATTATGACCATGTGGGTACCGATGGGGACGGAGGCGTGTTTAATGGTGCCGATGATAATGCATCAGGAACTGTTGCGCTTATCGAGATTGCGGAGGCCTTTATGAAAGAAAAGAAACGTCCCAGGAGAAGTATCGGAATTCTCTGGGTATCGGCTGAAGAGATTGGACTGTTCGGATCACAATACTTTGCTGAACATCCACTTATTCCTCATGAAAAGATTGCTGCTGTGATTAATCTGGATATGGTGGGAAGAACAAAAACGGAGGAGGATGTTCTTAGTGATCGCTCCGACCTGACCATCCAGGGCGGTGATACGGTGAAAGTGATCGGTGGCTTGCAGAGCAAAGTGCTAATGGAGATTAACAAGAAGACGCTGTCTGAATCCGGATTGGAGGGAAATTACCAATACAATAACCTGACGGATCCTAATCGCTATTTCTTTCGGAGCGACCACATCAGTTTTGCCAGGAAAGATATACCAGTCCTGTACTATTCAACCGGAATCCATCGAGATTACCACCGTGTGACTGATGTTGAGGAGGCTATTGACTATGATAATTTCTTGAAAATGACCCGGTTCTGCTACAAAGCAGGATTCAATGTGGCCCAGCACAAAGGCCCCATTAAGGTGGATAATCCCATGTCGGAATGGTAGCGGCTTACAGTGGCTTTAAATAGATATTTCTGAACTGCATGGGACCGCCTTCCGACTGGAGGGCAATATTTCCTTCTGTAAGGCTCACGTCTGTCCCTTTGTTTTGCAGAACACCGTTTACCCGTAACTCAATGATTCCATCCCTGGAGGTGATGTCATAACTGTTCCATTCGCCGGCCGGTTTCTCACTGCTGTCCTCGAACTTGGGAATAGCCAGATAGCGCCTCTCTTCAGAGTTAACCAGGTAGGTGGAATCATTCACAGTGATTGCGGCTCCTTTGCCCATGAGCACAAAATCGCCCGCTTTGCCATGCATCAACTGAGCCTCAACGCAATGCGGGAAGATCATTTCTTTGCCCTGCACATGGAGCAGTACCCCGCTGTTGGATGGCTCTTCGGTCCATCTCCATTCCAGGTGAAGTTCGTAAGCACTATAGCTTTCCTTGGTCCGGATATAGCCAAAAGGATCTCCAAGGGTATTCATCAGGCCGTCCTCCACATAGAAGAGGTCCGTGGGTTCGCCATCTTCGCTGTCCACATAAATGTACCAGTGGTCCAGATTCTGTCCGTTAAACAGTTCAATCTTATTTTCAGTATTACAGGATAATACTGCCAGAGAAATCGCAAATAGGGGAACAAACTTCAGCATTGTTTTCATAGAAAAGAGTTTTCAGGTTTTAAAGATTAAGGAAATGCAAGGTACATATTTTAGTATTCCTCCGGTACAAAAGTTTGATCCGAAAGCGGGGGCCTTACGTATCCCTCCATGGAGATGGGAGGAAGGTTGATCTTTTTGTGTTTGATCTCTTTGTATGGAATCATGGTAAGCAGGTGGTGAATGGTGTTCAGCCGGGCCCTTCTTTTATCGTCTGCGTTTACCACAAACCAGGGTGCTGTCCTGGTATCTGTATAGGAGAACATTTCATCTTTGGCCCTACTGTATTCGATCCACCTGCTCCTGGATTCCAGGTCCATGGGACTGAACTTCCAACGCTTCAGGGGATCATTGATTCGTTCACGGAACCTGTGCTCCTGCTCTTCATCACTTACGGAGAACCAATATTTGATCAGGATAATACCAGAGTGAATCAGCATTTCCTCAAAGCGTGGACAGGAACGCAGGAACTCCCAGTATTCGTCTTCCGTGCAGAATCCCATCACATGTTCCACTCCCGCCCGGTTATACCAGCTGCGGTCAAAAAGAACAATTTCTCCTTCAGCAGGAAGATGGGTCACATAGCGTTGAAAGTACCACTGTGTCTTCTCACGCTCCGTAGGTACCCCCAGGGCTACCACCCGGCAGATCCTGGGATTCAGGCGCTGAGTGATCCGCTTGATCACCCCTCCCTTACCAGCGGCATCACGGCCTTCAAAAAGAACCACCACCCGAAGGTCTTTTGACTTTACCCACTCATGCATTTTCACCAGCTCCAGTTGCAGGCGTTCCAGCTCCCTGAAATAAAACTTTTTATTCAGTCTTTCTCTTGGGGGAACGTGATCGCTTATCGGGGATTTTTTCTGCTTTTGGCTTTTCGTCATAGCGGGCGGGGTATAAGGGTAAATTTAGGATAAAATAGTTAATGATTCAACGTGCAAATAAAAACGTGCAAATAAAGAAGAGGGTGTCCCTTTGAAACACCCTCTTGCATTTTTCTGTGTATAGCCTGGTCTTTTGTCTAGTTGGCCTTGCGGGCAACATTGGTAATGGAGGAGGCAATGAGATCCTTATAATTGGCCTGAAGGAGCCTGGCAGCCTCTTCAGATCCTTCCTGCGCTACCAGGGCTTCCCACCATAGCTCGTCACTGACAGGACTCCAGATCCCATCTGTTGTGGCAGGTTCCTCCTTCAGTTTCCAGGTTAGCACCAGGTCATATTTTCCGGACTCAAACCAGTAGATCACCGGGAAGGGGCTTCCGGCTTTTGCGGACGCTGATTCAAATTTCTGGATAAATCCTTTGACAGCATCCAGCGTCCCAGGCTTATAATCGACCAGGGTGATGGTGTGCCATATAATCTTGCTGTTGTCCGGGGGTGTGGGCTCTTCGGGGTGAGCATTAAGGATGGCGCATAATAAAAGAGGCGCAGCAAGCAGTAAGATCTTTTTCATAGCTGGATTTGAACGAATTTTCTATTTAGACCCAATTTAAATAGAATTGTTCAAGAACCCTGTTAAAAAGAAGTTAAAGAGGAAAATCGGTGGTGCCGAAAAGGCGATCGCCTGCATCCCCCAGTCCGGGGACGATATATCCATATTCGTTCAGGCCGTCATCCAGTGCGGCCAGGAATATTTCTACTTCCGGATGGTCCTTCCGGATTTTTTCCACCCCTTCAGGTGCGCCTACGATGCAGACCAGCTTCAAATCGCTTGCCCCTTCACTCTTTAATATATCCAGGGTAGCACTGGCGCTGCCCCCTGTCGCAAGCATGGGATCCAGCACCAGTACTATGGCATTTTTCATTCGAAAGGGAAATTTAGCATAGTAGCTTTTTGGCTTCAGAGTCTCGTGATCACGGTACATTCCCACGTGCCCGATTTTTGCAGTGGGAATCAGGCTGGTGATCCCATCTACCATTCCGAGTCCGGCACGCAGCACCGGTATGAGAACAATATCTCTTGAGAGGACCAGGGTTACGCATTTCATCATCGGGGTCTCGGTTTTCGTTTTGCGCAGAGGTATGTCCCGGGTAATCTCGTAGGCCATCAATCCGGCTATCTCATTAACGTTTTCGCGAAACTCCTTGGTGCCGGTATGCCGGTTTCGTATCTGGGTCAGTTTATGCTGTATCAGGGGGTGATCTACAATATGGAGCATGGTCTCTATTGTTTAAAAACAGATGGATCCGTTACTCTCTGGTCGCCTTTGAAAGCTGCCACAAAAGCCTGGGTAAATCCGGAATTCAGGCATTTAAGCCTGAATGCATTGGCCTCCTTAAGGGAGTCAAAAGCCCCCACAGTGATCCTGTAAGAACCCTGGTACAGATATTCATAGGTCGAGTAACTTTTTCCTTCAATCAAAACAGTGGGAAAACTACGGGGATTCAAACTGGAGATGATCTGTATCCGGAATAAAACCTTGTCAGGATCTGCCGGTGCAACTGGTTCCGGTTCCGGATTTATCCTGGATTCCGGTTCCGGATTTCTGGTTGGCTCCGGCTTCTTTTCCGGTGCTTTCTGAATACCGGATACCGCATGTTTCGCAGGTTCTGCCAGCTCTTGCAGGGCCATGGTGATCTCTTTCGAGGAGGCGCTTTCCTTCAGAGAGATCCTTAGGGCTAACCCTTCGGATCCGGAAGCCTCCGTTCGGGAAAACAGGGCCACCTGATTTCCGGGATGAATGGATAATCCCAATTCGTCCAGGGGACTATTTATGGTTTTTCCCAGGTTCCTGGGATGCTCCCAATCCTTTCCGTTAAAAGGACAGACAAAAATATCATACCCGCCATATCCTGAATGACCGGTGGATGAAAACCAGAGGTTGTTCTGAACATCCAGGAAGGGGTACCACTCATGACCACTGGTGTTGATAAATTGCCCCAGGGGATCAGGTTCCGACCAGCCTGACGAGCTAAGCCTTGAGACAAAGAGGTCCAATCCCCCGCTTGTGGGAAGGCGATCAGAAGAAAAAACCATCACGGATCCATCGTAAGAGATTGCCGGATGGAGGTAACGTGAGGAATCTGTGGCGAATGAAATCTGTTTGATCTCTGACACTTCTCCATTGGCCGCAGACATTTCATAGATCTTTTCCACCACAGGCTGATCAAGCAGCATAATTTTTTTACTGTAATATCCCTTACTGATGTCGCTTGAAAAGGAGAAGGCGGCAGGGGAACAGGCGAATTCCTTGTTTGTAAATAGTGGCCGGCTGCCTGCCAAAGCGGGGTGGTTTATTTCGGTCAGGTATGTGGTCTCTTCCCGGGGATGAAGAAAAATGATCCCATTCTGGTAGAAGGCCACATCGAAACAGGGGCCGCTTAACTGAAGATCCAGGGTGTCGATCAAAAAGACTTCACTTAGCTGTATGGGTTCGGCCTGCGTACTTTGCATCTGGGGATAGCTTGAGAGGAGGGAACATACCGCGATCAGATAGGATGAAAGTAGATTCATTTGAACAAGACAATTAGTACGGTGTTATCTGAATTAGATTGAAGGCATTATCAAATATAGGAGATTTTATAATCTTCGAACAATTAAATAGTTATGTAAGTGAATTTTTTATTCACTGCACTTTTTCATAAATTGTAAGCTTAAAATAACAAACAAACTAAATCCATTCAAAATGAAAATGGCACTGTATCAACAATCAAGGTTTTTTGTAGTCGGAATGATAGCCGCCACTTTGATTCTTTTTTCCGGATGTAATCCCCAACCAAAGAAGCCAGTAGAGGAGAAACCAGCTATAGGAGATCTGAAGCCCCGGGAGGATGTGGTAGAGGAACTTTCTGGTTATGAGGTTCCCACTTCCTATGATATTACCAAAGGCATCTACCAGGCCGGAGCACCTTACATACTCTCTCTGTCCAATGGCCCGGAAAAAGCCGGAGAGTATATCACACAGCGAGATAAAGTGCTTAATCTGGGTATATATGCCACAGATCTCTGTTATGCAACCACTTACATGATGAAACAGGGGACCATGAATTACCTGGAGGCGTCAAAAACTCTGATTGACGATCTTGGCATTTCGACCACTTTTAACGTCAACTATGCAGATCGGATCGAAGATAACATTGATGACCGTGATTCATTGATCCAGATTGTTACGGAGTCATTTAATGATACCTGGAATTACCTGGTTGAAAATGAGCAGGATGTTCTGGCCCGGCTGGTTGTGGTTGGGAGCTGGATTGAAGGGGTATATATCACCACCAACGTGGCACAGAAAGCCATTGATAATACTTCATTACTGGAGGCACTTGCCAAGCAGAAGAAGTCACTGAATGAATTGGTTGATCTGCTTGATGCGGTGAAAGAGGTGGATGAGGTGGCAGATTTGTACGAGAGCCTTTCTGATATTCAGGTGCTGTTTGAAGGAGTTGGAGAACTTATGACCGAGGAGCAGCTGAAGGTAATTTCAGAATCCATAGCAACTCTGCGGAACAGCATCGTATAGTACGCTATCAGCTTTAAATGGCTGATCAGAAAATATGAAAGAGGCAGTTTTAAACGCACTCTTGCAGCTGTTTGCGATTATAGCCAACGTTTCCGAGGATGGTGTTTCTTTCAAAGCCAGGGCTATCGTAAAGTCTTTTCTGAGGCAACACCTGAAAACCAACCTGATTAATAAATATTTGGTGGTTTTTGATAATTACCTGGAAATGCACCATCCGGTTCTGTTTGGCGGAGGAATTACCCGTCATAGACAAACCATTTCCGATTCGGAAAAGTTGAAGTTTATTACGGAAGAGATCAACAGCAGCCTTATGCAAAGAGAAAAATTCATCGTTTTTCTGAGGCTGGTGGAGTTCATCAACGAAGATGAGGTGATGACCGATAAAGAACTGGCCTTTATCAGGACGGTAGCCGATTCATTTAATATCTCAAGGACCGAGCACGACAATACCAAAAACTTTGTGTTAAATGCATGTGATTCCATTGACCCTGAAAGGATCATGGTCATCGACAGCATGAAGACATCCTATGTTAAAGGGATCCTGCATATCAGGGAGAAAGGGCTGGAGGGCAGAATCTCGATCCTGCACCATGAAAGTACCGACACCTATGTATTCCGCTACCTGGGGACCCACAATCTGTTCCTGAACGGAACCCCTGTTATACCGGACAGGATCGAGCTGCTGGAGCATGGTTCTCTGATCACGGGCTCCCTGATCAGTCCGGTTTACTATAGTGATATATCCAGGAAATTCCATCGGGCCAAGGAATTCACAAAGATCTCCTTTCTGGCAAAGGATATAGAATACAGGTTTAAGAATAGTAACAAAGGAATACGGAGATTCAGTTTCAGTAAAGAATCAGGAAATCTCATTGGAATTATGGGAGGAAGTGGAGCCGGGAAGTCCACTCTGCTTAATATTCTTTGTGGAAAACTGAAACCACAATCCGGTCAGATAACCATCAATGGATATGATATACACAAGGATGACTCTGAAATAGAGGGGATCATCGGTTTTGTGCCCCAGGACGACCTGCTGCTGGAAGAGCTGACAGTATTTAAAAACCTCTACCTGAATGCAAAACTTTGTCTGAGCAATCTCTCGGAAGAAGAGTTGCTGGAGCGGGTGAACCAGGTACTCGTGGATCTGGAGCTGGAGGATATCAAACACCTGACGGTGGGTAATCCTTTGAAAAAGTATATCAGCGGTGGACAGCGGAAAAGGTTGAATATTGCACTGGAACTTATCAGGGAGCCAGCCGTGCTTTTTGTGGATGAACCAACTTCCGGACTCTCCTCTATGGGATCAGAAAAGGTCATGTTGCTTTTAAAAGAGCAGGCCCTGAAAGGGAAACTGGTGATCGTAAATATACATCAACCGCATTCTGATATTTATAAGCTGTTTGACAGGTTTCTGGTGATTGACAAGGAAGGGCACGTGATCTACAAGGGAAATCCCATTGATGCCATCACCTATTTCAAGGAGCTCAGTCACTATGTGAATGCAGATGTGGGACACTGTGCGACCTGCGGAAATGTCATGCCGGAGCAGATTCTGCAAATGGTAGAGGCCAAGCAGATAAATGAGTATGGCAAAGTGACCAGCGAACGAAAGGTCTCGCCCGAGGAGTGGTATGATATTTATGTAGACCGGATTGAATCAAGACAGAAGATCAAGACAAAAAAAAGGCCCTTGCCAGCCAGGGATTTTCGTATTCCAGGAGCGTTTCAGCAATTTACCATCTTTTTGCACAGAAACATTTTACGCAAGTTAACCAACCGGCAGTATTTGCTGATCACCTTTCTGGAGGCACCCTTACTGGCATTGATCACTGCCTGGTTTACCCGTTACACAGACGATCAGTTCTCCACAGCATCTTATGTATTCAGCGGAAATACAAATCTTCCCACCTATATGTTCATCGGGGTGATTATCGCCATGTTCATGGGATTGATGGTAAGTGCCAAGGAGATCTTTATGGACCGGAATATTCAGGAACGGGAGTCCTTTCTGCACCTCAGCCGCCTCAGTTACCTGCATTCAAAAATCCTTGTTTTATTCCTGATCTCGGCTATCCAGACCTTTTCCTTTGTCCTGGTCGGAAACTTGATTCTGGAAATCAGGGGGATGTTCTTTCACTACTGGGCTATCTTCTTCACCGTCTCCTGTCTGGCCAATATGATCGGGTTGAATATATCGGCCGGACTCAATTCGGTATCCACCGCCTTTATCGTGATTCCCTTTATCCTGGTACCACAGCTGCTGTTCAGCGGAGTACTGATCCCATTTGACAAGTTGAATAATCTGTATGATAATCCTGAATATGTCCCAGTTATCGGGGAGCTAATGCCCTCGAAGTGGGCCTTTGAGGCGGTGGCTGTGCAGCAATTCAAGGGAAACAAGTTTACCCGGGAGTTTTTTGATCTGGACCAGATCAGTGCCAATCGGGCTTACCAGGCTGACCTGGTTAATGAAGTTAAAAGCAGGCTCAATGAAATCAAATACAATTCCACAGGAGGCATCGTACCGGAAAGCAAAAAAGCTGATCTGGACCTGGTGTCTAACGAGTTGACAGCCTTAAGCAAGACAGGGGTCGTGGTTTCATTCGGCCCCCCGGAAGGATTTACCTCCTCCGGATTCACAGAGGAGGTGTATCTGATGGCAACAGACTCCCTGGACAGGGCAAGGCACATTTTTATGGGATTAAAAAAAGATGCTGATCGTTTAAGGGATTCGCGTGCTACCAGCCTGGTAACGGAGTGGGGTGGGGAGGAAGCCTTTAAATTGATGGAAAAGAGCTATACCAATAAGAGGCTTGCGAGTATGCTGGTGAATAATACTCAGTTTGTTACCGAGTGGAAGAAACAACTGGTCCGGAAAACTACCCCTGTTTACCAGATTCCACGGTCAAGGGTGGGCCGGGCGCATCTGTTTGCCCCGGTTAAACGGCTGGGCCCATTTTACCTGGATACATACTGGTTTAATCTGGTAGCGATCTGGTTATCGGCCATTATTTTTTATATTACACTGGTAAATGACCTGCTGCGCAGATTTGTCAACTGGAACGAGATTCGGAAACTGCGTAAGGGTCTCTAATACCTGGGATGTTAATAAAAACCAAGTGATATGAAAAAGCAAATTGTTCTTTTAGTAACCATCGGGATCTTATTCCTGGTCTCTCAGTCCTTTAGTCCGGACACTTCGCCTGAAAATATGTTTCCAGAGGAAATCAGTACTATTTTGAAAACCTCCTGCTATGATTGCCATTACACTGGAGCAGAAGCGGAAAAAGCACTGAAGGCAGTTAATTTTGAAGAGTGGGAAGGATACAGGGCTATAAAAAAAGTTGCTGTATTGGGTGAGATTTGCAAAGTATTGGAAGAGGGAAAGATGCCTCCTCAGAAGTATCTGGAGCATAAGCCGGATAATAAACTGTCGGAGAAGCAGGTGAAATTGCTGTGTGAATGGACAGAGCAGGAAGCGGAAAAACTGATGCAGGGAAACTGATGGGCAGGATCTTAAAAATTGCCGGGATCGGACTGATACTTTTATGGATTGTTCTGCAGTTTTTCAGACCGGAACTGAATAATGAACCACCGGACCCGGAGCTGGATCTGATTGCCTTGGTAACTCCTCCTGAACCGCTTGCCAACATGCTCAGGAATGCCTGTTACGATTGTCATTCTAACCAGACAACTTACCCCTGGTATCAAAAGCTTTCCCCGGTTTCATGGTACCTGAACAGACACATAAAGAAGGGTAAGGAAGACCTGAATTTCAGTGAATACGGTCGCCTGGACAAGGCCGACCGCATCGGTCTCCTGGTGAAGACCTGCGAGGTGGTGGAAGCCGGAACCATGCCTCTTCAAAGTTATCGCCTGATACATAAGGAGGCCCGCCTGACACAGGATATTTGCGATGCACTATGTGACTGGACCGAGAAGGAGGCTCTGAAAGTGATGCGTGAGTAAAAGGTGTAATCTGAGACGTGATTCATGTTAAATATGTGAAAGTTGATCAATACCCTGAGCTTTCATGGTATTTTTATATCCATAAAGTTGCATCTATCTGTCCCTCTATAAGCAACATTCGTAAAAATACGTCCAAAGTAATTGACTAATTGCTTGACTGCAGGGACTATTGGTCCTATTTTTATAGATGGAAAAAACCAATACGATATATTATGAAAAATGCTGTAAAATTATTGTTTCTCGTAGTGCTGACAGCCAGCCTGACTTCCTGTGAAAAGATCAAGGGTTGGTTTGATGTGGAAGTTGATACCACCCTGGAGGGTGAACTCACTATTCTTACGAACGCAACGGAGTTGAAATCCACTGCAGATTATGGGTTTAACGAATCCATAACGATCCAGGTGCTGAATGATGACCTGTCTGAGTACGAAGACAAGATCAACGACTTCCTGACCTCTGATGTTACTTTCGAAATTCTGTCTGTAGATGAATCCGATGTCATACTCCGGGCGGGAACAGAGTTTACGCTCTCCAATTCAGAAAATCCCGGCCTGGTTATTTCGGTTCCTTCTGACTGGCCGGTTGTGGCGGGTGCTTCATTAACGCTGGACGAAACGGCGCTTGATATGATAGATGATATTCTGGATGATTTGTTACCAATTACCATTACTGCTTCAGGAGCCTGTAACAAAGCGAATGTTACCATTCTACTGAGGATTGGCATTGAAACCACTGCGGTTGGCAATCCCCTGTAAGTTTAATTTCTGTGTTGACAGATGAAGGCTGCTTGCTGAAGGCAGCCTTCTTTTTTTTGCTTTCGGGATTATAGCTTAATTTTACCCCTGCACTCAATTGCAAAAAAATCCACCCAAGATGAAAAAGCTTGTGAAAAGATTGCTATGGATCCTCCTGATCGTATTGATATTATTTGTCACCTGGTTTGCCTGGCCCAGGCTGCCAATTATTACAGCTTTTGCGGCCAAAGGGATGTGCTCCAGTGTATTCCTGGCCGATAAAAGCCCTGAGCGGGTAGCTGCCGAGGACCTCTCTTTCTTCCCCATCAGTCTGGCCAAATGTACCATTGATTATGAGGAGAAATCAGTTAGCGCAAGAGTACTAGGTCTGGCAAAACGGAAGGCGGTTTTCAGGGAAGGACTGGGAGCTGTGATTGTCCTGGAAAAGCCTGAAGAGGAGTTGAAGGCAGACAGCTTTGAGATCCCGGATCCGGGCTACAGCCAGGATACGATTCCCTGGCCCCTAGGCGATGTGCTTCCGGATTCCAAGCCGGATGGGGTGGACTATGAAACACTTAAAGATATCCTGGATGAGGCCGTTGATGATGCAGGAGAGGAGCCGCTTAAAAAAACCCTTGGTGTTGCGGTGGTATACAAGAATAAGCTGATTGGAGAAAACTACCTGGAGGGTTATGATGCCTGGACCAAATTTCATGGCTGGTCCATGACCAAATCAGTGACCGGAGCCATGGCGGGAGCTTTGGTGCAGGAGGGAAGACTGGATGTGAGTGCCCCAAGCGGAATCCCTCAATGGGAAGGCGACGAAAGGAAAAACATCAGCGTGGAAAATATCCTGCATATGAGCAGCGGACTGGAATGGGTAGAGAACTATTTTACCATTTCCGAAGCCACGGTGATGCTGATGCAGAGTGATGATATGTTTTTATCGGTGACCAGGTGCCCCTTGGAGTTTGAACCCGGCAGCCACTGGAACTATTCCTCGGGAGATGCCAACCTGCTTTCCGGAATCCTGCGACAGGCCATAGGAGACAGGCAGGAGTACCTCGGATACGCTTACACCAGGATATTCCATCGTATCGGAATGTTGAATACCATGGTGGAGACGGATGCCAGCGGATTATTTGTGGCCTCCTCCTTCAGTTATGGTTCTACCAGGGACTGGGCACGCTTTGGGTTGCTCTTTTTGAATAATGGGATCTTTGAGGGAGATACGGTGCTGAATCCCGGGTGGGTGGAGTATATGAGAACCCCGGCCCCGGCCTCGAATGGAAAGTATGCAGCTACCTTCTGGCTGGAAGAACCCTCGGAGGAAAGAGCCCTGGTGGATGTGCCGGGTGATGTCTTTTTTGCTGACGGGTTCCTGGGGCAGCGGGTTTATATAATCCCATCAAAAAATCTGGTGGTGGTCCGAATGGGTTACAGCCTGAGCAATTTCAGTGTCAATGATTTCCTCAGGGATATCATAAACACGCTTCCTGAATAGAGCTCAACCCCTGTTCAGCAGGTCGTTGACCTTGTTCTTCAGGCCAAAATGTTTGTGGTCATAATAGGGTCTCAGGGCCCAGGCCCTCACCAGAGCATCCTCCGCTTCCTGGTATTTTCCAGTGTTATACATGGCCACCCCATAGCAATAGAGGTAAAAGGCTTCTTCCGGGTTTTTCTCCATCAGAGGAGCCAGCAAAGCCATTCCCTCTTCCACCTTCCTGCCGTGGCTAATCAGGAAGTTTGCAAGCTCATACTGGATCACCTCATTTCCGGGTCGGAGTAAAAGGGCTTTCCGGTAGTAGTCCTCAGCTTTTTCATAGGATTCTGCCCAGGTGTAGATCCCAGCATACCACAAATAGAGGTTGGCCTCCGGCCATCCCCTCATTTCAGTCATTTTCCGGATCTCTGCCATGTAATCATTTGCAAGAACACTGTCTCCTTGAGAAACGGCGCAGATAGCCTGCCAGTAATCGAAGGTAGAGGTTTGATCGGGCCATAATTCCCGGCCTGTTTCAAAAGTTCTGGCCTCCTTTTTATGCAACTCTTCGAAATGGTAGGCGCGGCCCAGAAGGATGTAGGTCCATGACCAGGAATGGGAATCCAGTTTTTTAAGCATATCCAGACTCTTTTCAAAGAACTCAATCGCCTGGGGCCACTGTTCCAGATTAAAATGGATCCAGCCAGCCATGTAGGTCATATAGATGGAGTGCGGGTAAAGATCCAGATATTGCTGGCAGTATATTAGCTGGTCCAGGGGATTTTTATCCACGGCTGCTTTCACGGCGTGAACCAGTATTTTCATGTTGTCCGGTAGCTGATCCATATGCTCAAAAGCCTTATAGGCCCATGACTTAGAGAGTACAGCCTGCCTCATATCCGCATAGCAATAGGCCAGTTTCATCATGGCAGAAACAAAGCCTGTATCTATCTGGATCGCTTTATTATAGTATTCTGCCGCACAGCTATAGTCCAGTCTGGTATGACAATTCAAAGCCTGGATATAGGCTTTATAGGCACCGGCCGACTGGGTAAAGATGTTTCCCGTATCGAAATGGATATCCTTACTCAAACTTCGAATTTCAAGAAAATTTCTGATTTTCAAAGACATGGAATCTGCCAGGGCGAAGAAATCATCTTCCGTATTTCCATCCAATTCGTAGGACTTGTATATCTCTTCCGTTTCTGAATTCATGATATTAGCCGTGATCCGGATCTTGCTGCCTGATTTATACAGGCTGCCTGATATTACCGTATTGGCTTCCAGCTGTTGAGCCAGTTGACCTATCATGGAAGGGGTGACAGATGCCAGGTTGATATCTTTCTTGCCCGCCAGGGCACTATTGATGGTTTCAAATTGTCGAACCGATAGCTCGGGGGAATTGGAAAGAGCCGTGATTATAAGGTTCTGCATACCCTCCTGCCAGAGACTATATAGGGTATCGCCGCTTATGTTTTTGAAAGGCATTACCGCGATGGAAATTTTACCGCGCATCTCCCGGGGAATTTTCGACCTTCCCTGATTGAATATTTTTGGGAAGCCAAGAACAATCACTGCGACAAGAAGGATTCCAATCACAACATCACTTATTCCCAGTTTGCGCCGTCCTTCCTTACTCTTCTTCTCTGAGGAGATCCCCTCAGCAGCGGCTTCCGTTTTCACCACTCCCTGAGGAGTGATGTCGAAAATCCAGGAGAGAGCAAAAGCAGCCGGGAAGCCCATGATCAGGAGGATGATCAATAAGGTGACTATCCAGTCGGGAAGTCCGAGCCGGGGAAGAATAATATCACTGGCTTCAATAATGATAAATGCAGTGGCTGCATACATGGCAAGGACTCTGGGTACGCCACGTCGTTTTAGTTCCTGCCAGAAGCGGAACGGTCTTTTATGTTTCAGTGCCATTTAGCCAACAGGCTTGGTTGTATCCAAGTTACGATATAGAAGAGCGGAAGTCAAATGCAGCTTGCGGATCAGGAATGGATTTGTTATTTTCAAGTATGAAAACCTCTGAATTCAAACACCTGGATAAGGCGCAACTAAGACGAAGAGTGAATATATATAAAGTCTTGATCTATGTGTCTCCAGCCTTTGCCCTTGCTTCTTTTATTGGCTTTTTTTTTACCGATTATAAGTATAACTGGGTCTGGCTAATTAACGGTCTGACCTATTCCCTGTTGACCATTAATTTTGCAGGGTCGATGCGCCGGATGAAAACGGAGATCCAATTTCGGGAAGATCGCCTGAAACAGAAACAGGCAGCGGCCCTGACAATGCAGGCGGAATAGTTCTTTGTGTTGGTCCTGCAGGGATTATTAGCTTATATTTATCTCTTAGGGAAAACTCTGTACTATGGCACTCCACAAACTATGTTTAAGAATTCTATCCTGGTCCCTTTTCGTCTTCTTTCACTCCTGCAATCCGGAGCCAGGCGCTGAGTATTTTCGACAGGCAGATTTTAATGGCGACTGGTACTTTCATATGGGGGATATCCCTGTATCAAGCCTATCCGGATGGGACCCGGAGGAATGGATTCCGGTACATCTGCCCCATGACTGGAGCATTATCGACTATGAATTTCAGGACTCCCTGCACGAAGGACCATTTTATAAAGAGCTTCCCGGTGGAGTGGACGTGGGATATTTAAGAGATGGGATAGCCTGGTACCGGAAGGAATTTGTAAGTCCGGAAGAAATGGACGGTAAACAGATCCTTCTTGAGTTTGATGGGGTGCAGTCTCAGATGGAATTATGGGTCAATGGGATCTTGATCGGGGAACATGTTTATGGATATACCCCTTTTTATTTTGATATCGCTCCAGCCCTGAAGGGCAACGGAGGAAATAATGTGATTGCCGTTAAAACAGAAAATCCCGGGGAAAATTCCAGATGGTTTGCCGGGGCAGGTATTTACCGGCCGGTGAAACTATCCGTGCTTCATACGGTGGCAGTGCCCCCCTGGGGTGTCTATGTGACCACCCCGGATGTTTCCACCGAATATGCCAGTATAAATCTGGAGATTGAGGTTTCGAATAAGGGTCAGTCAGAGGTGGAGGTAAGCGGGGATATTGTGATTTTTTCTCCAGGCGGCAAAGAGCTGAAATGGAAAACAGAAGCACTTACGGTTGCTGCAAATTCTACGGTTACTCTCACAGCTTCGGGGACCATCGACAATCCCGCTCTCTGGAACGTCGATCAGCCTTCCCTCTACCAGGCTGAAGTGAGCCTGCAGTCAGGCGGGGAAGAGCTGGACCCTTATCGCACCAGCTTTGGAATCAGGTCCATCGCCTACAATGTAAGGGATGGCTTTCTGTTGAATGGAGAGGAGTTCCTGATGAAAGGAGCCTGTATGCATCATGATAATGGACTTTTGGGCGCAGCGGCGTTTAAGGATGCGGAGTACCGCAGGGTGGAGCGGATGAAGGAGACTGGATACAATGCCATTCGCACCAGCCACAATCCACCTTCAGAATCATTTCTGGATGCCTGCGATGAGCTTGGGATGGTGGTGATAGATGAATCCTTTGATCAATGGGAAGAACCCAAACGACCCGGGGACTATTCCAATTATTTTGAGGAGTGGCATATCAAAGATATACAGGCCATGGTGTTTCGTGACCGGAATCACCCCAGTGTAGTAATGTGGAGTTTTGGGAATGAGGTCCCGGAAAGGGCCGATCCCGGGGGAATTGAGATCGGAGAAATCCTGGCAGAAGCAATCAAACAGGTGGATGATACCAGGCCTGTCACCCAGGCAGTCTGTGCATTTTGGGACCAGCCAGGAAAAGAGTGGGACTATTCGGCAGGGGCTTTCAGCATGCTGGATCTGGGAGGGTATAACTACCAGATGCAGGAATATGAGCCGGATCATCTGAAATATCCTGAACGTATGATGTATGGTTCAGAAACCTTCCCCAAGTATGCCTGGGAAAACTGGGAGCTGGTAAAACGGCTTCCCTATGTGATAGGAGATTTTGTCTGGACCGGCATGGATTATATCGGCGAGTCGGGGATCGGTCATAACTATTTTTATGATTCCACGGACACCAGGGAACAGACCTTTCTGATGCCATGGCCCTGGTATATTTCCTGGTGCGGGGATCTGGATATTCTGGGCAATCAAAAGCCACAATCACAATACCGGGAGGTGCTCTGGGGCGAAAGTAAGCTGGAAATTCTGGTCTCCACACCCCTTCCTGAGGGAAGTACCCCCTGGGTGAGTTTCTGGGGCTGGGAGGATGAACTGAACCACTGGAACTGGGAAGCATATGAAGGAAAAACCTTGAAAGTGAAGGTATACTCTTCATATCCGGAGGTTCAATTGGAGTTAAATGGAAAGCTGATTGGGGTGCTTCAGATCGATTCTCTGGACAGGTATACCGCCTTGTTTGAGCTCCCCTATTCTCCCGGGGAGCTGAAGGCAACCGGGTTCAGCGACGGCAAAGTGGTGGAATCGATTGTGCTTAAAACTGCAGGAAAGGCCAGTCAACTGCAACTGGATGAAGAAAAATCCGTGCTGCATGCGGATAAGAACGCCCTGGCTTTTTTAAATGTGGCAGCCCTGGATTCTGACGGAAACATCGTAGCTACAAATGAGTCCCTGTTAGCTGTAAAAGTATCCGGACCGGCTCTGCTTCAGGCGGCAGGCAACGCAAACCCGAAACACCAGGGTAGTTTTACCGATGAGACTTTCCAACTGTTTAGAGGAAAGGGCCTGGTGGTGGTTCGCTCCACCGGGGAACCGGGAATCATAAAAGTAGAGATAGAATCAGAAAGTCTTAAACCGGCCAGAGTTACCCTGGTGGCCAGATAGTCCAGCCTGATCTTCTTATCCGGAAAATCATATATTTGCAGCTTTATTATTGAATCTCAGCATATGGATATTGAAGTGTATTTTGAAGAGGGGGCAAAAGTAAATGCCCGCATGGGAAAGCATATAGTAAGGACGGATCAAAAAGAGCGGGGAGGAGGAGAGGATAGTGCCCCGGCACCTTTTGATTATTTCCTGATCTCACTGGCCACCTGTGCCGGTATTTACGTGAAGGTATTCTGCGATAAACGAGGAATCGATTCTTCTGAAATACAGATCATCCAGAAGCACCACAACGACCCGCAAAGCCGCAGGTTAAGCGAAATTGAACTGGAGATTGTCCTGCCGGATGATTTCCCGGATAAATACAGGGGAGCTGTAATTAAGGCTGCGGATCAATGTGCGGTCAAGCGCCTGTTGAAAGATCCTCCAGCCATAGAGGTCCGGACGAACCGAGGCTGAACAATACGGAGTAAGTCGTATTTCTTCTTATCACTCCGGAAATCCCTCATCGATCCACTTCTGAAGCAGAGAGATATTGCATTCCGAAAGCTGCTGGTTGGTGGGCATTTTTGCATATCCGTTCTCCCACAGGATGGACCCCATCAGGCTTCCATTTTCTGCAAGTGAAACCATATCTGCATACGAGGCAATGATAATCCCTCCTCCTGGAGCACTGGCCCTGTGACAACCAACACAGTATGATTCCATCATGGGCCAGACTTGTCCCGAAAAGGTCACATTAGTAGTATCACATCCATCACTACAGGCATTATTTTTTGCTCCCTGTGTTATCCAGGTTCTGATTAACTGAATCTGTTCCGAATTCAGCGGATTGTAAGGTGGAGGAGGCATCAGGTCATCCCCGTCGTCTGTGAGGCTTTCAAAAAACTCACTGTCCTCCGGGTCCCCGGGCTTAATCTCTCCCGTATTAATGATAGAGGCATAATCATTCAGAATCACTCCATCCCGGTGAGAGGCCTGGTCATGACAGCCGGTAGTGGCACAGGAAGATACTACCAGGGGAAGAATGGTATTCTGAAAGTATACGGTGTCCGGATCACAGCTGCTAGAGCTGCTTGGATCGATTTCCTGTTCAGGCTCCGGCCCCTGTCTTCCGGGAATTTCATACTTGGTGCAGGAGAGGGCAAAGACGCTAATGAGGGCAATAATAATTGGGGTGCACTTGATGAATATCCTATTCATAATGTAGTGCATTTTGCATATTAACGGAGCCACGAGCAGCATTGTTACCTTTTGCCCGACCGGACTTTCATATTTTTATTTTGTCTAAATAAGCTCCAGGCGCGAATGGGCAATAATATACTGATTGAATTGACCGCTAAGATCGGTCCGCCAGAATAAAAAAAATGCCACCCGGGTATTCCTTCATATGCTCAGGCGAAGAATGATTCCAGGCCCTTCTTCAGATCTTTCAGGAATAGATGGATCTCTTCCACAAACTCAGTCTGTTTCCGCGTCCGGTTGATGGTAAGATGAAGGACCATTTTATCTCTGGCCGGAGGATATCCAGTTGTGATGGTCCATGCCAGTGCATTGGGACAATCAAGCATGGAAAACCGGACGCCTCCCATAATCAGATCTCTTCGAAGGGTGAATTCTCCCCACATGCCCCCGGTCAGGCAAAGTTCGGGACCTTCATTCAGGGGAAAAATACTTTCACAATACTCTTCCAGGGCATCCAGGGTCAGTTTTTCCTGGATGGTATTTTCAGTTGTACCGACATCTACAATTTCAAAGAATTCCATGGGCTATATTGATTTGCATTGGTACCGGGTAATCACATGTTTCCCGGTATCTCCGGAGCATTTTCTTTTCCTATAACCTGCCGGCAGGCAAGATAGTTCAAATCTATGACCGAAGTGCTGCACATCCTTTTAAGGCGTATCATCTTTCTCCCTTTCCAAATAGTGCAGAAAGCTTTGTCATCCACTAAAAGGCAGCATTGATGGATTCCGGGGGCTGTTTCTCCGGGATCAGGTAAAACGGTACCTTTGTCTTCCATGGAGATATTCGATGTTATCGTGGTAGGAGCGGGTCCGGCAGGACTGCTGGCTGCCGGCAGTGCCTCCACCGCGGGTAAAAGGGTGCTTATCCTGGAAAAGATGAAACAGGAGGGCAGAAAGCTTTTAATTACGGGAAAGGGGCGTTGCAATATTACCAACGATGCTGAAGTGGGAGAATTTATGACGCACGTCCATCCCAATGGCCACTTTCTTCGTCCTGCATTCGGACAGTTTTTTTCCAAAGAGATTTTGGACTTACTTCATAAATACGGAGTGGAGACTACCTGTGAGCGGGGTGGTCGTTACTTTCCCACCAGCAACAGGTCTGCAGATGTCTTATCGGCCCTGTTGAAGTGGGTGCGTGAGCTGAATGTGGAGATCCGTTGCGGGCACAGGGTGGAAAAGCTGCTGGTTGAGAACCAGGTAATTAAGGGTGTTCAGGCCAATGGTCAGAAGATCAGAGCTCTCAAAGTGATTCTGGCCACAGGGGGAAAGTCCTATCCGGCCACCGGATCTAACGGGGAGGGATATGAACTGGCCCGGTCTGTGGGACATACGATTACACCGCCAAGACCTGCTCTGGTGCCCCTGGAAACGGAGGGAGATATCGCCCGGCAGCTTCAGGGGCTCACCCTTAAAAATGTGCGTGCCACCGTCTGGGTAAATGATAAAAAAAAGGGCGAAGAATTCGGAGAGATCCTCTTTACTCATTTTGGGCTCTCGGGTCCTATTATTCTTACCCTTAGCAGGCTGGTTGTGGATGAGCTGCATCAAAAGAAAAAAGTGGAGCTCTCCATAGATCTGAAGGCGGCTCTGGATGAGCAAAAACTGGATGCCCGCCTCTTAAGGGATTTGAATGAATCCGGAAAGAAGAAGATTGGAAATCTGTTCCGGAACTGGCTCCCTGCCTCCATGATCCCTGTTTTCGTCCAACTTTTGGAGATCGATCAGGAAAAGGAGGGCCACCAGCTTTCCTCCAGGGAACGAAAAAAGATCCGGAACCTGATGAAGGACTTCCGGTTCAGAATCACGAATCACCGTTCTTTTAAGGAGGCTATAATTACAGCGGGTGGACTTAGTACAGAACAAATTTTTTCAAAAACCATGGAGTCAAAACTGGTGTCCGGACTCCATTTTGCCGGAGAGATGATTGACCTGGATGCTGATACGGGAGGGTATAACTTGCAGATTGCTTACTCTACAGGCTGGTTGGCCGGAATACCAGGCATCAGATCATAGTTGTAATTGTACTTTTTTTCTTGCGTAGTTTTTATACTGGATCAGTAATCCCATACATCCGATTTTATCTTCAATCTCTTCTTCGGTGGATAATCTGGCGATGGGGTTTATCCTGATGATCATCGGTTTTGCAACATCAAATCCCAGGCCCAGTGATTCCAGGTACTTATCCTCCTCATTGTCATACAACACTTCCTTGGTCTGCTCGTCGATCAGGACAAAGTGGATGGGATACAGGTTTTTATGGGTGCAAAAGGAGAGAATATAATCTTTTTGCCCATAAAACACCACACTTAATTCAATGGTGTCCAGAGCACTTATTTGTGTTGAGTGGGACTGGCTATATACTTTATACCCTTTCTGAACATCATTGTAACAATCTCCCTCCAGGTGATGCGTGGCACAGTTTTGTGAGATCACATGGCCGGGGATGATCAGGAATAGAACGGCCACCAACTGATTTTTATTTATAAATTTCATAATTGACCGGTTTTATTAGTTAGTTCCAACAGCATTGTTTCTCAGCTCAATCACCGCAGCCTTTAACTCATCAAAGTCCTCTTCAGTCAAATGGGGCTGACTGGTAGCTCCTTTTCCGCCGATGACCAGTTTTTTTGGCTGGTTCTTTTCCTCACTTACTGTTGTTTTTATAGTTACGCCTCCCGAACCGGATTCAATCCCGTCAAATATGTTTTTGATCGCTTCCAGGTCGTTCAATGTAGATATAACGCCAGGATCATCGGATCCGAGTCCTTTGGAGAAACGCATGAAATTATCGATGGTGTATTTTTGATCAGCCAGATGTTGCAGCAACTGGTCTGCGGTGCTGTAATCGTCTATCATATGGACTGCCAGGTACAGGCTTTCTGCAAAAGCTCCTGCAGAAAGCATCACCACCGTATTCGATCTTTCGTTTCTTTCGCAGAAGCTGAGAATATTGATAAATGCTTCGTTGGAGATGTTATACAGAGAATCCAGAAATTCAACATTGTTCTGTACCTGTTCAATCATGGACTCATCTACTGCTTCGTTAATATTGATATCTGCGGCAAGAGATTTCACCACCTCCAGGTAATCCAGCGTTTCTTCATGCCTCCCAAAAAGAGCGCTATAGGCCAGGTCGGTCAGGTACATGCCCAAAGCGAAGGTTTGCGTTTTGGAATCGAGATATTGATCTGCCTTGTCAACCGGGTTCAGGAGTGTTGCATCAAACTTTATATCCGTCATATCTATGACGCTCAACATCTCCGCTGGAGAAGGGTAAAGATGGATAATCTGGCTGAAAGTTTGCAATCCATCTCCGGGTGATGTATTGTTTACATCCTCGATCAGAACAGAAGAATCCTTCTGCCCTGATTGGCAGGCAACAGCCAGGATCATAGTACCGATTGCCGCCAGAATAAAGAAGCTGTTTCGTAAAGATTTCATGGTTTTATTTATTGTAAACATAATTCAATTTCCAATAGGTATTTTATTTTTTTTCCGACAAGGGCTTTCCTTTTATGCTGCCGGAAAAGTCGATGATCTTTCTGAGTATGCTGTACCTCAATAAAACAAAGAGGATGAGTGTCATTAACCAGATGGCCATCAGGTTGAAATAAGCAGTGGGAATATAGGTATCCCCCAATTGTTTCACGGAAGCATAGAAATGTGCACGGCCATTCCTCCTGGATGGATAGGCATATACAGGATCCATTTTTCTGAGAAATTGGCCATCTTTTTTGATGACTTTGTAAAGATTATTTCTGTTTAATACCAGCTGGGCCAATTGCTCATTATGATGTGTCCTTTTTAAATGAATGTAGCTTTCCAATCCACCGGCTTCTGTCTTCAGAGAATCAATCAGCAGGTCCTTTTCACGGGTAAGCCTGTCCCGGTGTTTTCGCAGGGCAGATCTGTAGTTTTCCAGCCAGGTGATGATCTCTTCTGCAGTTTCATCGGAGAACTGTTCCATGCTTAAGTGCCCGGGATGTGGATAGGGTGTGGTCAGGCGAATGGAGAGCAGGGCATGTTTTATGGTTCCAAGAGAGGCCGTAAAATCCGGATCTGCCGGCTTATCGTGAAATAAGGAAATCGCCTCCTCCAGTTCATGAGTGATTGCCGGGATGAGGAATTGCAGGTCATAGGTAATGTTGCTCTCCAATTTCTCTGTTTCATAAAGTGGTTTCTGGTAGGCATTATTTACAAACTGATTCACCACCAGGGCTTCGTATGCCCAGCGACTGGCCATCATATCGCCGGAAAAGGGGACCACAATATCTGAGGCAAATTTGTAATGCAGTTTGTCAAATTTCACAATGACCCCGGCCAGAAGAATTTGGGGTACCAGCAAAAAAGGGACAATTACGTAAATGGCTACCACAGATTTTAATCCATCAGAAATGAGAAGACCAAACATATTTGCAAAACAGGCAGTGGAGAACAAGATCAACCAGTAGACCAGTGAAAGTCCCTTTATCTCCATGATCAGGTTCCCGATCCCTACGAACATCAGCATTTGAAAACCGGAGAGAATAAATAACAGGGAAATCTTTGAAAACAAATAAGCGGTTCGGCTCAGGTTAAGAAAAGATTCTCTTTCCAGGATTTTACGATCCCGATGAATCTCTTCAGCAGCTATAATCAGTCCTAGGAACATAGCAACGATAACACTCATAAAGAGATATGCAGGAAGGTTTTCGTTCTGACTGAACCAATACCGGTGTGGGTTGCTCTCGTCCCCGGCTACATATTTGGAGAAGAATCCGAGGATTAATGCCAGCAGGGGAGCCACCAGGAGTGCAATGGACATAAACTGGCGGTCGGCGAGCTTGGAAAGCAGGTTTCTTTTAAAAAAAATCAGAAATTGCCTGAATGCGCCTGGAATATGAAGTTTGGTTGCAGGAATTGCTGTCTTTTCTGTATTAAATTCCAACCTGCTTTCAATCTTATCTTTATAAAGGGAGTACCATTGCGTGGGGGAAGTCTTACGGTTTGAGGTAAAAGCCCCGGATTCATTCACATCTCTGGCCTCAAGCACATTAAGTATTTCGTCAGGATTCACATTCCCACATGTAAGGCACTGACTCTCACCGGCATCTACTCTCCCCGCCTGTTTCTTAAAATAGGTGATGGCTTCGATGGGATTTCCGGAATATACCGGGTAGCCGCCTTTATCCAGGACTATCAGGTGGTCGAATTGTCTGAATAACACTGCAGAAGGCTGATGAATGGTCGAGATGACCAGTTTCCCTTTTAGCGCCAGTTCTTTCAAAAGCTCAATGACATTCTCAGAATCGGTGGAAGACAGTCCGGAAGTGGGTTCGTCTACAAATAGTAATTGAGGCTCACGAATCAGTTCAAGAGCAATGTTTAGTCTCTTTCGCTGACCCCCGCTTATAAATTTGTTCAGAGGGGACCCCACCTTCAGGTCCTTGGCGTTTAAAAGGTCCATCTCATTGAGCAGCTTGTGGACTGCTAGAGCTATCTCTTCAGAATTATGTCCGTTCATGCATAATTGGGCATTAAACAACAGATTCTGTTCGACAGTCAATTCCTCTATTAAAAGATCATCTTGTGGAATGTAGCCGATCATCCCTTCCAGTTCCTTGCTCTTTCGGTGCAGGTTGCGACCATTCACATATATTCCTCCAGAATGAGGAGGAAGGCTTCCGTTCAATACTTTCAAAAGGGTCGATTTACCGGCACCGCTTCCCCCCAGGATTCCCACAAGCTGACCAGAGGTCCCCAGATAGCTGAATTTTTTTATCCCCTGTGATGAATTCCTAAAGCGGTACTCTATTTCCTTTGCACAAAAGTTAACCAGGGGGGTCTCTTTGTCCTGGTGATATCCCGCTACGATATCTGAGTAGTAGATCGGAGAGATATGCTCCCCCTTGATTGCTGCTCCTCTGGGGAATAGATATTCATGTTTTGGGAAGACGTATTTCTCATTGCTTTCCAATCTGGCTTTCCCAAGGTACTGGAACATATAGATGTCAGCCCGGTTGATCCTGAAAAACAGGATTTGACCTGACAGTCCATTTTTTTGGAGATGTGCCACCTCACCGTCCTCGAAATCCGGATCATCGCTTACTAGAAGCAACAGTTCCTTTTTGGGGACCTGGTAGAACTTGTCTTTGATGAAGGCTGAGCAATTAATGTATTCTTCTTCTGTGATCAGCAAACCATCAGAAATAGTTCGAACGGCGTCGGATATGGTGCCGGAGAAACCACTTCCAGCCATTCCTGTATCCGAAAAATATTTGGTGAATCTGATCAAGCTAAGGAGAATCATAAATCGTTGAGAAATATGTAGTTCAGCAACTACCTGAGCGCATATTTCCTTAATCCGAATGGAACGGCTTGAGATTTCTTCTTCTTTGGGTTTTAACTCATGCCTCTCCATTTCATCCGCATACTGGTCAAATACCTCCAGATATTTCTCGGATATGGATTTACTGAATTGCTGTACGAGGTAAGTTTCAACGAAATTCCTGGCAATGAGATAAATACCTCCCCTGTTAATGTTTACCATCAGGGCAAACAAACGCATGAGGGAGTTGAGCATTGACTCATTCATTGGGGAACACCATTTTCATTTTTCCTCTGGTACCATCAGCCTTCTCAAAGACCAGGTGTCCGCCATGAGCTTCCATGATGATCTGGGATACAGCCAGCCCGATTCCCATAGTCAGGTCCAAAGGGATATTATTTGTTGAAAACTGCTCGGACAGAATTTTAAGCAGGGTGTCCGAATAGTTGTTTCCCCCGTCAACAATATGGCACTCCACCCTTCCATCCTGCTCCGGGATGGTGATAAGGATTTCTCCACTGCTGCCTGTATGTTCCCTGGCAAAACGAATCAAATTTACCAGGCAACTGACCAGCAGATCGGACTCTCCCTTAACCTGGTGATTAGTACCATCAAGTTGTTTTATAAGGTTAATATCCAAATCTTTAAGTTCTTCACTTGTCTCAATATCTCCATATTGAACCATCTGCTTCAGGGATACGGCCTGCTTATCCAGTGAAAATCCCGGGGTTTTCAAGGTGGAGATCTGTTGGGCCAGTGTGGAGAACTGCTCCAGTTTAAACACCGATTGATCGAGAATATTAACCACCTCGGTGAGTTCATCTCCTTCAATTTTGTTTTTCAAAAGATGCAAGGTCCCCATGATCTGGTTCAAAGGTGGACTGATCTCGTTTCTAATGGAATTGATGATCTCTGATTTCAGGACATCCATATTGAGCAATTCAGCATTCACCTTTTCCAGTTCCTCCAGGATCTGTTGATTCTTTTTCCTCAGGAAAAAGACCTCCAGGGAGCTTTTTATGGTGGCCCTGATCTCATCCGCTTTCAAGGGTTTCTTGATATACCCGTGAACCCGGCCCACGTTAACCGCTTCAATCACGGTTTCAGCATCCGTAAATGCAGTGAGCAAATATCTTCGAATATCAGGATATTTTTCCGAGACAATTTCAAGCAGCTCAATACCGGTCATTTCTGGCATTCGCTGATCGGAAATAACTACCTGTATTTCCTTCTCCTCTAATATTTTTAGAGCTTCCTGGGGATACTCTGTAAGGGTAAGGTCAAAGTCATTTTTAAAAGTCTCTTTAAAAAGGATCAGATTCACCGGGACATCATCTACATAGAGAACCGCGGGTTTGTTCAAAGACATGCGCAAATAGTTTACGAGTTGATTGGCTTAAACAAAGATAACTCAAAATCGCATATGATCGCTAAGCCAACAGTTGTCCAGATTGTTAAAAACTTTTAGCAGGTAAAAAGCTGAAAATGATGTTGGGAAGCAGATAACATCTGGGATTAAGGTGCAGGAATAATATCTAATTTCACGAGCATCAATAAACGTTATAGATACTGCAATGAGAGATCTGGAAGTATTAATGAATCCCAATATGGTGGTCAGGCACCTTCAAAAGCCGGCTCGTGAGTTTACGAAATACGATATCATCAAATTTATTGATGATCATCACATCGAGATGCTCAACTTCAGGTATGTGGGTGAAGATGGGAAATTGAAAACACTCAATTTTGTCATTACCAGCAAGAACTATCTGGAATCTATTCTATCAACCGGTGAGCGAGTTGACGGATCCAGTCTGTTTTCATACATTGACGCTGATTCCAGCGATCTTTACGTGATACCGAGGTTTCGAACCGCCTTTGTAAATCCATTCACAGAACAAGCATCCCTGGATATTCTTTGCTCCTTTTATACAAAGGATGGCAAGCCCCTTGAAAGTGCCCCGGAATATATCCTTAAAAAGGCCTCTAAACAATTTTCCAAGGAGACGGGTTTTTCCTTTAAAGCCATGGGGGAATTGGAGTATTATATTATCAGCGAGAAAAATGACCTCTATCCTGCAATGGACCAGAGAGGATATCATTCATCAGCTCCCTTTACCAATTGGGAAAACTTGAGATTGGAAGCTATGCAAATTATCGCGCAGAGTGGGGGGAAGGTCAAATACGGACATTCGGAGGTTGGAAACTTCTCCACCGACACCCATATGTATGAGCAGCATGAAATTGAATTTAACCCTGTGGATGCTGAAGAGGCAGTGGAGCAACTACTGGTAGCCAAATGGATCCTTAGAATGTTGGGTCAGAAATATGGAGTGACCATAAGTTTTGGCCCGAAGATAACGGTGGGGAAAGCCGGTAGTGGCCTGCATATCCATATGTTAATTGAAAAGGATGGTGTAAACCAAATGGCTGACGAGCAGGGGCTGACTGAAACTGCAAAGAAGATGATTGCAGGGATCCTGGATAAAGCAAGCTCATTAACTGCTTTTGGAAATACCATACCCACTTCTTATTTAAGATTGGTGCCCCACCAGGAAGCGCCCACCATGGTTTGCTGGGGAGATAGCAACCGGTCGGTACTGGTTCGGGTGCCCCTTGGATGGGTCGCCAGGACAAAAATGATTAAGGATGCCAATCCTCAGGAAAGGGGCGAAGTTCCCTATATCCCGGGAAAGCAAACGGTTGAATTCAGAGTGCCGGACGGATCTGCTGATCTGTACCACCTGATGGCTGGATTAATCCTGGCTGCTAAAGAGGGCCTGGTTTCAGAAGATTCACTGAAAACAGCAGAAGATTTATATATCAATGTCAATATTTTCAAGCCGGAAAACAAGGCTGTCCTGGATCGATTAGTGGCCTTACCCGCCTCCTGTCATGAATCGGCCGGGTGCCTGGAGAAGGATGCTGACTTCTATCAAAAAGATGGTGTTTTTCCTGAAGGAACCGTCACGAATTTTATTAAGAAACTCAAAGCATTTGAGGATCAAGATTTAAGCGAACGCTTATACAATAAAACCGGGGAGATAAAGAAGCTGGTTGATCAATATTTACACTGCATGTAAAGGTGGAACTAAGGTTCCTGATCTTTCGCGATTCTGGAAAGTCTCAAATTGCTCTTTTTCACGAGTGATTCAAATTCCAACACTTCTTTTTCTCCTCCGCGAAGTGGATCCAATGCATCAAAAATATAAAAGCTGCCCGGAGTAAACTCGCCATGTTCTTTTTTCAGGATCTCTTTTCTGGCCGTGCTGATATAATAAACAAATTCAATACTGACAGGGCTTTCGGGATGCAGCAACAGCTCACTGTCCCGGGTAATCTCATATATCTTCTCAGCAGTTTTCTTTTCTTCAAGATGAGGTGTTTTCACCATCCGGTCAGGCAATACTACGAGATTGAAAAAAATCCTTAAACAAAGCAAGATGATAATTAGCAAATCAAGCCTGATAGTATGATTCTTCCACATTAAAAAATAGCCGATGACCGCGATCACCAGGGTAAGAGCATACATGAGTAATGCCTTCTGCGGTCTGACAAAACTATGAGTAAAGAAATACCAGGTTCCTATGGCCAGTGCCAATCCGGAAAAAAGGAATATCAATTTCCAAAAAACCTTATAAGAATCATTATGCTGCTTTAGCTCGGAATAATGGTTAAGCAGCAGAATAAACAGGACAGGATATAGCATAAACAGGTACCTGGGGTGTGTTCCTACAGAGGTCCAGTAAATTGGAATATTCACCGCAAAGACCAAAGCCAGATATCCTGGGTATTTATTCCCTTTGAGAGTGCGATAGAATGATTTGCTAAAAAGAAATATAAATAGCAGGGACCAGGGAAGAAGGTGGTAGACCTGAATAAAGGGAAAGTAAAAGAGATGTTTTATAGTTCTCCAGTACCCATTTTCAATAAATGTTCTTTTTGTTGATTCTTCCACTAATCTTCTGAAGAATTCCGGTTCCCTGCTATCCTCCCATAAAAGAAAATAGTACCCTCCAACCAGAAGAATAAATACCATCAGACCGGCCAAATGTGAAGGATGGAACAATTTTTTAAGGGATTTGAAATATGCCAGTGCCGTAACCAGAGTCAGCACCTGAAAAATCAGGGCGGGTAATCCCTTCATTAAAAAAGCCACAGATAAGAGAAAATAGCTTAGTAGATAAAGGCTTACATATTTTTTCCTGCTTAAGAAATAGTATATCAGGTAGAAATTCAGGAAAATTACCATGGAGAAGCTCAGGTCTATCAGACTTCTCATGGAATCGTAGAAAAGGATCCTGCCGCAGCTTATAAATATCAGCGAACTCAGGAAGGCCACCCGCCGACCCAGTTCCTTCCGCGTGGTAACAAAGATGATCAGACCAAAAATCAGCAAGGAAATTATGGAGGGTAAACGTAGAACATATTCTGAATACCGGTTGAAAAGACTGAAAAATCCCAATAGGATCCAGTTATATAAGGGGGGTTTGTTAAAGTAATACTCACCATTAATGGTCGGAGTTATCAGGTTGCCGCTATGCTTCATTTCAAATGCAACCAGCCCTCTGATTGCTTCATCAGCAATTAGTGGCGACATACCCAGATTAATAAAGAGAGCCGGTATGAGCAGAAGCAGAATAAGCCAGGTCAGGAGTCTCTGTAGTCCGGGTGGAGTATTATTCATGACTTATATAAAAGTAAGATTTTAATGGCGGTTCTAATACAGAAATAGCAGAAAGATTAAGTTATTGTAGCCTTATAAGCAATCAATATCTCCGGTCTATGCTTCGTTTTGTCACCACGTTTTTTTCCTGGCAGTAATTTATGTGAACTACCCGGCCAAATAGTAGGCTCTGCAGATTACAGAAGTATTGTTATCCGGCGACCCTTGGAATTCTGGTGGTGAGTATTTACACAGTTATGGGGTTCCTGGGGAAAAAGAATAGTTGATTTTCAGGAAAGCGGGTAGGTGGGTTTGGAGCCTCCCACGGGACTCGAACCCGCGACCTGTTCATTACGAATGAACTGCTCTACCAGCTGAGCTAAGGAGGCTTTTAGAAAATAAAATCAAGGGTGCAAGATAGAAGAATTCTGACATATTAGAAAGGCAAAATCGCTTTGAATGATCTTGCTTTCTTCCACTAATTGTTGGATGAACCGGAGATCTCCAGGCCAGGGTAAAAAGCTGCAAAGGCCAACCAAAAGCCCATAAAGCCTCCGCTGGATGTAAGTTGCGTACCCTTTCTGGGACCTGAAACTGCCCTGCCGGACAGATCCCACATATTGCACTCCTGATCGGTCATGACTACCGGATAGTTGTTTTCAATCCCTTTGAATTCAAGCTCAGTGCCATCTCCGGGGTCGGAGTAGAAGGATACCATGAAGTTATCCTTGCTGCTGCCTACTATCACAAATTTCCTGCCACGGATCGTTTCCTGTTTAGCGACCACCCCGTCTTCAAATTCCGAAAAAGTGTACACTGTGGCCAGTCCCAGAAAAACAATCGCATGGACCCGCTCTTTATTAGGGATCCGGTCATCGGTATGTGAAACCGGAAAAATTAAGTAATCATCCCGGAGCATATAGCCTGAATAGGGATATACCCGGTAGTCCCGGTTGTACCCGGTTTCAGGGGACAAAACATGGGAGGAGGGAAACATCTTCTTCCACGTTAGCCAGGTGGTTTCCACAAGAGGGTGAGTCCGGATGTTCCTCCCTGCAAGTTCACCATTCACGCATTCACCCAAGATTTGGGACCAATAGCTGTCAGTCATCCTGTCATAAGGAATCAGGTTGGTATTATATAGCAAACCAGACACTCCAAAAGTAGTGACTTCATCATCGATGACCCTGTCCCATCCAATTCCGGTCCCAGTCAATGGACAATAAGTTAACGCCAGGGATACCTCTTCAATCTGATCATTTACTATCTCATGCCAATTCAGTATGGCATGGGGATAAGCCCTGACCTGCTGATCTCCCATATACCCCAATACCAGGTCCTCATCACGGAGGTAGTCCACTTCATTTACTGGAATAAATTCCGGATCACTTAAAGCCGGAATACCATCTTTGCCAGTTCCCCCGTCATATACTTCACTGATGGGGATGGTCCAGGTGCCAGTTGATTTTAAAAATGATTTCTGAAGCTCGGAGGAATCCAGAACTGTCTTTTCACAGCCCTGAAAGATAAAAATGGCTATGATGCCTGATAAAAAAATGATGTTCTTCATAACTGAAATAAATTTGAGTTTTTCTCTTTTTTCATGTCTATTAGGACATATATGCCAGCCTGGAACCTAAAGGTTGTAGACAATTGAATACCATTGACCCGGCTGTAAATGGGAATTTCGGGCGCTAGATTAAGTATAAGTTTTGGTCGGATATGCCAGCTCAGTCCCGGTACCAGGTATAGCCATTGCCCCCCGGTATTTAGCAACTCCACTCCCGAGATGCGATCCTCCAGGACATGACGATACTTTACTTGTAAGGATGGACTTATTAAAACTTTGCCTAGCAGAAACTGATCTAAATATCCTAGATAAGCTTGAGTGCTATGACCGAATTGGTAGCTTCCTGAGCCCAGATATTCTTTGTTAATGCCATTCAGCCGGGCCACTATCCTGGCAGTAAAGATACCGGCAGGACGAAACTTTGGCTTCCAGGATCCATAGGCCCAGCTGAGAATATCCCAGGAGCCAGAACCTGGCTGCATGTCTGCGTTGTAGGTAATACCCCTGTCATCAGTTAGATTACTTTTTCCCAGAGGAACTTTCGGCCCGGCCCCGATCTGTAAATCTATGGGTTTACCAAATACTCCCGAAAGAACCAGTTTCACCATCACCAGAGCATCTCCTAAACCATTCGTTTCAGCAATACTTGTACTTTCCTGAAACTGAATTCGCCTGCTTTGAAACACGTATGTAAACAGAGCATCTACGGCCAGGTAGTCCCTTATGCTATAACCTGTTTTATATAACACGGACTGGGTCAGTCGAATGCGGGAGTCCTCAAATATCCGCTCAGATCCCCTTTTTAGAAGGCTGAGGTAGTTTAAATCATAGCTCATTTCCATCTGAAGGGTTCCAGGTCCCGCACCTGCAAAGCCAATGTTTCCTGAAAGCGGGACTCCTCCTGAACAGCAGGTTTGAGACAAAACAGGTTCCTTAAGCCCATAAATAAGACAAAGTGTGCTCAAAAGAAATAAGAGAGTTTTATTCCGAATCATCTCCATGTGATGCAAGGGTATTTGATGCTATCTATCTGTCGAAGAACTACTGATATCCTTACAAGGGACTGAGAGGAATTGGTGAGAATGGAACTTAATTTTGGCTGATTTGGGGAACCTTAATTATTATTTTTATATTACCTTGATTTTCAGATGATTTTATAAACTCCTCTGGTAAAATTGACTGTTATGAAAAAGATGATAAGCAAATTGATCAGGTCCTTGGGAAGCAATGTGGCTCTAGTTTCGCTTGTATTTTGTCTGTTCGCAGCGCAATCCCCTTCTATGGCTCAGGAGCACAGTGGGGAAATACTCTATAATGAATTGTCAAACAGTGCGAATAGTGGAGATAATGCTTTCATTGAACAACTAAATGTAGAACCAAGGGGGCTTGATTGGCAAAGTGCCAGTCAGCTTGAATTCAGAGGTCACCTTCGCTTATTAACTTCGAGCGTCGATGGAAGCGCTGATGAAAGCCAATTGTACTTCAAAGCCGCCGTTACGCAGTATTCATTTAATTAAGAGGAGGTGATGAAACTGAAACTTAGATGAAGCTGATTTGGCGAACTTTAATTTTTATTTCTATATTACCTTGATTTTCAGATGATTTTATAAACTCCTCATGTAATATTTACAGGTATGAAAAAGATAAGCAGGTTAAAAAGGATATTGAAAAGCCAGGTGGTTCTTGTTTCGCTGGCATTTGGTCTGTTCGCAGCGCAATCCCCTTCTATGGCTCAGGAGCACACCGGGGAAATACTCTATAATGAACTGTCAAACAAAGCGAATAGTGGAGATAATGCTTTCATTGAACAACTAAATGTAGAACCAAGGGGGCTTGATTGGCAAAGTGCAAAGCAGCTTGAATTCAGAGGTCACCTTCGCTTACTGATTTCGAGCGCAGAAGGAGATGCTGATGCAAGCAGATTGTATTTTATCAGGAAGGCTGCCGGAGGTGATATCTTTATCTTAACGATTCCGGACAGATCTGCCCCGGAGTACTCAGGTTTGGAGGAGTTAATGGAAAGCAAGCTTATTTTCAATCTTAGCATGATGGAGTCTGAAATTGAAGGAGCAACGTATCAATTTGCACAGTTCAACTCCCTTCCTGTTCAACCTGCTTTTGATAAGATTTTTAGAATTGCAATTATATTAATGCTGTTTCTCGTAATGGTGGGGATGGGATTAACCCTGACGGGGAAAGATTTTGGGGTCGTAATTACCAAACCAAAAGGAATAATCGTCGGAGAGATCCTTCAGTTTGGCATTATGCCTCTTGTTGCAGCTGGATTTGGATATCTGCTCGGGTTTCATGAAAACTATCCTTACATTTATGTGGGCATGATTCTCATTACGGCTACGCCTGGCGGAGTTACTTCAAACCTGATGACTCATTACGGCAAGGGCGATGTAGCACTTTCTGTATCTCTGACCTCCCTCTCAACCATTTTATCTATTTTGTTTGTGCCTCTGTTGCTCAATGCCTATTGTGCAAATATTCCTGATGTAAAGGTTCCAACGGGAACCATTGCCTCCACCATTGTAGTGCTGGTCATCGTTCCATTAAGCATAGGGATGCTTTTCAGAAGGTATAAAGAAGCCCTGGCGAAAAAACTTATTCCGGTTTTTAATATACTTGGGATCATTGCTCTGCTTTTTTTAATTATTGCTGGAATCATTAATAATATTGAGGGTTTTGCCGATACGGACCGTTATGGATTCCGATTTTACTCCATGATTCTGATTCTTACTTTTTCCGGTGTGCTTCTGGGTGCTCTTGTGCCCTTCTTGTTAAAAGTCACGAACTATCAGATCAGGGCCATCTCATTAGAAACTGGATTGAGGAATGCCTCCCTTGCCATGACCATCGCTCTGCTTATCCAGGACTCCATGGGAGACTTTCATTCATCTATGTTCTGGGTCTCCGGTATGTTTGGATTAAGCATGTATATCGCTGGCCTGGTGGCCATAAAAGTCTACCCAAAGTTATTTCCGGTAGACTCAAAGAAGGAAGATTAACTTTTTAAATTGGCTTCATCCTCATTGATTGAAACCTTCCCTGCTTGTATTAACAAGCTTCCCGATATGGGAAGCCAGGCGCCGGACCAGTTTGCGGGAACGCCAGTATCCAAAGTGGGAGAAAAAGTTCCAGGAGAGGAGCGGTCCTCCTGTATTGATCTGGATGTCCATTAAGCTCGCATGTTCCTGGAAATACCGGTTAAGGGGTTTTATGGGATAGCCCATGGCATCGTTCTTATCATAGTAGTTTTCCCAGACAGCAATTTTTTGGAGCTCGGGAGCTAAATTTGGTGGAGGAAAATCAATGGGATGAATCTCATCGATGTGCTTTGATGCGGCAAAAATGGGTAGGTTATTCCCCAGTGTGAAGAGACCGGTGAGTGTTTCCAGGCGTTCGAAGGGTGAGTTTCCCAGGGGATCATCCCTTCCTTCCCTCGCGGCGGTCTGCCTGTCCCATATGTAGTCATTTATGATTTCCGTTCCCATGGAAGCGGCAATGATCACCAGGGGAGCATGTTCATTCAGTTGCGTCTTAAGCTTCAGGATGGTTTCATGCACCAGCTTATGGGTTTCCTCGTATCCGTAATAGGTGAAACCCGGTTTCCCTCCGTAGTTGATCAGGTCGCCGATATTGGTGAGGATCAGTTTGCGGAATCTATTTGACCGGAGCCAGATCCGGGCCTTTTTCATTCTCTCCAGGATAAGTTCCTGTTGTTCCTGTATCGGGCCGTACCAGTTTACCACCTCAACAGCCAGTAATCCCGGCTCAAAGCCGGCTCTTTCCAGTTTATGCTTCAGGCGTTTTATAAACAGTTCCTGCCTTTTGAAACCCGGATGCCCGGACCCCCGGATCAGTAATAGCCCCAATTCCTTTTTAGTTTCCATATCCCCTGGAATGCTTGCATTTGCAATTTAAGTAGGATATTGATGATGATCAATGCGGGGAGGGCTTGAAAAGACAAGGGAAGGCGTTAATTATCAGTTAAAAACGAATTTAGGCCCCTAAAGTTTTGTAACTTCTTTGATTATTATTCAACTAAACGATGTCTACTACAGTTTTATGGATTACTTCGGGCTGAATTATTAATCGCTGCCAGGCTTTTTATAGTATTGAATGAAGCCTTATGACAGAGGCTGCATCAAAAGGTGCGGCCTCTTTTTACTTTTTATGATAGCACGCTGTTGAAAGAGCCCGGGCGGAATTTCTGATTAAAATATAGAAATCTGTACATTGCGACAGTAAACTGTTTTTTACTGATCTATCAAAATCCATTCCTATGAAATCCAGACTAATTATTCCCTTACTTGCTGTGTTGTTCTTTTCCTGCGTGAATTCAGGACAAAAGTCGCAAAGCCTTTTCAACGGATCAGATTTATCCGGATGGCACATCGATGTCCCGGCCATGGATTTAAATCCGGACACCCTGAATCCCTTTATTGTCAGGGATGGAATGCTGGTAAGCCTGGGTACTCCCGGAGGGCATTTAATCACAGACGAGCTTTTTCAGAATTATCGCCTTACTGTGGAGTACCGTTTCGCCGGAACACCCGGGAATTGTGGTGTATTGATCCACGCCAGTGAGCCCCGTGCACTTTACGGCATGTTTCCAAAATCCCTGGAGGTGCAAATGCAACATGAGCATGCAGGGGATTTCTGGTGCATTGTGGAAGATATAACAGTCCCCGATATGGAAAGCCGGCGAGGTCCGAAAGAAAACTGGGGCATCACAGAAGGGAAAGGCAGAAATATCAAGAACCTGACGGACGATTCCGAGAAACCGGTGGGTGAATGGAATACGATGGTTGTAGAAACTGTCGGTGATGAGGTAAAGGTGTGGGTGAACGGGGTGATGGTTAACCATGGTTTTAACTGTACCGCTGACAAAGGGCAAATCGCATTACAGGCTGAGGGTTCGGAAGTGGAATTCAGAAAAATTGAATTGCAGGTGATCACGGAGATCAGCGAGTGAAACTCTCCCGAATAAGCGATCTTTATACCAGTGAAACCAACGCCGGCCACCTGCTTTTATTTGCCAGTTTAATGATTAAAAAGCATAGGCCATATGTAAACCTACACCAAGGTGATATTCATCAAATGTAGTTGCGATTTCCACCGCCGGACCTAAATGAAAGTAGCTAATTTCAAATTCATAAACAACTTCCGCGTGTAAAGTAAACCTGATTCCGGGATTTTCCTCAGTCCCGAATAAGATTCCAGGTCCCAGGGACAGAACCAGTGGAGATACGGGTCTGAAGGCCCCAATAAAGGTGAGGGATCTGTGCATGTGTTCATCGAAGATCTGTTCGTAGCCTATCCCAGCTCCCAACCTGGATTCTTCAAAAGACCTTAGGTAATGTACATGTAAACTATATGCAAATTCTTGTTCCCCGGCCAGATAGGCTAGATAGTTTCCAATGCCAAATTCATTATTTGGATGCGCATGTTTGCGCTGATTCTGTTCATGTGGATGATCATTGTGTTCATGGAACTGTGCAAATATCCCGATTTGTGATATCCCTATGGATAACAGTATTACCACGTTGATTCGCCTGAAAGTTTGGTGCATTCTTTTGCTTATCTCATTTAGACCTTATGATATCCACTCCGCTACCTGATCCATAGTAACAGTGCCGATGTCCAGCTTGTTCTTCTTACGGTAGCCCATCATCTCCTGGTGCAGCCGGCCGGGTTTTTCCAGGGCCTTGATCTTGTCCGCCGAGTCGTAACCTAATTCCATCAGGTGTTCCACCCACTCTTCGGGGATGCCCAGTTCCAGGAAGGGCTCCATGGAGGGTTTTCCCACAGCCTTAGCCTGGGTCTCAGGTTTCATTTGCGGGAAGAAGAGGACTTCCTGAATGCTGCTCTGGTTGGTCATGAGCATGACCAGACGGTCCATTCCCAGCCCCATCCCTGAGGTGGGGGGCATGCCATACTCCAGGGCGCGTACAAAGTCCATATCGATGAACATGGCTTCATCGTCTCCTTTTCTCGGACAGCTTCAGCTGATCCTGGAAGCGTTCCAGCTGATCGATGGGATCATTCAGCTCGGTGTAGGCATTGCAGAGCTCTTTCCCGTTTACCATCAGTTCGAAGCGTTCGGTCAGCTCCGGGTTATCCCGATGCTTTTTACAAAGGGGGGACATTTCGACCGGGTAGTCAGTGATAAAGGTGGGCTGGATCAAATGAGGTTCGGCCTTTTCTCCGAAGATGGCGTCAATGATCTTTCCTTTACCCATGGAGTCGTCCAGTTCCACATTCAGACCATCGGCTATCTCTCTCAGACTGGCTTCGTCTTTCCCTGCGATGTCATATCCCGTACTCTCCTTGATGGCATCCAGCATACTAAGGCGTCTGAAGGGACGTTTAAAATCAATCTCCTTCTCACCGACCTGTACTTTCGTTGTTCCATGCAGATCGAGAGCTACTTTTTCGATCATTTCTTCAGTGAAATCCATCATCCACTTGTAGTCCTTATAGGCGACATAGATCTCCATCACCGTAAACTCGGGATTATGGGTCCGGTCCATCCCCTCGTTCCGGAAGTCCTTGGAAAATTCATACACTCCGTCGTAGCCTCCAACGATCAGACGTTTCAGGTAAAGTTCATTGGCGATCCGCAGGTAAAGAGGGATGTCCAGGGTATTGTGGTGGGTAATGAAGGGGCGGGCAGCAGCACCCCCCGGGATGGGTTGCAGGATGGGTGTTTCTACTTCCAGGTACCCTCTTTCATTGAACAGGTTCCTGAGGGTCGTATAGATACGGGTTCTTTTTCTGAACAGTTCCCGCGATTCCGGATTAACAATCAGGTCCACATAACGCTGACGGTAGCGGTATTCGGGATCGGTAACCGCATCATAGACCTTCCCGTCGGCCTCCTTCACAATGGGCAGCGGCCTGATGGATTTACTTAGGATCACCAGCTCCTGGACATGCACGGAAATCTCCCCCACCTGGGTGCGAAAGGCATAGCCCCTGATCCCGATAATATCCCCAATATCGAGAAGTTTTTTGAATACCGTATTGTACAGGGTTTTATCCTCACCCGGGCAAAGGTCATCACGCCGGAGGTAGATCTGGATCCGTCCCGAGGAGTCCTGGATCTCTGCGAAAGAGGCACTTCCCATGATGCGCCTGCTCATGATCCTGCCTGCCAGGGTGACCTCTTTCAGAGTCTCACCGTTCTCCTCAAATTCTGCGAGGATATCTGCTGCCTGATGGCTGATCTTGAACAGCTCGGGCGGATAAGGATTAATACCAAGTTTTTTGAGTTCCTTCAGGGAATTTCTTCGGATTTGTTCCTGTTCGCTGAGCTCGGGATGATGCATTTCTCTTTTTATTTTTCCGGTCACAAAGGTATAAAAAAGATTATGTTAATTTTGCAGGGCGAGGGGGGAAGAACGCCTGCCAAATTTCCTGAAATCGATGAATAAAAACTGGGTCATAAAATCACCGGGCAATGAAGAGGAAATTTCTGCATTGTCCAGTGAGCTTGGTATTGAAAGGCCCCTGGCCCAGATGCTTACCCAGAGAAATATTAAAACCTACCAGGAGGCCAAAGATTATTTTCGCCCCGATCTTGCTAATCTACATGATCCCTTCCTGATGAAGGATATGGACAAGGCCATCGAGCGGATTCATGTTGCTATCCAGGCCGGAGAGAAAGTGTTGATTTATGGAGATTATGATGTGGATGGGACCACCGCAGTTGCCCTGGTCTATTCCTGTTTCAAGAGTCATTTTAAGGATATCGACTACTACATCCCGGACCGGTATGATGAAGGATACGGAATCTCCATAAAGGGAATAGACTATGCGGACCAGCATGGAATCAGCCTGGTTATTGCTCTGGATTGCGGGATCAAGGCAGTGGAGAAGATTGAATATGCCCGTAAAAAGGGAATAGACTTTATTATCTGCGATCATCATAACCCCGGCGAAAAGATCCCGGATGCAGTGGCTGTGCTGGACCCAAAGCAGGGAGGTTGTCCCTATCCCTACAAGGAGCTTTCAGGGTGCGGGGTTGGGTTGAAGCTTGTGCAGGCTTTTGGAATCAAGAATGGGAAGGATCCCGGTAAAATTTATGAGTACCTGGACCTGGTGGTCGTCAGTATTGCTTCAGATATCGTTCCCATTACAGGTGAAAACCGCATTATGGCCCATTTCGGACTGAAGAAACTGAACGATGATCCGTCTATTGGTCTTAAGGCAATCAAGGAGGTTGCAGGCATCGATAGAAAAGGGATAACCATAGAGGATATTGTGTTCAAGATCGGCCCCAGAATCAATGCCGCCGGAAGAATGGAGTCCGGGAAGAAGTCAGTGGATCTTCTGGTATGCGGTAAAGGAGCAGAGGCCCGTATCATTAGCAAGAAAATCAACAACTTTAATCTGGATCGACGGAACATCGATACCGAAATCACCCGGCAGGCCATTGAGATGATCCAGGGCGATGCCTCTCTTAAGGATAAAAACTCCACCGTGTTGTATAATCCTGAATGGCATAAAGGAGTGATCGGAATCGTAGCTTCCAGGTTACTGGATCATTTTTATAAACCCACGGTGATTCTGACCAAGTCCAATGGGCTGGTGACCGGATCGGCCCGATCCGTGATTGGATTTGACCTGTATCAGGCCGTTGAATCCTGCAGTGATCTGCTGGAGAATTTTGGCGGACATAAATATGCGGCAGGACTGACCATGAAGGTCCAGAACCTTCCCATTTTCAGGGAGCGATTTGAGAAGATTGTCAGAGAGACGATTGATCCGGAACAATTGATTCCTGTGGTGGAGATTGACACGGAACTTCAGCTTACCGAGATCACAGAAAAATTCTTCCGGATATTGAAACAATTTGAACCCTTTGGTCCTGAAAATGTGAGTCCGGTATTTCTTTCCGAAAATGTGGTTGACAACGGATATGGCCGTACCGTGGGAACCAATGGAGAGCATCTGAAGTTGACCCTGATCCAGGAGGAAAATCCCTTTCAGGTTTTTAATGCCATTGGATTTCATCAGGGGAGCAAATTCGGGAAGATAAACAAAGGGGCCCCGTTTGATATCTGTTATCAACTGATGGAAAATGAATTCCGGGGCAGGATCAGTCTCCAGATTAATATTCTCGATCTGAAATTTGACTAAAACTTCAGGAGCATCTGTAAGGTAGCTTCCCTTTGCCTGTGATTTTTTTTTGTAACACCCGAAATTTTTATTGAAAAACTACGGGAGGATGCAGGTTTCCATATTAGAAGAAAGCTTGTTTTCTGTCCATTCCCGTAGTAAAACGGGAAACTGAAACTGTAATAAAACCCGGGTTCATACAGGTAGATCCTGTTTTCCCAATCCTCAATCCTGAATTGTACAACTTGAAGGCTGGCTTTCAGCTTCGGCGAAGGGCACAAAGTGACCTGCTGCATCAGGGCATATCCGGGAAGCGCTTCTTCCTGCTGTGAATACCAGGAGATCACCAGTCTGCTGTGCCAGTTGAAAAGGTCCGGAGTCTTATATTTCAACTGTACATCTATTCTGCTTACCCTGGAATCCACCAGGGGGCGAAGCTTGCTCGTTTCAGACGGAGGACTTGATTGCCAGTTTTTACTCACCACACGGAGCCCCCATTGAACAGGGGTTCCCCCTGGATTATGCAGGGTGAGATCCACCCTGCTTCCCGTGGAAGGAAGCTCCGTCAGGTAGCGGGGAGCCTGGTAACGAAATAGCTCGCCTCTCAGGTCCATAGTGACAAACTTCCCGGTCTCCACATGCAGGTAAAAAGCCAAACCCTGTTCATTTTTAATGGAGCTTCCCGAAGCGTAGGAGGAGGGGTAAGTGCCATGGTAATCTGTTCCGTAGTGGTGCAGCAGGAAACTGCCCTGAATATAATCGTTGAAATGGAAGTTTGTTCCAAAAATAGCGGCCAGGGAAGTGTTCTCATCAACAGCTATTTCGCCGAATAAGTGCAGCCTGCCTTTTAGCCTGTTAGCGTGCAGGCTGGCCTTTGGGTGGAACACTGCACCGGGATTTGTATCCAGGTATTTTTTTGCTTTAGGGGAAGGAAAGGCCCACAGGTATCCACTCATGATTCCCAGGGTCAAATGGTGGTGGTTGTAAAGGAGCTGGGCCCCGGTATGGATCCTGGAAGCCAGTGCTCTGCCTTCCAGCTCTCCGTCCGTTCTGTAGAGCCCGGTTGTGCGCTCATAATCCAGCCATCTGTCACTTACCGGATATGTGGTGAATGCTTTGGGAGAAAGGCTCAACGGGCGGTAGGATGCCCACAGGAGGAATTTGAGTTTTTTCCGATCGAACTGACAGGCGATCCCCTGCTCATAATCAGATTCAGTTTTGGAGGCATAGGGCCGGAGCATGGAAAGAGATTGACGGCTGACACGAAATTTTCCAAGCTGATGGAAGAATCCGTCCCCATTCACCAGGCCCGCTCCCTGGTTTAATTTGAAGCATCCAAGCACCACTTGTTTGCAAAAGCCCTTTCCATCCAGGGAGAGGTAGCCCGATAGAAATTGGGGTTTGTTTCTGTAAAGGAAAGATTCTCCGGCATCTTTTTCGTAAGTAAGGGCCATGGAGTACCTTGCGTTCAGCCGGGATTTTATCCGAATGCAGGTAAGCAATGGAGGTCCGGCATACGCATGGTTCTCCCCGGACAAAGAATCTTCTTTGCCCGGAAAGGATCTACCTAAATGGAGCAGAACAGAATGTTGCGTCCTGATTTTTCTGTCTGGCTTTTTGACCGGGCCGGTAAAGACAAAAGAAAGGAGTTCCTTCACTTTATTCTGTGAGAATCCCGGAATCACGGCCAGTTCATGGATGGAAAAAATTTCTCCGAATTCTTCCCGGTATTTTAATAGCTGATGTATCTGGTAGGGGGTAAACAAGCCTGAGGTTTCCAGCTCTTCAGGGGAGGCATTGTTCAGGTCAAGAATTGCTTCCCCGGTCTCCATAGGTTCATTTACCAGAAATTCAGGTATACTGGCCGATTCACTTCTGTAGAACAGATCCTCCATCTCCCCCGTACTGGCGGGGATCTGGGCTCCCAGAAGCCCGGGCATGCCGATCAGTAAAAGTACCAGGCCACATAATTTATCACCATGCATGAGTCAGGGAGGTATGGGGCGACAGGCCAGTATCGGGCCGGTACTGAAAGGAAAATTCTGCGATCCACCTGTTGAAATTCAAAGAGAGCCCCCAGGAGAAGCCAAAGGGTTTATGGCAGATGCCGGTCCTTAAGACAGAATGCCTGGAGAAGCTCCACTCCAGTCCGCCACACAGGGCGATGCCCGTTTCCGGTTCAGCATGCAGCTCTGCATATAGGATTCCTGTCTGGAGGAAAGAGAAGGCGCAGCCGCTTGCCAGGGCCATTTGATTCTGGAAAGGCCGCTTCGGGCAGGAGCTCCACCCTGCAGGATGGAACAGCCGGGCCCCAAATTCCCATTGTTTATTCATGCTGATCTGCAGGCCGAGGGCAAAGCTGCAGCCCGGGGCATAGATTAACTTTTCAAACAGGGCTGAGTTCCAGAAATGGAGCCCCACTCCGGCACTGATCCCGGGATGGAGCCTAAGGCCGTAAGAGAGCCAGAGCGAGCTTTTCGTAAAACCTCTCAGACCCTGCGCAGCCAAAGAGAACCCAAAGGCACCTGTTCCCATTAAAAATTGTCCGGCGATAGCTGAGGCTCCCAGCTCGTTTATCCAGTAAGGCCTGCTATGCTGCAAACTAAAGGTTGACTGCTCTATAAAAGCCAGGCCCGCCGGATTCTGATTTGCACAGGAATATCCCTGCCTGGTTACGAAACAGCCCCCCAGAGCGGCTGAGGCAGCCTCCTGCCAATATACCTGGCCAAAGCACTCTGCCTGGACCAGGGACAAAAAAAAGACCGGGATAATAATTCCCGGTCTTTTCAGTATCCACTTTCGTGGAAATATCATGATCCTGTCAATTGGTTTTAAATTTATATTTCACCTTTTTCAGCTCCTCGTTGGCCTTTACAATTTTGGAGGCCAGGCTCTCTTTGAACTTCAACATTTTTTCCAAAACTTCAGGCTCGCCGGTACCTAAAATCTGAGCGGCCAGTATTCCGGCATTCCTGGCTCCGTCCAGTCCTACCGTGGCTACCGGTATCCCGGGAGGCATCTGCAGGATACTCAGTATGGAGTCCCAGCCATCGATGGAGATGGAAGCTTTTATGGGAACTCCAATCACCGGAAGGGGCGTAAGTGCTGCCACAACACCGGGAAGGTGCGCTGCACCGCCTGCCCCGGCAATAATAACCCGGATTCCTCTTCCGGCTGCGTTCCTGGCGAAGGCCATGGCCTGATCTGGTGTTCTGTGAGCCGAAAGAGCGTTGATCTCAAATGGGATCTCAAATTCGTCGAGCAGTTTTGCCGCCTGCTCCATAATGGGAAGGTCCGAGGTACTTCCCATGATAATACTTACTTTAGGATTCATTTGTTTATGTAGTTTTGTAATGATTATCAGCTAACGAAATTACAATTATTTTCATTCCTGCATTTTGATGCCTACTTTCAATTAAAATATTACATATGGAAAGTAAGATTGTTCAGGTTCATGACAAATTTTTCGAACCATTCATTGACGAGAAAGCGATTCAAAAAGAAGTAAGCCGGGTGGCCCATGAGATGAACCGTGATCTGGCCTCCAAGGATCCTGTTTTTCTGGGGATTCTGAATGGGGCCTTCATGTTTGCAAGCGATCTATATAAACAACTGGATTTTCCCTGTCAGATTACCTTTCTGAAACTGGCTTCCTATAGTGGTACCCAGTCGACCGGAAGTGTCAAGCAACTTATAGGGATCAATCGTGATCTGAAGGACCGGGTGGTTGTGGTGCTGGAAGATATTGTGGATACCGGTGTCACCCTGGATACGATTATCCGGCAACTATCGGGCTTTGAACCCGCTGAGATCATGGTCGCCACCTTCCTGCATAAACCGGAAGCTACGGTAAAGGAGGTAAAACTCGATTACGTGGGGATGGAGATTCCCAACAACTTTATTCTGGGATATGGCCTGGATTATGACGGGTATGGCAGAAACTTCAGGGAAATCTACCGATTGGTGAATGAATGAGGCAACTATTTACTATTTTTGGGCTCGTCAAAAAAACTGAAAAAACATGCTGAATATTGTATTATTTGGACCTCCGGGATCTGGAAAAGGAACACAATCGGAAAAGATCATAGAGAAATATGAATTGGTGCATATCTCAACCGGTGATCTTCTCAGGGAGCAGGTAGCTGCTCAGACAAAACTGGGGTTGCAGGCCAAGGAGATTATGGATAAGGGAGAGCTGGTTTCGGATAAGATCGTGATCGGGATGATCAAAAACAAATTGAAGGAAAACAGGGGCGGCCCCGGCTTTATTTTTGACGGTTTCCCCAGGACTGTTGAACAGGCCAGGGCCCTGCGAAATGCACTGACCAAATATGACGAGCGCATTGGAGTAATGATCTCCCTGGAAGTACCCCGTGAAGAGCTGGTAAAACGGCTCCTGAATAGAGGAAAAGAGACCGGGCGATCAGATGATAATCTGGAGACCATCAACAACCGCATTGATGTATATAACAACCAGACCATCCCGGTGACTTATTACTACGATAAGATGCGTAAACATGCAGCTGTAGAAGGTACGGGAACGGTAGATGAAATTTTTAAGCGCATTCAGAAGGTTATTGCCAAGGTAAAGAAATAAACGCTTTTTTTACTGTGACTCATGTCCAATGCCAACTTTGTTGATTATGTAAAGATCTTTTGCCGATCAGGCAAGGGAGGTGCTGGTTCGGCTCACCTTCACAGGGATAAACTAACCCGGAAAGGTGGTCCGGATGGTGGTGATGGGGGTAGAGGAGGACATGTGATCATTAGAGGAAACAATCAACTCTGGACCCTGCTGCATCTGAAATACAAAAGACATGTGTTTGCCACGCATGGAGGTGCCGGGGGATCGGACCTGAAAACGGGAGCCAGCGGGGAGGACGCTTATATCGAGGTTCCTCTGGGGACGGTGGCCAGGGATGCTGAGACCAATGAAGTACTTTTCGAAGTTACCACTCATAATGAGGAGAAGATATTGATGAAGGGCGGACGAGGAGGTCAGGGCAATGATCATTTCAAGTCAGCTACTCACCAGACACCCAGGTTTGCCCAGCCGGGCGAGCCAGGGGGGGAGGGTTGGTTTATTCTTGAATTAAAACTGCTTGCTGATGTGGGACTGGTGGGTAAACCAAATGCAGGAAAATCTACCTTGCTGGCTGCCATCTCAGCGGCAAAGCCCAAAATTGCCGATTATCCCTTCACCACTCTGGTCCCCAACCTGGGGATTGTGAAATACAGGGACGATCGCTCATTTGTGATGGCCGATATTCCAGGCATCATTGAAGGGGCGAGTGAAGGAAAGGGTCTTGGCCACCGGTTCCTGAGACATATTGAGCGGAATTCCATGCTGATGTTTTTGGTCCCCTCCGACAGCGATGATATTGCAGAGGAGTACAGGATTCTGCTTAAGGAGCTGGAAGAGTATAATCCCGAATTGCTGGATAAGCAACGCTTGCTGGTGATTACCAAATCGGACCTGTTGGATGATGAGCTGACCGGGGAAATAAAGAAGGAGCTGCCAGAAGTCAAATATCACTTTATTTCGGCAGTGGCCAACCTGGGGCTGGTCGGTCTCAATGATACCATCTGGACCATGTTGAATAGCTGATTTTTGTGATGGATTGGATCTTGCAGCTTGACACACAATTATTCCTGGCCATTAACGGATGGCACAATGAGCTATGGGATGGAATCATGTGGTGGATCAGTGGCAAAACTACCTGGTGGCCATTCTATCTGCTTTTGCTTGCCTACATGGCCTGGAAAAAGAGATGGCAGCTCTTTCCCATGCTGCTCTTTATCGTTCTGGCAGTAAGCCTGGCAGACCAAAGCTCCGTCCATCTTTTTAAAAATGTTTTTCAAAGGCTGCGACCCTGCCATGAGCCAGCACTGGAGGGCCTGGTTCACCTGGTCAACAATAAGTGTGGCGGTCAATACGGTTTCATCTCGTCTCATGCTGCCAACACCTTTGGAGTTGCATTCCTTGCCCTCTTATGGATCAGGAAGCGATGGTTTACGGCAGTCATGATTCTGTGGGCACTGCTTGTGGCTTACAGTCGGATCTACCTGGGGGTGCATTATCCGGGTGATGTACTGGCGGGCGGAATATGGGGAGCTGGGTGCGGTTCCTTGCTCTTTCTGCTGTTCAGATGGACCCTGTCAAACCTACCACAAAGCTGGTGGATCGTTTCCCGATCAAGTGCTATTGAATCCTGATAGCTTGGCTTATGCTCTGCATCAACAGTCCATATACCAATCCTTATTTTAACCTGGCTTCTGAGGAGTACCTGCTCAAGTGTTTCCAGGAGGATGTATTTCTGATTTACAGGAATATCCCATCCATTGTTGTAGGCAAGCATCAGAATACCCTCGCAGAGATCAATCTGCCTTTTGTTCAGGAGAAAGAAATACTGGTGGCCAGGAGGATATCCGGGGGTGGTACAGTCTTTCACGATCTGGGTAACCTTAACTATGCTTTTTTCACCAGCGCGAAAGAGGGCGAACTGGTGGATTACAAAAGAGCTACCAGGCCGGTTATTGAGGCTATGAAGGAGATGGGACTGGAGGCAACTCTGGGTAAACGCAATGAACTCCTGCTTCATGGATTGAAGATATCCGGTACGGCCAGTCATGTTTTTAAGCAAAGGGTGCTCCATCATGGAACTCTTCTGTTTTCTTCGGAAATGGGTAAGCTCAGTGAGGCTCTGAAGACCTCCAAGGAGAGTTTTACTGACAGGGCCGTGAAATCGGTTCCTTCCAGGATTACCAATATCAGGGAGCATCTTTCGGAAAAAATAGATATGGAGCAGTTTCAGGCGAAAATCATGAATCATATGCTTCAGACCAATCAAAATGCAAAGGTTTATCCATATACTGCTGCCGATATAAAAGCGATTACGGAGCTCCGCGATACAAAATTCTCCACCTGGCAATGGAACTTTGGATATTCCCCAAAATACCAGTTTTTCAAGAGCGTTTCCATTAATTCTGGCCGCCTGGACCTTCACATGAATGTTGAAAAAGGGGTGATCAAGGAACTAAAGATCCTGGGGACTTTTGATTCACAGCAGGATATTGATCTTCTGGAGCAGTTGCTGGTCGGGTGCATTCACGATCCTGAAACCATTCGGATCCGGCTGTCCGAAATAAAGCTGTCCGATTATATATCCGGCCTGGAGAATGAAGAATTATTAGCCGGGATGTTTTAAGAAAGGCGCCCATAGGGACGCCTTCCAGCTTGCGGATCTTATTTTTCAAGCACTGCCTTCAGCTGCCTGATTTCACTTTCAGTGAAATTTCCACTGAGCATACAGATGCCATTCCTTATCTCCTCGCGCACCCTGGGCGCAGCAAGCACCGAACCATTATACAGGATTGCAATATCCCTGCCTTTATTCGCACCCGTCATCGACGTCCATTTTTTTGCTCCTGACTCCGAGAAGCTTATCATAAGGGCGTAATACTCATCAGTACCATCTTTTCTGATGCCTACCTCAGCCAGATCCTCCTGTAAGGGAAAGGTATTGTTGGGTGTGCTTTTACGTATGGCGTACAGTGGAACCATTTGATCTTGTACTTCAATGCCAGCGGCAATGACCAGGTCCTCCGGAACTTTGCTTCGAAAGGCTTCACTATGGATATAGTTCCACAGAGGTTTAAAATCGGCTTCCGTACAAGTGCCGATTTTTGAACTTTCCGGGTTTGTCTCCTCCATGTTAATCCACCTGAATAAGCTATCCTCTGGATTAAGTCTTGCTGCAAGCTCCCGAAGAGTGTAGGTCTCGCAGAAGATCACCTCCTCCGGCTGTCTGATATGTTTTACGGAGGGGGAAAAGGAGAAGCTGCTGAAGACATGGGATCCCAGTACGAGGGCCGTGGCAAATAGCATATGGAACAGGTATTTCACAAGCTAAAAATAGAGAATTTGATCAGGAATCCTGCAACAGCCTGACCAGAGTTTCTGTTTGGAGGTTAATTCCGTCAACCGTATGCGTGGCCAGTTTGTAGAAGACTTCCCGTTTATGGAGAAGCGAACGAATGAAATCCAGAAGTTCAGATTCGGATTTCCCCTGGATCAGGGGCCTTTTTGTCCTGGATCGAATCAGCCTGTCTCTCAGTGCTTCAGGAAGCATGTGAATGTAGATGGTGGTTCCATGGCCGTTCATGAGATCCATCATCTGTGAATGACAAGGGGCCCCTCCCCCGGTGGCAATAACCAGTTTCTCCCGTGCACACAGTTCCTGCAGGATGTCGTGTTCCCATTTCCTGAATACCTCCTCACCGTGTTCCTTGAAAATGGAGGGGATGGACATTTCAGCGGTCTCCTCAATCAGCTGATCCATATCCATATACTGATAGCCAATGCGGCGAGCCAGTTTTGCTCCCAGGGTAGATTTACCCGAACCCATAAAACCAATCAGAAATATCCGGGTTTCCATCCTACCACTCCAGGGTAAATTGACCGCCGGGGTCTTTATGATCTTCATCTGCCGAACTCTTTTTTTCCTCTTTCGGTTTAATCACCTCCATAGGAACATCGTCCGGATCCTGTTTGACAGGTAAGGGTTTTTCAGGGGCAGCCTTGGTGGAAGTGCTTTTTTTGGCAGCTTTTTTCTGTACAGGTTTTTTCTGTGCAGGTTTTTTCTCCGGGGGAGCTTTTGCCGGGGTCACGGGGCCGGAATCCTTTGCTTTTGGGCTCTCTAATGCTTCATCCGCCTGGTTTTCCGGTTGCAGCTCCTGAATCACCTTTACCTCATAATTGGAGAGTCTTTTCCCCCGGGCTTTGTAACTTTTGATTCCGATAAATTCAGCCACCTCAATGATCTCCGGATTGCGATCTTTGTTTTTTCCTCCAAATTTCAGCTCCAGGCGGGGGTACTCCACCTCGGTGATCTGGATCAGCTTTGATTCAGGGTGATCCCCGATAAAGCGGGTCAGCCTGGCCCCGGGTTCAATGAGGAATCGTTTCAGGTAATAGTAATTCTGTTCTGCATCGAAGTAGGCCGCCGACCAGATCTTTCCTTCCCGGTACTTCTCGATGATCTGAACATCGTCTTCAAAATGGCTGCTGAGATCAAAATTGGTAGTCCGGAAGTTTCCCGATCTGGTGATCACCAGGATCTGGTCCTCCCCGGAGAATTCTCCCAGGAATTTTCCCCTGGCATCCACATTCAGCCTCATCACATCCTCGTCAAACCAGATCTTTCTCCCACCCAGGGTGGAGACCCCTTTCTCCTTGATGACAATTTTCTGAACCGAGAATTTAGTCAGGATATTGCCCATGGCTCCCCGGCCCTTTATGGACAGCTCCGCAAAATCAAATTCAAAAATGGGATTTTTCAGCCGCGGTCTCGGACGCAGGTATACCTTGATCACCTCTGCCTCCCCGTTGGGATTCGCGCTGAAGTAAAGAATCTTGGTATGGGGATGTTCTTTTCCAATGTTATACTGCTTATCACGGGTGATCCCGGTTACCGGGGCCCGTTTCATCATAACATTTCCGGAGTTTCCGTCAAAATACACTACGTTGTAGATGGTCCGGCTGTCGTTTTTCTTAAAGACTGCCGCGTGGATAATATCCTTGCCTGCAAAATGCTTGTCGGACACTTTCGAGATGGTATAGGTACCGTCTTTCAGGAAAACGATGATATCATCAATGTCGGAACAGTCACACACATACTCATCTTTGCGGAGGGAAGTGCCGATGAAGCCGTCTTTGGCATTCATATAGAGCTTCTGGTTGGCCACCACCACCTTGGTGGCTTCGATGCTGGCAAAGTTCCTGAGTTCGGTTCTGCGTTCCTTCCCCTTGCCGTATTTCTTTTTAATCTGTTTGAAGTATTCAATGGTATAGGCCACAAGCTTAGCCAGGTGGTTCTTAACCTCCCCCATTTCTTCTTCCAGGCTTCGGATGTGCTCATCGGCCCGTTTCACATCGAACTTTGAGATACGCTTGATTTTGATCTCGGTAAGTTTGATGATGTCTTCGCGAGTGACTTCCCGCATCAACAATTTCTTATACGGATCCAGGCCTTTGTCAATGGCTTCGATGACCGCTTCCCAGGTCTCACACTCCTCGATATCCCGGTAGATTCGTTTTTCTATAAAGATCTTTTCCAGAGAAGAGAGGTGCCAGTCTTCCTGCAACTCCCTGAGCCTGATTTCCAGTTCCTGTTTGAGCAGCTCCTTGGTATGGTCTGCATTTACCTTCAGGATCTCACTGACTCCTACAAAACGGGGTTTGTTGTCATCAATGACACAACAGTTGGGTGAGATGGAAATTTCGCAATCGGTAAAGGCATAGAGGGCATCGATGGTTTTGTCGGAAGAGACATTGCTGCCCAGGTGGACCAGGATCTCCACGTTTTCGGCAGTATTGTCGTCGATTCGTTTAATCTTGATCTTTCCTTTCTCACTGGCTTTTATGATGGTCTCAATCAGGGATCCCGTATTCTTTCCGTAGGGAAGATCCTTGATTACCAGGGTTTTATTGTCAAGTTTCTCGATTTTGGCCCTTACCCGAATGGCGCCACCCCTTGCACCATCATTGTAACGTGATACCTCTGCCAGTCCACCTGTTGGAAAATCGGGAAAGAGTTCAAATTCTTTTCCCTGCAGGTACCTGATGGATGCATCGATCAGTTCATTGAAATTATGGGGAAGGATCTTGGAGGAAAGTCCCACGGCGATTCCTTCTGCACCCAGGGCCAGAAGCAGCGGAAACTTTACCGGGAGGGTAACAGGCTCCTTGTTCCTGCCATCGTAGGAGAGTTTCCATTCAGTGGTTTTGGAATTGAAAAGTACCTCGTTGGCAAATGGTGACAGCCTGGATTCAATGTACCTGGATGCAGCAGCTCCATCGCCCGTGAAGATATTTCCCCAGTTTCCCTGGGTATCCACCAGCAGCTCTTTCTGACCAAGCTGTACCAGGGCATCTCCAATGGAAGCATCGCCATGGGGGTGATACTGCATGGTGTTCCCGATGATATTGGCCACCTTGTTGAATCGGCCGTCGTCAATCCTTTTCATGGCAGTGAAGGATTCGCCGCTGGACCGGCTTCAGTCCATCAATAATATGCGGTACGGCACGTTCAAGGATCACATAGGAAGCATAATCGATGAAATAGTCTTCATACATTCCTGTGAGGCGGGTGATCTTTACATCCTCCCCTGGAGTGTGCTCTTCCTGCTTGTGCTTCCAATGATGTATCGTCGAATTCTGTCATCTCTTTCTACACTGATTCTTCGTGATCGGGTAACAAGGGCATCAGGCCACCTCCACCGGATCTTCTTCCACTCTGAGCCTGTCTATGATAAAATCTTGTCTTTCGGGCGTATTCTTGCCCATGTAGAAGGCGAGGATCTCCTTAATGTCATCATCCTTTTTCAGACGTACCGGCTGCAGTCTGATATCCGGGACCAATGAAATGCTTGAACTCATCCGGGGAAATCTCACCCAGTCCTTTGAAACGGGTGATCTCCGGATTTTTGCCCAGTTTCTCCATGGCACTTTTTTTCTCCTCATCGGAATAACAATAGAATGGTTTCTTTCTTGTTCCTGACCCTGAAAAGGGGGGTTTGCAGGATGAAGAGATGGCCATTTCGCACCAGGTTGGGAAAAAACTGAAGGAAGAAAGTGAGCAGAAGCAAGCGGATATGCATGCCATCCACATCTGCATCGGTGGCAATTACCACATTTTTGTACCTCAATCCGTCGAGACCGTCCTCAATATTCAGGGCTGCCTGGAGCAGGTTAAACTCCTCGTTTTCATAAACCACCTTCTTGGTCAGTCCGAAGGAGTTCAGGGGTTTTCCCCGCAGGCTGAATACTGCCTGGGTATTTACATTTCTCGATTTGGTGATGGAGCCGGATGCAGAATCGCCCTCAGTAATAAAAAGGGTGGATTCGTTTTTCCGGTTATCCTTGCCATTATAATGGATCCGGCAATCGCGAAGTTTCTTGTTATGCAGGTTGGATTTTTTGGCCCTTTCCCTGGCCAGTTTTTTGATTCCCGAAATGGCCTTTCGTTCCTTTTCCGACTCCTGTATCTTTTTCAGCAGGGCATGGGCGGTTTCGCCATGTTTATGGAGGTAGTCATCCATTTTGGAAGTAAGGAAGTTCATGATGAAGTTCCTGACCGAGGGACCTTTGGGTCCAATATCTTTGGATCCCAGTTTTGTTTTGGTCTGTGATTCAAAAACCGGTTCCTCCACCTTGATGCTGACGGCGGCAATGATCGAAGTGCGGATATCGGAAGCATCAAAATCTTTTTTAAAAAAGTCGCGTATGGTTTTTACCAGCGCCTCTTTAAATGCCACCTGGTGGGTTCCCCCCTGGGTGGTATGCTGACCATTTACAAAGCTGTAGTACTCTTCACCATACTGGTTGCCATGGGTGATGGCCACTTCGATATCCCCATTTTTCAGATGGATGATGGGATAGAGGCCTTCCCCGCTCATGTTCTCCTGCAACAGGTCAAGCAGTCCGTTCTTGGACTGAAATTTCTGACCGTTGTAGATGATGGTGAGCCCGGTATTGAGGTAGGTATAGTTTCGAAGCATCGCTTCGATGTACTCATCAATGAAGTTGAATTTACCGAACATGGTCTGGTCGGGTTCAAAGGTGATCACGGTCCCGTTTTTCTCTGAAGAATTCCTTTGGGGATGGTTTTTTACCAGCTCCCCTTCGCTGAAATCCACCGTTTTTTCTTTTCCTTCCCGAATCGATTGAATGGTAAAACTCGATGAGAGGGCATTTACTGCTTTGATTCCCACTCCGTTGAGTCCCACCGATTTCTTGAATACTTTTGAATCGTATTTGGCCCCGGTGTTCATTTTGGAAGCCACGTCCAACACTTTTCCCAGGGGAACACCCCGGCCATAATCACGAATGGCGACCAGGTGTTCGTTGATGTTGACCTCAATGATTTTCCCGAATCCCATCATGTATTCATCGATGCAGTTATCGAGTACCTCCTTCAACAGAATGTATATGCCATCATCGGGGGAAGAGCCGTCTCCCAGCTTCCCTATGTACATGCCCGGACGCTTGCGTATGTGCTCTTTCCAATCGAGTGTCCGGATGGTATCTTCTGAATAATTTGCCGTCATATCTATCTCCTCTTTGGCAGCACAAAGATAACCAAAAGTATCTCCTGGACATCATCCAGTTTTCAACACAAAACTCTTAAAAAACGGTTAAAAAAGGGGTGGATCAGCTCCATTCAATGGCCTGAACCTCCATGCGGGTGCGGCTTCCAGGGTGATAGGTCCCATGGGTATCAAAATCCCACCACCAGCGATCCTTCCGGATTCCTTCAGGTAAGTGTGTGTACAGCAAAGCTTTGGATGTTTTTATTCCGTTTTTGTCCTCCACCTCTTCCATAATATCCGTCACCAGGCATCCGGGTGAGTTGGTAATCCAGTCCAGGTGAAAGTTCTGGATAGCAGTGCGAAAGGTCGCAAGAGCCTCCTGTTGATAAGGACCTTTCTTCCGGACATAATCGCAGAGGAGAATATCCAGCTGGTTCAGTAGATTGACCGATATGAGGGCATCCACCTTTACTTGCTGAAGGGGAGTTTTGAATGGGATCTGCTCTAACAGCTTTTTTTCCTGCCGGGAATTTCTGCCATCCCGGTAAAGTTGCCAGATCTGTTCAATGGCCCCACCGGAGAGATCTTCCTCAATAAGTTCCACCTGAGGTAAAGATGCGGTCTTCTTCCGAATCTGGATGGGATGATGTATATCCACCAGGTAGATCTGTTTAAACCTGAGAAGCAGTTCATTCAGCGGAACATCCAGCAGCCAGCCGCTCCCCAGAACAGCCACCGATTCCGCCCCCGATTCAAGAAATGACCCGGCGATGAACTTGCGGGTATGCTCCAGGTGCTTCTTCCAGGTGGACGATTCGCGCATATAGCGGTTCATGATCCCTTCCTGGTCTTTGAGGTATCCCATACGCCGGATTGCCTGACTGCGCTTTTTCATTTGGATCCGATCTCCTGTTCCAGCCTGGTGATCTCCTCTTCCATCTGTTTTCTTACCACTTTCATCAATTCCTTTGTTTCCAGCTTTCCTACTTCACTGGCAGGGATCTCGTCCAGGACCCTGATATGGATGGGCGCCTTTCCTTTTAATACCCAGGAGCCCCGTTCGAAGGTCTTCTCCGAACCGGTGTGTACAATGGGAATAAGCCCGCAGGCTGCCTTTTTTGCCAGCAGGAAGGCACCTTCTTTAAAGGGCCTCATCTCCAGGGTCCTGGAGCGGGTTCCTTCCGGGAACAAAAGGACGGAGGACCCTTTAGCTATTTCTGTTTCAGCCTGGGAGAGGAATTGGGCTCCCGAACGCAGCGACTCTCTCTTTATGCGGATGGAATTCGTCAGGGAGAGTACCATGCCGATAAAAGGGAGTCTGAAATTCTCATCCTTGGAGGTCCATTTGAAAGGTCTTCGGATTTTATACAGAGCCAGGATGTCAATCAGCGAACGGTGGTTGGCCACCATCACCACGGGACGGTTCCATGGAATCTTTTCCCTTCCCTCCAGCCGGAGTTTCCAGAAAGGGATCAGCGACTGGTAATGCCAGGCCCAGAAGGTACCCATCATATGAGCTGCTACGCGGCGCCGGTCCCACCAGAAAGTAGTGAGCCAAACCAGGAGGAAAAATGGAGTGATGATCAGGGAGGTGATGGCCATGGTGAGCCATGCCAGAATGGAGAATATTTTAAGCAGCAATTGTCGCATCTGAGATAGCAATTGATAAATGTACAAATATAGTCTCAATCAATTACAGGCAAGTGCCGGATCTCTGTACAAGAAGGATATTGCTCAATTAGCTGGAGTTTTTACCTATAAGTTGAATAAAAAAATCTAATTTTAGCCCCCTCAATTTTAGTACCCGGTCATTGATGTATAAGGCTTTTCCGATCGTTATAATAATACTTTTAATATGTTGGTGTCCGGCCTGCGTGGAACGGTATTATCCCGATGACGAAAATCTGAACACGGGCACCCTGGTGATAAACGCCCATCTGACGGATCAGCCCGGGGACCAGGTAATTGAGGTCTCCAGGTCGGTGGGCCTGATTGCGCCCTCCTTCGAGCCGGTATCAGGGAGCATGGCCCAGGTAGTCAGGGAGGATGGGGAACTCCGGATATTTTCGGAATTCAAACCGGGATATTATAAGGCTGAGCTGGATGCATCCTTTCTGCAGACCGGTTCTACCTACATGCTCCATGTGCTGACACCCGATGAGAATATCTATCAGTCCGATTTTGAGAAACTGAGGCCCGTTCCATCCATTGATTCACTATATTACCAGGTGGAAAGCAACAGCTTTGCCTCTGATAGTGATTCCACCAGCGGTATCAGGTTTTATCTGGATTTTACCTACGATAATGAAGCTTACGAATACATTCGTTGGGACCTGACTGAAACCTATGAGTTCCATAATCCCGCCATGGAAGCCTTTATTGTAGATCTGGACTTTCAGCTGAAAGAACTTCCCGACACCAGCAACTATCGCGTCTGCTACATTAGCAATGAACTTTCTACCATTCACAGCATGTCTCTCACCTACCTGGATTTTGGAATCTATATCAAGAAGCCCTTTACCTTTGTTCCCAATATTCAGCAGGAGCAGAAACTTCACCACAAATACAGCCTGCTGGTAAAGCAGTACTCTCTGGGACCAGAGGCATTTCATTACTGGAACGAATTAAAAAAGACCAGCCAGGAGCAGGGCTTCCTGTTTGACAGGCAACCGGCCCTGTTGAGATCCAATATTCATAATGTGAATGATGAGAGCGAGGTGGTTCTGGGTTTCTTCAGCATGGCAGGGGTGGTTGAAAAGCGTGCTTTTGCCGTAAAGCCCGAAGGGCTGGATCTGAGTTATTATAAGTGGTACTGCTATCCGGTACCCAAAGGACCCCTAGGCCCCCTTTCCAAGGAAGACCTGCCCTTGTATTTTGCCAGGGCGTGGATGGATGGCGAATCCTCCTTTGCCCAGGTGAACAAGCATTGTGTGGATTGCAGGGAATATAAGAACAGTACCCATATAATACCGGATTTCTGGTAGACGAATAAATCTTTTAAGTAATTTGGCTCAATTGTCTTGCATGAGAAAATCCTTAACAATTATAGTGTTGACCTCCCTTTGGGGGCTTTCCGGAATAAATGCCCAGCAGCCTTCCATTACAGATTACCTGGCGGAATGCGAGCGAAAATATGGCCGGGATGCTGACCTGGTGAATGGGGAAAAATATTTTTATCCCTACAGACAGGCACAAGGGGATCCCTTTTTCTTCCCGGAAACCCGAGAGGCTGTGATCACGATTCATGGGAAGGAGTTTAATAATCAGCTACTCAGGTATGATGTGTTTAATCAGAAGCTGGTGCTGGATTTTAAGGATGTCTACGGGTTCGCCTCCAGCCTGGTTCTAAGAAACGAGTGGGTCGAATCTTTTGCCTTCGATGGATATTATTTTGTGAAAATGAAGGGGCCGGAGGGTGAACCCGTTTTTTTCCAGCAGCTTACCGATGGCACTTTAACCTGCGTTTACAAATGGAGCAAAAACTATCTGCTCAATCTGAATTCAGGGGTGCAAAGTTACTATTTCACCGAACCGGTCAAGGAGTCCTTTTTGATCAGGGATGGGCACTTTTACGCCTACAGAAACAACCGTACCTTCCTGAAAGCTTTTGATCCAGTTATTCAGAAAACGATCAAGCAGTTCATAAGGCAAGCCAAACTGAAGGTAAACAGAGCTGATAATTCTCAAATACGGCATTTAGTTGAATATTGTAATTCTCTTATACGTGAAGCATCGTAAGCTACTTTTAATATCCTTCTTTTTTTTCTCCATGAGTCTTCTGGCCCAGGGGGAAAAGGAGCGTGTGAATATCAGGCTTTCCGGCGAGGGATTTGAGCGTTTTGTGGAGCAGCTGGAGACCCAGACCAACCTTCATATCTACTACAAAAGAGAGTGGTTTATAAATAGCACCTTCTCCTACCGGGCCGATTCGGTGCAGGTGGACGATGCCATCTACCAGGTTTTGAAGGGAACCGGCCTTTATTTTAACCGTATCGGTACAGACCACTTTGTAATTTTACCTGAAAGGCGGTTGAGTATGAAGCTTCCTGCGGTCACTGCGGCATCAGGCTCCTACCTGGAAATTGAGCGGAGCGATGATTTTATGGGGGTAAAGGACGATCTTTACCTTACCGGGACCCGACCGGAAAAAATGGTCCGGACCATTGAGGTGGGAGAACGCGGTGCATCACTGGCCAGAGGCGTGGCCAGAGTGAAGGGAAAGCTGGTGAACCTCGATAATGGAGAACCAGTCATGGGAGCCACCATGGTAGACCTGGGTTCGGGAAAAGGAGCTGTTTCGGACCAGAATGGGAATGTAACCATGGCCCTGAAGCCGGGGAGCCATGCCATGCGTTTCAGTTTTATCGGGATGCAGAGTGTGGATGTTACCATGGAGGTGCATTCTGATGGAGATTTTCGAATAGAAATGCAGCCTGCTGTTATTGCCCTGGATGAAGTGCAGATTATGGGTGAGCAATACCGGGAAATCAATACGACGGATATCGGGGTGGAGCGTTTCAGTATGAATTCCCTCAAACAGGTTCCCGTTTTTATGGGTGAAAGAGATGTGATTAAGATATCCAAGCTGCTTCCCGGGATCACCAGTGCGGGCGAAGCTTCGGTAGGAGTGAATGTGAGGGGGGGAAATGTGGACCAGAATATCTTTTACATTAACCGAATGCCGGTATACAACACTTCTCATCTGTTTGGTTTCTTTTCTGCCTTTAATTCTGATATGATCAGGGACTTTTCCATTTACAAGGGGAATGTGCCGGTTAACTATGGGGGAAGGCTATCTTCGGTCTTTAACATTCTGACCCGTAAGGGGAATAATAAAGCGTTTACGGCCCATGCCGGGATCAGCCCGGTTTCGGCCAATGCTACGGTGGAGGGACCCATTCGCCGGGACCACTCTTCTTTTCTGATCAGTGGACGCTCCTCCTATTCGGATTGGATCCTGAACAGGATGGAGGATCCCCAAATCAGGGACAGCGAGGCCTTTTTCTATGATTTTGCCGGATCGGTCAACTTGCAGCCCAACGAAAACAATGCTGTCAACGTGTTCTATTACCAGAGCTACGATCAGTTTCGCTACAGTACTCTGAGCGACTATGAATATGCCAACCGGGGAGGATCCCTTAGCTGGGAGAAGCACATCTCTCCGGCACTTAGCTCTAAGGTGACTGGAACCAGTTCCATTTATAAGTTTGCCAATACCGACCAAAGTGAAATCTCCAGAGCATATACGCATGAATATATGCTGAATCACAACGAACTTTTAACCGAATTCCAGTGGATTCCCTCTCTTAAACACCGGATTGATTTTGGAGGAAGCCTGATCTATTACCGGCTTGACCGGGGTACAGTGGAACCCTATGGGGCCGCATCAATACGCAACCAGGTGGACCTGGGATTTGAACAGGCTCTGGAGGGAGGCATTTTTTTGAGTGATAACATCGATATTACCAATTGGCTCACGCTTTACGCAGGGGCACGCTACAGCCTTTACTCCATGCTGGGGCCAAAAACCGTGATGTTATACGAGAAGGGCAAACCAAAGTCGGAGAACTCGCTGATTGATTCGCTGGAATTTGGTGATTTTGAATCCCTGAACTTTCATTCGGGACCAGAATTCAGAATGGCGGTGAATATGAAAGGGGGACCCAATACTTCTTTCAAGCTTTCTTTCAACCAGATGCGGCAGTACCTCTTTATGCTCAGCAATACGGTGACCATCTCCCCGACCGACCAGTGGAAACTATCAGATTACCATATAGATCCTCAGTCCAGTTACCAGGCGACAGGGGGAGTGTACCATATTTTTCCCCGATTGGGTCTCTCTTCGTCCGTGGAGCTCTATTATAAATATTCCAAGGATATTGTGGAGTACAAGGACGGAGCAGACTTCATTACGTCTCCACTGACAGAGACGGTAGTGCTTCAGGGCTTGCAGAAAGCCTATGGCATAGAACTGATGCTCCAAAAGACTTCCGGACGACTCGATGGCTGGATCAGCTATACACATTCCCGATCGGAGATGCTAGTTCAGGGAGACAATGAGTTTGAATCGATCAACAACGGAGATCCTTACCCTTCTAATTTCGACAGGCCCCATGTACTGAATGTAGTGGCCAATTATAATATCAACCGCAGGTTTTCGGTCAGCTCAAACCTGGTATATATGTCGGGCCGCCCGGTCACATATCCCACCTCCCTTTATTACATCAACAATGTGGCCTACATAGATTACTATGCGCGTAACCAGTTCAGGATCCCGGACTACTTCAGGATCGATCTCTCCCTCAATATAGAAGGTAACCTGAAAGCAGACAAGTTAATGCACTCTTCCTGGAGCCTGAACGTCTACAATCTTTTGGGCAGGAACAATCCCCAGAGCATCTATTTCGTGCCGCAGGAGTATTTTATCAAAGGGTATTCCTTCTCGGTGATCGGGGTTCCTGTATTTACCATCTCCTGGAATGTCAAACTGGGCAACTATGAGAGCCATTAGAGTACTGAGGTATATGGCTGTTATGGTGCTCCTCTCTGGTTGCATTGAACGTTATTATCCGGAATCAGATGATATCTTAACCGGTACCCTGGTGATAAATGCCTCTTTGAGCAGCCTTCCTGGAATCCAGACCATTCAGATCTCCAGGTCGGATGGTCTGCTCTATCCGGAATTCATTCCCGAATCGAATTGCCTGGTGGTGGTGGAAAGCCAGGGGGAAGAACAGCTCGAATTCTCAGAGATGACCCCAGGGTATTACAGTGCTGATGTTCCCGAAGGATATATGCGTTTTGGAGATCAGTATAGGCTGAGGGTGGTCAATTCTTCAGGAAAGATCTATTTGTCTGATTATTCCCGCCTCCATGCTCCCACAGAGATTGACAGGATCTATTACGAGGTGGAAAACCATCCCACTGTCGATCCGGAAGTTTTCGTCCATGGAATCCGTTTCTATATTGATTTCCAGGTCGATGTGGGAAAATCTGAATTTATGCGCTGGGAGTTGCTGGAAACCTATGAATTTCATAATCCACCCTACCAGGGGTATATTTATAGTTATGACCGGGTGCTGAGGCCCTTACCAGATAGCTTGGATGACCGCCAGTGCTGGATCACCGAACATGTGAATTCCATCTTTACAATGGATGTAGCCAACACGACCAGTGCCAGTTACACCCGCATGCCACTCCAGTATGTTTCCAATGAAACCCAGCGCCTGAACCATGGATACAGTTTACTGGTGAGACAGCATTCCATGGATGAATCCTCCTTCCGGTATTGGGATGAGCTAAAGAAGAATTCCTATAACCAGAGCGGACTTTATGATCGCCTGCCTTCCCTGACTCCCAGTAACATCAGTAACATGGATGATCCGGAAGAAAAAGTGCTCGGGTTTTTCGGAGTTTCAGGGCTTACTGAAAAGCGCATCTTTGTTAAAGAGGTGGAAGGATTGCAGAAATATGAAGTATTGTTCTGTCTTCCCTATCCCGAAATGCCCCGGTTCCGCTTCTTGATGACCGCGGATCTGCCCGTTTATTTATCCAGGGCAAGTGACCCGGTCACAGGAAGTGCGATATTTGGAGAGACAATTCTGGAATGCCTGGATTGCAGGGTCCGGAAGGGGAGTTCGGGAGATCCGCCTGAATTTTGGCCAACAGAATGAAGAACATGAAATACAGCACCATATTTGCAATAGCCTTACTTGGACTGGGACGCCTGGCCGGGGCACAGATGCAACAGGAAGGACTGGAAGTGCTCACCGACAGGGGGCACTATATCAGTGGCGAAACCATTCATTTCAGAGCTTTTTACAGAACTCCTGTTGAAGGGATGGCAGATCAGTGGAGCCGGGTTCTTTATGTGGAATTGATACGGCCCAACGGAACCCCCTTATCACAGAGTAAGGTGAAGATTAACGACTCAGGTGCAAACGGATCCATGGCCATCCCGGAAGGGATCTCTTCCGGCACCTACTATCTGAAAGCCTATACGCGCTGGATGCGGAACTGCGGGCCGGAAGGATATGCTTTTACGTCGCTTCGGATCTACGACCCCTTCAATGAGGAAGCCCTTCCGGTGGATTCAGTGGGATGGGAAACCCTGCCAGCCGCGCAACTTTTGACCCAGACGGAAATTCACTCACCTGATTTGCTGGAGTGCCGGTTAAGCCGGGAGGTATACGGAAGCAGGGAAATGGTAGTGGCCGATCTGAAGTGGCTCTATCCAGATGCTCCCACCGATTTGACGGTCAGCGTGGCGAGGAGCGGAATACATGGAAATCCTGCTTATTTCAAGCCCGGTTGTTCCGTGAATCTGGGTGGCTCTTCAGCGATTCTTCCGGAGATGCAGGGGCTTTCCTTAACGGGACAGGCGGTCAGTTCTTCGGATAGAACCCCTGTTCCCTATGCCACCATCTATGTGTCAGTGCTGGGCATGGAGAGGGATTTTTTCTGTAACTATTCCGATTCAGCAGGAAGATTTTATTTCTCATTTCCGGATTATTCGGGAGAGAGGGAGTTGTTTGTCTCCACCCACCATTCAAACTACGATGAGCTAGAGCTGCTGATCGACCGGGACTTCAGTCAGGATATGGTCCAGCTTCCTTCCTATGCCATGCAAATGAGCGACAGTCTGGCCGGAATTATCAATGAAATGTCGGTCAATGCACAGATTGCTCAACAGTATTATCCCAGAACCCCGGAGAGTCCGCCAAAACCAGAGGCGGAAGAGTTTTTGTTTTACGGGAATCCCATCTCCATCATTCATTTTGACGATTTTATCCAACTTCCCAACCTGGCGGAATATTTTATGGAAGTGGTTCCCCAGGTATCTGTAAGAAGGAACAGGGGGCTAAGACGACTGGTTTTGCTGGGGGAACATCCTGATCTGGCCATATATCCGCCGCTTCTCCTTATAGACGGTGTGGCTATCTTTGATGTGGAGGCTGTTCTGGCAGTCTCCCCCAGGCTCATCGACCGGCTGGAAATTGTGAATGCTCCTTACATCCGTGGAAACGTAACTTTTGGAGGAATAATCAGTCTGATTTCAGAGAATAATGACCTGGGATATATCGATCTTCCCTCCTCGGGACTGCTGGTGAATTACCGGATGCTGGATCTGCCCCTGGCCGGGACTCATCAGATCGGGGCGTCTGAACCCCGGCTTCCTGATGTACGCAACACCCTGTACTGGAATCCCGGGCTGAAGCTGGAGCCGGAGCTCAGTCAGAAAATATCCTTTCGGACCGCCGATCTGAAGGGGGATTATGAGATCCTGTTCAGGGGGACCGATCCCTCGGGAAAATATCTGGTTAAACGGGTGCCTTTCAGAGTGGAGTAGCTTTCTTACCTGTTCCTGAACTGATCCTCCTCACTGGCTTTCAGTGTGTAGGTTCATACCAGGGTCAGAGCCTGTCCGGACAGGCCCAGCGGGCCCTCCATACGCAACATTTTACCCCTTTCGGCATAGATGATGCTGGCATGTTTTGCCCCGTCTCCCGCACCAGCAGGAGAGCTAAAACTAAGATTTTGTAAAGCCTGAACATACCTGTAGCATTTGAGGTATAACAACTGTTGAATAATTTGCTTAGATCAAACAGGGGATTTCTATATCTTGTGTGCGAATGACCAGAGAAAAAAGACTGGACGCAGCCGGCCGGATGGATCAAAGGGAGTTTGAAGAACTATTCAGGAACTACTTTGCACCCCTGATGGCATTTTCAAGGCGTATCCTCGGGGATGAGGACGATGCCAGGGAGGTGGTGCATCAGGTTTTTATCAATCTCTGGGAGAAACGCGGTGAGCTGGACCTGTCCACCTCTCTGAAATCTTATCTGTTTACCTCGGTGAATAACAGGAGCCTGAATGTGATCAGGGACCGGAGAAAATTTTCTTCGGAGGAGGTACCGGAGCGTGCCGGGGAGTGGGATGTGAGCGCACAAATGGAGGCCATGGAGCTTGAGGAAAAGATCAGGGCTGCCATCGATGCTTTACCTGAGCGGTGCAGGGAGATCTTTGAATTGAATCGCTTTGAGGGGCTAAAATACAGTGAGATTGCCACTCAGCTTGATATTTCAGTGAAAACAGTTGAAAACCAGATGACCAAAGCCTTAAAGCTTCTGCGGGAACAACTGGGAAAATACCTGAGCATCCTGTTATGGCTGCTGCTGTTTACGTTAAATTAAAAAAAAGGCTGTATCTCCATAGGGGTATGGCTGCGCTGGAGTGTGTTATAGATGAATATGTCAGAAAAAAGGCGACATACGGATTTTAATCACCTGGTAACCAGGTATCTCTCGGGGGAGTTGGATCCGGGGAACTCTCTGTGTTCCAGGAGGAACTTGAAGGGGATCCCGGGAAGCAAGAGCTGCTGGAAGTATACCGCAAGATCTGGGATTCGGCTGGAAGTGCTCCGGACGGGGAAAGTTATGATCTGGACCGGGAGTGGGTCCTGATGAAGGAGAAATTGCCGGGATTTGGGAGAGGCAAAGTTCGCTCCCTGCAATATTATAGCTATCGCATTGCTGCCATACTGGTGCTTGGATTGGTGCTTACCTTCTCCTGGATCTACCTGAACCCGAAAGCGGGGCTGGAAAAGGTGGCAGCTGAAAATGAGCCGGTGGAGTTTATCCTGGATGACGGGACCAAAGTGCTTGTAAACCGGCACTCCACATTGAGGTACAGTAGCACCTTTGACCCGGAGGAACGGAAGATTTTTCTATCCGGGGAGGCCTGGTTCGAGGTGAGCAGGGATACGACCAGACCCTTTATTATCGATGCCGGAGCGGCTCTTGTGGAGGTGCTGGGTACCAGTTTCAATGTGAATGCCTATAAAAAGAATCCGGTGGTGGAAATTACCGTGGAGAGTGGCATGGTGGGCCTGAGTGCCAAACAGGACAATAGGGAACTGATCATAATGAAGGCCGGGTCAGGAGGCACCTACAACAAAACGGAGCGGGAGTTAAAACTGATCCCCAGCCCGGATCCCAATAGCATCTCCTGGAAGACCAGGGAATTGTTCTTCGAGGGATCCACCCTGCAGGAGGTGGTCGAGCTTGTAAACCGGGTATACGGGGCACATCTGGTAATTGTGAACAGGGAACTGGCCACCTGCCCCATTACGGTAACTTTCAGGGATCAGACTCTGGAGGCCGTCATCAATGTACTGGAGCTTACCCTTGACCTTCAGGTCTCCCGTAATGGAGACGAAATCAGGCTGGACGGGGAAGGATGTGTTGAATAGAGTTATGGGAATGTCAGGATTCAGATTGAAAATATCCCTGCTGGCATATCTGTTGGCAGTTGTTCTCACCCTTTACGGACAGGAGTCCCCGCAGTCTATCACCCTGGATCTGAAGGATCGTCCCATGAGAGAGGTCCTGGACCGCATAGAGGAGCAGACGGGCCTCAGTTTTTCGTATAACTCCAGACTGATTGACGAGGAAGAGCTTATTCGCATAACTCTGGTCCATGTAGCGCTGGAGGAGGCCCTGGACCTGCTTTTCGCCGGACGGAGGATCGCCTTTGAAGTGGTGGAACAGCAAATCGTGCTGGTACGTGCCAGACGCGTGCAGCTTAAGGTGGAGGCGTCTCTGGAAAGAGACAGCACCGGTGCAGTGCCGGTGAAATTTACAGTGAGCGGCTATGTGAAGGACTCCAGGTCGGGGGAGGTGCTGATAGGAGCCACCATTACCATTCCCGGAGGTGCCCAGGGGACCATCACCAATAGTTATGGCTTCTATTCCCTGACCCTGCAAAGAGAGGTGCAGGAACTCTACTGTACTTATGTGGGGTACCGGACCAGAACCATCGGGCTCGGGCAGGGGGAGAACCAGATCCTCCATTTTATGATGGAAAGGGAGCTTTCTCCCATACACGAAGTGACTATTTACTCCGACGAGTTAGATAATATTGTTCGAAGCGCCAGGAGCTCCGAAGAACGGATCCATCCCGAATCGGTCAGAAAGATGCCGGCTCTTTTCGGGGAGAAGGATGTGATCAAATCACTGGCAGCCATTCCGGGAATCAAATTCTTCGGAGACGGGTCCACCATTTTTTTTGTGAGGGGAGGGGGGCGCGATCAGAACATGATCACCATTGATGAGGCTCCGGTATATAACCCCACGCATCTGCTGGGCTATTTCAGTACCGTGGTGCCCGATGCCATCAAAGACGTGAAAGTCTACAAGGGTGATTTTCCGGCCAACTACGGGGGCAGGCTCTCCTCGCTCATTGATATCCGTACCAAGGATGGCAATATGAACCAGTTCGGGATGGATGCCAGCATCGGACTGCTGTCATCGAGGCTTTCCCTGGAAGGCCCCATCTGGAAGGAACACATCTCTTTCTTTGCCTCCGGGAGGCGCTCCTACATCATCAGGCCCATCCAGAACTGGAATGAGAAGGTCAAAGATCTCCATTTTTCGGACCTGCATCTGAAACTTAACTACCGGATCAATACCAGTAACAGGCTCTTCTTTTCCATCTACCGGGGCGAGGATAACTTTGAAGTACAGAACCGACCGGGTTTTACAAGTGGCATTAACTGGACAAACAGTACCACCACGCTTCGCTGGAACCATCTTTACTCGGACAGGCTCTTCTCTAATCTGACCCTGCTGGGATCCACCTATCACTACCGTCTTTTTACACATCTGGAGGAGAATGATTACTGGAATTCCCGCATCGATAACCTGACCCTGAAGTACGATTTTACACACTATGTAAATCCGGGATACACCCTGCGTTTCGGTGTGCTGGTCGCCGGGCATTTTCAGGATCCTGGCAATATGTACCGGGGCGGTGTGGAGTTTGATCCGGGGTACGATCTCTCCGTTAAGTATAACCGGGAATACGCCCTCTATGTTTCCAACCAGTATATCCTCAATAACAGCCTCTCCATACGTGCCGGAATAAGAGCGACCGCCTGGCACAATATGGGTCCGGCCACGGAATACAGGATCGTTCCGGTCTCGGATGGGCTTATTGAAAGAGACAGCCTGGCAGTGACCACCTATCCCTCCGGGGAGGTGTATCACCAATCGTTTTCGGTGGATCCCCGGATAAGCATGGTATATCAGCCGGGAACCAAGAATATATTTAAGCTTAGCTACAGCCGCACCAGTCAGTTCCAGTACCTGATCACCAACTCCATCAGTCCCTTTACCTCTCTGGAGGTCTGGCTGCCTTCCGGACCCAATGTTCCCCCTCAGTATGCGAATCAGTTTACCCTGGGTTATACCCGCCGTTTTGGAGTCCCCGGACTGAGCCTGGATGTGGAAGCTTATTATAAAGGAATGAAGAATCTGATCGATTACCGGGATCATGCCCATATGTTAATGAATCCCCTGGTGGAAGGAGAGCTCCGATTTGGAAAAGGCAAGGCCTATGGCCTGGAAACCATACTGAATAAGGAGCGGGGCAGGCTCACCGGGTGGATCTCCTACACCCTGTCCAGGGCCATTTCTGTGGTAGAGGAGATCAACGGGGGAGATCCCTATCCTTCCTATTCCGACCGTCCACACGACTTCTCCATTTATCTCTCCTGGGCCCTTCATCCCAGGCTAACCCTTACCGGGAATTTTATCTATATGACAGGGGTTCCCTTTTCCACTCCAACCGGCTTCTACTATTATGATAACCACCAGGTCCCCATCTATGCAGAGCGGAACAATGACCGGCTTCCGGATTATCACCGGCTCGATGTGGCCCTGAACTGGCACCTGAGCAAGCCCGAACGGAAGTATCAGCATGAACTGATCTTCTCTGTTTATAACTTCTATAACCGGATCAATCCTGTAGCCTTGCACTTTAACAAAATCATGGATGAACATGGAGATTTTGTGGTCCCAGTGGACTTCTACAGCAACCCGGAACTCTTTTCCACCCAGTATTACCTCTATGGGATCGTTCCATCAATTAGCTATCACTTTAACTTCTGAGAAATGAATCCGCACCACACATACGGAAGGAAAAAAAGGAGCTGCTTGCCTGGATTTATAGTGGCAAGCGCACTGGTATGGGTCTCCTGTACCCAGGAGGTGGATTGGGACCTGAAATACCAGGAGGTCAACCTGATTGTGGTCGAAGGAAAGATTACCAGCGAAACGATACGACACGAGGTGAAGCTAAGCTGGCCGCTGTACGAGATGAATGGTACTCCCGAACCGGTAAGCGGGGCACTGGTGGAGATCTATGGTGGACGGGAGCCCTACTCCCTTACCGAGGATCCGGAAAATCCGGGGATCTACCGAAGCGATTCTCTTTTTGCTGCCCAGCTGAATCAATACTACCAGTTGCGCATCCTCCATGAGGACCGGCGCATTACAGCGGTGACCAATATGCGTGAGGTAAGTCCCTTCCAGTATATGAATGTCCACCCGGTGCAGTCAGATCCCCCGCTGCTGGAAGCCTCCATCAGCGACAGCGATGATCCGGCCATTTTGAGGCTGGAGCTGGACTGGAGTCACCTGCCCGGATACGATACCCTCCCGGATACGGAAAATCATGCAGTAATCTATCACTATACCCTGAATGGAGTAGATGTGAACAAGATCTTTAAACCACCCCAGGAGCACGTGAGATTCCCTCCGGGGACCATCGTTTTCCGGGAGAAGGAATCGGTGACTGCCTGGTACGGGGAGTTTTTACGTGGAGTACTTTCGGAAACTGACTGGAGGGGGGGGATGTTTGATGTGTTGCCCGGAAATGCCCGGACCAATATGGTGGGGGAGGCCATTGGGTTTTTCACCGCTGCGGATGTGATCCGCGACACCCTGGTGGTGAGATAAGGCAAGGCTGAGCGGCACTTCATACTAGCGCTGCACTTCGAAGGTGTAGGTATATTTTACCGTGATATTTCGCGCCTCATAATCCGGCAGCTGGGGAATCTCCCGTTCGAGCCAGGTATTTCGTCCCTCGTTAAATACCACATAGAGATCGGTCCCCTCTTTGGGGTTGTACCTGAAGCGCACATTGGAAATGATCTTATGAATGGCACTGTTGTATTGGACAAAGGCCGAAAGCGATAGCCTGGTGGAGAGCATATAGAGTGCCCGCAGTCCGGCAATATGATTATTCAGAGACTGGTGTCGGTCGGGAAAACGGATCAGGTCGAGCCGGTACAGGCCTCCGAGTTCCACAGAGGCCCCAATGTTCCATTTTGGTTCTATGCTGGGTGAGAGCTTGTAGCCGTCAAAGTAAGCTCCGCCTTCAAGCATAAAAATAGTATAGAAGGAACTGGTTCCCGGAGTCATTAGCATCATTTCTCCGCTGAGGTACTCATATCTACCCACCGGTATGGATATGGAATCGTTGAGTTCAAAATCTTCTTCCAGCTGATCAATTTTAAAAACCGGGCCCACAGATCCCATCCAGTTGTTCTTAGAGGTGAATGTCCAGGTTGGATTCAGGCTGTACATCATTAAGTCGTAAGATGGGAGCCGGAAGAATGCATAGTTGAACAGCTTGATATTGTGGGACTGCAACCAAAACTCTTCCGGAGAGATCCAGGTGTATTGCAGATTTGAAGCAGTGGCAATGAAGTCATCGATCATTTCGAAGCCGATACCAGGATTAAAGTCAGTCCCTGAATAAGTGAGACCGGCCGAATAGGATAGGCCTTCCTGTTTCCGCCGTTCCCAGTCCAGGGTGATGCTGGTAGGATCCATGGACAGGGGATTGTTCTCTGCACTATCCTGGAGGGTCTGGGCCAGGCGAACGGTCAGGTAGTCGTCTCCAAATACCCGGATTACTCCATCCACGCCATACGAAAGATTATATGTTCCATCTACTCCGAGCCTGCTTGTAGCCATTCCTCCCAGGTAAGAGTATTCATTAAAGGCTCTTTTCTTCACGCGAAAGGCTCCAAAATTTTCAGATGGGAGGTCTTCAAAGGAGGCAGTCTGGAGATTCAGGAGCCCCAGATCCCAGTCCTTGATCCTGCTGTTCAGGCGGGCGCCTCCCCAGATCCTTACGGGATTGTCTTCATACAGTCCAATCCGGCGACTGTAGAAGAGGTTGTTCTGACCACCCATGGAAAAGTCAAATATGCTGCTTCGCTCCAGGAAAGAATTTTCTCTTCTCCGGAAAGAACAGGCTGAACCGGGTAGTGTTAAACTGCTGGTCATCGGCCTCTACCTGTGCAAAGTCGGTGTTTACGGTCAGGTCCAGCACCGTATTGGGATTGATCCCATACTTGATATCCAGTCCGGGTTCAAATTTGAAATCTTTGCTCATATTCATAGGCAGTCTCTGCCTCGTTAAGTTCATTATGCTGCTCAAAGCCGGTGAGCAGGTAGGGGGCAATATGGAGGGGCTTTTTGGGGCTCAGATCTTCAAACACTACCTCTTCGATACAGGGAGGGCTTCATATGACTGGTGGGGCCCCATTCGTTGGAGATGGCCGGGAAGATGTATCCTTCATCCTTGGCTGGGAGCCATCGAAAAACACTGATCCCCATGACCGTCTGACCATCGCATGTCCTGGAAGCGCAGACTGGATAATGGGAGTTGCATTTCAAAGTACCAGTCTTGTGTCATCGTAACTAGCTTTTACTTCCCAGAAAGTGTTCCAGTCCATGTTTACAGGCATCTCGTCCATGCTCATGGTGCCATCTTTGCTAACAGCGGCATCCCAGGCGCAGCCCCAGAGGATTGGTACCGAAGAGCAGGGAATTCTCCTTGTCATTATAGCTGTCAAAACTGATCATGAAAAAATCCGAAGACATGGTCTCTGTATCCCTTTTTTTGCCAATGGCCTGAAACAAGGAAGGATCGGAGACAGTAGAGCAGTCCGCTTACGTATACAAAGTGATCGTCGTATCCCATACGAATCAATGTTTTTTCAGGAGGCGGGTTCCCGAACACGGGCATATGAGTGATCATCGGAAAGGGAGCCAGATGCTCCCAGGCAGCTTCATTCGGTTTGCCATCAAATTCAATGGGGGTTTTCATCCTGCCAATCACCAGGTGCTCCCTTTCCTGAGAAAGGAGAGGAAATGCCTCGATCAGCAGGACGCAAACCAGGAATATGCTTTTCTTTGAGTTGATAGCTAGTACAGAGTTCAGGGTGGTGTAAAAATAGGACAATTCTGCTCGCAGGTCAAGCCAGCCTCAAGGCAAGCGGGTAAGGGACTCCAGCATCATGATAAAAATGTTTATTTTTTGCTAATGAAATTCACTCTCCCCGGATCACTTCTTTTAGCCCTCCTGCTTATATCCCCTATGCTTTTCACTCAGGAATATCCTTTCATTTGAATCCCTACCTGAAGGCGCATGCGCTTGTTCCCTTGCCGGACCTGTATCATCACCACCTGATGGAGTCGGGGATTCAGCTTGGCCTGGCTTACAGGCTTCCCTGATCTCTGAAGGGCCTGAGCGGATAGCTACCACATCGCCTCACCGATCTCCTCAAGAAATTTCCAGATTTTTTGTTTAATAAAATCGACAAAACAGAGAAAACCAAGCAGGGCCCCGAGAAATCCAAGCAGAAGAATAAAGGACAGGAAGCCATCACTGGGCCTTCCCGTACCTCCCCAAAGGGGCATACAAGCGAGTCCTAAGAAGGCAACCGCCCCAAATTTCCTGCTTTTTGTCATAAATTATATCCAGATAATCAAACTCTTACAAAATTATTTAAAAATAAATCCAAAGTCAATAGGGGTCGGATCATGCTACGGGTGTGTAACTAGTGAAACCATAAAATGGAAAACAAAAACATTTATAAAGATTCACTAAAAATCAGAAATCATGAAAAAGTTATCGTTTTATTCGTTTGCAGCTCTTCTGGTGGGGATCCTTTTTTTCACCGCCTGTGAAAATACCTTTAATAATGGACCCGGACTGGAGGATGAAAACAGCATTCTTCCCGAGCAGCTTACCGTGGAGATTCCTGCGGCACTGCTTGCAGATGCAAGTGCCTTAAAAGGAGCCCCTGTGGTAGATACCCTCAAAGGAAGAGAGATCTACGGTCACCTGCGTTTTTTTATCCATACCGGTGATTATGCGGCCCAGATTGTGAGACACATTATCTATGGGATCCGCAGATACAACATCGACCAGGTAAAGACAGTCACCTATGAGAGTGAGGATGACGGCCGTATCAAGAACCTGGTGGTTGTGGAAGGCCCCGAGTTTGATGGTCGCACCTGGGAGTACGGACTGACCATTACCGATGCTGAGTCGGAAGGCGAGGAAGATGGCGGTAAAGGCATGCAGGTCTTCTGGAACAAAAATCCCAAGGAAGGTATCAGCGTTATTAAGCCATATAACCTGGATCGCACCCTGGAAAGAGAGATGGCCAAGGCCATGTTCCGGATCGATTACAGTGGTGCCGGCGAACTGGGGTACGAACATCATATGATTGTTTCCATAGCTGGCATGCCTGCCATTGATCCCCTGCTGGCCCCTTTTGCCATGGACGGTATGAAGATGTTTGCAGGGAAAACAGGTGATTTTGTGGATGTATACGGAAATAGCAGTCACCCCAATGCGAAATTCCTGACCGAAAAGGTTGGATATAACTGGGCCTTTGTGGCTTCCGGATCGGGTGTGGAAGATGCTGCCGTAGTGGAGCTGGGACTCCCCCTGAGCACCGTTGATTCAGAGGATCGTTCCGTCTTACTGGAAGAGAATTCCATTTATAATGTGCTCTACAACGAGGTGAAAACCATCTGGCCCCATGCCAGCGATGAGATCCTGGAAGCCTGGCTGACCAACACAGAAGCTCCCGGATTCTTTGATCGTTCTGGATTTATTCAGGGTGGTGAAGCTCCCGGAGATCAGTTCCTTCCTCTGATGGAGCGTATTGTTGACCTTTCTCCCTATAATCCAAAGTCCATTGCAAATCTGGAGATCAACTTCAATTAGGGATTCAATATATATAAAACCTCAATCTCCTCAGAGGTTTCCACCCCGCCTGTTCATTCAGGCGGGGTTTTTTGCTTTTAAGGATGAGCTAAGTTGTTCATTTCTTATGTGAAAAGGTATTTAATTATTCGCTTAATTGTATCTCGTATGTGGAGCCGCTTAGGTAAATTATTGCAAATTGCCCAGGGCGATCGGCCCATGATTGCCGCATTGCTGGTTCAGGCCTTTTGTACCGGGATTTTTGTTGGAGTTCTGGAACTGGAAGCCAATACCGTATTTCTGGAGGCTTTTGGTGCCGAACGGGTTCCTTTTGCCCTGATGGTATCGGGCCTGGCAGGAATCCTGATAGCTGCCATTTACGGATATTTCAACAAGCAGCTGAGGCTTCGTGCCTTTGGTATCCTGAACCTGGTGGCGGTCATTGGGGCGACTGCGGTTCTGCTCGGGGGACTCCATCTGATCGAGAGAGACTACCTTGATTTTGCCACTTTTGTCTTTGCAGGGCCTCTCATCCTGATCACTCTTCTGGGATTCTGGACCACGGTTAAAGGAAAGCTCTCTTCCAGCAGGGGGAAGCAGTTAAGCGGACTGATCGAGGCAGCCCTGGTGGGAGGAATGGCCCTCGCCCTCTTTTTGACTCCTCTTCTGGTCACCGCCGGAATCGGAATCCATCAGCTTCTGTATGGAGGGATGGGGAGCCTGGTGCTTGCCACAGTGGCACAAATGTATTTGCTGTCAAGTCCGGGGAAACAGGGCAGGGTCTACAGAAACAGGAGTGGAAGCGCCGGTCCCATACGCTTGTTCTCCCACCGTTACACCGCTTTGATGGCATCTTTTGTTGTGGTTGGGGTAGCCATTTCCGTGTTGCTGCACTATCAATTTCTTTCTGTAAGCCAGAACCGTTTTCACGGCGGGTCCCAACTTGTAAAGTTTCTGGGGCTTTTCTTTGGGATAGCTGTCTTGCTGGCGTGGCTCATGAAACGTTTCCTTTTCAACTGGATTAAAAGCAAATTCGGGATCAGAATGACCCTCTTACTGATGCCTGTTCTGCTGTTGCTGCTGACCATACCTGCAGCCATTTTCGGGGAAAGTTACGGGTATGGAGGAGGGATCCAGCTTTTTGCATATTTCTTCCTGCTGGTAGTACTTTCCAATCTTTTCAGCCGGTCCATGAAGGAATCTCTTGAAAATCCCTCCATGAACCTGATCTATCAATCCCTCAATAAAAGGGAGAGGGAGAATATTCAATCCGGGATTGAAGGGGTCTTTAGTCAGATCGGAGTATTCTCCGCCGGACTATTTCTCTCCCTGTTTGTGATGCTTCGTTTTGTGGAGTTGTACCATGTGACCTACGTATTATTTATCCTGTTGCTGATATGGTTTGTGGTGGGTATCTCTCTCTACCGTGGTTATCACAGGCTGTTGAGGGTAAGTCTGGAATCACAACGGATTACAGATCCATATGACCAGAGCCTGGAGGAAATTGGTCAGTTTGACCTGGAGCATTCGGGATTTTCCATGGAGCTGATAGAATTTAATCCCTATTTTTTCCATTTTGTATCCAGGGAACGCCAGCTCTCCCTGCTGTCCCATACCGAACCTATGGTACGCCGGGTGATCTGGGATAACATATCAAAGACCTCACCGGGATTGGCGGATATCACCATTAGTCAGATGCTTGTGAATGAGAGAGAGCCAGATATCAAGGAGAAGATCAGGCTCTTAAAGAAGCGTAAGTTGAAATCAAAACTGGGTTTGCAGGAAGCGTTTATCCGGGAACGACTGAATAAATTCAATAAAGTTGAGAGTGAACCTGATAACTCCATAGGCGAGGTGTTTCAGACAGGGGATAGCCATGAGATTCTGGCCGCGCTCTATTATGTGGCAGAATCCAGGGACCAGAAGTATCTTCCAGAGGTCATCTCACTTTTCAAGTCCCGGGATCCTGATACTCAGGGGGTGGCCATCTCCACATCCAGCTGGCTTGATCTGGGTGGCAATGCCCATAAAATAATTGATCTGCTCATCGATCCGGCCCTTTATAAGACTGCCTGGTCTACCCTGGTCAAGCAGGGGGAAAAAGTTCTGGATGAACTGGAGATGGCCTTTTATAAGCCCGATGCGGATATCCGTATGCAAACCAGAATTGTATCTGTGATTTCTTCCATTGGGGGAGCGAGAGCCGTACAACTTTTACTACAGAAGCTGGAATATCAGCACCGGGAGATATTTCATTCGGTGGTTCAGGGCTTGTATGCCAATAATTTTGAGGCGACTGTCATTCAGGAAGCGCAAATACAGAATGCGATACTGAAACTGATACAAGCAGGGACCTGGATCATGGCTGCCAAAATCTCTGTTCGAAGCGATGATCCGGGTGGTTATCTGGCCCGGGTTATTGATCTGGAGCTATGGGAACTCAATGAATTGATTCTGATGCTGCTGACCATGATTTATGATCGGAGCTCGGTACGTAGGATAAAGAACAGCCTGCTGGACAGACAATCAGATGACCGTCAGATGGCACTGGAGTTACTGGAATTGTTGGTACAGGAGCCCCTGAAAGCGGTTCTGGTTTCCTACTTCCACGATGTGTCGGTCAGGGAGAAACTGGACAAATTGAAAGAGCTATATCCCATTGATATTTTCCCGGTAGAAATGCTGCTGAAAAGAATCCTGAACCGCAGCGGGGCTCAGATGGGAGATTTCATAAAAATCAGTGCCCTTGAGCGGATGGGGAATGAACCCCGGTTTTTCGATGAGCAGCAGATTATTGCCCAGGGATTTCATCCCAATCCCAGGATCAGGGAGATTGCAGCCCAGCTGCTGCGAAAGAACAATCCGGAGCAGTATGATCTGGTGACCGAGAGACTGGATTTTCCGGACAATAGTTTTCCGGGACACGAAGATATGGTCCGGTGGTACCTGGATACCACTATGAGATTGACATCCTGGAAGATATTCAGGAGTGTTGGTGTTAATTCCCTGTTTAAACTTGTTTCCATAGCCCGCGCATTTTCGGATGAATGGTCGGCTGAGGAAGACTCTATAATTCTGGCCAGATCTGTTTCTGCCGAAGAATTTACCACCCTTTCAAATGGAATTGCAATAATTGCTGCCCATCAGCCTGAAATTTTGGAGCAGATTCGTTATCTTGGTACCATTGGAGCATGTGAAACCTATCAAATTGACCGAAAGGAGTTTGTTGAACTTCTGTTTGACGACAGGAGTCTTTTACATGTTTTTGGTAATTTCCTCAATCAGGCTTCTCAGAAGATGCTGTAGGATTAGTATAGGCTATTATTGTAATTAATTTATGGGCGAACCCTCCATGATAAATACCGGGGTGCTACAGAGAAATCCTTTTCCAGGCAGCAGGCCGTTCTTTTCCGCTGAAGATCAGTTTTTCTTTGGCCGGGATGAGGCTGTTTCGGAATTGCTGAAAATTCTGTTGAAAAGGAGATTTGTAGCTCTGGTTGGTGCTTCAGCAAGTGGTAAAACTTCTCTGATCCAGTCAGGGATCATCCCTGCACTTCTTTCTGATATGAAGGAAGAGTGGGTCCCTGTCTTTATCCGGCCGGGGAAAAGACCCCTGGAGAGCCTTATCCGGGGATTCCAGAAAGTTTTTTCCAAAAAGATTTCAGAGTCTGATGTGCATGCTTTCCTCAGAAATACCAATAGCCTGGGGTCCTTTTTAATTGAAAAGGGGCTTGGGAACTACAATTACTTTCTAGTGGTGGATCAGTTTGAGGAGCTTTTTACCTGGCCCGTAGTCGTAAAAAAGAGGAAAAGCGGGAGAAATGCCGATGCACTACCCTTTATTAATCACCTGATGGAGCTGCTGGAAGAGGCAGAGCCCAGGATCTACCTGATGCTTTCCATCCGGTCCGAATTCCTGGATTATTGTTCTAATTTCAGAGGCCTGACCGAACATCTCAATAAAAGCAAATACCTGCTCCCCCAGATGAGCCAGCAGGACCTGAAAGAAGCGATAATGGAACCTCTGCGGGTTTCGGGGGCCAGTGTGGAGAACGGATTTGAGGATTATCTGCTGAAAGAACTGAAGGATGTGGAGCCTCAGCTGCCCTTATTGCAGAATGCTTTAAAACAAACATGGAATCAATGGAAAAAGCAGGGTAGGGCTGACCAGGCGATTTCACTGGATGATTACCGGGCTGCGGGATCCATTCGGGGTGGGCTGAGCAGGGATCTGGAGAATATATACCAGTCGATGGAGTTTTATCAGAAAGAAATCTGTGAACGGATTTTTAAAACCATCGCATTTAAAACAGGCAGGCAGGAAGCTTATAGCAGAAGAACGACCCTGGGCAGTATTGCCAGGATTGCGAAATGCAGCATTGATCGTGTACTGGAGGTCGTGGACATTTTTGATAAAGCCGGACATCCCTTTCTCAGCAACAAGCTCTCGGAGACCATGACCTCCGAAACAAAAATTGAATTACCGCACGAATCTCTTATTAATGTCTGGGACCGGCTTCTTCGGTGGGTAGACGAGGAGGATGAATCTATCCGGATGTACCTGAAAATATCCAGAGCCTCTGCATCATACCAGCAGGATAAAGGCGCATTGCTGGTGGCCGATGAATTGCAAAAGGCCATAGATTGGAAGCGAGAACAAAAACCGACACCAGCCTGGGGGATCCAGTTCGATCCGGCCTATGAAAGGGCCATGGTTTTTCTGAACACCAGTGAGGAGGAGTATCTATGGAGCGAGAAACGTAAGATCATTCTACAGCGCAGGAAACGGATTCTGAACCGCTCCTTTATTGCGGGAGGAATTGTCATTGTAGCTGCGGTTACCCTGATTATTTTTATCTCGCAAAAAAGGAACCTGGAACCGGACAGGCAGGTTCGGACCGTACAGGAGCCTCCTGATTCGCAGCTGTCGGAACCAGTTATAGATAATCGTCAGACCTTTGAGGAACGGCCAGCTCAATCCCGGAATACCAGAGCAGCAGTTGAACCCAGGGAAATTGAGCAAGCTGTTGATGAAAGGAATACTCAGGACCGGAATGCTCAGGTCGTGGAAAATCAGGCCGAGGATAATCCGGTGGCAAATTTACTGACAGAAGATGAAGCTGTAGCAGAGGAAGTTTTACCCGATCCCGAACAGAACATCGTAGAACAGGCGGAGCCAGTTTCCATCAGGAGCAGAGAATCGGAGATATTAATTACTATCGCAAAAGATGTGGCCTTCCAGAGTTTGGGTATTTCAAAAGATCCGGATCTCCAGGGCCTGCTGGCCTACCAGGCCTACCTGCTTAATAAGAGACAAGGGGGAGACAGCTATGATTCGGATATTTACAAAGGACTTTACGAATCAATGAAGAAATTGATTTCACCGGCATATAACATTTATCCAAACCAGAGAAATTCAATCAAGGCGATTGAATGGCTCAACAGTTCGGGGAGTATTCTCACTGCCAGCAGTGATGGCAGTATTAAAATTCTATCCGGGAATGTTGCCAATCAGGCTGCCCAGATGACCCTGGCTGGTACGGGATTAAACAATGAGTGTCTGGGGGTAAGTCCGGATGAGCGTATCGCTGCGGTTGGGACCAACGGGGGGGGGATGGTATTTATTGAATTGGAAAACAGGGGCGAGGTGATACACCAGAACATGGATCAGGGCGAAGTAGTTCTGTTTATCGAGAACCTGGGAAGAAGTGGGACTTTCCTGTCGGCAGGAACCGATAACAGGATTCTGAAGTGGAACTATAGCAATTTTGCCCCGTCTACCCTTTTAACCCTGAGGTCCAGACCCCTTGCTATTGCGGCCTCACCCAATGGATCAAGGGCTGTCATAGGGACAGGAACCGGCAGACTATATTCCCTGAATGTCAGGGATACCAGCAGCCTGGAGGTGGTCAATAGCTTTGGAAGCAACCAGGTCAGGGCTCTGGGCTTTAGTCCGGGACAACGCTATCTGGCTGCAGGTATGCTGGATGGAACAGTAAAAATATTATCCGGCGATGGGAAAAGAACCATAGTCAATCTATTCGGCCCGGGGGCCAGGGTGTCGGCCCTGGAATTCAGCCCGGATGGACGTTTACTGGTGGCAGCTTCCAACGATGGGAACGTATATATGTGGAGAGCTGATAAATGGGATGAACCCCCCGTGGTTTTCAGGGAAAACAATGGATTTGTTCTCTCCCTTTGTTTTAGCGCTAACGGCAACTACTTTTACAGTGGAAGCGTAGCGTATCCGCGGATGGTAGGCAGGCCAACAGATTCGAACCGAATGGCAGAGAACTTCTGCTCGCTCCTTGGAAGAAACCTGAGCAGGGAGGAGTGGAACCAGTACTTCGGGATTGATATCCCCTATGAAGAGACCTGTCCGAGATGATAAATAAACGTGAATGAATATGCCACAAAGGATTGTCATAAGCTTATTGCTCTGTCTGAGTTTGCATACCATAAAAGCGCAGGACCTGGTCGATTGCACCTATCTGCTTGAAGATGCCAGGGAGGCTTATGATGCTGGAATGGTTGAACTGGTTCCGGAATTATTGCTTGAATGCATCAATACCAATGGGCTGTCAGGCGAAGCAAAAAAGGAGGCTTATAAGCTTGTGCTCAATTCCTATATTTTTGATTACCTGTCCAGTGAGGCAGATAGTCTCATGGATCGTTTTGTGCTTGAATTCCCCGAATACAGGGCAAGCAATTCAGATCCCCAGGAGTTTGTATTCTTGCTGGAATCGCATTTGAGAGATCTGGGAATAGATCCGGATTCAAAGCCCGGAGATATGGATCTTACTGATGCAGAGAATACGGATGCCGAACGCCCCAGGCAGCGGGTAATCACCAAGGGGGCAGGGGAGTATGGAAATTCTGCGGGATTTATTTTTGGGATCCCTTTTAGTTTTCCGAAGACTCTGGAGGGATACAGTGTTGGTGATCCGGCAAGCGATGAAAGTCATTTTGGGCTCTTACCCGGCATACAGCTGGGAGCTACGGGGAACCTGATCCTCAGAAGGAGGCTGGAGGTCTCTGGTGGATTGCTCTACAGCATGTCCAGGTTCAGTTATTCGGCCACGCCTTTATCATTCACCACTTACAGATATGTGGAGGCACAACATCAGCTCCTGGTACCTGTCTCGGCTGTGTTCAAGATTAATCCTGAGGATATCCGCATGTGCTACTATCTGAGGGGCGGGATAGGACCCGGTTTTCTCCTGAGTGCCTCTGGTAAAGGGACCAGGACCTATGCAACTTCTCAGGATGAATTGCCCGTGGAGAGAGATAATATCACAGCATCGAGACAACGTTTCAGCCTGAATGTAATACTGGGGGGAGGCATCCGGATTCCCTTTAATAAGCAGGCGTTTATCTACGCGGAGGCAGGAATCAGCTCGGACCTTTTGCGCTCGAACAGGGATACATATCGTTATCCAAACAATGACCTTACCTGGGTGCTCTTTCACGCAAACAGTGATTTTCGAGTTCATCAGCTATCCCTCCGGGCTGGAATATGTTGGGATCTTACAAAAGAATAGATGCAAAAGATGATAAAATACGGCTTGATTTTTATACTGCTTCCGGCATTTTTTATCTCCTGTGAAAGGGAGATTTCACCGGAGCAGGCTGAGAGTTTTATCAAGTTTTATGGCAACTTACTGATGGATGAGGCAGGCGAAGTGGAAGTGCTGGCAGATGGTGGATATGCCATCTGCGGAACTGAAACCAGTCAGTCTCTTGGAAAGAGAATGGTTTTGATCCTTACCGATTCCTACGGCAATATACGAAGTGGCTATCCAAAGTATTTCGCAGAGGAGGGACTGGAGACCGGAGGCACTTCTCTGATAGCTCTCAGCGGCGGTTCTGCCGGGTTTGTAATTTCGGGATTTGTGGAGCGGCCGGTGGAGGGAAGCTCAGATGTGCAAAAGGATATTTTCATCGTCCGGACCCTGGCTAACGGGGAGGCGGTCTGGCAAAAAAGTTATGGATCACTGGTGGATGAACAGGTTCTGCATTCTGTGGAGAGGATCCAATCGGGCTATCTGCTGGCAGGTTACCGGATGAAGGAGGGGAGATCGAGTTTGATGATCATGGGGATCACTGAAGAGGGGGATTCAGTCAGGTTGGGGTTGAATTACAGCAATCCATACGCAGTGAATTCCGCGGCTACCTTCCTCCTGAATACGGGCGACTCCTATTTGTGCGCCTGCACTTATGACAAGTTAAATAATCAAGGGACCGGCATACAGATCCTCTCCTTTGATGATGAATTAAGTCCGATGGCCCGTAATCTCTCCGGTGAATATAACGAGTACGGCATGTGTATCATTGAAATGGCTGATAATGAATATCTTATTCTTGGAAACCGGGAGGGCGGATCAGGAGCCAGTGAGCTGGTGCTCTATGGGATAGAGACGAATGGATTGCTGCTGTCAAACAGTAGCCTTTATGCAACCATTTCAGCGCCGAACACAGACTTTATAGGAGAGAGGCTTATTCAGACAACTGCGGGGGGGCTGGCCATTGCCGGGACCCGAAGGATTGGCAACAACAGTGAGATACTGCTGCAGTTTGTCTCCTCTTCGTACCAGATGGGAGAGGGGGTTTCCTTTGGTGCTTCAGGGGACCAGACCGGAAAGGATATCAAACTTACCAGCGATGGTGGTTTTGTGATCCTGGGAACCAACCATTATGGGGGGGGCAGTATTATCTCCTTAATGAAAACCAGTGCAACAGGGGAACTATAATGGCTTATTTATACAGGTATATGAAAAAGAAAAGGAACCTGATGTTCCTGCCGGTATCACTCTTGTTGTTACTGGCAAATGGTTTGGTCTGGGGTCAGACAACCGTTTACCTTCAGAGGGGGGGAGTCGTTACTGACCTGATCTGTGAAAGGGAGGGTGAGTATCAGTTTATCGGAACCAATCCAGATGGTATCCCCGGAACCTTTGATCTGTATAATGCCAGTACGGGAAACCCTGTAACGGGTCATATTACAGATACGGATCTGACCGATGATATGGCTATCCTGGATCCGGTGGGGTTGGATGGACTATATCGGGTGCGTTACTCCTACCAGCTGGCAGGGGTGACCAGGAGTGTATCCAGCTTTTTTACAGTGACGCTCCTGGATGATATCCAGATTCAGGGATTGCCGGAGGTCGTCTGTAAAAACGATGCCCCTTATCAGCTTATTCCCATACCGAGCCTGTCAGATCCGGGGGCTACTTATACCTTCTCCGGGCCGGGAGTCTCGGGGACCCAGACTACGGGCTATTACTACGATCCGGCCAGACCACAGGTACCTGTGGGATGGAACCAGATTAGTCTTTTCTACAATTCTTCCCTGGGCTGCAGTGTTCTGAACAGCATCTCCATCTATAACAGTTTTATTCCCACCCTGGCATTCTCCACCACCTCTTCCTGTATCCCGTCCAGCGGAGGCCTGGTAAGTTTTGATAACACAACCAGCGGCAAATATGCGGTGGAGAGCTGGAGCTGGAATTTTGGAGATCCCGATAGCGGGCCGAATAATACCAGCAGTGAAGAGTATCCGGATCATTTTTATTCCAGGCCCGGGACCTGGAGTGTTTCCTTAAGTGCAGAAACTGTTGACGGATGCGTTGCCAGTCGGGGTCAAAACGTTGTGTTCTCGGACCAGCCGATCGTGGATTTTACCTGGGTCTCAGATTGCTTTATCAGAGGTGAACTTACCTCTTTTCTGGATCGGTCAGTATCACCCTATGCGACCATTGATGATTTGTTGTGGACCTTCAGAACCAGCAGTGGAGGTGTGTTGGGACAAATAGCAAGCAGCGATCCGGCGGATACCATCCGCTTTCCCTTTACCTCCCTGAATGAATACCGAATCACTCTGGATGTGGAAAATGACCTGGGTTGTGCGGGATCTCTGACCAAGACCATCAACCTTAAACCAATATATACCCTGGAAGCGGACGGGTATCTGGAAACCTTTGATGACCAGCCTGCGGATTGGCTGGTAGGTTCTGAGGACGGACTTGAGAGCTGGATACTGGGGGAACCTGATTTCACAGGATTTAATGCGGTTCCCGGAGATCTGGGATGGTATACGGGACTGCCAGGTAATCCAGAATATCTGGAGCATTCCTGGGTGGAGAGCCCCTGTTTTGATCTGTCGGCACTTTCCATTCCTCTGGTGCAACTGGACCTTATGAAAAGTTTTGTCCCGGGAACCGATGGTGCAGTAATGCAGTACCAGCAGCGCGTAAGTGATGGCTGGTTTACCCTGGGTGTGGTAGACGGAGGGATCAACTGGTACAACAGTTTTGGAATTTTCAATGAACCCGGGGGGAGTAATTTCGGGTGGGGACTTTCCGAATTTAATCCCGATACAGAGTGGGTTCGGGCGGGATATGCAGTGGATGCCCTCGCCAACGTCCCTTATGTGAAATTTCGCCTTACGGTCGGGACCGGGGGGCAGCTGGCAATGAACAACCAGGGATTTGCATTTGACAATTTTTTCCTTGGGGAACAGAACAGGAATTCTATCCTGGAACATTTTACCAATTCGACCTCCAGTGAAGCCATACAGGCAGATGGTATCGTGCAAGAGTTCATTGAGCAAAATTCCAACCTGGTTACGGACCTTCAATACCACATGGATTACCCGGGAGTCGATCCCATGAATTTGAACAATCCGGCTCCTGCTTCGGTACGGTCCTTCAACTATGGGGTTCCATCCGTTCCCTATGCGGTGTTGAACGGGTCATCCCAACCGGAGTTCCGCTATGATTTCTCAAATGCTGAGGAGCAACCCACCGGGGAGGTTTTAAAGGCATCCTCGCTTGATATCTCACCCTTTGATCTGTCCCTGACAGCCAGTTTTATGGAGGACCGTTTGTCAGGCAGGGTGGATGTAAGCTGTAAATCCAGTGGTTTTAGCTCCAATGTGCAGCTCTATGTGGTGGTAATTGAAAGCCTGGTGACCTCCTATTCAGGAGCAGGACAGACCACCTCCTTCCGGAATGTGGTTCTGGATATTCTTCCCTCAGCCAGCGGGAAGTTGCTCGGTAATGAGTGGGGAATCGGTGTTTCCAAAAGCCAGGATTTTAGCTGGGAATATCCATCCTTTGTGGAGGATGTGGAAGATCTGGTATTGGTAGCCTATGTCACTGACAGAGACAATGATCTGATCCTGCAGACAGTCCAGCTGGAATATAGTCCGGCCACAGGACTTGAGAGCAGGCTGCTGGAAGAGGAAGGCCTGTCGCTGTTTCCCAATCCGGCCCGTGAATTTGTCTATATTAACTTCGGAAGGGAGCTGGAGCAGGAGGGTCAGTTACAACTTGTAGATCTGGCCGGAAGGGTCCTAATAACTTCAAAGCTTTTGCCCGGATATTCCATACATAGACTGGAGCTTGCAGACCTTTCTCAAGGCGTTTATATGGTGCGGTGGCTTGAATCCGGAGTTCTGAAAAGACGGGGAAAGCTGGTGCATGTGCGCTGATCATTCAGCCTGCAGTACTGCCTGAACAAACTCTTCCCCAAAGCGGACCAGGCTGTCCGCTTCCTTACTGTTGGGATGAAACCTGGCGGTCTGGCCTTCACAAACTATCTTCAATTTCAGATTTTTCAGGTGGTCCTCTATCAACTTCACTGCCTCACCGCTCCATCCGAAGGAACCAAATACGGCGGCCGGTTTGCCTTTATCACGGATGGGATTGATCACTGAAAAAAGTTTGTAAACAGGCAAAAGGGTATTCTGATTTATGGTGGGTGAACCCACCAGGATCCCATCAGCCTTTACCAGATGCTCCTCCAGGTCTCCCAGCAGGACCCCCTCAATATCCAGAAGATCAACCTCGACAGATTTGGTTTTTTCCAGACCCGAGGCTATTTGCATAGCCATCTCTTTGGTGTATCCGTAGGCGGAGATATAGGCAATCAGTATTCTGTTGCTTTTTCGGGATTCTTCCAGATAGGTATTGGCCAGCTCCAGGGAGCGGACGATCTTCTCTTTCCACCCGGATCGAAGGATGGGGCCATGACCCGGACAGATCATTTCCACCGGAAGCAACTTTATTTTCTCAATGGCTTTCAGCATGAATTTGCTGTAAGGTTTCAGGATCACATCAAAATAATAGTCGAAGGCTTCGTTGTAATCACCCACCAGGTCATCAAACATCAGTTCATGGGCAAAGTGGGCTCCGAAAGAATCACAGGTAAAAAGCAGTCCATCCTCCTCCAGGTAAGTGTAGATGGTGTCCGGCCAGTGCAGATTGGGGGCACCAAAAACTTTTAACTTCTTATCACCCAGGTCGACAATATCCCCATCTCTAACTTTCAGGGATTTAAACGGGCGGTCGACCATTTCACCGAGGTAGGTCAGAGCCTGACCGCTGCCGACTACCGTGGCATTGGGGGCCAGCTCAAGAAGGTGTTTCATGGAGCCTGAATGATCAGGTTCCGTATGATTGCATACGATGTATTCGATCTCCGAGGGATCGCATTGTGAAAACAGTTTTTTCTTAAACTCGGGCCAGTATGTTTCCTTAACTGTATCAATCACTGTTTTCTTCTCTGCATCAATAAAATAGGAGTTATATGTGGTTCCGTATTTGGTTTCCATCACGATGTCAAAGGTGACAATTTCCTGATCCAGAACACCAATCCAGTTCACTTTCTCACTAACCTGAAGAATTTTTGTATTATCCATTAAATGATCCGTATTAGGCTGTAAATATAGATAAAAAAAGCTGTCCCGCTTAGGCGGGACAGCTACTGAAAACTCACAATCTGAATGTAACGGACCTAAATCCTTATAGTAGGTAAACTAAATTACTTGGAGCAATCGCTACTCTTCTTCTCGCTGGCACAATCACTTTTCTTCTCAGTGGTACAATCACTGCTCTTGGTAGCCTCTTTTGATTTTTCAGCTTTCTTTTCTTTTTTCTCTCCATCCGCTTTTTTCTTCGGATCTTCATCCTGAAGAGTAATCACAGTGGGAGCGTTGTTATTGTTTGCAAGTACCGGTACACTAATTCCGCCGATGAAAAGGGCGAGTGCTAAAATGGCTAATGTTTTTTTCATGGTGCATGTTTAAATGTTAATCGGCGCAATATAGGATCTCCAGGCATGGGATTATGTTAAGGGGATGTTAAAAAAAGAGTTACAGGTCTTTTATTTGAAGCGGGCAATTGGAGTAATGCCACCCCTAACCCGTTGTCCCAGTCTAACCTGGACAGGCGCATCCAGGGGCAGGAACAGGTCCAGCCTGGAACCAAATTTGATAAAACCCAGCTCATTTCCCTGGCTGGCCTCCTCTCCTTCAGTGGCATAGCAGCATATCCTGCGGGCCACATAACCGGCGACCTGCCGGATAAGAACCGGGCCATAGGGAGTTTCAACAGCCACCGAACTCCTTTCATTCAATGCGGATGATTTGGGATGTCTGGCCACCAGGTAGCGACCCGGATGATATTTTTGATAGGAAATTTTTCCACTCACAGGGAAGTAGTTGATATGCACATCGTGAATGCTCATAAAAACAGATACCTGCCTGCACGGACCTTTCAGGTACTCCTCCTCTTCCACTTCTTCAATCACCACCACTTTGCCGTCTGCCGGAGATATGATACCGAGCTCATCGTTATAAGGTCGCCTGGCGGGAACTCTGAAAAAGCGGAGCACCAGGATCAGAACAGCAAGGGACAGGGCAGAGCTCAGGTAGTTCACCTGGTAGGGCAGATAAAGGGCAGAGAGGACCACCAGAGCCAGCAGTATGCAGACGGTGAAAAATACAATCCATCTTCCTTCACGGTGTATCTTTATCATTGTACCAGCTTTAATAGAATGATCAGGACCAGGACCGCTGGTGCCACAAAGAGAAGAGAATCAAAGCGGTCCAGGACTCCCCCGTGACCGGGAAGCAGACCTCCTGAATTTTTTACTTTAACGGTTCTTTTCAGTCCCGACTCGAAGAGGTCTCCGGCCAGACCGAGCAGGCTCACCAGCAGAGCGATGCCCAGCCAGGCCCAGAGTGGGAATACACCCGAATAGTGCCAGATGAACCAGGCGCTTAACAGCGAAAAAAGGGCTCCCCCTGCAAATCCCTCCCAGGTTTTTCCCGGAGAGAGCACCGGGGTCATTTTATGCCTTCCCAGCAGGGATCCCGTCACATAGGCAAAGGTGTCATTGATCCAGACCAGGGCAATTAAAAAGAGAGGTAGCCGGAATTTATATCCGGGTCCCTCTTCCATCCACCCAAGGACTAAAAAACTGGAGATAGGAATGGCCAGCCAGAGAAATGCAAGGGTGCCCGACAGGGTAATTCCTCCTCTGAGAGCGCTCAGAAGCCAGAATGCAGGAGGCAAAAGGAGCCAGAGCAGGCTCAGCTGGTATTGAAAAACAGCGTAGACGAGAATCAGAAGAAGAGCTCCCGGGATGGCCCGGAACCAGCGGATGGATAGGCCTCTTTTGCTCAGAAGTCCGAAGAGCTCTTTTACCCCAAGGAGATATACAAGCAACAGGACTGCTGAATATGTTGCCGGCCCGAGCAGTATAGAGCCTATGACCACTAATACCAGGGTGACTCCTGTAAGAATGCGTAGTAGAAGTTCTTTCAATTGTAGTCAAATTCCTGGATTAGCTTCTTGGCCCTGATCACATCATCGCGATTTACGTAGAGCTCAACCACTCCAAATTTATAAGCAGAATCCTGTTTATTTACGAGAAAGGAGTGGATGTTATGGTCCGCCAGCATCTGCCTGGCCATTTCAGCCTGGTAGGGCTGACCCGAAGAGAAAATATGAACCAGATTATCCTCCACTGTCAGGCTTCTTTGGGTTCCTGATCTTCCTTTTCTGCTTCTTCTGCTTTTCTTTCTTCCAATTTTTTTGCAGCTACCTTCTTCTTTTCCGGAAGCTTCTCTTTTTTTCTGGGTATTTCATCGTGGCGCGTCCAGGGACGTTTCCCAAAAATCTTCTCCAGGTCATCACTGAAGATCACCTCCTTCTCCAGCAGAATTTCTGCCAGTTGCTTCAGACCCTTCTTATTTTTCCTGAGAATGGCTTTGGCCCTTTCATACTGCTTGTCAATGAGGTCTTTTACCTCTTCATCAATGGTTTCTGCAGTTTTTTCACTGTAGGGTTTGTTAAATGAATATTCCTGCTGCCCGCTTGAATCATAAAAACTGCGGTTCCCTATCTTTTCACTCATTCCAAAGAAGGAGATCATGGCATAGGCTTGCTTGGTAACCCGTTCCAGGTCGTTGAGGGCACCTGTGGATATCCTGCCAAAAGTCAGATCCTCCGAAGCCCGGCCCCCAAGGGTCGCACACATCTCATCAAGCATCTGCTCGGTGGTGGTGATCTGACGTTCTTCGGGCAGGTACCAGGCAGCACCAAGGGCTCTTCCCCTGGGAATAATGGTCACCTTTACCAGAGGATTGGCATGCTCCAGCAGCCAGCTGACGGTGGCGTGTCCGGCTTCATGCCAGGCAATGGTTCTTTTTTCATCCTCCTTAATAATCTTATTCTTCTTTTCCAGTCCACCGATAATCCGGTCCACTGCATCCAGGAAATCCTGTTTATCCACGGTTTTCTTATCCTGTCGGGCAGCGATCAGTGCAGATTCATTACAAACATTGGCAATATCGGCCCCGGAGAAACCAGGAGTCTGTTTGGCCAGGAAATCAACATCCACCGATTTATCAATTTTGATGGGTTTGATATGCACCTCAAAAATGGCTCTGCGTTCATTCAGATCGGGTAGTTCAACATGGATCTGTCGGTCGAAACGACCTGCCCTCAGCAAGTGCCTTATCCAGTACATCGGCCCGGTTGGTGGCGGCCAGGATAATGACCCCACTGTTACTGCCAAATCCATCCATTTCGGTGAGCAACTGGTTCAGGGTGTTTTCCCGTTCATCATTGGATCCAAAATTGGGATTTCTCCCCCTGGCCCGACCAACTGCATCAATCTCATCAATAAATACAATACAGGGAGCTTTTTCCTTGGCCTGTTTGAAGAGGTCCCTGACCCTGGAGGCACCAACACCCACAAACATCTCGACAAAATCGGAACCTGACATGGAGAAGAAAGGAACACTGGCTTCTCCGGCAACTGCTTTGGCCAGCAAGGTTTTTCCGGTTCCCGGAGGTCCCACAAGCAAGGCACCTTTGGGAATTTTACCACCCAGCTCAGTATATTTTTTAGGATTCTTCAGAAAATCAACAATCTCCCTGATCTCAACCTTGGCTTCTTCCAGTCCGGCCACATCATGAAAATCAACCTTCACACTGGTCTCCTTATCAAATATCTGGGCTTTGGATTTTCCAACGCTGAAGATATTGCCGCCACCGGCACCTCCACCTCCTCCCATTCGGCGAAGCATATAGATCCAGATTCCCAGAATCAGCAGAAAGGGGATCACCCACAGCATGATTTCACCCATGTAGTTTCGTCGGGTAAGGGTGGTGTAGGTGGGACGGTTCTCGGTGGGCAGATCATTCATCACTGTGTTCAGCTGTCCCACAAATACATCCTGACTGATGATGGTAAAATAGTACTGTGGGACAGATTGTCCGAGTACTGTATTGGATTTGTGAGGATTTAACATCATCATAACGGGCATCACTCAAGCCTTTCAGGCTTGATATATATCTCAACCTTCTCTTTGTTGACAATGACTATCTTCTCAATATCCCCTTCTTCAGGATCTGGAAAAAGCGGTTGGAGTCGATCTCTTTCAAATTGTTTCCGGAACCCAGGAACTGGATTCCGATCATGACCAGCAGGATGATCCCTATGATCCAGTAGGAATTAAATTTAGGTTTTCCCGGGCCTCCGGGTTTGCTCCCCGGTTTGTTTCCCGAACGGTTTCCCAGGTTGCCTCCGGGAAAATTTCCGGGATTATTTTTTTTATCTGCCATAATCTTGTTTTAATTTTTTTCAGCCACCCTTGTCACCTTTCCGTCTGCCCACAGCTCTTCTAATTTGTAGAAGGATCTGTATTCTTCCTGGAATACATGGACCAGGATATCAAAGTAATCCAAAAGGACCCACTGGCTGTTCTGGAGTCCTTCCACATGGTGTGCCCGGATCTTTGCCTCCTCCTTCAGTTTCTTTTCAATGGATTCCGCAATGGCACCCACCTGGGTAAAGGATTCTCCGTGACAGATGATAAAACAGTCGCAAATGGAGTTCTCAACTTCGGTAAGATCGATGGAAACGATCTGATGTCCCTTCTTCTCCCGGATGGCTTCAAGGATCAATTCTCTCTTCTGCTCCACATTCAATGAATCGCTTTCCTCCATCTGCCTTTTTATTGACAAAGGTAATGAATTTAGCTGTTAACATTATATCTTGCTAAATTGTTGTGTTACAGTACTTTCTTTGTCAAAAATTGTACCATGAGAGGCCGATGGATCAAACATGACAGTGTTACATCAACCAATACCTACCATTTTGGAATTAAATAGATGCAGCCGCTGGAAGAATGGACATAGTTATCCACTGATTACCAGGAGGGTGGAAGAGGATTGGGGGAACATTCCTGGCAGAGCCGAAGGGGAGAGAACCTTTTGATGAGCCTGCTTCTCTTTCCTGCATTTTTGTCAGCAAAGTGGCAGTTTCACCTTTCCAGGGTGGCCTCCCTGGCACTCTGTGAGGTGCTGGAACCCCTGGGGATAAAACCTGTGATCAAGTGGCCCAACGATATCCTAACGGAAAAGGGAAAAATAGCGGGCATTCTCATAGAAAATGGCATTATAGCCGGAAAACTTTCACATTCGGTCATTGGGATTGGACTGAATCTGAATCAAACCGAATTTCCAGCATTTCCCGTACCGGCCACCTCGGTGCGCCTGGAGACCGGGCAGGCAGTCCAGGTTTCTGAGGCCGGAAGGCTGTTGGAGGATCGTCTGAAAAACAAGTACCAGGCCTTGAAGGAGGGGCAATGGTCCATGCTCGAAAAAGAGTATAAGGAGCGATTGTTTCGAGCGGGCATTCCATCCATGTTTATCTCAGGGAACGAACGTTTTGAAGGTACCATAAGAGGCGTAAACGAGTTTGGGGAGCTGCTGGTCGAGAGCGGAGCCACCGTCCGCTCCTATGGACATGGGGCCATCAGCCTGGAGCTGTAAAATCAAAAGGCTCCATTTTGTCAATGATTCCATCTGCAAGCCTTTTCAGCGGTCCCCTGACCATGGTCATTAACATTTTATTGACCAGGGGTTCGATGGTGATCTTTATCCTGGTATCATCCGGGGCCACCTTCTTTAACTGAATCCAAATGTTGAACTGGTAGCTTGAAAATTCAGGATCCGAGCTCATTTTAACGAGCTTGTGGGGGCTTTTTTCCACGATCATCAAGCCAGTGCGGCCCAAAGGATCTACCTGGAAGCTACATTTGTCTTCAGAGGCTTCCCATCCCGATACCTTATCCGCAGGAAGCAATTCTTTGAAATTGTGAAAATTGCTTATAAAACTGAAGATCTGCTGATCATTGCAGGTTGACTTACCGATTCTACTCTCTATTTTCATTCTCTGGCTATTTCTTTGCTCCATTCCAGGTAGCAGGTTGCTTCCTCCATTGCTGAAGCATCTCCACCTGGTTTTGATGAATATATCCCGTGGCCAGAGCAGTCTCAATCAGTACATGATAGTCGGTGAGGGTATGCAAGTCCACCTCCGATGCCCTGAAATTAGAGATGGCCACCTCGAAGCCATAAGAGAAGATAGCCACCATTCCAAGAACTTCTGCCCCAGCATTTCTCAGGGCGTTAACAGCCTTCAGAGAGCTTCCACCTGTGCTGATCAGGTCCTCCACCACAACCACCTTTTGTCCGGGTAAAATACGGCCTTCGATGAGGTTCTGCCGTCCGTGCTCCTTGGCTGATGGCCTCACATACACAAAGGGCAGATTCATGGCATCAGCCACCAGAGCCCCCTGTGCGATGGCTCCCGTGGCCACTCCGGCAATAATCTCAAGGGTTTTAAAATGGTCCTGTATGCGGGCGCAAAATGCCTCTTTTATGTAGTTCCTGATCTCCGGGTAGGAGAGTGTGATCCGGTTATCGCAATAAATTGGGGATTGCCAGCCCGAAGCCCAGGAAAAGGGTTTTGCGGGTTCAAGGATTATTGCTTTACTTTGCAACAGCATAGCTGCTACTTGTCGATCTATATCTGCCATTCAGCAAATGTATAAAGTTTTTTTCAACGATAGAACGGTATATTTTGGAGATGATTTCTCCAGGGCTTTTACTAAACATAATGGCCTTTTTTATAAGTATAGCAGTTTTCGGGAGTTGAATGAACTGGTTGGCTTTTTTGATTCTCTGACCCAGATAAACAAGCTTTATATCCTTCATGAGGATATCCTGATGGTGTTCGAGAAGTTCAAAGCCTGTTTTAAGGTAATCGAAGCTGGAGGAGGTGTCATATTTAACAAAAAGGGTGAGTTCCTGGTGATATTCCGAAACGGGACCTGGGATCTTCCTAAAGGAAAACTGGAGAACGGCGAGGATTTTCAGCAGGCTGCAGAAAGGGAGGTAGCGGAGGAGACAGGTCTATCTGGGATCCAGGTGAATGAATCACTACTCTCCACCTATCACACCTATGTTTTAAAAGGAGACAGGGTGCTGAAAAAGACCAAGTGGTTTGAGATGACCTATGGAGGAGAGGCTGAGCCTGTATTGCAGGGAAAGGAGGGAATTACGGACTACAGATGGGTAATACCCGGGCAAACCGGATTTGTCCGGGAAAACTCCTATGCAAGCATTCTGGATGTACTCTATGCCAGAAACATCCTTTGATTAGATTTCACCCCTTGAACGCATAATTCGAAAAAGCTGTTGCTCAAATCCTTCTGAAGGAAGTGTGGCTGGAGACAGGAGCAGTTTCCCGTTCCGATCGATCAGGTAGGCTGTTGGATAGGCCCTAACCATATAATCGGTCAACACTCCTGGTTGTCCTTCATAGTGGAGGACCTTCCAGCTGTAGTCATTCCGCTTCATAAAATCTTCCAACTTATGCTGCTCCTCTGATATCATGACGGTAAGCACAGTCAGATACGCGGCATGTTTTTCCACAAACGATTGTAAAAAGGGATATTCCATCATACAACCGTAGTGATCGGTAGTTCCAAAGAAGAGATAGGTGTACTTGCCCTTAAAATCATCCAGTGTCCAGGACTTACCATCCAGGTCCTCCAGGCTAATATCCGGAGGGGTGTTGCCGGTTACCAGGCTGGATAACTTCTCATTTAATTGTTTGGCATAGATTCCAAATTGAGGGGCAGGGGGATCGTGGGCCATGGAGTCCAGCATGATCAGGATCGCCTCTTTATGATATTCACCTCTGTAAAACAGTTCTGAAAACTCCTGAAGCAGGATCATCTCTGCAAGGGTATCACTCCATACAGCCGGATGTTGCAAAATGAGCTGCCTGGCTCTCCTGAACTCCTGATGTCGGTTCACAATACTCCGGAAATCCTCTCCTTCTTTGGAGCCCGAGTAGTAATAAATGAAATCTTTAAACAAGGTCCTGAACAATTCGATAAATCCGGGATGCCATTCCATGACGGTAGGTCCCAGGTATTTATGGCTTAGTTCAGCCAGTCCGGTTTTTCCTTCATTCAGTTTCAGACCTCCGTACCGGAAGCGGCGGTAATCTGCAAAAAAACGGGAACTATCCTGAATGAATTGCACCTCCAGTTGCTGGATGAGTGAATCGGCGTTCCCTGCCTGTCCCAGTTTTCGCTTTGAAATAATCTCCCGGTTGGCATTCACAAAAAGTGAATCAAAGAAGGCGATGGAGTGGTTCACATCCAGGGTACCATCTACGAGTTCCCGGCTTTCAAGCGAGGTGCGGGAGAGGACAGTCAGAGGAAGAGCCACAGGCTGGTAAAATGGAGAGATTCGGCTATCCCAGTTTTTCTCCAGGTACCCGGGAAATTTCACCTCATAATGATAACCGGGTTCCATGTACAGGTAAGCCTGATAGATCCCGGTTTCGAATTGGACCACACGGGCTTCCTTAAGCGGTATAAGCTGTTCAAAATCCCCCGCTTCACTGCATACCACTCTTTGGGAGAACTCAGGAATGGTGATAAAGGGATTCCAGGCTATGGTGGTGTGGATGCTCTGGCCCGCATAATCCGCAGCGGCAGCATGAACGGAAGCAGACTGGCCATGCAAAATTCCATAGCTCCAGAACAACAGCATAAAAATGGATAAACAACAGCGCATCAGAGAAATTCATTGATGTCCACACCCTTCGGAAGAAACTGAGAGGCATCACCTCCGTTTCTGATAATATCCCGTATGATGGTGGAGTTAACCGGGGTGTGTTCTGGAGTGGTGAGGAGGAAAATGGATTCCACCGATGGCAACATCTTTTTATTGATCTGGGCAATGGCCCTTTCGTATTCAAAGTCTGCTGCTGTCCGTATCCCCCTTAGCATATGAGTGGCATGGACTTTTCTACAATAATCTACGGTCAGTCCTTCAAAAGAGCCGGCACTTACCTGCTCATTGTCCTTGAAAATCCGGGTAACCATCTCAACCCGGGCCTCTATTTTCAGGAGTGGCTGCTTGGTGGAGTGAATCCCTATGGCAACAATGATCTTATCAAAAATACTGAGTCCACGAAGTACGATGTTTTCGTGACCTACGGTAAAAGGATCAAATGATCCCGGAAAGACAGCGACTTTTTCCATCTGCTTTTTTTTCAAAGGTAATGTTTTAGTTGATTTCTTTTTTCTTGTTGGCACTTACAAACAGCACATTTCCCAGCTTGTTATAACCCGGTAAAGAGCTTATATCCTTCGGTGTTCAACTGCTCATGCCTGAACCCAACGATGGTCAGGTCGGCATCTGCGGAGACTTCTCCGATGATCTCCCGGGTCCCTGTATCCCCGTCTGCACTGATCAGGCTAATGTTGGCCAGGGAAATGGGCAGTCGTCCCTCTTTGATCAGTTCTTTCAACTCTTCCATCCTTCGCGTGACTGCTTCAGGCTGATGGATGGCAAAGATCTTGATGATCCCCTCTTTCCACTCGGGATGCCCCAGGATGATATATCCCAGCAGGATCATCAGGTTGGCATTGTCAAAATCCGCTGGCGTGATCCAGATATGGATCTGTTTTTTATAGCCGAATCCCTTGTAGGAGGTACTCAGGACGCACAGGTCAAATCCGGTGGCATAAAGGATATCATGGGTGTTCAGAGCTTCTTCAAGTTCCTGGGGTTCCGTTTGGGAAAATTCAAAGAGGATCATATTATTCCCTTTTCCTGAGATGCCGGAAAGCTGGATCACCTGTGCAATGGCTGAAGTATAGGAAGGACTGATAATGGTATCCAGGTAAACCCGGTTTTTGCTACCTGCAGCCAGGTGGATCAGCTTGTTGAGAATCTCTTTGGACTCTTGTTGGTTTCTTCGGTTAGGAATCCCTTGATATAGTGTATGTAGGTTCCAAAACCATATTTCAGGGAGATCCACCTGAGTATATCAAAGGCGCTTCGTCGCATAAAGGTATCCTGTGAAACACAGATGGTAAAAGGTCTCCAGTGTTCGTCCAGGTCTTCCCGGTCGGCTCGTTGTGCCAGGATCTGAAGTTGCCTGCTGGCCTGGAACACCACCCCTCGGAACAGGTTGACCAGTCCTTTCTCCTTTCTTTGTAGCTGGAGACCATGACATAGATACCTCCCATCACAATCAGTGATAGCAGGGCATAGGGAGCATTCATTTTAAACATGAACCAGAAAGAGGTGACTGCTCCCAGCAGGGATATATACCACCTGGAATTTGAAGGTGGGACGGTAGGAGGGATCAGCTGCAAAGTGTTCCAGCAGTGAAATCAGACAGATCACCCCATAGGTGACCATAAAGAACATGGCGATGATCTGGGCCACAAAATCGATGTCGCCAAAGGCAACAAAAACAAATCCAATGATGATGCTGATCAGTCCGGCATTGGTGGGTTCATTATCCTTCTCCTTGCCTCTGGAGAGCCAGCTATTCAAACCCTTCCGGGAAATACGTCATCGTATCCCATGGCCTGGAGGGTTCGGGGCGCCACCATGATGGAACCCAAGGGCAGAGGAGAGGGAAGCTGCAGCCAGTCCAATGGGAATGATGGGTCCCCATAGGGCAATTTTCTCCATGATCATTTGATCAGAGGCCAGATCTTCCGGCGAGGCGCTAATGGCCAGTTTATAGGCCACCAGGATGTAGACCACAAATCCACCCAGGGTGGCCAAGAGGGTTCCCCTGGGAATGGATTTGCTGGGATCTCGAAGATCACCGGAGAGTCCAAGTCCTGCCACAAGCCTGTGAAGGCAGGAAAGATGATGGTAAAAACAAAGAAAAAATTATCGGGATTCTGAATCTGGGCATTTAGAATAAATGGCTGTTCCTCGACACTTGGATTTTCCCAGGAAGAAAAAGAGCAGGGAAGTAAAAAGTAGGGCTACAACAAAATACAGGGCTTTCATCCCGATGTTGGCTCCCCGGGTAAGGATAATCAGTGAAAGGAGACTCATGCTTGCCAGTCCGACCCACCGTTTATCAATCAGCGGTGTATTAATCTCATAGTGAAGATATCTGATCAGCGGATCAAAAGCTTCTGAAAAGGCGATGACATAAAAGGCAACACTGATGGCCTGACTCAGATAGAGTGCAATGCCAATGGCAGATCCAATGTTGATTCCAAATGAACGGCTGATGATATAATAGGCACCTCCTCCCTGAACCTTCTGATTGGTGGCAATCTCAGCCACTGCCATGGCGGTTGGAATGGTCACCATATGTCCCAGGAAAATGATTCCGATTACTCCTATAAATCCCTGATGACCAACCGCATAGCCAAATCTCAAAAAGAGTATGGCCCCCAGAATGGTGGAGATGGTGGTCATGAAGACCGGTAGGGTACCGAAAGTGGCTGTGGTTCTATGCGTTTGCGAATCTGGCATGCTTCTTTTAACAGCATTAAAACAGTGAAGATTACAAAAAAAACCTGAAATGCCGCCAGAAGAAAGCGTTTTTTGTCCTGACGGGATTTTTATATCTTGCGCCCTGAAAAGAAAGAAATCCTCCTGCATCCCATGGAAGATCTGTTGAAAATACTGATTGTAGATGATGAGCCGGAAGCCCGGGAGATTGCTCAAATATATGCTTGCAGGAGAGCAAGGGGGCTTAAGGTTGTTGGGATGGCAGGCCATGTGGATGAGGCTATTACAACTGGTGAAAAAGGAGCGCCCTCACCTGGTTCTTCTGGATATACAGATGCCTGAAAAGGATGGCTTCCACTTCATTGAGCAGGTTCAGCGAATCAGGGACATGATCCGGGAATTATTTTTGTTACGGCCTATGAGCATTACGCCATACAGGCCATACGGAATTCTGTTTTTGACTATATTCTAAAACCTGTTCATCAGGAAGAACTGGACAGTGCCATTGAACGTTTCAGAACCAGGGCAGGAAGGTTCAGAAACAGGATCTTCAGAAGCTGATTGAAATGCTTGAAGGATACAGGCCATCCCGGAATAAAGCTGAATACCCGTTCGGGTTATATTCTTATAGATCCGTCGGAGGTTGTTTACTGCAAAGCCGATGGAAATTATACCCATATTCAGCTTAGTAGCGGGACACTGGGAAATTACGCACCCAGAATTTGGGTCACATTGAGGAACTTCTGGAGGGAAGCAGTTTTTTCCGGGCCAGCCGGTCCTACCTGCTAAACTTGAAATATCTTTCACAGGGTCGATCGCAAGAGCTGCATTTGTATTCTGGAGTATCCGGGTGAAACGTGCTCCATTAAGATTCCGGCCCAGAAAATCAAGATGCTGGAATGGCATTTTCCAATTAAATGCTTTATCCGTAAAATTGCAGGGTTCATATCCAGAATGCACTGGTTCACACAATAAGTCACTATTTCTCTTTTCTTTCGTTTTCCACGTCCCATAAATTAGGCGGCATAAGAGTCCACTGAACTAAAATCCGAGCTGAACCATGGTAGAAGTATTTAACCTTGAAGGCATGCCCGTTTACAAATTAGCGTCCGAGGAAAAGGATAATTTTACAGTTTCTGATCTGGAAGGTAAGGGTCTACCCTGCGGAATCTATTTTGTGAAGATCAAGAAAGCAGATGGTATTGAAACAGCCAAGCTACTGATTTGTTAAGCTAATTTTCATGGGCTTGATCCACCTTCTCATTCAGCAGCACAAATTCCATCAGTCCTGATATCTCATTCACATACTTGAAGTTTAATCCCTTCGGTAGATCTCATTGATCTCCTCCACATCTTTTCTGTTTTCCAGGGAGATGGCAATATCGGTGATTCCGGCCCTTTTGGCAGCCAGGATCTTTTCCTTGATTCCACCCACAGGCAGTACCTTGCCCCTCAGGGTGATCTCACCGGTCATGGCCAGTGTTTTCCCTGACCTTGCGCTGAGTGAATGCCGAAGTGATGGAGGTCATCATGGCTACTCCTGCTGAAGGGCCGTCCTTGGGAATTGCTCCTTCGGGAACATGAACATGAACATTGTATTTTTTAAAGATCTCAGGATCCATGGAGAATTCTGAGAGCGTGCGATTTCAGGTACTCCAGGGCCAGCACAGCCGATTCCTTCATCACATCGCCCAGGTTTCCGGTGAGGGTCAGTTTCCCTTCTCCCTGACTCAGGGAGGTCTCCACAAATAGAATTTCACCACCTGTGGCAGTCCAGGCCAGTCCTGTTACCACTCCTGCATGTTTGTTACCGTCATATTTATCCCTGATAAACCTGGGTGGACCCAGAATCTCAGTGCATGTTTTTCGTGGAGAGCTTTTTCTCGTAGCTATCTTCAAAAGCAATGTGTTTGGCCACTACCCTTACCAGCTTGGCAATCTGTTTGTCCAGTTGCCTGACTCCCGATTCCCGGGTATAGCTCTCAATAATATACTCAAGCACTGAGGCTGGGATGGAAATCTGTTTCTCGGTAAGACCATGATTTTCTAGTCTGTTCGGGATCAGGTGCCTTCGGGCAATCTGAATTTTTTCTTCCACGATGTAACCTGAGAGATCGATGATCTCCATCCGGTCGAGCAGGGCCGGATTAATGCCTGCAGTGGTATTCGCAGTGGCAATAAACATGACCCTGGACAGATCGTAATCCAGTTCCAGGAAGTTATCATGAAAGGCAGCTATTCTGTTCAGGATCGAGAACTTCCAGAAGAGCAGATGCCGGATTACCCTGGGCATCTCTTCCAACTTTGTCGATTTCATCCAGCACAAAAACCGGATTGGATGATTTCACCTTTTTCAGATTCTGGATTATCCTGCCGGGCATGGCACCAATATAGGTTTTCCGGTGCCCCCTGATTTCTGCTTCATCGTGGAGTCCGCCCAGTGACATTCTGACATATTTCCGGTTCAGTGCTTCTGCAATGGATTTTCCCAGGGAAGTTTTACCCACTCCCGGAGGACCTACCAGGCAAAGAATGGGCGATTTTAGATCGCCTTTTAGCTTCAGTACAGCCAGGTGCTCCAGGATCCTGTCCTTTACTTTTTCCAAGCCCGAAATGATCCTTGTCCAGAATTCGGCTGGCTCGTTTCAGGTTGAAGTTATCTTTGGTGTATTCGTTCCAGGGAAGTTCAACCAGGGTCTGGATGTAATTCACCTGGACGGAATATTCACCGGTGGCCGGATTAAGCCGGAGCAATTTGTCCAGCTCCTTTTCAAAGGCAGCAGCCACTTCTTTGCTCCATTTTTTCTTTTTCCCTTTTTCCCTGAAATCAATCACTTCCTGGTCCTGGGGAGAACCACCCAGTTCATCCTGAATGGTTTTCATCTGCTGGTGCAGCAGGAATTCTCGCTGCTGCTGGTCCAGGTCACTTTTTACCTTGGTCTGGATATCGTTTTTCAGTTCCAGCATCTGAACCTCTTTGGACAGGCTTTCAAGCAGGGTAAAGCCTCTTTTTGAAACACTGTTGGTTTCCAGCAGCTCCTGTTTCTGTTTCAGAGACAGTTCACTGTTGGAAGCCAGGAAGTTAATCAGGAAGGAAGGGCTTTCAATATTTTTTACCGCAAAAGTGGCTTCTGTAGGGATATTGGAGGAGAGCTTAATAATCTTAATGGAGAGCTCTTTCAGGGCTGCAGCCACTGCTTTGGCTTCTCCTGCAGGTTCATCCTCCTCATCCTCCAGGGAGTAATTCTTGGCCACATGATACGGCTTTTCAGTCAGCAGGTCATTCATGATAAATCGTTTCCTGTCCCTGAATAATCACCGAGGTGGATCCATCGGGCATCTCCAGGATCTTCAGGATCTGTGCTACGGTTCCGATTTTATAGAGGTCTTCTATTTCGGGATCTTCAATGGAGCCATCTTTCTGAGCCACAGCACCCAGAATTTTATTCTTCTTATAAACTTCCTGAACCAGCCTCAGGGATTTATCCCTGCCTACGGTAATGGGAATGACCACCCCGGGAAACAGGACGGTATTGCGCAATGGCAGAATGGGCAATACATCGGGGATATTCACTTTTTTCAGATCCTCTTCTTCCTCCTCGGAAAGCAAAGGTATATATTCAGTCTCTTCGTCTATGGGAATCATCAGCTTCTCTAAACTATTTAAACTCATTATGCAGTCAATCTGTCAGATCCGTGTATTTCGGCACCGGCCACACCGATATGTCAATAAGCGTGCCAAGAAATAATACACGCGGACAGGGGTATTTGTTTAAAATGCCCCTGTTTCCGGTTATATGTAACTGATGGTGACTTCCTTCAGAAACTTTTCCTCCAGCATCCTGGCCATTCGTTTCACCACGGTTCTTCTGATCTCCAGGTCGATGGGAAGGTTTGGATCCTGGTGCGCAATATTTACCCTGGTCCCGATGATGAAGTGAATCTCATCACTCTGTTGTACCAGTTTCACAATCCGGTCGGCGGGACCTTTGCCCAGGGCATAGGAAGGAGAAAAATCTTTGAGTATCCGGGTTACCTTGGTGATGGTCAGTATGCCTTCGGTCACCAGGTCAATTCCCTCCATATGTGAGACCGGTGGAAGCTCGGGATCCTCAAATACCAGGCTGTCTTCAATTTCCACACCCAGTTCACGGGCAATGATATCGGCAGTTGTGGCTCCGCAAATCACTTTTTTTCCTTTAAAAGCCCTCACGGTATTGCCCAGCTTTTTATCGTTTTCCTCTTCATAAGGCGGACCGGTAACTATCATCAGCTTACGTGGTTTTCGAAAATAGATGCTGGCACAGCTGGTATCGTCTTTGGAACTGTAGCCATCGTTACGGTGAGCCATATTTACCATTTTCGATGCCAGTTTGGCAGCGGAGATCTTGGGACTGTTCTGGACCAGTTTGAGGGAGTACTCCAGCATATTATCTCTTCCCCAGCCCAGGGGAAACTTGTCTGTTCCCAGACCCGACTGAGCAATGCCATCGCTGCAGAACAGGATCCTGTCCTCTTTCCTGGGTTCAAACTGGCAGGTAGCAGGATTTCCTTCCCTGATTTTTCTCGCTGTCAAGGATCAGGCTTTTCCAGCCCGGATCAAAGGGTTTGTTGTCTCTCAGGATGATGGTCTGCGGATTGTCAAACTCCAGGATGGTGATCAGAACCGTCGTGTTCAATATCCACAATGGTAAAGGTGGAGTAGCTCATCTGTCGTTCACTGCATACCGGCAGGGTATTCATGATGATCTCGGCAATCTTCTCCACCGCTTTATGCTCTATGGTGAAATTGACGGCCATGGTGGCGGTCAGGGTGGCAAGTACATTGGCTTTTACTCCATGTCCCATTCCATCGGAAAGCACTACAATGGTCCGGTTCTCCTCTTTTACCTTCCGGCTGATAAATACATCTCCGCAGATCCGCTCATTGCCGTAATTGCGCTGATCGCAGGCGACCTCTATATAAAATTTACCACTCATTACTTTTTCAGGTCCTGTCTTAGGTTGTAGGATTCGATGATGGAATTAAGCATTCTTTCAGTTTCTGATGCACCTTCTCCCAGGATAAATCCGATTTGTTGCGCCAGGCTCAGGTTTTTGTCGATGACTTCTGTGAGTCTTTTTACCACCTCCTCTTTTTGCACTTCCGGAGCTGACATATCGCGGATCACTGCTCCCACAATCTTATCCTTTTCGATGACAAATACACTGACATTCAGGATTTTACCTTCGTGCCGGATATCCCTGTTGGTGATGGATTCATTGTGTGCCAGAACGTAGGTGAAGAGGTTGTAGAAATTGTAGGGGAGGAGGGTCTTTAAATCAGCTCCTGCAAGTCCGGGGACCACTTCGTTAATCTCCCTGGCATCTTCACCAAGCAAGGCGATAAAACTGTTCATTGGTTTGAATAATCTTCAGGTTCATGTCGCAGATGACCACCATGGAGGGTAGTTTATGCAGCATCCGCCGGACAATTTCAGAAGCTTCCCTGGCCGCATTCTTCTCCTTTTGGGCAAGTGCGTTCTGACTCTTTGAGGGCCTCCTGGGCCTGGGCCAGCTTTTCGTTGCTGATTTTGAGGGACTGAATGTGATCCTGCCGGTTCCTGGATGCATAGGTGTTGCACATTTCAGGAATGGCCAGCCCCTGTGCAATGGCGATGGCAAAGTCCGTGCAACTTGCATATCCACAGGCCCCGCAACCCACATCTGAGGGATTCTGCTGGTCCAAGTTCTTCCAGTATTTGCTTCAGATGGTTTTCTGAGGGGACGGGAAGGGATTGATCGTCTGCCTGGAAGCTGCGTTTCAGATTCAGGGAGGCAAACTCGGTCAATGCTGGCTTCCCAGGCATCGCGGTCCAGAGTCTTCAGGCGTTTTTCCACATATTTGATCAGCTGACTTCGCCTGAGGAATCTTTTACCTCCGGCACTTGTTCCCCTTCCCATGAGGAACTCTTTATAAAAGAGGTTAAAATGGTGTTCGATGGCTCCAATATTCTCTTCAAACTCTTTAATGGCATCCATCATTCCCTCACCTTCTACAGTGATTACGGGGCTTAGGTGCAGCTCTTCTTCGATTTCCGCAGCCTGTATGATTCCATTGGCCACCGGGAAAAAGGAGCCCTTATATCCAAGGGGATCATCAAAATCACTGTATTCCAGATCAGTTTCATGAATGCTGGGCCTCCGTGAAAAGCTCCCGGAGTTCTACAAAGGTGATGGCCAGGTCGATTCGACTGTCCCCTTCGAAATCGTCTGATCTCATCTTTGCTGGCAATTAAGGGGACTGATATAGACCAGGACCACTTCCTCACCTGCAATCTTCCGCACCACCATGGCCGTAGCAGCCACTGGAGGGAGAATGGGGGCCAGGTTGGGTACCAGGCCAGGGCTGTATTTTTCCACAAAGGAGACGGTCACCGGATCGTTTGACATGATATAGTATTTCCCCTTGCTCTTTTCAAAAAGCTCATTGTAGGCCCGGGCCACCAGATCCACCCCAAAGGCCACTTCATGAACATAGTCAAATCCCAGGTTCACGAAGCATCTGGACAAATTTTCTGTAATCCGTGATGTCGGGAAACTCACCTGCAATGGACGGATCCACCAGGGCAGCCACTTTCTTTCCTGCTTGTCAGGAGTTTATTCAGCTCATTTTTGGAATTACGTATCTCGATGGCCCCTGGTCCGCAAACAGCCACACAGCTTCCGCAGCCAATACATCTTTCGGGGATGATCTCTGGTTTCACCTTTTCGCTCTGTACCCTGATGGCTTTCACCGGACAGGCCCTGACACATGCATAACAGGCGATGCAGGTTTCACTGTTTATTTTCAGGAGAGCTTCCATCATAGTTTGTTTTACATCTCTCCGAATTCATTTTCCAGGATCTCCAGGACATTCTCGTCACTTACCTCTTCATATACCTTTTGTCCAATTTTTAGCACCGGTCCCTCATTGCAGTCACTGAAACAGTGATTTCCTTTCAGGATAACCTCTCTTTCCAGTTGATGGTCCTTCAGGTATTTCTGAATCACCTGCAGTGTTTGTTTGTTTCCCCGGCTGAAACAGGAGCTGCCCATGCAGATCTTAATCTCCTTTTCAAACAGTGTCATTTCGGTTGAGCATTCAAAGTTAATAAAATCAGTTCAGCTGTCGTAATTTATAATCTATTCAAATTGATTACTGTTTTTCAAATAACAAACATAATCAATATCTTTGAGCGTTCTGTGAATATCACAATATTTCATGTTAAAAATTGATTCTGATCCATTGCTATGGATGAGCCACAGCACGAATAGAAGAGATTCTGCAGCGGTTTCCCCAGATCAAGAGGAATGCGCTGATTCCCCTGCTTCAGGCCATTCAGGATGAATTTGGATATATTTCTGAAGAAGCTATTGGCGCATCGGTGCTCATCTCTCTCTGCCCACCAGCAAGGTATACGGCCTGGCTACATTCTACAACCAGTTCACTTTTTCACCCAGAGGATTTTACCATGTGATGCTTTGTAATGGAACTTCCTGTCATATGGGAGGTTCCGGGGAATTGGTCAATGAAATCACCAAACTGCTGGAGATCAAAGATGGAGAAACAACGCCGTGACGGACTTTTCAGCCTGGAAGTACAATCCTGTATCGGGGCCTGCGGACAATCACCGGTAATGGCGGTCAATGGGACCTATTATTCCGGGATCGACGGTAAAAGAGGTTAGGGAGATTATCAAACAATACCGGGAAGATGCAGAGAGATAGGGAGCTGTTACTGAAGCTGGCACAGAGTAATGGTTCTGAGCTGAATCCTGAAGAACAAGGCCTGAGGGACAAACTCAGGAAGATCCAGTGTAGACCAGGCCACTGGTCATGGTCAACAGTTCAACTTCCGGAATTGTGGCCGGATCCCAAGCCACATGGAAAGCCATTGAACAGTATGCTTCGGATCGTTCCATAGAAATTGAACTGGCTGAAACGGGAAGTATCGGACTGAGTTCAGAAGATCCGGTTGTTTCTGTTCAGATGCCGGGCCGTACCACGCATCTTTTTCAGCAGAATCACTGCAGAAAAGGTTCCCATCTTGCTGGATGATCTCTTTCACCAGGTGGTTCCGGATCAGATGCGTGATCGGCCAGCTCTCACAGGAAGGACAGGAGGCCTGGGCAGATGTTCCTTTCCTGGATGAGATTCCCTTTTTCGCTTTGCAGAGCCGGATGGTGATGGACGCCTGCGGAATCATCGATCCCTTTTCTCTGGAGGAATATGTGGCAGGCGGCGGATACAGGGCATTTCTGCTTACCATCCGCACCTATACCTTTCGTGAAGTTTGCGAGCTGGTGAAGAAGAGTGGTCTGAGGGGCCGGTCCGGCGGAGGTTTTCCCACGGGTGAAAAATGGAAAGCAGCCTTTGAGACTCCCTCGGATCAAAAATATCTGGTATGCAATGCCGAGGAGAGTGATCCCGGGGCCTTTATGGATCGAACACTGATGGAGGGAAATCCATTTCAGTTGCTCGAAGGTATCTCCATTGCAGCCTATGCCATCGGGTCCAATCGGGCCTATATTTATATCCGCAGTGAATACAAGGATACCATCAGGCGTATCAACCATGCCATTAAGGAACTAAGGGAGATGGGACTCCTGGGGGATAATATCCTGGACAGTGGGTACAATCTGCAGATCTCCCTGCGTAAGGGTCCTGGAGCCTTTGTATGTGGTGAGGAAACTGCCCTGATAGCCAGCCTGGAAGGAAGAAGGGGAATGCCCGCTGCCAAGCCGCCCTATCCCTCCACTTCCGGTTACCTGGGACGTCCAACCGTGGTAAATAATGTGGAGACCCTCTCCAATTTGCCCGGGATCATCCGAAAGGGTCCGGATTGGTTCAGAGGAATAGGGATGGATGGGTGTCCCGGGACCAAGATATTCAGTATCTCAGGCCGGGTGGCACTTTCCGGATTGGTAGAGGTACCCATGGGTACCTCCTTTAATACCATTGTCAATGAGATTATTGGAGGGGTCAGAAAGGGCCGGGAACTGAAAGCACTACATGTGGGTGGCCCATCGGGCTGCATGGTTCCGGTGGAACTGATGGATCTACCCGTGACTTATGAGACTCTGAAGGAAAAAGGACTGGTCATGGGTTCGGGGGGAGTTCTGGTGATGGACGATAAGACCTGCGTGGTAAATACGGTCAGGTACTTTATGGAGTATTTGAATAAGCAGAGTTGCGGTAAGTGTATCCCTTGCAGGGAAGGAACAAGGCGAATGGCGGAGATCCTGGCCAGTATTACCCGAAAACCGGTGGATGAGGAGGGGACATACCACTCTGGAAAGGTTCAAAGGAGTGATGCAACTGGAAAGCCTGGCTGAGGTGATGAAGGATACTTCGCTTTGCGGTCTTGGACAGAATGCCCCTAATCCGGTAGTAAGCACCCTGAAGTATTTCAGGCACGAATACGAGGAGCATATTTTCGACAGACGATGTCCCTCCAACACCTGCACGGAATTACGTACCTGGTTCATTGATGTGGACCTGTGCACCGGGTGCTCCATCTGCGCCAAAAGGTGTCCGGCCGAGGCCATCATTGGTACTGCCAGACACCCCTATTTTATTGTGCAGGAGAAGTGTATTGGGTGCGGGATCTGTTTTGATGTATGCAAGTTTTCGGCCGTCTACTATAAATAGGGAATGATGGGAATTAAGCTGGAAGTTAACGGGACAAATATTGAAGCGGAGAAGGGGGAGACCATACTCTCCGCCCTGAATCGCCATGGCATGCATGTGCCTACCATCTGCAGCATGAAAGACCTGACTCCCTCCGGAGCCTGCCGCATGTGTGTGGTGGAGGTGGAAGGAAAGGAAAACCTGGTCCCATCCTGCTCCTTTCCCGTGGAAGGTCCCTTGAAGATTAAAACCCACTCTCCCAGGGTTCTGAGGGCACGAAAGACCAATGTGGAGTTGTTACTGTCCAATCATCCAGACGATTGCCTCTACTGTGAGCGGAACGGTTCCTGCGAATTGCAATCGCTTTCCGAGGATTTGAATATCAGGGAGCGACGGATACCGGGAAAGCGAACCCTTCATAAAATTGATAAATCAAGTCCGGCCATTATCCGGGATCCTTCCAAATGCATATTCTGTGGAAGATGTGTCAGGATCTGCGAGGAGATAATGAGTACCTCTACTCTGGATTTTGCTCACCGGGGAAATGAATTGAGGATATCCACCACCCTGGGCAAGCCCTTGAATTATTCCAATTGCACTTCCTGCGGTCAGTGCCTGATCGCCTGTCCCACGGGGGCCCTGATCGAACATGTTCAATTTCCGGAGCTTGAAAGCCATATTCATGCCCCCGGGAAACTGGTGGTGGCCCAGTACAGTCCGGCTGTGGCTATTTCCGTGGCTGAAAAGCTAGGGTATAAACCCGGAACCGATATGAGTGGCATCATCAACACCGTGTTGCACCGCTATGGATTCGACAAGGTTTTTGAAAGCTCTTTTGGAGCCGATCTTTTGATTCTGGAACAGGCCGAGATATACAAACAGGTAAGGAGCAGACAACAGGACTTTCCCCTGATTACCAGCTCCTGTCCGGCCTGGATACATTATGCAGAACAGTATTATCCGGAACTGCTGCCTTTCCTTTCTCCCCTGAAGTCACCCCAGCAGATTAACGGGGCACTGATCAGGGAGTGGTATGCAGGAAACGGAAAGCAGGCGGATAAAGAGATTGTCTCTGTGCTGATTACTTCCTGCACGGCTGCCAAGGCAGAGGCCAGACGAATGGAGATGACCCGGGCAGGACTTCCCGTGATTGACCTTGTGCTGACTACCCGTGAGCTGCTGAGAATGATTAAACTCAGCGGACTGGAGCTGGATCAGCTGGAGCCGGAACTTCCTGATGCCCCCTTCTGCTCTTTTGGTTCTGCCGGAAAACTGTCGGGAATTGCGGGTGGAGAAGTAGAAGCCACCATTCGCACCCTTTATGCGCAATATGCAGGGACAGAGATGCCGCCTTCGAAACTGCACAGGTTCCGGGTGCACAAGTCCTACCGGGAAATGAGCGTTAAAGCCGGCTCCTCGGAGATCAGGATAGGGGCAGTCAATGGACTGGCTAATGTGCATGCCGTGATTGAGGAGCTTAAGGCGGGAAAAAAGAAGCTGGATATTCTGGAGGTGATGGCCTGCCCGGAAGGATGTATCAACGGGGGAGGCCAACCAATCCCTGTGGATGATAAATTGCTTCGTGCCCGTTCTAAGGCCATCTACGACCTGGATAACGGGAGCGAACTGCATACCGCTCATCAAAATCAGCCTGTTCAGGATATTTACAGGGATTTACTGGGGGAACCCGGAGGTCCCTTGAGCAGGAAGCTGCTCTATACCACCTTTTTTAAGCGGGAGGTTTTGCTATAAATGGAACAGTTACAGAAAAAGAGGGGCCTGGTTTACACGGTCAAGGATTTGTGCCGGGTATGTTATACCTGCGTCAGGGAGTGCCCGGTGAAAGCTATCCGGATTGTGGACGGTCAGGCCGAGGTGGTGGTGGAAAGATGCATAGCTTGCGGAAACTGCACCATCGTTTGTTCCCAGGGAGCAAAGGTATATGAGCGCTCCGTCGACCGGGTGCATGCGCTCCTGCAGTTCGAAAAAGAGGTGATTGCCATTGTTGCACCAAGTTACGTTGCTGAGTTTGAAGAGATTCCGGATATGGCTCTTTTTGCCGGGATGTTGAAAAAACTGGGATTTAGTCAGCTCTTTGAGGTGGGTATGGGAGCCGATCTGGTGGCAGAAGCCTATGAAAAACTGATCAACGGATCTCCGGGCAAAGGATTCATCAATTCCGATTGTCCGGCCATTGTCTCCTATGTTCAAAAATACCATCCCGATCTGATTGGTACACTCACCCCGGTGGTTTCCCCTATGGTAGCAACGGTAAGGTATATCAGAGAGGTAGAGAAGAGCCAGGCAAAGGTTGTTTTTATCGGACCCTGTGTGGCCAAAAAAGAGGAATCCCATGAAGTGGATGAGGTGATTACTTTTGCAGAATTGCGAACCATGTTCACCTCCATACGGATCAGGGCTTCCAATGTGGAAGCTGCGGCCTTCTCCCCGCCACTGGCCAAAAAAGGGGCAGGTTTTCCCGTAAGCAGAGGCTTGCTTCAGTCTATGAACCTGGAGGGAAATCATGTGGACCAACGGGTCATAGTAGCTGAAGGCCGGGTTCATTTTCAGGAGGCCATCCGGGAATATGCTTCGGGCAGGCTGGGTTCCAAACAACTTGAATTGCTCTGTTGTGAAGGGTGTATCATGGGCCCGGGAACCAGTCCCGGTGGGAAGAAATTTGTACGCAGAAGCCTGGTGCTTAATCACCTGTACGAAAGAATTGACCAGAACCATGGAGAGAGTGAGGCCATAAGGCCGGAGGGCATTCATCTGGATCTTAGCCGCTCCTTTAGAAGGGATGATCAACGCCTGCAGGATTCATCGGAGGATGAGATCCAAAAGGTGCTTCAGCAAATGGGAAAATTTTCCCAACAGGACCACCTGGATTGTGGCGCATGCGGGTATGATACCTGCCTGAGCCATGCGCGGGCCATTACACAGGGACTTGCCGAGGTGGAGATGTGCCTCCCTTATTCCATAGACACCCTGCACCGGACCATACACAAGCTGGACGATTCCAAACACAAGTTGCTCTCCGTGGAACAGGCTCTCAGGCAGAGTGAAAAGCTGGCACATATGGGTCAGCTATCCGCGGGGATCGCTCATGAATTAAATAATCCCCTGGGTGTGGTGATTATGTACAGCAACCTGCTGCTGGAAGAGGTGGGAAATGACCGGCAGTTGAAGGAAGACCTGGAATTAATTGTGGAGCAGGCCGGGCGATGCAAATCCATTGTGGGCGGATTACTTAATTTTGCCAGGAAGAACCAGGTAAGGTACAGTACCATGGATCTGGAAGAGTTGATGAGGAAAAGTACAGGTTCTCTGATTTTTCCGGAAAACATCCGCTATACCCTGAACAACCAGCTTTCCAATCCTTTTGCCGAAATGGACGGGGAACAAATGGTCCAGGTCATCAGCAATCTCTTAAAAAATGCAATGGAAGCCATGCCCGGGGGTGGGGCCCTGACCGTAAGCCTCACTGACAGCCAAGACTGGGTGAATATCAGGATCCAGGATGAAGGCAGCGGGATCTCCCCCGAAGAGCTTGAAAAGGTATTTGAACCCTTTTATACGACCAAGGGAATTGGAAAGGGGACCGGACTCGGATTGGCGACTACCTATGGGATCGTCAAGATGCACCGGGGACAGATCGATGTGAACTCCAATACCAATCCTGAAAAAGGAGCCACGGGAACCGAATTCATGGTGAAGCTTCCGCGAAAGCGTGCCACCTAATTAATTAAAAAGAAGTAATGAGCGAGATAAAAAAGAAGACCATTTTGCTGGCTGACGATGATCCGGATTTGATATTCCAGGTGAAACATCACCTGGAGCGCTGGGGATATGAGGTGGTTGCTGTGGAGTCGCGCGCGGATGCCGAACGATACCTGGAGAGTGGATGCCCCGACCTGGCCATCCTCGATCTGATGATGGAGGAGGAGGACAGCGGATTTATTCTCTCCTACCGGATAAAGAAATGCCGGCCCGGGGTACCGGTGATTATCTCTACGGCCGTGACTGCCGAGCGGGGTATCTCTTTTGATATAAACAGTCCGGGGAGCAAGTCCTGGATCAGAGCGGACCACTACCTGGAGAAGGGCTACAGAATGGAAGAATTGAAATTACTTGTCAAAAAATACCTCGATTAATCCTATGGAGACTTTATCTGTTCTGGTGGTTGACGATGAGCCGGGAATCCGCTCGGGTGTGAAAAGGATCCTGGAAGGGCACCACGTGAGTTTCCCCTTCATGGATGAAGATTATCAATTTATATGCAGGGAGGCAGCCAGCGGGGAAGAAGCACTGCTTATGCTGGAAGAATCCCCGCCCGAGATACTCCTGCTGGATAATAAGCTGCCCGGGATGGACGGGATGGAGGTGCTGGAGATCATCAAGCAGAAGAATATGGATATCATGGTGGCAATGATCACCTCCTATGCTTCGCTGGAGATTGCGGCCAAAGCTACCGATGACGGGGCCCGGGATTTTATTCCGAAGCCATTTACTCCGGCAGAGCTGAAGTCCAGCATTGATCTGATCACCAAGCAGTATTTCCTCAAAAAGATCACCCGGACCATGAAGGAGGAGGGAAAGAAGATTCGTTACCAGTTTCTTTCCGTTTTGAGCCATGAGCTCAAATCACCCCTCAATGCCCTGGAGGGTTACCTGCAGATGATGAAGGAACGTGAACTTGGAGAGGACTTGAAGGAGTATGATGCGCTTATTGATCGCTCACTTCAGCGTGTGGAGGGGATGCGCTCGCTGATCATGGACCTGCTTGATTTTACCAAGATCAGGCTGGAGAGAAAAGAGGAGAAAATAGAGCGGGTGGACCTCATGGAACGGGCACAGCTGGCCCTGGCCACCATTAAACCCCTGGCCCATATGCGGAATGTTACGATTAGCTTTTCGGGAGAGGCGATTTATTACGACGCAGATCCATCGGACCTGGACATCATGTTTAACAATCTGCTCTCCAATGCGGTCAAATATAACCGTGACGGAGGAGAAGTGGAGCTGGTGCTCCGACAGAAGGAGCAGATGCTTGAAATACTCGTGAAGGATACGGGGATCGGGATGAGCGAAGAGGAGGTTTCCCAGTTATTTAAAGAGTTTGTCCGCATTAAAAACAGCCGGACCAGGGGAATTACCGGTTCGGGCCTGGGCCTCTCCATTGTAAGTAAAATAGCTGAGCTTTACGGGGGACACATTGATGTGAACAGCGTCCCCGAAAAGGGGAGCGAATTCAGCGTAATTCTTCCTCTTCACGGAGACTGACGGGTATCAACAGAATTGTTGATCTGAAACTGTGATTTAATTAACAATATTTTGTAGTATTGTATCAGTCCAAATTGATAGCTATGACCTTGCCGGAGCGAACGGTTGAACGTTTGAGTGAATACCGCAGATCCCTGCTTCAGTGCCTGGAGGAGGGAAAGACCCACATATTTTCACATGAACTGGCTGATCTCCATCATAATACTGCGGTTCAGGTTCGCAGGGATATTATGTTTATCGGGTATACGAGCATGCAGCGAAAAGGCTATGATGTCAGAGAACTGGTGGATGTTATCGGGGAGATTCTGGATTCCGAGAGCGGGCTTAATGTGGCCGTGATCGGTGTGGGGAATCTGGGCCGCGCAGTGACCACCTACTTTGTAGGAAAGCGTTCCAAACTCAATATACTGGCTACTTTCGATGTGGATACCAATAAAATTGACCGGGTGATTTCCGGGGTAAAATGCTATCCGCTAAGCAGGCTGAAAGAAGTGGTTCAGGAACAGAACATCTCCATTGCCATCATGACGGTACCAGCCGATTCTGCTACCGAAGTGACCGCAAACCTGGTGGATGCCGGGATTAAGGGTTTGATGAATTTCACGACCATACCCCTGAATGTACCCCCGGAAGTATACCTGGATGAATATGATATGATTACCTCCCTGGAGAAAGTAGCCTATTTCGTGAAGAGTCCCCAAAAATAGATGCAGGTACATCAGTCCATGGAGCATTTGCCGGAGATTCCGTCGCCGGTTGTGACCGTAGGTTCCTTCGATGGGGTACATGTGGGTCACCGGGCAATTATCCGCCGACTAAAGAACCTGGCCCGGGAAGTGAATGGATCCTCTGTACTGATCACCTTTTTCCCACACCCTCGTAAAGTGCTGTATCCGGATGCTGCAGGGAAGGATCTGAACTTGATTAATTCCCAATCTGAAAAGATCGAGCTTCTGGCTGAAGCGGGCCTGGATCACCTGATTATCCTGGAGTTTACCCTTGATTTTGCAAAGACCAGTTCCGCTGACTTTGTAGAACATTACCTGGTAGGGAAGCTTCATGCCCATACCATTGTGGTGGGATTTAACCACTATTTTGGCCACAACAGGGAAGGGAGCTTCAGCTCTCTTTACAAGGCCAGGGATCTTTATGGATTTCAGGTGGAAGAAATTCCTCAGCAAGAGATCCAGAATGAAACCGTTAGCAGCACCAAAATCCGAAGAGCCCTGAAGGAGGGAAACATTCAGCGGGCCAATGCTTACCTGGAGCATCACTATATGATCCGGGCAAAAATGGAACGGCTTCCGGACCAGGGGGACTTGCCTCTGCAGCCCTGTTTTTGGATTCCTGTAAGCGATCCTTTGAAAGCGCTTCCGCCAGCAGGGGACTATGCAGCTTCATTTTCACACGAGGATCACTACGAGAAGGCCCTGGTGTGTATCAATGAAAAACAAATACTTCTTTATCCACTTGAGATTCAATTACCCGGCCTGGACGAGGAGGGCCTTATCCGTTTTCATAAACGATTGGAAGCCCGGGGAGGATCCAGCCTTCCAAAGCAGCTGGATGCTGTCAGGGAACTCATTTATTAGTATATTCGTTTTATGGAAAAACGCATCGGAGCGATCCTGATACTGATCGGGAAGGAGGGTGATATTCACCGGATAAATGCTATTATTTCCGAACATGCCGAGCTGATCCTGGGGCGGCAGGGAATCCCCCTCAGGGACCGGTCTACCAGCGTCATTTCCCTGGTACTGGAAGGGAACACCGACAGGATGGGATCACTCAGTGGCCAGTTGGGTCGTTTGCCCGGGGTCAAAGTCAAATCGGTGCTGGCCGGTTGATAAAGCGCGTTCAAATGTTAAAAAACATCTCTTTTTTGTTAAATGCGCCGGAGCAAAAAACAAATCGGGCTTTTATTGGTTATATATAGCGAAAAGTAATTGTTGGGGTGCAAGGCAAGTTGCGAATCTTTTGAGGGTTTTAGGAAGAATAGCAACTTGCCTTATTTTTTTTATTCCTGTTCTTAGGCAGTGTTCTAAGACACTCCCGATCGGGCGATCACACAAATCTGCTTTGTTATCTTTGAATCTGTTAAACCGATTCGAATGATTAATCGCCAACTTATTAATCCTGAGAGCATTGTCGTTGTTGGAGCCTCCAATAATATTTCCAAGCCAGGAGGAAAACTCTTTCATAATATACGTACCGGAACCTTTAAAGGCAAACTTTACTGCTCTGAATCCGAAGGAGGATACAGATACAGGGATCTGCCTTCTTACAGGGAGATCAGAGAGCTGCCCCCCACCGAGCTTGCCTTCCTGGCCATACCAGCCTCCTTTTGCGCTGGAGATAGTCAGGGAACTTGCTGAGACCAAGGGTACCCGCGCATTTATTATTGTGTCGGCCGGATTCAGTGAGGAGAACCTGGAAGGAGCTGCCATTGAGCAGGAGATCGTGGAAATATGCAGGGAGCATGATGCAGCCCTGATTGGTCCAAATTGCATCGGGGTGATGACTCCGGCCTACCAGGGTGTATTTACCCTTCCCATTCCCAAGCTGGATCCCCAGGGCTGCGATTTTATTTCAGGAAGTGGTGCCACTGCCGTCTTCATCATGGAATCGGGACTAGCAGAAGGGACTCAGCTTCAACCATGTCTTTTCGGTCGGTAATTCTGCCCAGCTTGGGGTGGAGGATGTACTGCAATACCTCGATGAAACTTTAGCAAGGAAAACTCCTCCCGGGTGAAGATGCTCTATTTTGAGACCATCAAGGATCCGGGCCGTTTGCTCAGGCATGCCACCTCTCTGATTGGGAAAGGCTGTCAGATTGCTGCCATAAAGGCCGGAACCACGGATGCGGGAAGCAGGGCTGCCTCCTCACATACGGGGGCTATGGCCAGTTCTGATATGGCTGTTGATGCCCTCTTCCGCAAGGCCGGAATTGTTCGCTGCTATGGCAGGGAGGAGCTGACTACTGTGGCCTCGGTCATGCTGCATCCGCCACTGAAGGGGAAGAACCTGGCCATTATCACTCATGCCGGCGGACCGGCTGTCATGCTTACCGATGAGCTGGCCAAGGGAGGTATGGATGTGCCTCACCTGGAAGGACCCCGGGTAGAAGAGTTACTTACACATCTCTTTCCGGGTTCATCCGCTTCAAATCCCATTGATATGCTGGCTACCGGCAATGCAGAGCAGCTGGGTATATGTATCGACTATTGTGAGCACTCTTTTCAGGAAATTGATGGCATAGTGGTCATTTTTGGCACTCCCGGACTAGACTCCTGTCTTTGATGTATATGAACTGCTTTATCAGAAAATGCAGCAGTGCAGCAAACCCATTTACCCGGTTCTTCCTTCGGTCACCACAGCAGCCAAAGAGGTGGAGGACTTTCTGTCTCATGGACACTATTAATTTTCCGGATGAGGTGCAGCTGGGCGAGGCACTGACTCTGGTGTACGGAACAGCTGCAGCCTGCCGGGGAGCGTTTCCAGGCCGGAGGGGATTGATCAGCCGGCTATCAGGAAGCTGATTGATGAGTCAGAAGAGGGCTATCTGGCCCCGGGGGTCATTCAAAAAATTCTGGATGCTGCAGGATATCCCACGGGTAAGCGAAGAGGTAGCCAGGGATGAAGCCTCCCTGGATCGACTGGCCAAGCAGATTAGGTTTCCGCTGGTTATGAAAGTGGTAGGACCGGTTCATAAATCGGATGTGGGAGGGGTCGCCCTGGGAATAGACAATGATGATTGATCTGATGGAGCATTTTCAAGGAATGATGAAGATTGAGGGTGCCACGGGCGTTCTTGTTCAGCCCATGCTGGAGGGGATTGAACTTTTTGTGGGGGCCAAATATGAACCGGGTTTTGGACATGTGATTCTCTGTGGCCTGGGGGGCATTTATGTGGAGGTTTTGAGGGATATGGCGACTGGACTGGCCCCTCTATCGATAAGCTGAGGCAGCCCGGATGATCCGCTCTCTCAAAGGATATAAAATGCTGGAAGGAATGAGGGGACAGCCGGGAATCAATATCCAGTCCTTTGCAGAGATCACTGGTTAGACTTTCCGTAGTACTCAATGAAAATGCAACGAAATTGCAGAACTGGATCTGAATCCACATTATGGGAAGGGGAGATCGAACTGGTGGTGAGTAGGATTGCAAGAGTATAACACATGATATACTTGGCAAAGTCTTTAACTTCACATAGATTTAAAAGTATGAAACCAACACCCAATACCTTCTGAAGTTGTCAATGAAGTTATTGATGCCTTTGGCATCCACCCGGCCGGAAAAGCCACCATCAGGGAACTGGTAAAGATTGTCAATGATATTGAAGGGATTACCGGGCGAGGAGTTTATCCGGATGGAGATGGGGGTGCCCGGCCTGGATCCGACCTTTGTGGGAACTGAAGCTGAAATGATCGCCCTTCGTAAGGGTGTTGCTTCCAAATATCCCAATATTGAAGGAATTACACCCCTGAAAGAGGAGAGCTGCCAGGTTTGTAAAGTTGTTTCTGGATGTGGATGTGGAACCCATGCATTGTGTGCCTACAGTGGGATCCATGATGGGAGGTATGGCTGCATTTATGGTGGTAAACCGTTCAGATCAGAACCGGACAGGGACCCTCTTCCTGGATCCTGGATTTCCAGTGCAGAAGCAGCAGTGCCTGGTACTGGGACACACTTACGGCTCCTTCGATCTGTATGATTTCCGGGGCGATAAATTGAAGGCAAAAATGGAGGAGGAGATCGATAAAGGGCAGTATTCTTCCATTCTCTATTCGAATCCCAACAATCCCTCCTGGATCTGTCTGAATGAGGAGGAATTGAAAATCATCGGGGAGATTTCCATGAAATATGATCTGACCGTTATTGAAGATCTGGCCTATTTTGGGATGGATTTCCGAAAGGATCTTTCGCAACCCGGGAGTCCCTCCGTTTCAGGCTACTGTGGCAAAATATACCGACAACTATCTGCTTCTGATTTCCAGTTCCAAAGCATTCAGTTATGCGGGTCAGCGTATCGGCATGATGGTTATTGCACCGGAACTGTATGACCGAAAATACCCGGACCTGAAAAGATATTACTACCTCCGAAAAGTTTGGTCATGCCATGATTTATGGAGCACTCTATGCCTTGTCGGCAGGTGCTTCTCACACAGCTCAGTATGCACTTGCTGCCATTTTTAAAGCGGTGAATGATGGCACTTATAATTATATCAGTGAGGTGAGGGAGTATGGAGAGAAGGCCAGACATTATGAAGGCCTTGTTCCAGAAGTATGGATTTCAGATTGTTTATGATATGGATCTGGATGAACCCATTGCCGATGGATTCTATTTTACCCTGTCCTACCCGGGTTTTGAGGGTCCCCAGCTGGTGGAGGAACTGCTTTATTATGGGATCAGTGCCATTTCTCTGGAGATTACGGGAAGTAGCAGGAACGGAAGGGTTAAGAGCCTGTGTATCACAGGTTAGAAGGGATCAGTTTCCAGTATTGGAGGAGCGTTTGAAGCTGTTTCAGTGAGAACCATCCCATCCCGAAATAGATATTTTTATCCCTAAATAAAAGCATCCTGAGCAAACCTGTCCAATAACAGTTAAGAAGGAATTTGAGAATTGTTACATTTGGTAATTGTACTTAAAAAATAGCATAGTATGGCAAAAGCAAAAGGAGCCATTGTGGTGGATGTTGAGAGATGTAAAGGCTGTCAGGTCTGTATGGTGAATTGTCCTACCGACACCATCGGAATGGCCGAAGGAGGTGAATGGAAAAGGATACCATTATGCTTATATGGAAAATCCGGAAAGTTGTACTGGTTGTACCAATTGCGCAGTGGTGTGTCCCGATGGTGTAATCACCGTTTACCGGGTTAAAAAGAATTAAAGTCAAGTTAGTATGAAGGAACTGGCATTAATGAAGGGAAATGAGGCCATTGCAGAAGCGGCAATCAGGGCTGGAGTGGATGGCTATTTTGGATACCCTATTACACCACAATCGGAAGTCATGGAGTACCTGATGCTTCAGAAACCGGAAGAACGGACCGGAATGGTGGTCTTGCAGGCCGAAAGTGAGGTAGCCTCCATCAATATGGTTTACGGAGCAGCAGGAACAGGAAAAAAGGTGATGACCTCCTCTTCCAGTCCGGGCATCAGCCTGATGCAGGAGGGTATCAGTTATATTGCCGGTGCTGAACTGCCCTGCCTGATTGTGAATGTGGTCAGGGGAGGACCCGGACTGGGTACCATTCAACCTTCTCAGGCCGACTATTTTCAATCCACCAAGGGTGGTGGACATGGCGATTACCGCCTGATTGTACTGGCTCCGGCTTCGGTCCAGGAAATGGCCGATTTTGTGGACCTGGGATTTGAACTGGCATTCAAATACAGGAATCCGGCCCTGATCCTTACGGATGGACTGATTGGACAGATGATGGAGAAGGTGGAACTGCCTCCGCAGAAAGAACGGGTTAAGGAATTTGACCAGTCCTGGGTGACCACCGGAAAAACCAAGGACCGGGAACGGAATATCATTACTTCGCTGAACCTGGATCCGGATCTGCAATACGAACATAATCTGAAACTTCAGGAGAAATACAAGAGCATGGAGCAGGATGTGATGTTTGAAAAAATTGAGTGTGATGATGCTGATTTTCTTCTGGTGGCCTATGGCTCCAGTGCCCGGATCTGTCAGAAAGTGGTGGAAATGGCCAGGAGCAGGGGAAAGAAGGTTGGCTTGCTGCAGACCCCAGACTCTCTTCCCATTTCCCACCGAGGAGATTGCCAGGATGGCCCGGAGGGTGAAAGGAATGATGTCTGTTGAACTGAGTGCCGGACAGATGGTTGAGGATGTAAGACTGGCTGTAAATGGAAGAGTACCGGTTTACTCATTACGGAATGCTGGGTGGAAAGATCCATTCGCCCGATGATGTATTAAAGTGCGTTGGAAGAAAAATATATGGGAGGATACTAGATGGAAATCAAAGAGATCATTAAAGCCGAAAACCTGGTATACAAGCGCACTCCACTGATGACCGATGCCACCCTTTCCTATTGCCCGGGTTGTGGTCACGGAACCATTCACCGGCTGATCATGGAGGTGGTGGAGGAGATGGGAATTCAGGAAGAAACCATTGGGATTGCTCCTGTAGGTTGTTCGGTACTTGCCTATGATTTTATGGATGTGGACTTTTACCCAGGCTGCCCATGGACGTGCTCCTGCAGTGGCCACAGGGATCAAAAGGCTCTGGCCCGATAAATATGTATTTACCTACCAGGGAGATGGCGACCTGGCGGCCATTGGTACCGCTGAAACCATTCATGCCTGCAACCGGGGAGAGAACATTACCATCTTCTTTGTGAACAACGGTATTTATGGGATGACCGGAGGACAGATGGCCCCCACCACCCTGGAAGGAATGAAATCATCCACTTCTCCCTATGGAAGGAACAATGAGACCATGGGACCTCCATATAAAATTACCGAGATGATCGCCCAGTCTGGAAGGGACCTATTATGTGACCCGGCAGGCTGTTCATAAACCGGGACCGGTGCGGAAAGGCTAAAAAGGCCATCCGAAAGGCCCTGGAGTTACAGAAGGAAAATAAGGGACTGTCATTTATTGAGTTTGTATCCAATTGCAATTCCGGATGGAAAATGACTCCCAACGATTCCAACATCTGGATGGAGGAAAATATGTTTCCGTTCTATCCCATGGGAGATATCAAGGTAGATGGAAAGTTGCTGGATGGTAAATAGTTAATGGAAAATAGTATAGATATGACGGAAGAGATCATTATTGCAGGATTCGGGGGACAGGGAGTCCTCTCCATGGGTAAGATCCTGGCCTATTCCGGGATCATGCAGGATCAGGAGGTTAGCTGGATGCCATCCTATGGCCCCGAAATGCGCGGAGGAACGGCCAATGTGACCGTGATCCTGAGTGACGACCGGGTTAGCTCACCGGTACTGCAGAGTTATGATACGGCCATTCTGTTGAACCAGCAATCGGTGGATAAATTTGAATCCATGGTGAAACCCGGAGGACTGATGATCTATGATCCCAATGGTATTACCCGCCATCCCGAGCGGGAAGATATCCGGATCTTCCAGGTAGACGCCACTGAAGAGGCTGTCCGTATGAAGTCGCCCATCACCTTCAATATGGTTGTTCTGGGCGCCTATATCAAGGTCAACCCGGTGGTGGAATTCAGACAATGTGATCAAGGGTCTTCGCAAATCCCTTCCCGAAAGGCACCATCACCTGATTCCCCAGAATGAAAAGGCGATTCAACGGGGTATGGAGATTGTCAGGGAGGCCAAACTTACTACGTGATAGAGGATCAGGAATAGATCCTTTTGTGGGTTCATGTGATTATTTTTCATAAAAATGCATCTCGCGCATATACTTGTAGGCTTTGGCAGGTACCAGGTGTCGCACATCTTTTCCCTCTCTTATGGCCTTTCGAATAAAACTGGAGGAGATTTCCATCAGGGGGGCATTCACCAGGGTGGCATTGGGCAAGGTGAGCCACTGTATCCAAATCGGTCCCGGGCCGGGGATAGATCAGCCGGTGGTACTTCTTCACGATCAGGTCGGCATGCTTCCATTTATGAAAGGTGCTTAGTCCGTCGGCACCCATGACCAGCTGGAACTTCCTTCCCGGATGTTTTTCCTCCAGGTAGGTCAGGGTATCGATGGTATAGGAGGGAGTGGGCAGTTTGAATTCTATATCAGAAGCTCTGAATCGCTCGTCATCCTCCACGGCCAGCCGGACCATCTCAAGCCGGTGGTAATCCTTTAACAGGCTCTTTTTCTCCTTCAGGGGATTCTGGGGACTGACTACAAACCAGAGCTGTTCCAGTTCGCTGAATTCGATCATAAAGTTGGCAATGGCCAGGTGCCCGATGTGAATGGGATTAAAAGAGCCAAAATAGAGTCCGGTGATCATAAAGCCAGGAAATCTTTAACAATTTGTTCTGCTTCTGCCAGGGCCTTTTCAAGGGAATCATTGATCAGGATGTGATCGAAGTGGGAAGCATACTCCATTTCAAACAGTGCTTTTCCCAGCCTTTTTTGCAGGGAGTCTTCATCATCTGTAGCCCTGGCACGCAAGCGTTGTTCCAGAACCTCCATGGATGGAGCCTGTATAAAAATGGCACAGGCCCTCTCGCCAAACTCCTTTTTCAGGTTCAGTCCACCCACCACATCAATATCAAAGATGGCATGATCCCCCCGCTCCCAGATCCGCTCCAACTCGCAATAAAAGGGTTCCGTAATACTGGTCCGGGTAGACCTCTTCCCATTCGATAAATGCATTCTCCCTGATCTTTTCCCGGAACTCTTCGGGAGAGATAAAATAGTATTCCCTGCCATCTATCTCACCCTCCCTGGGCTTCCGGGAGGTGGCTGATATACTGAATGCCAGTCCCAGATTCTGTTTCATCAGGTGCTGAACTATGGTGGATTTTCCAGCTCCGGAAGGTGCACTGAAAATGAGTAGTTTCCCCTTCATTACAGTACGTTAAGGACCTGCTCCTTGATCCGTTCCAGTTCATCTTTCATCTCCACCACCAGGCTCTGAATCTCTGTATGATTGGCTTTGGATCCCAGGGTATTGATCTCCCTGCCCATTTCCTGGGAAATAAATCCCAGTTTTTTACCGGCAGAACCAGGATCTTCCAGGGTTTCCAGAAAATACTTACAGTGGTTGGCCAGCCGGACCTTCTCTTCTGAGATATCGAGCTTTTCTATGTAGTAAATCAGTTCCTGTTCAAAACGGTTCTCATCTACTACTCTCTTTTAGGCTGAGCTCTTCCAGGTGTTTCCCGATCCGCTCTCTGATCAGGTCTATGCGCTCTTCTTCATAGGTGCTCACCTGTGCCAGTTTCTCTGAATGGCCTCAACCCGCTGGCGCAGATCTTTATCCAGGGATTCCCCTTCCTGGTTCCTGAAACCATTCACCTGTTCCAGGGCCTGCTGCAGGGCCTCCTTTACCAAAACCCATTCTTCTTCTTCCAGCTCAGCTTTTTCGGTCCGGATGGTATCGGGCATTCTCATCACCGTGCTCAGCAGTTCCAGGGAGGCCATAAGTCCCAGCTCCCCGGAGATCCTGTAGAGTTGCTCGTAATAGTTTTTAACCACCGGTTCGTTGATGGTACCTGAGGCTGCATCCCCGGAAAGTTCATAGTGGAAGGAGCACTCCACCTTACCTCGTTCCAGCTCCGCAGCGATCAAGCTGACGGATTTCCAGTTCCTTTTCCTTATAGAGGGAAGGCAGACGGGTATTGCGTATCCAGCTGTTTGCTGTTGAGGGACTTGATTTCGATGGTCAGTTTTTTATCAGGCAAGCAGGCATTCGGCTTTACCGTAGCCGGTCATGGATCTGATCATAGGTTATTCGGATAGGTTCGGGGCAAATTTACAGTATTAGGACGGCTTTGGCAACGATCAGTTTGCCATGGGAACGGTAAAGCTGAAAATGGATCCCTTGCCGGGTGCACTTTGAACGGTAATTTCTCCTCCGTTTTTCTCCACAAATTCCCGGCAGATGATCAGTCCCAGTCCGGTTCCTTTCTCTCCGGCAGTACCTGTGGATTTGAATTTTTCATCAATACGGAACAGTTTTTCCATACTGCTCAGGAGTGATTCCGATCCCTTCATCCACGATGCTAACTTCGATCTCTTTCTCTCCGGGGTTCACCCGGATCTCCACTTTTTTATTCCTTGTCGGTGAACTTGACCGCATTGGTCACCAGGTTGCGGATCACGCTGTTTATCATATCCCTGTCTCCATAGGCATAGAGCTCATCCGGTTCAGGGGATAGCAGCATGATTCCCTTCTTCTCGGCCAGAAGCTTGTGCAGGTTGAGGTTCTCCTGTATCAGGTTGCTCAGGTTAAACCTTACCGGATCGTACTTTATTCTTCCACGTTGTGATCTGGACCAGGTGAGCAGGTTTTCCAGCAGGTCCAGCAGGTGTTTTACGGATTGGTTTATCTTCCTGAATCCTGCTTTATGGTCTTCTCTGTCCGTATCATCGAAACTATCCACCATCAGTTCGCTGATGGATAGCAGGCTGGAGAAAGGATTCTTCAGGTCATGGGAGATAATGGAAAAGAATTTGTCCTTGGTGGCATTCAGTTCCATCAGGTTTTTCTCCGATTTCCTCAAGGCTTCGTTGGCCAGACTGATCTGCTGATTCTGATACTTCAACAGGCGGTTGGTCCGCGATTTTACCAGGTAAATGTAGATCATAACCGCAATGGCCGTGGAGACCAGGATCTCCAGCAGGATAAACCACCAGGATAACCAGATGGGCGGTGTAATGATGATTCTCAGCTGCATGGGAGGATCGCTGCTGTACCCGTCTGAATTTATGGCCACCACCTTTAGAAGATAGGTCCCGGCTTTCATATTGGTATAGGAGACATAGTTCCGGGAACCGGCATTGTTCCAGTCCGTTTCCAGGTTCTCCATCATATAGCTGTAATTCAGATTGCCCGTCTGCAGGTTGTTGAGCGCTGAAAATTCAACGGAGAAGAAACGGTGCCTGTAATCCAGACGATCTCTTCCATGTAGGTTACATTTTCACTGGTAAAGAATATTCTTCTTCAAATTCAACGATCTGCCCCGGATGTTTCTCAAATTCCTCCTCCAGGTCAACTCCTGCAATTTTCACCTCTTTGCCCAGTACTTCCAGCTTGGTCAGGGTGACTTCCGGGACATTTGTGACCGGTTCCAGGGCATCGGGATCGATCACGTTCAGGCCATATACTCCTCCGAAGTAAAGCTTTCCACTGGCTCCCCGGTGATAGGCGCCCCCGTTAAATTCGTTGCTCTGGAGACCATCATTCATGTCAAAGTTCTTTACCTCAAAGGTTTCCAGGTTAAAGCGACAAAGCCCCAGGTTGGTGCTCAGCCAGATACGGTTGTTATTGTCCGGAAGCACCCCGTAAATTACCTCGTTGGCCAGTCCCTCGTTCACTCCGAAACGTCGGAAGGATCCCGTGGCAGGATAAAACATATTCAATCCGCTGTTGGTCCCGATCCAGAACCTTCCCTGAGGGTCTTCGTAGATGGAAAAGACAATGTTATCGGAAATGGTGTTGGGATCCTCCGGATCGTTGCAATAGCTGATGCAACTCCCGTCTTCCGGATTTAACATGCAGAGACCTCCTCCATAGGTTCCCACCCAGAGCTTGTCATTTTTATCCTGGTGAATGGCAGAATAAATGAAATTATGAGGGGGCCCCGAATCCTGATCAGTGGCGGTCAGATAGCGCCTGAAGCTACGATCTTCTTCCCGGAAGAGGTTCAGTCCGTTCCGGGTGCCAACCCAGATCCTCCCTTCCCGGTCTTCATAAACGGTGCGAACCGAGTTGTGTGAAATGGAGCCAGGATCTTCTGGATCATGCCTGAAATGGGTGAATGAGCGCGCCCCGGGATTAAACAGATCGAGTCCACCTCCATCGGTCCCTATCCAGATCCGGTCCTTGCTGTCCTGGTATATCTTCCGGATGGAGGAGTGAGCAAGAGAACCTGGATCAAAGGGATTGTGATCGTAATGGGTAAAGGTGCCATGACGCTGATTGTAACAGGAGATCCCATGTGCATTGGTTCCGAACCACAGGGTACTGTCTGATGTTTCACAAATGGTCCAGACAAAGGAACTGGCCAGGCTGTTTGGATTAAAAGGGTTGTTCTTAAAGAGAGTAAAGTTGTTGGAATGGGGATTCAGAATGGAGATGCCGGCACCAAAGGTTCCGAACCAGGTGGCCCCCGAACGATCCTGGAAAATGCAGTTGATGGAATTTTCTGAGAGGCTCTCCGGATCTGCAGGATTGTGGGTATAGTGCTGGTAGGCGAAAGTCCCCGGATCGATTCTGTAGACTCCATTCCCAAAGGTTCCAAACCAGATATCGCCGGTGACATCTTCAAGCAGTGATTCAGTGGGGTCCACGGCCAGAGAATGAGTGCTTCCCCCTGCCGAAAGGAGACGCTTCAGTTCCTCTTCCTCCACGCTGTAGCAGTAGAGCCCCTCTCCGGTAAGCACCCAGATCTGACCCAGGTGGTCGGGCAAAATCCGGGTGATCCTGGCACTTTGTTCCGCAAACTCCAGGGGGATCAACTGGTGCTGGTTGTTCTGTGAGAGGTCAAGTTTTACCAGTCCGCGATCGGTGCCAAGCCAGAGCAGGTTTTCCTTCAGGCTCATGTGGTAAATGGTGGTGCTGGTATCCAGAAGACCTTCCAGATTCTCACTGAAAAAGAGCCCCGATTTCCGGTCATAACTGTAGAGCCCTTTATGGGTGGAAATCCAGAACCGCCCCGATTGATCGTTCAGAAGACCGGAAATGCGGCCGCTTAGCCCCACCAGCTCCTGATCGTCCGGCACCACTCTTTGTACCTCATTACTGAAACGGTCCACACGGTTCAGACCCCGGAAGGTCCCCACCCATATTTCATTTCTAAGGTCTGCTTCAATCGCCGTGATGGTATCGTTGGACAGGGAAGAGAGATCCGCCGGAATGTGTTTCAGGGCCGTGAAATTTCCCGTGCGGGGATTATATCTGGTAAGTCCCTTTTTGGATCCGAGCCAGATGACTCCTGCTTTATCTTCATAGATGAGTTCAATCCATTTATCTGCAAGCAGGTTGTACTGATCGGTATGGGCCCCGTAAACGGTAATGTTCTGGCCATCATATTTGTTCAGTCCGTCTTCCGTTCCGAACCACATAAATCCTTTGGAGTCCTGGTAGATAGTATAGACCGAACTCAGGGAAAGTCCGTCATTGATAGTGAGGCGCTGGAAACGGATATAATCATCCTGTGCGGCCAGCCTGGTGGAGAAGAGCAGCAGTCCGAGTAGAAGTAATGAGTACCTGATCATCCTGGTAATCGTGGTAGCGTTAGTTCATATAGGACGCACAAATATCGATCCAAGTTACCCAATAGGCCAGTGCAAATCAATGAAAAAAAGGTTAAATATTGTTATTTGAACCTAACGGGTTATGGTGGCAGGCTCCAGTTTGGCCTTGATTACTGTCCTGGTTTTCCATCGGCCGGTACGGTAGTATATGACGGAAAGCAGCAGTCCTATCCCCCATCCACTGGGTATGGACCACCAGATTCCATCGGCTCCCATCCCTAATCCTTTGATGCTGTGCCCAAACAGGAGGATGCTCTCCTGGCTCAGGAAAACGGCTGCCGGGATCCGGATAATCCAGAGGGAAAAAATGGTGAGAAACATGGGAATCAGGGTATCACCAGCCCCTCGCATCACTCCTCCATAGGTAAACATCCCGGTAAAGAGCAGGTAGAAGGCGGTGACTATGGTCAGATAATCACCGCCTATATCGATTACCCCCTGGTCATCGGGTAAACAGGCTCATTAGCGGGTACTTGAAAATTATAATCAGGATAGTAATCCCCATGGCAACGGCCGAGGACATCAGCAGGGTTCGTGCCAGTCCTTTCTTCACCCGGTCAATTTTTCCGGCCCCTATATTTTGTCCCACGAAAGTAGCCAGAGCCTGGGCAAAGACCATGGATGGAATGACCGCCAGGCTGTCCAGACGGCCGGCAGCGGTATACCCGGCAACAACATCGGTTCCAAAGCCATTGACAATTCGCATAAGGGCCATCATTCCGAGGGCCACAAAGGCCTGTTGTACTCCCGTGGGCAAGCCAATGCGAATACTCTGCCTGAAGATATCCCAATCGAAAGCGAAATCCCTGAAATCAAACCGGATCAGTTCATGATTCCGGTTGAGGTAGAATACCGCGATTATAAAGGCGGTGCCCTGTGCAATCAGCGTGGCAAAGGCAGCACCTTCAATCCCCCAACCCAGTTTCACAATAAAAAGCAGATCCAGGCCAATATTTAGTAGGGTGGAGATCACCAGGAAATAGAGGGGAGTAATGGAATCGCCCAGTCCCCGCAGGATGGCAGCTACCCCATTGAAGCCAAAAAAGACAATCAGCCCGGAAACGTAGATGGTAAAGTAGTTGGTGGCCAAAGGCATCAGCTCTTCGGGAAGATTTATCAGGCGGAAGATTTGCTCTGCGAATGAAATCCCAATAACAGTCATGAGTACGGCAAACACACCCATCACAATAAAAATAGTATCGATGGCCCGTTTTACCCTGGTAAAATCCCTGGCTCCGAAAAACTGGGAGATGACGATGGTCCCTCCTGTGGCAATCCCGATAATCAGGGCGATCAGGGTGAAAATAACCGGGAATGATGCACCCACGGCAGCCAGTGCTTCTTTTCCCAGGAATCGCCCCACAATGATCTGGTCCACAAAGGTGTAGAGCTGCTGGAACATATGGCCCACCAGCATTGGCATGGCAAATCGCAGGATATTCTTACCCACACTCCCTACGGTTAAATCTTTCATGCCGGAATTCATGGCCCTGATTTCGATGAGCCGCCAAAGTTCGCCATTTTATTTCTTGTTACATAATAGCCGGCTTGCAGATTCCCAATAGGGTATGCCGGCCACCGGCAGGGGATGTTCTTGGTCACAATGCTTTCATTTTACCTAAAATTTTATTAACCTGTATTCTATTTACCCCAGGCACCCATTAAACAACAAACCTTTTTAATCTCATGAAAAACTTACGGATGCTTCTTGCCCTGTGTTTCCTTTATGGATTCCTGCAGGGTGGCTTTGCCCAGATTGCCGGGACCGCTCACGATTTCTCAAGCGAATCATGGGCTCCCACCTCTAACCGGGGATGTGGCGTTTGTCACACCACTCACCAATCAATCCCCGTCACCAGTGCGCCTCTGTGGCACCATGAAACCACGGTAGTAGCAGGCTACACGCTCTATGATTCGCCCACCTTCGACGGGGGCTCCACCATCACCGATCCCGGGGCAAGCTCCCGACTGTGCCTCAGCTGCCATGATGGAACGGTCGCGCTGGAAAACTTCGGAGGTGTTAGCTCGGGAACCAATTACATTGATCCCTCAGCCCGGATCGGGGGGGTGGCCGGGAATGATATGAGTACAGAACACCCGATTTCCTTCGACTATACAGATGCGCTGGCTACCGGTGATGGCGGACTTTTCCCGCCCACCACCACCAACAGCGGTCTGGGGAGTACCATCGATAGTGATATGCTTTTCGGTGGTAAAATGGAGTGTGCCTCCTGTCACGATGTACATAACAGGTATGGTGTGATGCATCTGCTGAAAATGTCCAATGTGAACAGTGAACTCTGTCTCACCTGTCACAATAAGTAAACGATCTGGTTCCTGCTGACTTAAAACAGTTCATCACCCATGAACAAAGCTATCCCTTTTGCATTTTACGGAATACTCCTGTTTGCCTGTCTGTTTAGTGCCTGTACACCCCACGTGGCCAGGGCCCCGGTTCATGAATCCCTGGTGATCTTTCCTCCGCCCCCGGATACTACCCGGGTACAATATCTGACCCATTTCAGCACTTCCGACGATCTGGAAGGAGATCAGGGAGCGTTTCACCGTTTTCTTTTTGGGGGAGGAATCCCCTCTTACTATGATCAAACCCTATGGGATCACTGCCCATAAAGAGAAGATATATATCTGCGATACCGGATTGGGCGGCCTGGAGGTGCTGGACCTGCAAAATGGAAGCTTTGAATACTTTATCCCGGGAGGAAAAGGTCAGCTGAAACTGCCCATCAACAGCTGTGTGGATGATCGGGGATATCTTTATGTGGCCGATGCCAACCGGGGACAGATAGTCGTGTTTGACAAGGAACTGAAATATGTTCATGCCTTCGGGGAGGCTGAAGGATTCAGACCCACCGATGTAAGTGTTTACCAGGACAGGATCTGGGTGGCCAATGTTCAGGATCACCAGATTTACATCTTTGGTACCGGTGATTATAAGCTGATCGGGCGTTGGCCGGATCTGGGCGCCGGGGAAGAGGGCTTTATCCGGCAATCCACGAATATTGCCATCCAGAACGACAGGCTTTATGTATCGGATTTCGGAGATTTTAATGTGAAAAGCTATACCCTGGATGGGGAATTCCTGAAAGTGATCGGAGGGTATGGGAACGGACCCGGACAATTCACCAGGCCCAAAGGCCTGGCCCTGGACAGGGAGGAGAATCTCTATGTGGTGGATGCGGCATTTGAAAATGTGCAGCTGTTCAATCCGGCGGGGGAACTGTTGATGCATTTCGGGGGCTCCTACGAGGGAGCAGGGGCCATGTGGCTCCCGGCAGCGGTTGAAATCTCTTATGAGAACCTCTCTTTTTTCGAACCTTATGTGGACGACAGTTTTATCCTGAAATATCTGATCTACGTCACCAACCAGTATGGCCCGGCAAAAGTCAACGTTTACGGATTCGTGGAAGAGAACGAAAGACCAAAATAAAGCTGTATATGAAACATCCCGGACAAATATGCATATGGGTTCTTCTGGGGATGGGGATGATCCTCTTAAGTCAATGCTCCCCCCGTACAGGGAAAAGTCTATTGCATATTTTCTTTGACGGGGTCCCGGAGACAGACAGCAGTTCTTTGGCGATCACAGACCCGGGGAACCTAGCGCCCGATTCAGGGAATATTGCAGCCTGGCAAATGGCCGGCAATGTAGCGGCAGGAGTTGTGCACTACCCCTATGGAGAGCGGGAATGTGCCTCCTGTCATAATGAGCGCTCTCTGGGGAGCATGCTGGAGCCCCAACCGGGGCTCTGCTACCTCTGTCATGTGGATCTGTCCGGACAATACAACTACCTGCATGGGCCGGTTGCCGGAGGATATTGCACCGCCTGTCACGATCCGCACAGCTCCGAAAATGAACATTTGTTGAAGTATACCGGGGAAGCACTCTGTTTCTATTGCCATAGGGCAAAGAGTATCCTGGGCAACGAGATGCATGAAGGGATCGAAGGGATGCTCTGTTCCGATTGCCACAATCCCCACGGGGGGGAGGACAAATATATTTTTCAATAGTCAGCCTATTAGGAAGTTTTGAATCGAATAAGAACCATATATCTTCTGGCACTGTTGCTGAGCCCCATCCTGTCCTTCTCACAGGCACAGCGCTCTCTGGGAATCTGGTATCTGCGGAATATATCGGGGGAGCTGGATCTGAAGGGGCAGTACCGGCAGCTGGAAAGCTCTTTTAATGAGATCTCCGAGGATCAGAGAAGTACCTACCTCCTGAGCGGACTCAAAATAAATACCAGCTCTTACCTCTGGGACAAGGATATCTTATTGATCGACCTGGGTGCGGCCTACAGTCCGGAGCTAAGGGATGAAAAGTACATCACCGTTCCCGACCGTTCGGAAGTCAGGACCCTGAAGAAAGTGGATCTTAAAACCACCCTCTTTAACAACAAACCGGTGACCCTGCAGGGATTTTATAATTTTGATCAGAACTATTACAACAGGGAGCTCCTGACCAATGTCAGATCCAACAACCGGCAGTGGGGAGGGATTCTCTCTCTAAATAATAAGTTCCTGCCTGTAAGCCTGACCTTCAGGGACCAGAAGTGGGATCAGGAGGAGATCCAGAGCGGACGAAGCTTTCACATGGACCAGGAGAATCTGGAGGCCAGGGCGAGCAAGTCTTTTGGCTCCAGGGACCGGACAGAGTTACTCTATTCCCATAACTCTTATCTCTACCGTTATGCTGCATTGCACCGGACCGCACATCAAATCGACCGAGTAGCACTCAATAACAGCCTCTTTTTTGATCGAGCAAGGCGATATAACCTGAATTCCCGCTTTACCTGGTACGACCAGGAAGGGACCTCCAGTTTCACCCGCGTGGAGCTTCTGGAGGGCCTTTCCATGCAACTGCCCCATCATCTGAAACTAAGGGCAAATTTTAATTTATACGAGCTGAAGGATCCGGTACAGACCTGGAACCAGAAAAGAACCCGGGCCTCTTTGGAACATAAATTGTTCCAGAGCCTGACTACCAAGCTCTACCTGGAGTATACAAAGATCAAACTGGAAACTGACAACCTTCACCTGGAGTCTGATTTCCGGGGGGGAGTGGACCTGAAGTACAGCAAGAAAATCCCAACGGGACATCTGAACCTTGCATACAGGTATTACCGGCATGAACACTCCAGCGAAGGAGTATCTGGCATACTACAGGTTATTAATGAAGAGCAGATCATTTCTGATGGGGAGGTAAGCCTGTTGAATAAACCCTATGTTCAGGACCTATCCATTGTGGTAAAAGATGTGACCGGTTCCCTGATCTACCAGCTCAATTTTGATTTTGTCCTTATAGAGCGGGGAAGTTTTGTAGAGATCCAGCGGGTTCCGGGGGGTCTGATCCCAGATGGAGCGACTGTCTATGTCGATTACAGCTACCAACAACCGGGCTCCTTCTCCTACGGGGCTAACAACAATTATTTCAGTGCCAGTGTCCTCCTGTTTAAGAGATTGGTGGAGCTCTACTACAACTATTCCGTCCAGGACTACCCGAAGGTGAATCAGGGGGATCTGCTGACTTTGAACTATTTTCGCCAGCATCTGTATGGCCTGCGTCTGGATGTTGGCTTTGCCCGGGCCGGTGTGGAGGCTGACCTGTATAACAGCACTATCATTCCTTACAGGATGAGAAGATATTATTTCGATGTGAACTGGAATTTAAAATCCACACTACTGCTTACGCTGAACGGGAATATCCGGGATTACAGGATGATTGCCGATGAGGTGGACCAGTGGTATGCCAATGTTTCAGGGAAAGCGGTGTACCGGATCGGACCAAGAATGCGAGTCAGCCTGGAATCGGGATACCTGAATCAACGGGGTGCCAATATCGATCTGGACCTGCTGACCTCCAGGGCCGAGTTTCAATCCACCTTTAACAAACTCCGGCTAAGAGTTGGGCTGGAGATGTACAGGCGGCTCTATCAGAATAGTGAGTTTGCCTTCAATGGAGCTTATATACAGTTAACCCGAAGATTTTAAACGAGCGCTTATGATGCAATGGCTGTTTATAGATTTACTGATCGTTCTGGCGCTACCCATGAGCAGATCAACCCAGATTGAATCCTCGAGGGAGCAGCCGCAACTGGAGTGTAAGGAGTGTCATTCGGACCTGGTGGAGCACGGGGTGATGCACTATCCGGCCGAAGATGCCTGTGATAATTGTCACGAATCAACCGGTGTTTCCCATCCTTCTGAAGATAGTGCGGGTTTTCGATTGATGGACCAGATCCCGGCCTTATGCTTTTACTGCCACGAAGAGAGTGAGCAGCAGAGCCATGCTCATGAACCACTTAAGAAGGGCAATTGTCTGGGCTGTCACGATGCCCACGGCTCATCGGAGCCTTCCCTCCTTTTATCCCCGGATCCCGGCCTCTGCCTCTCTTGTCACAACCGGGTATACCGGGGTGATTCAACAAAAACAGATAACATTGGTCGCCTGGTAAAGGGGAGGATGGTGGCCCATTCGGCCATTCCGGGTGGAGGCTGCATGTCTTGCCACCAGGCCCATGGCTCGGAATTCAGGGCCCTGCTGGTGAGTCCTTATCCTGAAGAAGACTATTTGCCGGCGGTCTCAGATAATTTCGAGCTCTGTTTTCTCTGTCACGACACCGATCTTCTGGAGGCGGAGGAGACCGAATGGGGAACCGGGTTCAGGAGTGGGAATCGGAACCTGCACCAGCTTCATATTAATGGGAATAAAGGGCGAAACTGCCGTATGTGTCACAACATCCATGGATCACCGTTGCCCTTTCTGGTGGAGGAAGTGGTGGGCTTTGGATCCTGGGAGATGCGAATGAATTTTGTTCCGGAAGAGCAGGGGGGAACCTGTCTTCCAGGGTGTCACGGGAAACAAGCTTACAGAAGATAAGGGGAAAGCTCATGATTTATGTCAAAATCCATAGGGAGCATAGAAAGGTACTCCGGAGAGTTACCCGGGCAGGGCTGGTGCTCTTTCTCTCCTTCCTGATCCTGTATCCGGTGAGGGCCCAGTCAGCAGGAGCGTATCAGGTAAACTGGATTGGAGAGTACCCGGGTAAACAGGGAGATACAAAACCAAGCTTTGGGGAGCGAATCTCCAGGATTGTCTTTGGACAGAAAGCGGAGGAGGTGATAAAGCCCTTCAATGTAGTGGCAGCTACGATAGATAATTTCTGGATTCTGGACCAGGGAGCAGGAGGGATATTTCACATAAGCGATGGACAGGAAGCCCTGGTTCGCTCCCTGAAAAGGGGTGAGCAGGATTTTTCATCCCTGGTGGGACTGTGCCGGATGTCCGGAGGTGACCTGCTGTTCACCGATTCGAGGCTGAACAGGGTGCTTCGTATCCGCGAAGATCTCATCATGAATTTTGCGGATTCTATTGCTTTGGACCAGCCCACCGGGATCGCCTGTAACAGGTCCACCGGTGATATCTGGGTGGTGGAGACAGGGGCACATCGGATCCTGCGCCTCAACAGTCAGGGTCAAGAGATTGCCAGAATAGGGGAGCGGGGTACGGCCCCGGGACAGTTTAATTTTCCAACCTTTATCTGGATTGATCGGGAGGGGCGGCTCTACATTGTGGACTCCATGAACTATCGCATTCAGATGCTGGATCAGGAGGGAGCCTACATGGGATCCTTCGGTGAACCGGGCGATGCCACCGGCTATATGGCCCGGCCCAAAGGGATTGCCACAGATTCAAAAGGGCATATTTATGTGGCGGATGCCTTGTTCCATGCGGTTCAGATATTTGACAGCCAGGGAAACTTCCTCTACAGCTTTGGAAGCCAGGGGCAGGGTACCGGCGAGTTCTGGATGCCGGCGGGCCTGTTTATTGACGAACAGGACCATATATATGTGGCAGACAGCTACAATGGCAGGGTCCAGATTTTTCAACTGGAAAAGAATAAATAGATGAGAAAAACCTCCCTTATAGCCTTACTGCTTCTGACGATGATCCCTGCCCCGGCAGGAGCTCAATCCATTGTGAATACGCTGCACAATCTTTCTGCTACGGGTCCGGGGGATGTGCGGGCTGTATCAGAATCAGAAATCTGCATCTTTTGCCATACCCCGCATAACAGCCTGCCTTCCAGTCCACTCTGGAATAAAGACGATCCGGGGTATACCTACACGCTCTATCATAGTTCCACTGCAGAAGCCGTACCGGGACAGCCCGATGGTTCCTCCATCCTTTGCCTTAGCTGCCATGATGGGACTACAGCACTTGGAAGCGTATTAAGCAGGACCGGGGATATTGGCTTTTCAGGGGGAATTACCACCCTTCCACCGGGATCTTCCAATTTCTCTACCGATCTGGCCGATGATCATCCCATCTCCTTCGACTACACCACAGGACTGGCGGCTGCTGATGGTCAGCTAAAGGACCCTTCGGCTATTATCCCCCCGGTAGCCCTTCAGAACGAACGAATGCAGTGTACCTCCTGTCACGATCCTCACCGGAACCTGAGCAATGATTTTCTGGTGCTCACCAATCAGTTTTCGGAACTGTGTTTTAGCTGTCATAACCGCAATTTCTGGTCCTTTTCAAGCCACGCTAACTCCTCGGCAAGCTGGAATGGAAACGGCCCGGATCCCTGGCCGCATACCTCTTATCTGAATGTGGCCGAGAATGCCTGCGAAAACTGCCATCTTCCGCACAGTGCAGGGAACCCTCAGCGACTCCTGAATGAGCTTGCAGAAGAGAACAACTGCCTTCCCTGTCACAATGGCAATGTGGCCTCCACCAATTTAGTGATGCAGCTGGCCAAGCCCTATCTGCATAATGTTTATGCCTATAACCTGGAACATGATGCGGCAGAGGATCCCCTGGTCCTCTCCCTGCATGTGGAGTGTGAGGATTGTCATAATCCACATGCGGTGAGTCAAACTCCGGCACTGGCTCCGGCCGCCAATGGATTTCTCACCGGGAGCTCCGGGGTGGACCAGAGCGGAAATCCAGTGGTTCCCATTCAGTATGCCTATGAACTGTGTTACCGCTGTCATGCCGATAGTCCGGCCAAACCCAGCAGTCAAACCACCCGGCAAATTGAACAGGACAATGTGAGACTGGAATTCGATCCGGTGAATCCTTCCCACCACGCGGTCACCTCCCCGGGAGCGAATCCCAATGTCCCCAGCCTGATTGCACCTCTTAGCGAATCGAGTATGATCTACTGTACCGACTGCCATTCCAGTGATGGATCGGGCTCCCCGGCAGGGCCCCATGGGTCCATCTATCCGGCGCTGCTAAAATACCAGTACCAGACCGCTGATCATACCGTGGAATCAGCGTCGGCCTACGAACTATGCTACAGCTGTCACAGCAGGACCAGCATCCTGAATGATGAATCCTTTGGATCACATGAGGAGCATATCCGGGATATAGGTGCCCCCTGCAATGCCTGCCACGATCCGCACGGGGTCAGCCATACCCAGGGTAACAGCACCAACCATGCTCATTTGATTAATTTTGATCTGAGCATTGTCTCCCCGGCCAATAATGGCTTATTATCTTTTGAGAGTCTGGGGGTATTCTCGGGACGCTGCTACCTGAACTGCCACGGGCAGAATCACATGGGCTTTGCTTTTGAGTATTAGAGTTTTTCCAGCTCCACGGTAAAGTGACGCATGAGGGGGGCCTCGTACCGGATCTTATACCCTCTGCTTATATGCTCCCTTCGTTTGTAAACGTTGATCAGGGCAGCGGCCACATAGTCCATATGGTTCCGGGTATAGACCCGGCGGGGTATGGTCAGACGCAGCAGTTCCAGCCTGGGGTAACGGTTTTCCCGGGTTTCCGGATCACGATCCGCCAGGAGGGTTCCTATCTCCACGGCCCTGATCCCCGACTCCAGGTACAGCTCGGCAGCCAGAGTTTGCGCGATAAACTCCTCCCGGGGTACCCGGGGAAGAAAGCGGGTGGCATCCACAAAAATGGCGTGTCCCCCGAATGGCTCCTGTACGGGAATACCGGCTTCCCTGAGCAGTTCGCCCAGGTAATGGACCTGGGAAATCCTGCTCTCCAGGAATCCAAAGGTGGTGGCCTCTTCCAGCCCCCGGGCCAGGGCGGCCATATCTCTTCCTGACATTCCCCCGTAGGTAATATAGCCTTCAAACAGGATGTTAAAGGTGGAAGCCTCCCGGTAGAGGGCCTGGCTTCGGAGAGCAATAAATCCTCCCATATTCACGATCCCGTCTTTTTTGCTGCTCATGGTCATCCCATCCGCATAGGAGAACATCTCCCGGATAATTTCCCTGATGGACCGGGTTTTATAGGCCTTTTCCCTGGTTTTGATAAAGTAGGCATTTTCAGCAAATCTGGCGGCATCAAAGATCACTGGGATCCCGTACTGATCTGCGAACTGGCGAACAGCTTTCAGGTTCTCCATGCTCACGGGTTGTCCCCCCGTTGAATTACAGGTGACCGTTACGATGATCATGGGAATCCGCTCCTTTCCGTAAACCTGCACGAGGTTTTCCAGCTTACTGATATCCAGATTGCCCTTGAAAGGGTGATATATACGGGTGTCGCCGGCCTCATCAATGGTACAATCAAAAGCAGTGGCCCTGCGGAACTCGATATGTCCCTTGGTGGTATCGAAATGGGCATTGCCCGGAACCACCTGTCCCTCTTTCACCAGCACTGAAAAAAGTACGTTTTCAGCAGCTCTTCCCTGGTGGGTCGGAAGAACATAGGGGAAACCGGTTAATGAAGTGATGACCTCCTTCAGGCGGTCGAAGGATTTGCTTCCGGCATAGGCTTCGTCGCCGCTCATAAGAGCCGACCATTGCTCCTGACTCATGGCCCCGGTTCCCGAATCGGTCAGCAGGTCGATAAATACCTGGGTGCTCTTCAGGTTGAAGAGGTTGTAACGGGCTTCTTTGAGCCACACTTCCCGTTCCGTCCTTGTGCTGGGGTACATGGGTTCGACCATCTTTATTTTGTATGGTTCTGCGTAAGGTAACATGGGATATTGTATTCTGAATTAAGTTAAAATGGATCTATGATAAACGAAGACACATCCTACGGCCGGCATACGCTGGGACGCAGGTGCTGGCGCTAAAACCTGTCCCTTTGTTTGATATTCAGGAACAGCTGCTTGGATGAGATAGGTATATGAAACTTCATCTCTGATACAAAGGTAGCCGGATAGTGGGAAACGAGCTGAATGAGAAGGATGTTTTTGGGCAGCTACTGAGCCTGCCGGGAGAGGTACTCCTCGTAATAACGGGAGATAATTTCAGCCTCTTTTACTTTAGCTTCCTGCATTCTGACCTGGTAGTCCTTTTTGGATTCCCCCTTTCTTCTTGGCTCAAAAATGGGGTCAGCAGCCAGTTCATCCCCCAACTCTTTTTCAAAATATTTCAGGACATATATTTCAGGCAGCCCCCAGCGAGTCAGGTCCCTGGCATAACTAATGCTGTAAAAGGAGTTCCCGTCGGGAAAAAAAACCAGGTCCATCACCGCTCCGCCATTCTCCAGTAACTGGTGGATCTTTTCGCCGCTTTCCACCTCCCACAGGATCAGCGACTGGTCGGCCGATCCGGTTACCAGGTGTCTGCCATCTGGACTAAACTCAGCTTCCAGGACCATATCGGTGTGTCCTTTCAGTATATGAAGCAGCTTCTCCTCTTTCAGATCATAGATCCTGGCGGATTTGTCTTTGGAGCATGCCACCAGCAGGTTTCCGTCCGGACTGAATTCCACATCGTAAATATCATCGGAGGGTCCATGAAGCGCAGAGATCACCTGTCTGCTCTCCCTGTCCCAGATTAGAATGCTCTGGTCATTACCCGCACTGGCTATAAAGCGACTGTCCGGACTTATACTTACGGCCAAACATGCATCCGTATGCCCGCGCATTTTTTCCAACAGGCTTCTGTTATTGACATCCCAGAGCAGGAAGGTCTTATTCATGGCAGAAGAGACGGCCCATTTGCCATCACGGCTGATCTCTGTATTCCAGATGGTGGTTGCATGACCCGGCAAATCACTGAGGTGCTTTCCGCTTCTGTCCCAAAGTTTAATCATATTGGCTCCCGCAGTGAGTATAAAATCCATTTTTGGGGGCATATCCATGGCATTAACCGCTTTTGTGTGAGCTCCTTCCATCTCCAGAATTACCGAAAAACTATCCGGGTTCAACAGGCGGAACGATCCGTCATCAAAGCCGGCCAGCAGGAGAGTGCCGTCCGGTGACAGGTTTATGGAAGTTAAGGGCACCTTAAAGAGCTGCCGTTTCAGAATAAAGTTTTCGTTCTGAGCATCGCTGCGGGTCGAAGCTCCCCAGATCAGCAGAAATAGGATGAACAATCGGTAAATTGTATGCACGCCGGAAAGATACCTATTTCAAGCAAAATACCCAATAATAGGGATCGGTAGCAAGGCATCATGCTCTATTTTTGCATGTCTGTGATCCTTATGGGGTTTTGTTTGTTATAATAGTCTGAAAGGAGTTGGAAAATGGTGGAGATAGCTAGTGGATATGTGAGGGAGCTGGCAGGACTGCTGAATGAAATGTCGCCGTACCTGCTTCTGGGTTTTTTGTTTGCCGGAATTCTAAGGGTCGTATTCCCCAGGCAGGTGATTACCAGGTATATGGGTCAAAACAACTTCAGGTCTGTGTTTAATGCTTCCCTGCTGGGTGTTCCCATGCCACTCTGTTCCTGCGGAGTGCTGCCAGCCGGGATTGGATTTTACAGGAACGGAGCCTCCAGAGGTCCTACCATCTCCTTTTTAATTTCCACCCCTCAGACCGGAGTTGATTCCATCCTGGCCACCTATTCCCTGCTGGGACTCCCACTGGCTATTATCAGGCCTGTGGTTGCTCTTTTTACAGGCTTGCTGGGAGGGGTCCTGGGAAATGTTGTGGAAAAAAATGGAGCCGATGATAAAGGCAAGGAGCGGAATAAGGAAGAGGATTATGAGAGATCTGTCAAAGAGCTATTCAGGTATGGATTTGTGGAGCTGATACAGGATATCTCCAAGTGGCTGATCCTAGGAATGCTGGTGGCGGCGCTGCTTGCCGTGTTGATTCCCAATGATTTTTTCACCAGTACTATCTCCAGTGAGTACCTGGCTATGCTTTTGATGATAGCAGCTTCGGTACCCCTCTACATCTGTGCCACCGGATCCATTCCCATTGCTGCTGTTTTGCTGATGAAGGGACTGGCTCCAGGGGCTGCACTGGTCCTTCTTATGGCCGGCCCGGCCACAAATATCGCCACGATGGCTGTGATAGGTAATACGCTGGGAAAAAAATCCCTGTGGGTCTATCTGGGAAGCATAATCGGAGGAGCCCTGTTTTTCGGGATTCTGGTGAATGAACTCTTACCCAGGGAGTGGTTTACCGGAGCCTTATCTTCGACGATTCATGTGCATGAACACGGCACCGGATGGTTCAAATGGGCCTCATCCGCCCTGTTGGTGCTTCTGATTCTGAATGGGTATGTATTGAAACTGTTCTCCTCGAAAAATGAACGGAGGAGAGACCGGGAAAAAGCGAAACATATGAAAACGAATATTCTTAAGTACCAGGTGGAGGGAATGACCTGCGATCATTGCAAGGCCACCGTTGAAAAGGGGCTGATGGATCTCCAGGGAGTTTCGGAGGTATTGGCCGACCGGACCAATAACCAGGTGAGTATACAGGCAGAATCTGTTTCAGATGAGCAGATTATGAAGACCATAGAAAAGCTGGGCTACAGGTATGTAGGGAAGCTTTAAGAGATGACCCTGAATGATCTACATACAGGAGATTCTGCTACCATAGCCAGGATCAGGGGACGCGGAGCCTTTCGCAAGCGCCTGACGGAGATGGGCTTTATACGCGGGAAAGCCATTACCGTTGTAAAGTCCGCGCCCCTCAGGGATCCGGTGGAGTACCGGATCCTGGACAGCAATGTGTCATTGCGCCGAAGCGAAGCGGACCTGGTGGAGGTTGTTTCAGAGACCGAATTCCGGAGTGCTGAACCCCTGGCTCCTGGTTTTATTGCCGATGCTCTTCAGAGGGGACCGGTGGTGCCCAGAACCGGGAAAATCATTGATGTGGCACTGGTGGGAAATCCAAACAGCGGCAAGACCACCCTCTTTAACCGCGTTTCCCGTTCCAGGGAGCATGTGGGTAATTATTCCGGGGTGACCGTCGGTTCGAAGGAGGCTCTTTTCCATCACAAGGGTTATACCTTTCGTATCACGGACCTGCCCGGCACTTATTCTCTTTCCGATTACTCCAGCGAGGAGCGCTTTGTTCGGGAGCACATCCTTCAAAAAAAGCCCGATGTGGTGGTCAATGTGGTTGATGCCAATAACCTGGAAAGGAACCTTTATCTCACCAGTCAGCTGATCGACATGGATGTGACCGTGGTGCTTGCCCTGAATATGTATGATGACCTTCTGGCCAAAAAGGATAAAATTGACCTGGCTTTGCTTAGCAGGCTTCTCGGGATCCGGGTGGTCCCTACCATCAGTACCCGGGGAAAAGGAATTTACAGGTTATTGAATCATGTGATCCGGGTTTTCGAAAATCAGGATCCGGATATCAGGCACATCCACATCAACTATGGAGAGGAGATTGAGCAATCGGTGCATAAACTCCAGGAGTTGATTCGCCTTACTCCCTCCCTGACGGATCACTATTCCTCCAGGTTCATTTCCCTGAAATTACTGGAACGGGATGATAATTGTGCCTATTTGATTTCAGGGGCAGAGAATTTCGCGGAGATCCAGGCCCTGGCCCGCGAGGAAAGCGAGCGTATTAAAAGGCTTTTCCGGGATGACACGGATACCTTGATCACAGATGCCCGTTACGGGTTTGTGGCGGGAGCTCTGAAGGAAACCATGAGAAGGAGCGGGGCCGATCCCGGGTTCTCGCGATCCCAGCGTATTGATCGTATACTCACTCATAAGTATCTGGGATTTCCCATATTTCTGGGATTTCTCTGGCTGATGTTTCATGCCACCTTTTCCCTGGGGAACTACCCCATGGGCTGGATCGAACAGGGAGTGGATCTGCTGGGCCGGTTTTTCCATACAAACATGGCGGAAGGTATCTTCCGGGATATGCTGGTGGACGGAGTGATCGGAGGGGTGGGTGGAGTGATTGTATTTCTTCCCAATATTCTCATTCTGTTTTTCTTTATCTCCCTGATGGAGGATACTGGCTATATGGCCCGCACCGCGTTTATTATGGATAAGGTAATGCACCTGTTTGGCCTTCACGGGAAGTCCTTTATCCCGCTGATCATGGGATTTGGATGTAATGTGCCCGCCATCATGGCCACCAGGACCCTGGAGAACCGGAACGACCGGCTGCTTACCATGCTGATCATCCCATTTATGTCCTGCAGTGCCAGGCTACCTGTCTATGTGCTGGTGGCCGGGGCCATCTTCCCTGAAAAAGCAGGGCATGTCATCTTTATGCTCTATATGCTGGGGGTTGGATTTTCTTTGGTTATGTCCATCCTCTTTAAGAAAATCCTGTTTAAAAACAGGGAGGCACCTTTTGTGATGGAGTTGCCCATATACCGGAATCCCGGGATCCGGGTGATCCTGCGCCATATGTGGACCAAGGGAGCGCACTATCTGAAAAAGATGGGTGGAGTGATCCTGGTGGCTTCGCTGGTCATTTGGGTGCTTGGCTATTTTCCCAGAAATGTGGAATATTCACAGGATTATAAGCAGCTAATGGAGTTGGAAAAACTAAAGGATCCGGAGGAACCCACCCCTGAGTTTTTGCAGCTTAACCGGCAGATGGAGGCGGAGCGGCAGCAAAACTCATACATTGGCCGGATTGGCAAGACCATTGAGCCGGTCATCCGTCCCCTGGGCTTTGACTGGAAGATGGGGATCAGTCTTGTAACGGGATTTGCAGCCAAGGAAATTGTGGTAAGCACCATGGGGGTTCTCTACCAGGCGGACCCCAACGAGGTGGATGGAACTGCCTCCCTGCAGCAGAGGATCAGGGAGGAGGTTTACACTGCAGGACCCGCTGCGGGGACGCGGGTGTTTACCCCCCTGACCGGCATCTCCTTTCTCCTTTTTGTATTATTCTATCTCCCTTGTGTAGCGGTTATTGCGACTGTGGGCAGGGAGTCGGGAAGCTGGAAATGGGCCGCTTTTGTGCTCTTCTATACAACGGTCATCGCCTGGTCCGCCAGTTTTGTAGTTTACCAGTTGGGCAGTTTATTCCAACTGGGATGATTTTACTATATTGTGCCCCCTTATAAATTGTAACTCTATGTTGAAAAAGTTTTCTTTTCTCGTTTCCATGCCCTTTATGGCCATCTTGCTGATTATCCTGATCGTAGTGCTTGCACTGGCCACTTTTGTAGAGAGTGCATATTCTACTCAAACAGCCTGGGCCGTCATTTATGGAACACACTGGTTCGAGCTGCTGATGCTGCTTATTGGACTCAACCTGGTAGGGGTATTGGTCAAGCAAAAATTATTCAGGCGCAAGAAGATTGTGGTGGTATTGTTTCATCTGGCATTTATCCTGATCCTGATAGGAGCTTCCGTAACCCGTTTCATCAGTTATGAGGGAAATATGCATATCCGGGAAAACGCTGCATCCGATGTCATGCTGAGTAATAATGCCTACATAGATGTGGTACTGGAAGCCAATGGAGAGACTGCGCAACATGCCAAAGAAGTGATGTTAACCGATCTGACACCCAAAAATTACCGCATGAGTACCCGCGTAGGGGGAGAAAAGGTAAAGATCAGGTCCATGGAATACCTGAGCAGCGCTATTGAGCAATATATCTCTTCTCCGGGAGGAGAACCCTACATGCAGTTGATGCTGGTTAGCGATCGTCAGACTACCGTTGGACTCCCCTCGGGGAGCCTGCAGGAGGTAAACGGAATGACCCTGGGATTAAACAGGGAGGATAGTGCTGCGATGGTCAATTTCTATGCCCGGGGCGATGTGATATGGATGACCGCTCCCTTTCAGGTCACGGTGTTGCAAATGGGAGGTGCCGAAGGAGAAGAGTATGCTGCAGGAGGAGAGGTTCCTATCCGGGAGAATACCCTTTATGCCGTGAATAACATGCGAATGGCGCTCCAGAGTTACATGCCTTCCGCCAGGAAACAGATCGTACGGGCCCCGGCCAGTCAGCGGGGTTCCCATCTTGCTGCGGTGAAACTGGAGATCAGTTACCGGGGAATGAACGGTGAAGTTTTTGTTCCCGGTCTGGCCAGGCTGGCCGGTAGTCCCGTCCAGGGAAATATGGGCGATCTGAATTACACCATCACCTATGGTTCCAGAGAGATTCAGGTACCATTTTCCCTGTTCCTCAAGGACTTTGAGGTAGAGCGCTACCCGGGTTCCAACAGCCCCTCCTCCTTTGCCAGTGATGTGGTTCTGCTCGACGAGGAGATGGGTATCCAGGAAGAACGAAGGATATTTATGAATAACGTATTAAAGCACCGGGGATACAGATTTTATCAGGCTTCCTATGATAATGATGAGCAGGGGACCATACTTTCGGTGAACCGGGACCGGGCAGGGACCTTTATAACCTATCTGGGTTACCTGGTATTGATCGCCGGCATGATGGTAGCCCTCTTTGTGCCCGGTACACGGTTTGCCATGATAGCCAGGAAGTCAGCTCCAGTGGCCAAGACCGCAGCGATGATCCTGCTGCTGATGGGGGGTAGTCTCTCCCTGTTTTCCCAGGAGGTTCCGCCCAAGGATGTGGCTCAGGAATTTGGCCAGCTGTGGGTACAGGACAGGGGAGGCAGGTTTGAACCCATGAACACCCTGTCCCACGAGGTAGTCAGGAAGATTACCAAAAAATCCCACTACGAAAATTACAGTTCCGACCAGGTGCTGCTTGGAATGATCCTCTATCCGCAAGTATGGCAGAATAAAGAATTATTCGAAGTAAAACACCCGGAATTGCACCGCCTGACAGGCTACAGAGGGGATATGGTCAGCTTTAACGATATGATGGATTCCACAGGCAGCTACCTGCTTTCAAACCTGGTGAATGAGGCCTATGCCAAGCAGGTTCCCAGTCAGACGGAGCTGGACAGGGAGGTGATTAAACTGGACGATCGTCTCAATGCCTTCTACCTGGTGCAGTCGGGAGGTCTTATCCGAATATTCCCGGATGAAGGAGCAGAGAATCACAAATGGGCCTCGGTAAGCGAGGCCATGGCCGGACAGATGACCAATCAGGCAGATACCATGGCCAATGTATTTATCAGTTACCTGAGCGCTTTGCAGCAGGGTGATTCCAGAGCCGTTAGTCAATACATAAACCAGCTGAGTGCGCATCAGCTGAGCGACAACATTCTTCCTCCGGACTCCAAAAAGAGGATGGAGATCGTATACAACCGGATCAATCTTTTTCCCTCTCTGGCCAAGTTTTACGGACTTTTTGGAGTGATCATGATGGTGCTGGCTTTCCTGTTGGTTTTCAGACCACGTAAGCTCTATACCTATCTCTTTAACATAGGAGTGATCCACCTGGCCGTGGCGCTTGTGGCCCATACCATAGCCCTTGGAATCAGGTGGTATGTAAGTGGTCATGCTCCCATGAGCAACGGCTACGAATCCATGATTTTTGTGTCCTGGGTGACCCTGCTTGCCGGATTGATTTTTGTAAAGCGATCGGGATATGCCCTGGCGCTCACCGCCATACTGGCGGCGCTCTCCTTGTTGGTGGCCGGTATGAGCAATATGAATCCGGAGATTACCAATCTTGTTCCTGTCCTGAAATCTCCCTGGCTAACCATTCACGTAGCAGTGATTATGGCGGGCTATGGTTTCCTGGGACTGGCCTCTATCATGGGATTGCTGAATGTGGTAGTCTTTGCAGTTCTCACTCCTTCCAATAAGACCAGGCTGGAGGAGGTGATTGAACAGGTGACCAATGTGAATCATCTAACCCTGATTGTAGGGCTCTATTTCATGACGGCAGGGGTGTTCCTGGGCGGTGTATGGGCCAACGAATCCTGGGGGCGTTACTGGGGATGGGATCCCAAGGAGACCTGGGCACTGATTACTGTTCTGGTTTATGCTTTTGTTACCCATATGCACAGGATTCCCGGATTGAGGGGAAGGTTTGCCTATAACCTGGCATCTTTTATCAGCTATAGTTCCGTTTTGATGACCTATTTCGGGGTAAACTATTTTCTGGGGGGGATGCACTCCTATGCCAGTGGCTCCTCCTTTAAAATTCCTCTTTGGACCTACCTGCTGCTGTTGTTGCTGGTGATACTTTCAGTGTTCGCCTTCAGGAAACAGCAAAAACACTTGCCGGAAAAAAGTTCGCAGGAGGAGTAGGGGCTCAGTAGGGTACCTCGTTCAGGCTGCTGCGGTCTCTGGATCCAAAATCAATCACGCAGTTGATCCGGTACTTGCGATGCGGACGGATGGCCACCCCTACGGAATTGAACTCCTTGGATAGTGTGTTCTTCCGGTGCCCCAGGCTTTTAATTCCTTCATCGATCAGCAGAGAAATAACTATATCGACGGCCTGTTCATAGCCGTAGGAGCAGTTTTCAGCTACCTGTGTGTAGGGTTTGCCCAGCAAGGGCTTAAAGCGTTTTTCGAATTCACCGTGACCGGTAGTTCCTTTTTCCCCTGATTTCCGGGCATGGTCCTGGGCCACGGCCGTCAGGTCTTTTTCAGGGAGCAGCGGATCGAGCCCGGAGATATTCTTCAGATCCCGCTGGAGTGACCGGATATAGCTGCTGTTTTCCAGTTTTTTCTCCTGAATATAGCTAAGGAGGAAAGTCTCGGCAAAAAGGGGGCCGTTTTGCCTGGCCAGATTCATAAAGAGGATCACTTTTTTTTCTTCTTCGTTGAGGTATTCACTTTCTGACCCGGTATTCAGAGAACGCACCAGATCAGCGTCCCAGGCCAGCCACGGACTAGTTTGTGCAGCCAGGGTCAGCGGGAGAAGCATCAAGCATATAAAAATCGCCCTAGGTATCATGTTGAATCATGTATACGTTATAGTCTGTAAATACCTCAAATCCCAGGCTTGTGTAAAGTTGAACGGCCGGGACGTTAGCTCGGTGGACCTCCAGTTTCATGGGGGCCTTCTTTTCCCTGGCAAAAGCAAGGGACTCCAGTGCCAGAATACGGCCATATCCCTGTCCCTGCATGGAAGGCAGGATCGCAAAATGGTGCAGCAGAACACGCCTTCCGTCCCAGGTAAGCCAGGAGGTGCCTATAATCCGGTTGCTTGATTCCTCCTCCATGATCAGGAATCGCCCTCCCCGGGTATTACACTGAAGGATGCTTTCAGGGCTGTCCCTGCGCTCAGGGGTATAGATTCCGGTTTTTTTCCAGAGGCTCTCCACCTGTGGAAAATCATCCGGTTTGTATTTGCGGATGAGCATGGCAACTAAACCTTTACCACATATACCTGACCGGTTTCATAACGCGTTACCTTCACCGGCTCTCCTCTGTTTATGAAGCCATATTCTGATTTGGCATCAAAGAGTTTATCATGGATCATTACCCGGCCAGAGGGCCTTAGAACGGTATGTGCCACCCCAGTTTCCCCGATCAGACTTTTCTGTTCGGTCTCCACCCCGATAAATCCCTCCTCGGTACGCTGTTCACTTTTAAGAGAAAGATTGCTGAAGGCGGTAGTGGTAAGCAGTTTTCTGGTGGTCCAGAGGGATAATATGACCCCCATTAGCATAGCCACCAGGACCAGGCTTAAGGATTTCAACAAGATGCCCAGCCCTTCTCCTGTAAATTCGGGTTCCTCGAATACCACATTATCCACCATGCTCAGGGTGAGCCCGGTTATGACCGCAATAATGCCGGCTACACCGGCAACTCCAAATCCGGGTATGGCAAAGATCTCCACCATGATCAGAATGATCCCGACAATAAAAAGGATCAGTTCCCAGTTCTGGGCCAGACCTTCCAGGTAGAGCGGTGCAAAATAAAGCAGGGCAGCCACAATGGAGGCCCCGAGGGCAAATCCGATCCCGGGCGATTGCAATTCGAAATAGATCCCTCCAATGATTATCATAATCAGCACCCCGCTTACCAAGGGATTGATCAGCAGACCTATGACCTTGTCCATTCCGGAGGGCGTGTATGTTTTTAGCTCATACTCCTTGATGCCGAGATTAGAGATCACCTCTTCCATGGAAGCGGCGATTCCTTCACAGTATCCATGTTCCATGGCCTCTGAGGCGGTGAAGGTCAGCACCTGCCCGGTGTCGCTGACTCCATCCACAAAGAGCCTGGGGTCGACCATCGCTTCAGCAATGGCAGGATTACGATGCCAGGTATACAGGGTATCTGTACCTGTGATCAGGGTGTCCTTCCCGTGGGCTTCAGCCGTGGCCCTCATGGTAGCCCTCATATAGGACTGGTATTTGTCCGGGACCTGTTCCCCGGTTTGATTGACCACGGTAGCAGCACCAATCTTTCCTCCAGGTTTCATATAGATGCTGTCACAGGCAATGGCGATCAGGGCGCCGGCAGACGCAGCATTGTCATCTATGAAAACATGAACAGGCATGGGTGCATTTAAAATTTTTGTACGGATGGAGTCTGCAGCGCTCACTTCACCCCCGTAGGTGTTCAGGTGCAGAATGACCACATCGGCATCCAGAGTAAGGGCCTCCTCAAAGGCTTCCTGCGTAATTCGCCAGGTGGGAGCAGCAATGTTGTCCTGGATGGCGAAGGTGTAGACCAGGGTTTTCTTTTCGCTAACTGAATCGGATTCACTGACCAGGGTGTCCGCTGCCAGCACCTGGCTGGAGACGACCTGCACCTGACTGGAAAAGGCCAGAACCAGGAGTGCGGTGAAAACCGTATATTTGGCTTGCTTCATAATGAACAGTATATAGTTCAAAAGTAAGAATATTTTCTGCTAAATTTGCGGGAACAAAACTGATTCGAATGGAATTGAATAAACTAACGGCCATATCACCCGTAGATGGACGTTACAGGTCGAAGACAGAATCTCTATCCTCCTATTTTTCAGAGTTAGGATTGATCAGATACCGGGTGATGGTTGAAGTGGAATATTTTATTGCTCTCTGCGAGGCAGGGATTCCACGCTTATCTGATGTAAGTTCAGACCAGCAGGAGGAGCTGAGAAAAATATATACCGGATTTACCATGGAGGATGCGGAAAAGGTAAAGGAGATTGAGAAGGTTACCAATCATGATGTAAAGGCGGTGGAGTATTTTGTGAAAGAGAAATTTGAACAACAGGGACTTAACAACTTCAAGGAGTTTATTCATTTTGGGCTTACCTCGCAGGATATCAATAACACAGCCATCCCCCTCTCTCTGAAAGATGCCATGCAGAGCAGCTACTATCCCATGCTGGATCAGCTGACTCTGGATCTGGAGAAGCTGGCCACCGAATGGGACCAGATTCCCATGCTGGCGCGCACCCATGGGCAGCCTGCTTCACCAACCAGACTGGGGAAGGAGATCCGCGTTTTTATCGAAAGGCTCGATGTGCAACTGGAGCAGCTGGAAGAGATTCCGGTACCTGCCAAGTTTGGCGGAGCCACCGGGAATATGAATGCCCATATGGTCACCTACCCGGAGATCGATTGGTTTCGTTTTGGCGAACATTTCGTAGGGGAGGTCCTGGGCCTGAAACGCTCCTGGCCGACCACCCAGATTGACCATTACGATAACCTGGCTGCCATGTTCCATGCCTTTGAACGGATCAATACCATCCTGCTGGATCTGTCCAGGGATGTCTGGACCTATATTTCCATGGACTATTTCAAGCAGAAAATTAAAAAAGGGGAGATAGGTTCTTCGGCCATGCCTCATAAGGTGAATCCCATCGATTTTGAAAATGCGGAAGGGAACCTGGGTTTGGCCAATGCCATTTTCGCCTATCTGGCGGCCAAGCTTCCGGTCTCCAGATTACAGCGGGACCTGACTGATTCTACCGTGCTTCGAAACCTGGGGGTGCCACTGGGACATACTCTGATTGCCATGCAATCGATGATACAGGGCCTGGGGAAGCTGATCGTGAATGAAAAGGCCATTCGGGCGGATCTGGAAAAGAACTGGGCTGTGGTGGCTGAGGCCATTCAATCGGTCTTGAGGCGGGAGGAGTATCCCAAACCCTATGAAGCACTGCTGGAACTGACTCGTACCAATGAGGCTGTGACGGGTGAAACCATCCATAAGTTTATTGAAAGCCTGAAAATCAGCCAGGAGGTGAAAGAGGAGCTTCACAAAATTGCTCCCTGGAATTATACCGGATTGTAGCGTATGAAAAGATTTTTCCGTCTGCTCAATTACCTGGTCCCATATAAATGGTATGTGGTACAGAATGTCCTCTATAACATCCTGGGGGCTTTTTTTGCCCTCTTTTCATTCGCCATGGTAATTCCATTTCTGAAGGTACTTTTCAGTAATCAGGAGCTGGTGACCGAACCCATGGAGTTCAAGTTGAGCACGGAGTATCTTATTACATACCCTGAATTTTTACATTGCTAAAATCATGGGAACGCATGAGGAGGCCGGAGTATTGATTCTTGTAAGCCTGCTGGTTATTATGTTCAGCCTGCTTAAGAATGGTTTTATTTTTGCAGCCAATTTTGTCCTGGCACCCATCCGCGCCTTCCTGGTCAGGGATATCCGAAATGACATCTACAGAAAGGTGCTTAAACTTCCGCTTTCCTATTATACAGAAGCAAGGAAGGGGGATGTGATCGCACGGATCTCCAATGATGTCCAGGAGATAGAAGCTTCCATTCTCAGCTCTCTCCAGATGCTGTTCAGGGATCCCATTACGATCATCATTTTTTTGGTGATTTTGTTCTCCATCAGTGTGAATTTGACGCTGACTGCAATTCTGGTTCTTCCGCTGGCAGGATTCCTGATCGGACGTATCGGTAAAAGTCTCCGGAGAACCACCTTCCGTGGACAACAGCGCCTGGGTGAATTGCTGGCCTTGCTGGAGGAGACACTGGGTGGTTTAAGGATTATCAAAGCCTTTAACGCCGAGGAGCAGATGAAAGGGCGATTTTTCAGTACCAATAATCGTTTTGCCCTGCTTGTCCGGAAAGTGGTGCGACGCAGGTATCTGGCCAGTCCCATCAGCGAAGTACTGGCCACCATTGCCCTGATGGTAATTCTGGCATACGGGGGATCTCTGGTGCTGGGAGGATCCGATGAAATGAGCGGGGAGAGCCTGATTCTTTTCCTGATGATATTCAGCCAGATCATTCCTCCGGCCAAAACCATTTCACACGGCCTGGATCAATATTCAGAAAGGGATGGCCTCTGTGGACCGGGTGGACCAGCTGTTGCTGGCAGATGATAAAATCGTGGAAAAGTCTGATGCGATCGAGGCAGATGGTTTCAGGGAGTCCATAGAGTTCAGGGATGTTTCCTTCAAATATGAGAAGGAGTATGTTTTGAAGAATATTTCTTTTACCATCAAAAAGGGTCAGACCATGGCCCTGGTGGGAAAATCGGGATCCGGGAAATCGACTCTGGTGGATCTGCTTCCCAGGTTTATGGACACCAGCGAAGGGGAGATACTTATCGATGGGATACCTGTACGGGACTTACAGTCTGAAATCCCTGAGATCTTTAATGGGCATGGTGAGTCAGCAATCCATCCTGTTCAACGATACCTTCCGGAATAACATTGCCTTTGGAAAAAGCGAAGGGGCCGATCTGGAGGATATTGTAAATGCAGCTAAAGTTGCCAATGCTCATGAGTTTATCATGGAGACTGAAGATAGATATGAGGCTGGAGTGGGGGAAGGGGGAGGAAAACTGAGTGGTGGACAGAAGCAGCGGATCAGTATTGCCCGTGCAGTAATGGCCAATCCACCCATACTGATCCTGGATGAAGCCACCTCTGCTCTGGATACTGAGTCGGAGCGACTGGTGCAGGATGCCATTATCAAACTGATGCAGAACCGAACCTCCATTGTGATTGCTCACAGGCTCTCCACGATCAAACATGCGGATCTGATCCTGGTGATTGATGAAGGCGAGATTGTGGAACGGGGGACCCATGAGGAACTAATAGGCAAGAAGAATGGCTTATATCGAAAATTTCATTCCATGCAAATGTTTTAGCACCTATGAAGATCAGTGGATTTACAATGGGTAAAAATGCCCTTAAGCTATATTATCCCATGCGGCAATCGCTTGAGTCGATTCTGCCCCTGGTGGATGAATTTGTGGTGGTCCTGGGGGATTCAGACGAGGATGATCGTACCCGGGCAGAGATAGAGGCCATCGGCAGTGAAAAGATTCGCATTGTGGATACGGTCTGGGATATTGAAAAATATCCCCGCGGTATGGAACATGCTCATCAGACCGACCTGGCCATGAAAATGTGTACAGGCGACTGGTTGTTTTACCTCCAATCGGATGAGGTGGTGCATGAAAAGGATCTGGAGCCCATCCGGAAGCGCTGTGAAGAACTGCTGGATGATCATGAAGTGGAGGGCCTCCTGTTCCGTTACCGCCATTTCTGGGGGGACTATGAGCATGTACAGGACGGTCATTGCTGGTATCGCAGGGAGATCCGTATTGTCAGAAACCACCCCGACATCCATTCCTGGGAGTCGGCACAGTCCTTTCGAAAGATCCCGGGATTTGACGGAGTAAATTACAGGCAACAGGCCGGAACCTATAAACTGAAAGTGGCAACGGTGGACGCTGAAATTTTCCATTACGGCTGGGTCCGCCCGCCCAGGCTCATGCAGAATAAAATCAGGAGTTTTAGTATCAACCACCGGGGCACAGAGGGTGTGGCAGAGATGGAGGCTGCTCATCATTTCGATCGTGTTTTCGATTATGGAAACCTTTCCAGATATACCCGGTATGAAGGAACCCATCCCGCGGTTATGGAATCCTGGAAGGAAGATTTTGACTGGAAGGACCAGCTGCGTTTTACCGGTCCGACCCGGAGCCTGAATCCATACAGGGCCAAGCATGATAGATTCAAGTACCGCCTGCTTACCTGGATCGAAAAGAATCTGCTGGGTGGAGGTCGCCTGGGAGAATTTGCAAATTACATCCTGCTGAGAAGGTAACTATTTAGTGATCAGATTCCCCTCTTTATCATAGGTCTTCTTTCCGGGAAGCTCCTTGCCTGTATCAAAGCTTACCTCCTCGTACAATTCCCCGGTTTCATAATAGCGTTTAGTCTCTCCGTTCTTCCGGTTCTGGTAGTAGTTGGTGTATTCATAGATCTTTCCGCTTTTGAAGAACCAGATGGCAGGCCCGTGTTTACGGCCATGCTCATAGGTGATCTTGGAATGAACCGTTAAACCGTCCTCATAGAAATTAACCTTCACTCCATGTACATAACCCTGTTCATCCACCGGGTTCATGCTGGACAGAGTGCCATCCTCCCGCCTTTTTTTAACCATATGAGGCGCCTCTTCTTCAGCAGCTTGTTCCGTTTGCTCCTTCCCCTGCTTACAGGAGGTGATCAGGATGGAGAGACTTATGATCAAAAACAGACGGAAGTAAGGTTTCATTTGAGAACAGGGTTTAAGAGGGCAAATATACCCGATTTTCAATGATATTTGTCCATTGGTCTTCGCTTTTTGTCTTTCGGTCAATATAAAGACGCAAACTTGCCTGTTTAGTGTTTTGAATTAATATTTTTATACTGGAATTCAACAAGACTCTAATAACTACCTGGAATGGAAATGAAGATTCATGAGCAGGATGGTGTAATTATTCGCAGCATTACAGGTGAAGTCAATTTAGCGGAGATGATGGAATCCTGGAACATGCTGTTTGCCAAATATCCCAGTCTGAAGGAATACAAAGGGATCCTCGCCAACTTTCTTGATGCGAAAATAAAGCTGGAAGACAATAATCTGAATAGCCTGGTAGAATATCTAAAGAATCATCTGGAGCAATTGAAGGATCTGAAAATTGCGGTCGTCATGGATACTCCCATGGTGACTAATACCATTATTATCGGTCAGAGGGTAAGGTCCTTGCAGATCAAACCCTTCACCACAGTGGATGCGGCCATTCGGTGGATCAATTATTAGCGGACTGAATCCGGTTTGCTGATGGGAATCAACTCGTTTATCAACTCCTTTCCCCTGATGAAAGTGTTCAGGTTTTCCAGCGTAGTAGCTGCAATCTGTTCCAGTGCCTCTCTGGTCAGAAAAGCCTGATGGGCCGTTATCAATACATTTGGAAAAGACATCAAACGTGCAATCTCGTCATCCTGGAGGATTTGTTCAGACCGGTCCTTGAAAAACAATTTCTCCTCCTGTTCATAAACATCGATGCCCAGATAGCCCAGGTGGCGCTTTTTTAGCGAGGTAATGACATCATGGGTTTTAACCAGAGCCCCCCGGCTGGTGTTTATCAGCATCACACCCGGCTTCATCATGTTAAGGGTCCTTTCATTTATCAGGTGGGTGGTCTCTGTGGTAAGCGGACAGTGGAGGGAGATAATGTCCGATTTGGACAGGAGCTCTTCCAGGCTAATATAATTCATCCCGGACGATTCTAAAGCTTCGTTTGGAAATTTATCATAGGCCAGGACCCGGCAGCCTAAGCCTGCCATGATGGAGGCAAATGCAGCCCCGATTCTTCCTGTTCCAATAACCCCAACTGTTTTACCGGACAGATTAAATCCGGTAAGCCGCGCCAGGGAGAAGTTCCCTTCCCGGACACGGTTATAGGCCTTATGTGTTTTTCGGTTCAAGGTCAGAATCAGGGCCAGGGCATGCTCGGCCACAGCCTCCGGAGAGTAAGCCGGAACCCTGACTACTTTTATACCTGCATCAGCGGCAGCTTCCAGGTCCACATTGTTAAACCCGGCGCATCGAAGAGCGATTATGGAGGTTCCGTGCTCCTTCAATATGCCGATGGTCTCTCTGTCCAGTTTGTCGTTTACAAAGACGATTACGGCATTGAATCCGGCCGCCAGATGAGCGGTCTGGCTTCTTAACCTGGCCTCAAAATGGGTAATTTCAAAATTTAAGCTTTTGTTTGCCTCATCAAAGTACTCCTTATCATAGGAGGTGGAGCTGAAAAATGCTATTCTCATCTAGGTATAACAAGAAGGAGCTACTTTTGTGCTAGCCTTGAGAAATTTCATATTTTAGTAAACTAATTCTGAAGAATGACTTTATCTAGAAAATACCTCTTCCTGCCGGCTATCCTGCTGCTTGCTCTTTTATTCACGGAGTGTTCAGAGGAGAAAGAGCCCGGTACATCTGGTATCCTGGTCTCCACCCAATGGCTTCAGGATCATATGAATGATCCCGATGTGGTGCTTCTTCATTCCGGATCAAAAAGCAGCTTTGATTCCCTTCATATTCCCGGAGCCAGGTATATTGATCCCGCTGATTTTACGGTTAATACTTCGGATAATCGAAATGAAATTCCCCCGGCCGACAGCATTCTGGAACTGTTGAGACGGGTGGGTGTGGAAAATAATTCCAGAATTATTCTCTATTACGAAGATTCAAGACTCCTCTCACGTACGGCGCGGGTATTTTTTACCCTGGATCAGGTGGGTTTGGGTGAGCAAACCTTTGTTCTGGATGGAGGCTTACCCGCCTGGAAGGAGGAGGGGCGTGAGACCACCGATGTTTCTGCAGCTTTTTCATATGGCAAACTGTCATTTTCTCAAGCCAGGGAGGTGCGGATAAGTGCTGAAGAACTGGAGCGGGAGCGCTGGAGCCCTGATGTGTTGGTGTTCGATACCAGATCGGATGAAGAGTATGCTGGAACTCCGGGCACGGCAGAACTTCCTGCGGAAGGAGGTCACATAGAAGGCGCCTATTTTTTTCCTTACCAGTCGATCCTCCAGGAGAATCACGACCATCTGTTTAAACCTGAAGCGGAATTGAAAAAGCTGTTCCGGGAGGCCGGAATGGATCCGGATAAGGTAAATATTGTATATTGTGGATCCGGGATCCGGGCATCGGTAGCTTACCTGGCAGCCAGACATCTGAAATACCCGGTTAGGCTCTATGACGGATCATATGAGGAATGGGAAAAGTTGAAACTGCCTTTAACCGGGCCAGTTGCACTAGCTCCCGGAGGATGAATAAACTCTTACTTATGACGAAAAAAGAACCCCGTCCCTACTGGAACCCGTATATTGTGGGTGTTGGCATTGGCCTTCTTATTATCCTCTCCTTTTTTGTTACCGGGAGAGGGCTGGGTGCCGTAGGAGCATTCAGTGGACTCATGGCCTCCCTGGTACATGCCATCGCTCCTGATTATGCGCTGTCAAAAGCAGCCTATTCCACTTATCTGGCAGGAGTGGACCATCCCTTGAAAGACTGGGTGGTGATTGAAATAGCCGGTGTTTGCATCGGCGGACTCATGTCGGGGATCGTTTCCCGCAGATTCAAATTTGAAGTGATCAAAGGTCCCCGTGTCTCAAATGTGACCCGGCTTGTTTTTGCTTTCTCGGGGGGACTCCTAATGGCCTATGCCGCCAAATTTACCCGTGGGTGCACCAGCGGACTGGCCCTGAGTGGCGGTTCCGTACTTAGTCCGGGTGCCTGGCTATTTATGATCTCCGTATTTATAGGGGGTTATTCCATCGCCTGGTTAATGAAAAAAGCATGGAACTAATGGCTCCTCTTCAATTTACATACCAGGTCCCTGAGGGACTCCTTCTCCTGTTTGCCCTGTTGACCGGGATTGCCTTCGGAATGTTCCTGGAAAAAGCAGGTTTCGGAAATGCCAGAAAACTGGTGCAGCAGTTCTACTTTACAGATATGGCCATGTTCAAGGTGCTTTTCTCGGCCATTGTTACTGCTATGCTGGGCATCTACTGGCTCAGTTATTTCGGTGTTTTGGACATCACGCAGATCTATATCAACGGGACTTATATCTGGCCTCAGGTAATAGGCGGAGTGGTTTTCGGATTTGGATTTGTTTTATCGGGACTTTGTCCGGGAACCTCCTGTGTGGCTGTCTTCACCGGTAAACTGGATGGGCTTGCCGTATTTGCTGGAATGTTTAGCGGACTGGTGCTTTTTGCAGAGACGGAGCCCTTGTTAAAAGGAGCGATTACTTTCTCTTCCATTGGCGATATTTCACTTTATGAACTTTTACATATGAAGTACGGGGTGCTCACTTTTTTGATCGCCTGTATCGCCATTGCTGCCTTCTGGTTTGCCGGAAAGGTGGAAGAGCGTTATAATAAACCTGGTTCCAGCTCATCATGAAAACCAACCACTTGCTGGCCATGTTGGCCATAGCCGGCGGATTGACAGCCGCCTTCACCAATCATACGAAGAAGAATGAGTTGTACCCCGACTGGAAATTTCAGAAGGAACAGGTGGAGGGCAAGAGAATTGGGTTTATGTCTGCCCATCATTTGGCAGACCTGCTCTACAGCAAAGAGGAGAATCTGATCATTTTTGATACCAGGGAAGGAAAAGACTATAAACAGTACCATATTCCCACTTCTTTGATGTATGATCCCGCTATGGGCTCAAAAGCTGATCTCAAGGCTGGCATAATCGTTGTGTATGGAAAGGAAGAGGAAAACAGCCTGTATGAGCTGGCGCGGGAGCTTCCGGGCAAAGTTTATGTATTAAAGGGTGGGTTGGATGCCTGGTATTCCCTGGTGTTGTTCCCGGACTTCTTAAAATTTCATGTGCGGAACAGCGATCAGTTGGATTACATTCTGCGCAGAAGCCGTTTTTTTGGCGGGGAGCCGCAGAATACCCAGCTCCTGAACATTGAGGTGAGGGAGAGCCGTTACCGGGAAGGGTGCTGATCTGTAATAATTCTTGGTATGAAAAGCTTATTCACCCTGGTTTTTGGAGTGCTTCTGTTTACCAGGGTCAGTGGACAGCCTGTGGAGGACCAATTTGCAGGAAAGTTGGCAACAGAGGCCCTGAGACTCACCGGGCAGGAGGTGGTCTACGATCCCGCTTACTACTCCATCGCATATCCCAACGGTGATGTGCCGTCCGACCGGGGAGTTTGCACGGATGTGGTGATCAGAGCTTACCGGGCCCTTGGAATTGACCTGCAGAAGCTGGTGCATGAAGATATGCTTGCGAATTTTGACAGCTATCCCGGTATCTGGGGATTAAGCAGACCCGATCCGAATATCGACCACCGCCGGGTACCCAACCTGATGAAGTACTTCGAACGTCACGGGACTGAAAAAGCGATTACAGACCTGGCAGGTGATTATCTGCCCGGGGATATCGTTTGCTGGAACCTGGGTGGTGCAATTACTCATATTGGAATTATTTCAGAAAAAATGTCGCAGGATGGATTGCGACCGCTGGTGGTGCATAACATTGGAGGAGGGCAGGTATTAGCGGACTGTCTGTTTGATTTCCGGATCATTGGTCACTACCTTTATCAAGGAGAATACTGAACAGGATGAAAAGGACCATTTACCAGGTGGATGCATTTACCAGGGAGGTGTTTCAGGGTAATCCGGCTGCCGTGTGCATTCTCGATTATTGGCCGGAAGAGGCTCTCATGCAGCGGATTGCCAATGAAAACAACCTGTCTGAAACTGCTTTTGCCGTGCCAGTGGGAGATTGTTTCGAGATCAGGTGGTTCACCCCTGAGATGGAGGTGGAGTTGTGCGGCCATGCGACCCTGGCCACAGCACATGTACTATTTAAGCACCTGGAGCAGCCCGGCGACTGGATCTGTTTTGAGTCCATCCACAGTGGCAGGCTTAGTGTGAGACGAAGCGGGGAGCTGCTTACCCTTGACTTCCCTGTGGATATCCTGGAGGAAATGCTGGTGCCTGAGCTGATTGTGACTGCCTTAATGAAGCCACCACTGAAAGCTTTCAGGGGAAAGACTGATTTTTTGTTTGTATTTGCCAGTGAGTCTGAGATTGAAAACATGGAGCCGGATTTTGGCTTGCTGGCCCAGGTGGGGGGAAGGGGCGTTATTGTGACTGCACCCGGGAATGAGGTGGATTTTGTTTCCCGTTTTTTTGCCCCGCAAACAGGGATCAATGAAGATCCGGTAACGGGTTCGGCCCATACCTCGCTGACACCCTACTGGTCGAAGGTGCTGGGAAAAAAACGGTTGACGGCGCGGCAGCTCTCTTCCAGGGGGGGAGAACTGATCTGCGAGGATAAGGGGGAGAGGATTGAGATTTCAGGGCATGCTGTTACCTACATGACAGGAGAAATTATCATTTAAAAGAAAACCGAATATGAGATTTTCCGAGGACCGCATTGAAAAACTGACCTGTAGCGATGGGATACAGCGTGACATACATATCTGGGAAAAAAGTAAGCCCAGGGCTGTCTTTATCTGCCTGCATGGACTGATGGACCATGGCGGAAACTACCTGAATCCTGGGATCTATTTGAAGGAGCAGGGCTTTGCCCTGGTAGCGCCTGATCAGCAGGGCCATGACCGGAAAAGAAAAGCGCATATAGAAAGATTTGATCAGTTTTTGGATGATCTCCAGCTGATGTTGGACTGGACAAAGGAGAATTACCCGGGAGTTCCCATATTTATCATGGGGCATTCCATGGGTGGTCTGATCCTTACACATTTTGGCATCAGACGGTTCAAAGAGGATCCCCTGGTAAAAGGATTTATTATGTCCGCGCCTGCTTATCAAAACAGTGTCAAAACTTCAAAATTTCTGATTGCAGTAGCGAAAGTTTTATCCAGAATTGCACCAAAGATGGCGGTTCCCGTGGAGGATCTTCGCTTGCATGTTACCCATGACCAGGCCGAATACAAACGTATGCGGGAGGATGAGCGGGACGGGATTCAGGCCACAAAACTATCGGCTCGAATGGGGGCCGAGTTTATGAAGGCCCAGGAGTGGGTTCCGGGACATATTGCTGCATGGAACCAGCCCTTGCTGGCCATCATCCCCGGAGAAGATAAACTGATCAATTCCGGGCTAAGCCGGGAGCTTCTTTCCATAATCGATCAGGGACTGCTTACGGAATTCTTTTATCCGGAGAACTACCACGAAAGCTTCAATGAATTGAACCGGAAGGAAGTATTTGCACGGATAGTTGAGTGGTGCGAAGCAAGAATCTAATTAACAAATATTTGTAATTGAGTAAATTACATATTAAATTGTCTGTATGTATTATCTGATTGTACGTAATCTGGGTGCTCCCCGGTGCGTCGATCGAAACGAGAAGGATATTTACGAGGATGGAATGTCGTTCGACTGTACCCCGCACCTTGAATGTCACCCGGGCGAGTTTGTGAAAGAGGTGGAGATCCTCTGTATCGAACATCCCGAGGACCCATTTGTAGCCATGGTATTCAGGGATTAATCTTCCCGCTAACTTAATATATACTGGAATGAGAATTTCAAACTTCCTGATCACGGGAGTTCTATTGCTTTTCACATTAAGCTCCTGCACCACTGTAAAGCGATTCAAAACAGCAAAATATCAGGGGGTGGATAACAGCCTGGTAGATGTTGAATTGTTTAATACCAGGTTATCCGCCGAGACCGGGGCGATCCAGGAAAAGAACCTGTGGACCCTGAGTGCGAATGCCCAGACACGCCTGGTCCAGATCCTGGATGAGCGATATCCCGAAAACGAGCAGTTCATGAGCGTCCTGGCCGGCAGTTTCGGGTCAAGTAGGCTTCCGGTTGAGGAATATACTAAAAAAGATCTGCGCATGGTGTTTACCATTAGCAAAAGCCGCGACTACACCAAATTGAATGATCTTGCAGGTAGATTCTCCCCGGCCGACCGGATTGAGTATCTCAAACTGAGCCTGGAGATTCCCGAGAGCTATCGTTTGCGCTTCCATGAATGGAACCGCTACAAAAGCGAGTATGGGGAGATCGATATTGCGGATGTGAGTTTCTCCAAAAACCTGGACCTGTCACTGGATGGAAGCCCCGGCAAGCTGGATATGGGAGCGGAGGCAAACCTGGGCCGTATGGAAAAGCAGGGGATCAGCCAGCGTTATCTGAAACTGAATGGCAGCATCAGTGATTTTAAAGCGCTCATTGAATCGGAAGGAACCCGGGAGGTAGATTTAACGGGAAATGTGATAGCCGATGTTTCCCTGGCTTTTACCGGCTTTCCGGAGCTGCTTATGGTACCGGTATTTGCTGATACAGGCAAAGTTGACGGAATGGAGGAGGTGCTTGCCCTGAACTTTGTGGATGTATTGGTCCCAGCCATGGAACATGCCCCGGACACCCTGTATGCAATTCTTTCGCTTGACTATATTTACCGGCATGTGCAGTCCGGATGGCTTACCTTTGCCGAGTGGGACGACCGGGTGGAGTATTATCAGGGCAGTGTGACTAAGAAAGTTCCCCTGTTTCTTAAAAGAGATTACCTGCCATCCTTCTATTGTATTGGAAGTGATCTGGACGAAAAGAAGGCATTGAAGTTCAGGCTAAGCCCGGAGAAAGAGTACCTGCTGCAATTCAGGAACCTCCAGGATGCCAGTCGCTTCCTGCAATGGTTGCAAAATCCTGCACGCAAGCAGGCTGATCCCGTTTATATAGGCAGCAGCAAGTTGCTGTATGAGGAAAAGCCCATAACACCCGGTGAGCTTATCAGGAAGCAACTGAAGGTTATGCCGGTATATTGATCCTGCCTGGTTTAGTCCCTATTTTCCACCGTACCAAAATCCGCGGTTCCAGCTATGTTCGCGAAGCTGAAGCATCATCTCTTCTGTAAGTTCGGGCAGCTCGGACACGGAGGTATTCTGAATGGCCTGTTGACGGTTCCTGATCCCCGGAATTACGGTGGATACAGCCCCGTGCGATAAGGCAAACTTGAGAGCCAGTTCGGGCATGGAGTAGCCGCTTTCTTTAAATTCTTTTTTAATCTGCTCAGTTCTCCTGACGCCCCGCTCCAATCGGTCCCCGGCAAAATAGTTGCTTCGGAAGTCGTCCAGACCAAAGGTTTCTTTCCCCGTATACTTTCCGGTAAGCACTCCCTCGTCAAAGGCAACCCTCACAATTATCCCTGTTCCGGTCTCCCTGGCCACGGGAAAGAGTTGTGCCGCGGGTTCCTGTTCAAAGATATTGTAGATGACCTGCAATACATCGACCATCCCATCGCGCATCAGCTGTATGACACAGTTCTGATCGTGTTCAGGTGTGGAGATCCCCACCTGTTTGATCAAGCCTTCAGACTTCATCTTTCGCAGGATCTTCAGGGGGACCGGGTTGTCGTTCCAGGCCCGGGTCCAGGTGTGGAGTAAGAGGACATCCAGGCTCTCCATCTGCAGGTTTCTAAGGCGCTCCTCTACATTTTCACGCAAATATTTCTCAGAATACCTCTCTTCCATCTTGCAGTAGGGCGAAGGGGGCCATTTCCCCGGGGCCGGAGGTGTTTTGGTACAGACGTAGACCCGCTCGGGCCTGGATTTCAGGAACTTCCCAATTATCCGCTCCGACTTTCCATTTCCATATCCTGCTGCGGTATCAATGAAATTAACCCCCCTGTCCAGGGCTGTTTCCAGGCCTTCCAGGGAATCTTTTTCAGATTGTTCTCCCCAGCTACCGCCGATGGCCCATGCACCAAATCCTATTTCTGAGATATCAGGGCCCTGATTTCCAAATTTGCGTTTTTTCATAGGAATCTAATTTTACCTAAAGCTACAGCAAGGAAGAGAATTCTGCAATGTGGTTTTTTATTACCTTTAGTTTTTCTTAGCCATTATTAAACAGATACCATGGAGGATCCCAGACATTTGACCAGAAGAAACTTCTTTAAGAGTGCAGGTATGGGTGCCGCGGCTGTAGCGGGACTGCCTATACTCGCTCACTCCTGTGCCCCTGCTGCCCAAACGGAAAATATTCACAATTTCTTTTCAGAAGGAGACGTGGTCCTCTTCCAGGGTGACTCCATAACTGATGCCGGACGAAGCAAGGATCAGGAATTGCCAAACAATCCCTGGTCTTTTGGAGTCGGATATGCCAACCACATTGGCTCCTGGTTGCTGGAAGAGATGCCGGCCAGGAATCTGACCATTTACAACCGGGGGATCAGCGGGAACAAGGTGTATCAACTGGCCGATCGCTGGGAAAAGGATTGCCTGGAGCTTAAACCTGATGTGTTGAGCATCCTCATTGGTGTGAATGATTACTGGCATTTCAGGAACGGGAGGTATGAGGGTACGCCGGACCTTTATGAGAATGATTTCAGGATGCTTCTTTCCCGCACCCTGGAGGCTCTTCCTGATCTTAAACTGGTGATCTGTCAGCCTTTTATCCTCACCGGAACCAGTGCCGTGGATGAATCCTGGGTGGAGCCCTTCAGTGCCTACCAGGCCAGTGCTAAAAAGATATCTGATGAATTTGGGGCAATCTGGGTGCCCTTTCAGGAGGCCTTCGACCGGGCCGTCCAGCTGGCAGATCCCACCTATTGGGCAGCTGACGGAGTGCATCCCTCCATGGCCGGGGCCCAGTTGATGGCAAACACCTGGCTGGAGGCGCTGGCTTAGATTTTACTTTGCTACCTTATACTCCTCCTGGAGCTCGGTAAAAACCTCCTTTACCGTGGAGATCCGCTTGATCCGTCCGGCATTGGAACCCACAAAGGCAAAGCCATCCTTCAGATTTCCCTTGAACGCAGCCAGGAGTGCCTCCGAAATACAATAGAGGGTGGTCTTGGGATTGCAGGACCGGAGGCAGTTGTGTTTGCAGACAGCGGGTCTTCTTTGTCCGTCGTCGGCTTCCCGCAGAAAATTGTTAAAAATGGATCGGCCGGGCATGCCCACAGGGCTTTTGATGATTTGAATATCCTCGTCCTTAGCGTCCACTACAGCCTGCTTGAACTCCAAAGAAGCGTCACACTCTTCGGTAGTTACAAAGCGGGTCCCCAGCTGAACTCCACTGGCCCCCTTATTCATAATCTCATGAATATCCTGGCCGTTGAAGATGCCACCTGCTGCGATGACCGGGACCTCTTTGTTAAATTTTTCCTTGATCTCTTTAGCCACTTTGACCACTTCAGCCACCAGGTTTTCCAGGGTATTTCCAACTTCTTCCAGGGCATTTGCTTTAAAGCCCAGGTGTCCTCCGGCTTTCGGACCCTCCACCACAAAGGCGTCCGGAAGGTAATTGTAATTCTGCTGCCACTTCTGGGCAATGATACTGGCAGCCCTTCCCGAAGAGACAATGGGAACCAGTTTCGTCTTGGCTCCCTTGGTCAGATAGGAAGGAAGGTCCAGGGGGAGTCCGGCTCCTGAAAAGATAATATCGATACCTTCATCTATGGAGGTCTTCACCATATCAGAAAAGTCGGTCAGGACAGACATGATGTTCACCCCAAGCACGCCGGAGGTCATCTCTCTTGCTTTCCGGATTTCGCGTTTAACCCCTTCGATATTTGCTTTCTTCCATCCCAGCTTGCTTTGGATGCCGGTTTGACCAATCCCCACGGTGGAGATAATCCCCACACCTCCCATATTGGCCACAGCCGAAGCCAGCCTTGACAGGGAAATTCCAATACCCATTCCTCCCTGTATGATGGGTACACGTATTTTTAAATCTCCGATATTCAGCGCTTTCATATTCATCACATTAATAAGTTGACAAAAGTACTCCAATCTTCGGCCTTTCTATATATTAGGGATGAATGAGTCTACTTAGGGATGATTTTAGCAATTAGCTTTTATCTTTGTGCGATGAAACGGAACTGCAACCGGCCCTTTCCGGTCTCCAAAATTTCCTTTTTTTTATGGGTGGGTGATCCTGGCAGCCGGGACCATCGGTATTCTGATGAGTATTCCCGGGCAGACCATGGGAGTATCGGTTTTCACCGAAAGTTTACTGTCTGACCTGGAGATAAACCGCAACCACCTGAGCCTGGCCTACCTGGTGGGTACCCTGGGATCGGGACTGATCATCACCCGGGCCGGCAAACTGTATGACCGGTACGGGGCGAGGGTCATGGCCTTTATTGCCGGCGTGATGCTGGGAATCATGCTGGTTTACCTGACCCGGGTCGACCGGCTGGCAGCATCCATGGCGGAAGCCGGATGGCTTTCTCCCGCGCTAATCACCTTTATTCTGCTGGCCCTTGGGTTCTGGGGCATCCGTTTTTTCGGGCAGGGACTGCTCACCATGGTTTCCAGGAACATGGTGATGAAATGGTTCAACCGGAGGCGGGGACTCGCCAACGCGGTGCTGGGGATCTTCTCGGCGCTCGGATTTTCCGTGGCTCCAAAGATCCTGGACCAGGTGATCCTCCAGCTTGAATGGCGGGGGGCCTGGATCTTCCTGGCCCTGGTGGTGGGGATTGCCTTTGCCCTCTTTGTTCTTCTTTTCTTCAGGGATAATCCGGGAGACTGCGGATGCGAAGCTGACGGGAAGCTGAAAGCCAATTCAAAAAGGCGCAGGCCGCCCAGTTTACCGGATCATGATTTTACCCTGAGCGAAGCCAGGAAAACCCTGGCATTCTGGGCCTTTACCCTGGGCCTTTCCCTTTCTGCGCTTTATATCAGCGGACTCACCTTCCACGTGGTCTCGGTCTTCGAAGCCTCCGGTTTCACCCGGGAGCAGGGCTTGGGTATTTTCATCCCTACCTCGCTGATTGCGGTTGGAATCCAATTCCTGGGGAGCTATGCCAGTGACTATATCCGCCTGAAATTTATCCTGATTCTTTTTGGTCTGGGCATGACCCTCTCTATGGTGGGCCTGACCCTGCTGGGAGGCACCCCTCTGGCTTACTGGATGATCATCGCCGGGAACGGGGTGGTCTGGGGCCTTTATACGGTTCTGATCGGGGTCACCTGGCCCCGGTTCTATGGCCTGAAACATCTGGGGGCGATTTCCGGGTTTTCCCTGAGCTGGACCGTGATCGGCTCCGCCCTGGGACCTTATATGTTCAGCGTATCCATGGATCTAAGCGGCAGCTATGACCTGGTAGCCTGGATCTGCTTTGGAATCGCTATTCTGGTAGTGGCCCTGGCATTTAAAGCGGATAATCCGGGAGTGCCTGGATAATTTTCTTCGTTTTAGCGATTGCTCGGGATTTTATCGCCCACCGCAGTAAATCAACAATTGGTGTTAAGGCCGTGCACTCATGGGCGCATAGCCTGGTGCCGGAAGCCATAATCCTGGATCTTGATTGTGGTAACGGTTTTCCGATTACCGGAGCATTGGTTAAAGAGGGGTATACGCTCTATGGAATCGATGCGTCCCCATCACTAATGGGTAACCAGTAGGATGAGGGTCAAAATTATTATTATATTTCAAGAAAGGAATGACTCCTCGATCAGGGTTTAGTATCTGCAAACTAACTAATTATTACATTTATTGAAATGGTAGATGTTAATACAGAAATAATTATCTATGCGCCGCTTGATAAGGTCGCTGATTATGCAGCGAACCCCGACAATGCACCTGAATGGTATGTAAACATTAAGTCCGCTGAATGGAAGACAGATAAACCTTTAGCAGTTGGTTCACAAGTTGCTTTCGTGGCACACTTCCTCGGACGAAAATTAATTTACACCTATGAATTTATAGAGTTTCTTCCAAGACAAAAACTTGTAATGCGAACAGCAGAAGGTCCTTTTCCGATGGAGACAACTTATACCTGGATGGCCATTGACCATCAAACCACAAAGATGACATTGCAAAACAGGGGAACACCCGGAGGTTTTTCAGGCTTATTTGCACCATTTATGGCAACAATGATGAAGAAGGCAAACGCTAAGGACTTGAATAATATTAAAAAATTGATGGAGCACAAAGAAATCACTTAAGCGGAAGACAGAATCGCGGGTATCCTGTCGCGAGGTTGATCCGTACGCCTTTTAGTTTCACCTCTACACGATTTAATTTATCTTAAATATTGTAAAAATATGACGGTTGAATTTGAAGTTTCGGAGACTATACCAGCTACTCCAGATAAGATATTCGCTGCCTGGCTGGATTCCAGTGAACATTCTGAAATGACTGGCAGCCCTGCAAGGGTTTCCTCCAAAGTGGGTGGTAAATTCGATGCATGGGATGGATATATCCATGGCACAAATCTGGAGTTGGAGCCGTCGAGCCGGATCCTCCAGCTTTGGCGAACAAGCGAGTTTGAGGACACTGACAGGGATTCCCTTTTAGAAATCCGATTCGAATCTGCAGAGTTCGGGACCATCATTAAGATCCGGCATTCCGGGCTTCCAGAACATGGAATGCAATATCAGCAAGGTTGGAGGGATTCGTACTTTTCTCCTATGAAAGTTTACTTTGAGACAAAATCAAAGCTGGGAGAGGTGTAGCGATTCGCTGCATCTGGCTTGCGCTGTCAATCTTTTACCAAAGAGAAGAAATAATTAAATAAATGAAAATTAGGTTATTGTTCATCTGTTGTGGTCTCTTTCAATTTATCTCCTGTATAAATCGCAGCATGGAGCCAGTTGATTTTTTAATTGGTACCTGGCAAATTGAAAGCAAAGATCAATATGAAACCTGGGCAAGGGATGGTAGCAAAGAACTAATTGGTTATTCATATAAAGTCAGGGAAAATCAGAAAATTATTTTAGAAACTCTTGCAATCAAAATGATTGACAATCAGATGATTTATGAAGCGACAGTACCTGACCAGAATGAAGGACAAACCATACAATTCACCCTAAATCCTGAAATTGAATTCTATTTCTCCTTTGAAAATTTCAATCATGATTTTCCAAAACAGATTCAGTACCAAAAGATATCAGATAATGAAATAAAGGTGATTGTATTGGGTGATGAGGGGAAAGGATTCTCCTATAAGCTAATCAGGCAGGTAAAAGAATAAACACTTATGAAAATGCAAAACCCGCGACATGGTTCGCTGTTTGGATCCCAACATTATAAGCATATCAAACCTGGTAACTAGGTATTAAGTAAGTTTAAAACATGTGAATATGAATAAAAAGAAATTGTCTCCAGATCAGGTTAAAGTACTACTCAGCACCTTGAAAGGTCGCTTTGAGAAGAACAGGAACCGCCACGAGGATCTTGGATGGACAAAAGTTCAAGAGAGACTGGAAACAAATGCTGAAAAATTGTGGTCGCTGAATGAAATGGAACGGACCGGCGGTGAACCGGATTTGGTTGGTCAGGATAAACAGACGGGCGAATATATATTTTATGATTGTTCGGCGGAGAGTCCAAAGGGAAGGAGAAGCCTCTGTTATGACCCCGAGGCGCTGGAGTCAAGAAAGGAATTCAAACCTAAAGATTCCGCTGTAGGTATGGCTGCGGCCATGGGCGTTGAGGTTCTTACGGAGGAACAATACCGGGAGCTGCAGAAACTTGGAAACTTCGATTTGAAAACATCGAGCTGGGTGAAGACCCCTGCTGATATCAGAGAACTGGGGGGTGCTATCTTTTGTGATCGTCGTTATGACACCGTTTTTATGTATCATAACGGAGCCGAATCTTACTATGCCGCCCGGGGATTTCGTGGTTCGCTCAGGGTCTGAATCATGCCTTGATTGTTTTCTCCGGGATTAAGCAGAGCTTGAATCCTTTAACATGCCTGAACTTTTGCTGCCAGCGGGGTGTTTAGCATATAAGAATTCTCATCTGGTGGAGGCAGATCCTATGGAAACAAAAAAATTAATCACAGTCCAGGCAGAAATAAATGCCCCTGTGAAGAAAGTCTGGGAATATTACACCGCTCCCGGGCATGTCGTACAATGGAACCATGCCTCGGATGACTGGCATTCCCCGAAGGCGGAGAATGATTTAAACCCCGGAGGAAAATTCAATTACCGTATGGAAGCAAAGGATGGTAGTTCCGGATTTGACTTCTGGGGAATATATGATGAAATAACGACGAATCAATTAATCGCCTATACGATGGGCGATGGAAGAAAAGCAAAGGTTTCTTTTACCGGGAATAGGCGTGGAACTCATCTGGAAACAACCTTTGAAGCCGAAAGCAATAATTCAGTTGATTTACAGCGCAGCGGATGGCAGGCGATCTTGAATAATTTCAAACAGTATGTGGAGGCACAGTATAATGCAAAAAATCATCCCTCATTTATGGTTTGATAAGGAAGCCAGAGAGGCGGCAGAGTTTTATGTTTCCGTCTTTGACCATTCTAAGATCAACTTTATAAACCGTATTCCTGATACTCCGTCAGGGGATGCCGAACTGGTCGGCTTTCAGATTATGGGATATGAGTTTATGGCCATAAGTGCCGGACCGTATTTCAAGATCAACCCTTCCATATCCTTCCACTGCAGGTGCAGGACAGTGGCGGAGGTGGATCAGATCTGGGCAAAACTCTCCCCGGGCGGAACGGCCATGATGGAGCTGGGGGAATATCCTTTCAGCAAGCGCTATGGCTGGGTGCAGGATAAGTATGGCGTATCCTGGCAGATCATTTGCACCGAGGGGGAATTCGGGCAGCGGATCATGCCCGCCCTGATGTTTGTGGGAGAGGTGTACGGCCATACCGAAGAAGCGATTGCTTTCTATGCATCGGTTTTTAAAAGTACCAGATCAGAAGTGCTGGCTCGCTACGAGAAAGGAGAAGAACCCGACAGGGAAGGAACTGTGAAATACGCACACTTTATTCTGGAAGACCAGGAATTCGCGGCCATGGACTCTGCCAGGAAATATGAGTTTAGTTTTAACGAGGGTATTTCTTTTATTGTTAACTGCAAAGATCAAAAAGAGATTGACTTTTTCTGGAAGAAACTTTCTGCCGTTCCCGAAGCGGAGCAATGCGGCTGGATTAAAGATAAATACGGTGTTTCATGGCAAATCATTCCTGCGAATATGGGTGAGCTGATTGGAAAGAATCCTGAAAAGACCACACCTGTCATGCTCAAAATGAAGAAAATTAACATTGCCGACCTGAAAAGGGCAGGAGAAGAATGAATAAACGGAAAATCGCCACGATATTTGTATATCCGGCCACTAATAAATCTCTGATTTGCTTGCCGGAGGCTTATTCCAGCAGTATCACCGAGGCGATGGCATCCGGAGCTTCGGCTGGCAGGTTTACTAGTACGCCACCTTCTGTCGGCTCCAGCTCCAATTCCATTTTTCCATCCAGCAGGGTAGCCTTAGTAAAGCTTCGTTCACCGCTTTCCAGGAGTAATTTCCCGTCGGCCGGCCAGTCAAATACCAGAGCATAGACTGCGTCCCCTTTGTGTGTGTAGCGTCCCCAATCGGGCCTGCTAAAGGGGCTGGCCTGGCTTCCGTAGATGGCCTCCCCATTAATTTTCAGCCACCGGCCCATGGAAAGCAATCTTTCCACACTGGGAGCCGGGATTAAACCTTCGGCTGTGGGCCCTACATTCAGAAGGAAATTGCCACCCTTGGAAGCAATATCCACCAGGTTGCGGATAAGCATGGTATCGGACTTCCAGTTGTGATCAAAATGCTTGAATCCCCAGGTGTCATTCATGGTCATGCAGGACTCCCAGTCCTCTCCTTCAATGCCTGTATCGGGAATCTCCTGCTCGGGGGTGCCGAAGTCTCCGGCGAAATTTCCCTCCGCATTCATCCCGGCCATACCCTGACGTCCCTTGTCCACCCGGTTGTTCACAATCATATCCGGGTCCATTTCCGTGATAAACTTATAAAGGTCCTTGCCCATCTCCGTGGTAAAGGCTGGCACCCATTCCCCATCAAACCACATGATCCGTGTAGCGTACTTCTCCATCAGTTCCTTCACCTGAGGTTTCAGGTAGTTCTCGTAATATTGCGGGAACTCCGGATTGCCAACAGTATCGTTGCGCCATTTGTTATAATCGGGCTCCCAGATAGCCTGGGCCTGTGGATGATGCCAGTCCATGATGGAATGGTAGAAGCCCAGCGTGATGCCCTCCTTTTCACAGGCTTCGGCAAGCTCTTCCAGGATATCCCGTCCAAATGGAGTGGCATCCATGATGTCGTAATCGCTGACCTCGGAATCCCAGAGGCAAAACCCGTCGTGGTGTTTGGAGGTGATCACGATGTACTTCATCCCGGCATCTTTGGCAATACTGACCCACTGCTGGGCATCGAACTTCACGGGATTAAACTGCGGGGCTAGCTTCTCGTATTCCGCAATGGGGATCTGCAGATGGTGCATGATCCATTCCGCATTCTTGGCTGGCGTACGCTCGCCATTATACTCTCCGGCGGGGATAGCATAGAGGCCCCAGTGGATAAACATGCCGAAGCGAGCGTCTTGCCACCATTCCATTTTATCGGGTTGAGCGCTTGTTTCCTGGTCTGTGACCTCGGATGTTTTGGGATTGTTGTTGCAGGCCGCGAGGAAGGAAGCAGCCAGGATTAAAAGGAGGATTTTTTTCATGGGTGTGTACTTAGGTTCAGAAATTAAATATACTAACTTCAGCAAGTAACCTGAAATAAATAGCAAAAAAAGAAGCCGTTTCATCATCCACATGAAACGGCCTCCAGGTGAAGATGTGAATTATCTAATTATGTGCAATCGGATCTGGTTCTCCATCCGGATCGCCATTAACATACCCGTCACTTGACAGGTTTCCGCTGGTGGCCAGTAATAAACCGCATACATGGGGTGCAGCCATGGAGGTCCCGCTCATTGTGGCATAGCCCCCACTTTTATAGGTGGATAATACACTTACTCCCGGGGCACAATAATCGACAGGTGGATTGCCATAGTTTGAAAAGTAGGCAAAGTTGTCGTAAATATCCATGGCCGAAATGGTATACAGGTTGGCACCGTTAGCTCGGGCAGGAGAATGATTGTTGGCATCGTCACTTTCATTTCCGGCAGCAAGAGCAACAAATACTCCTGACGCTCCCAGGTTCATTACAGCCTCATCAATGGGATCGTAAACACTGCCTCCCAGACTCAAATTGGCTGCATCGCCCGGTTGAGCATTGGCGGCAACGTAGTCCACTCCCGCAATAATATCAGTCATGGTTCCTGATCCCCGGCGGTTAAGTACCTTTACGGCGACCACCGTGGCCCCTGCCGCTACTCCCACGACTCCTATCTCATTGTCGATTGCAGCAACAATGCCAGCACAGTGCGATCCATGCCCGTTATCATCATCGGCGGTAGTGGTTCTTACCACAAATGTTTTAGATCTCGAGGCATCCACGTTCAGGTCAGGATGATCCAGATCGATTCCAGTGTCAATGATCCAGGCCACATGGTTCCCTGTGTAATTAATGTTTCCAACTCTTATTATTCCATAAGGCACAGATTGTGCAGGTGGATCTGAAGGTTCAGTTCCTGGTTTTTTCAGGGTAACGACCCTGTCTTCCCAGACTCCTTTCACTCCATCCTGCATTTTCAAGGCCGATGCTTCCTCTTTACTAATAGAGACAGAGAAGCCTTTAAAAGCGGATCCATATATTCTGGACGGGGCCTTCCCTTCCACTCCGGTTCGTTGGAGTATCCGGTATGCTTCCTCAGAGACCAGAGCTTTCCGGGCAGTCTCATCTGCCACGGCAGATTTGAGTGAGGTGATTCCTCCTTCGAGTTGAACAATATAAACTCCGGGAATTACGTCATCTGCAAAAGTTGTTTCGGTCTCATTGTCAATCGGGCTTGTTTCAATGGTAGGATCCTTTTCGCAGGAATACACCAATAGGGCTAGAATGGCCACAGCCATTAGGGTTCTTTTCATTTTGATTGGGTTTTAGGTTTAAAAAAAATGGATACTGTAATGTAAAAAAAATAATTTTAGAAAAGCCATGGAAGATAATATGGATTTATCGTGGATCCGGTTTTTTTAGTCCTGTAAAGAGGCGAAAGATATTAGTTCTATTTGCATCCTCCCTCGCTCAAGCAAGCCTTGCTCCCGGTATACAAAAGAAAAACCCGCCTGCTTCGCAAACGGGTTTTTAGAATCTGTGCGGAGGAAGAGGGATTCGAACCCCCGGTACCTTGCGGTACAACGGTTTTCAAGACCGCCGCATTCGACCACTCTGCCATTCCTCCGGGCGCGAAATTAGTAAAAATTTGGATTTTGGGAGTGAAAAAGAGGAAGATTATGGCCGTTTTGAGCATGCGGTACAGGGAAAGTGTTAAAATTTAAAATTGACATTGATAAAAGTGAGTGATGTCAAACTATTCAGGAGGAATACCTGGAAAATGGAAAATGGAGGGAATTGCTTGATTTTGTAATGAATTTGTGGATAAAACTCAGTATTTATACACATTTCAGCGTTTTTTTACAGGGGATTCTTGTAGGGGTATCAGAAAAAATTATATTTGTATAGAATTTGGCTAGAAAAGTTAAGAAAACATTTTACTAACCCTTAAATTTCATTTATTATGAACAAAGCAGAATTGATAGATGCTATTGCTTCTGAGTCTAATCTGACCAAGGCAGATGCCAAAAGGGCTCTTGATGCTTTTATTACCACTACTACTAAAGCATTGAAGAAAGGTACCCGTGTAGCACTCGTTGGATTTGGATCATTTTCAGTTTCTGAAAGAGGTGCCAGAACCGGCCGCAACCCACAAACCGGAGCTGAGATTAAAATCAAAGCCAAAAAGGTCGTGAAGTTCAAAGCTGGAAGTGAGCTCAGTGACGCTGTCAAGTAAAAATATTTGAGCTACATTAAAGGGGGGCTATTTGCTCCCTTTTTTTTTGCTTAATTTTAGCGAATGAAGCAAATTGAGCTGGACCTGATCCAACACCTTTCCGGATGTGTGACCGAAAATCGGCTCTCTCTTTTTAAAAAGGTGCTTGCAGAACGTACCCGATACATCACCGTACTTATAGAGGATATATACCAGTCGCATAATGCTTCGGCAGTTCTTCGTACCTGCGATTGTACCGGGATACAGGATGTTCATATCGTGGAGGAGAATAATGAGTATGAGATTAACCGGGATGTGGCACTTGGCTCGGACCAATGGCTCAGCCTTTACTATTATAAGGCGGGAAGGGATAGTATATACCGGAGTATCGATTCACTAAAGAATAGGGGATACCGTATTGTTGCTACTTCCCCTCATAAGGAGGGCACTACCCCCGAGAACTTCGATCTGGAAAAAGGCAGGCTGGCACTGATGTTTGGGACGGAGTTGAACGGACTTTCTGACCGGGCACTGGAGCTGGCCGATGAGTATATCCGGATTCCCATGGTAGGCTTTACAGAAAGTTATAATATCTCGGTTTCGGCGGCCATCATGCTATATACGCTGCGGAAAAGGCTGGAACAAAGCTTCCTGGAATGGAAGATTGGGGAGGAGGAACAAAGCCAGTTGTTGCTCCAGTGGTTACGCAACAGCATTAAAATGTCGAAACAGATTGAAAATAAGTTCTTTAAAGATTATCCCTCTGATTTTTAATCTCCGGGGTTGTTCCATTTCCAACAGTTTAGTTATCTTTGATTAACAGAGGCTTTCGATAGATTAGCCTTATCCTTTGTTTGATAAAACTCTACTCTGATGAATTGCATGATAATTGATGATGATACGCTTTCCAGACGGATTATTGAAGAATTTATTCAGAAGACGGATGGACTGGAGCTTGTGTCTTCCAGCGGGGATCCGGTAGAAGGGATCAACCTTCTTAAAAAACACGATGATATCCATCTGATTTTCCTGGATATTGAGATGCCCGAAATGACAGGTATCGAGCTCCTGAATACCTTGAAAAATCCGCCTCAGATTATTATTGTATCCTCCAAGGGGAAGTATGCAGTTGATTCATACGAATACGATGTAACCGATTATTTGCTCAAACCGGTGGATTACGGACGGTTCTACAGGGCTGTATCTAAAGCCTTTAAGCGCTTTGAGCAGTTGACGGCTGAACAGATTGGTAAAGACGAGATCTTTATAAAAAAGAATGCCACACTGGTTAAGTTGAAATACGACGATATACTCTGGGTAGAGGCCCTCGAAAATTATGTGATCTTCAACACTTTCACGGATAAATATACCATACATTTCACCATGAAGGCCATTGAGCAGAAACTGCCGGCCAACAAATTTACACGGGTGCACCGATCTTATATTGTAAATACCAGTTGCATCAACGTCATAGAAGATAATTCTGTGATTATAAAAGTGGAAGATGGTGCCAAGTCCATCCCCATCGGAAAATCCTACAAAGAAAAGCTGATGCGGGATATCAACCTGATCATCAAGTAATTCATGGTTTCCAGGCGCCAGTTGTTTTTGCGTCACGTGGCGCAAACATCTGATTCTTCCCTTCAGTTTGAGATCAAACGAGCCGAAGGGATAAGATTTTATGACACCAAGGGGAAAGCTTACATAGACCTGGTTTCCGGAGTTTCAGTTTCTGCTCTGGGGCATGGTCACCCTGTGGTGGTGAAAGCCGTTCAGGATCAGGCAAAACGGTATATGCACACCATGGTTTATGGTGAGTTTGTTCAATCCCCCCAGGTAGAATATGCGAGTTGGCTGGCAGAGCGATTGCCGGCATCCCTGGATAATGTCTATTTCGTAAATTCAGGAAGTGAAGCCATTGAAGGAGCCATGAAGCTGGCCAAGCGGGTTACAGGAAGAGGAGATTTTTTTGCTTTTGAAAAAGCCTATCACGGGGGCACTCAGGGAGCTATGAGTATTCTTGGAGATAGGCAGGGTAAATCAGGATACCTGCCCTTACTGCCCGGGATCAAACATATCCGCTTCAACGAAGAGGAGGATTTAGGCTCCCTGCATAAAGGAGTGGCTGGTGTTATAGTGGAACCCATTCAGGCCGAGGCAGGGGTCATTGAACCTGTTGGAGATTTCCTGAAACAGCTGCGCATCAAATGCGATGAGGTGGGTGCCTTATTGATTTTGGATGAGGTGCAGACGGGGATGGGAAGAACCGGGAAGTTGATGGCTTATGAACATTATGACTTTGTTCCTGATATTCTCTGCCTGGCTAAAAGCTTTGGAGGCGGAATGCCCCTGGGAGCGTTTATAGCCTCCAGGGAACTTATGAGCAAACTGACCTTCGATCCGCCCCTGGGGCATATCACTACCTTTGGGGGGCATCCTGTCTCCTGCGCTGCCGGATTGGCTGCTCAGAAGGTTGTGGAGGAGGAGGGCCTGATGGTTCATGCTCTGAAGATGGAACAGCGCTACCGGGACGGCTTGAAACATTCCATGATTACGGGTATCCGTGGAAGAGGATTATTTCTGGCCGTTTTACTTGACCCGGAGGTGCAGGTAAACCGTTTTATATCCAGAGCGTTTGAAAATGGTCTGATTATTGATCAGTTTCTGTTTTCAGATAATGCCTTCCGGATTGCTCCTCCACTGATAATTTCAGACCATGAGGTGGATGAAACCATGGAACGGATTTTGGCTACCCTGAATGGCCTGGCCTGACAAGAAACCGGATTGTTTTTCGTTCATTAAGTGATATGATAAGATATTTTACCTTTCTACTATTTCTATTTATCTCTCAGTTGATTTATTCACAGGAGACTGAATACTTGCAACTTGTAAAGGCAGAAGCCCGGCTTCAGGACCTGTTCAATCAGCTCTATTCAGATAAGGTTTCCGAGGTGGATCTTCTGCTTGACACGATCAAGCTGGAGCTGACCGAGGCACTCTCCCTGTCCGCTTCCATGGAATTCCCCTGGAGCCGACTGGACAAAATCGGCATCACTGGCTCTGAGGATAAAATGTTGAGGGTTTACTCCTGGCATGTGGAGGATGATATGGACAACTACCGGTACTTCTGTTTTATCCAGGTGGGTATAAAAAAGGGCAAAATTAAGCTGTACCAATTGAAAGATAATGGGAAGCCTCAGAGAAGGATGATGAAATATGACCAGACCAGGAACGACTGGTTCGGAAAACTCTACTACCAGGTAGTAAGCAACACCTACAAACGCAAGACTTATTATACCCTCTTGGGTATGGACTTTAACAATGCGCATTCTACCATTAAAAGTGTAGAAGTGATGTATATACAGCGGAACGAGCCCCACTTTGCCAGATCGGTTTTTTCCAGGGGTGGCGATTTTATTGACAGGCTTGTTCTGGAATATTCCAAGCAGGTAGCCATATCGGTCAGATTCGATCCGGGAACTGGATTCATTACCTTTGACCACCTGGCGCCCTTTCATCCCATCTATGAAAATAACTTTGAATTTTATGGGCCCGATGGTTCCTTTGACGGACTGGAATTTGAAGGAGGTCTCTGGGTATACCGGGAGGATATCGATGCCCGGAACATAGACTGACAATCCGTCAGTTTTAAGCTCTTGGCATAGCCTTTGACACATTCGTGATCAAATGTAAAACCTAAAATTGTTGAACGATGCAGAAAGGTAAGATCAATGTTACCACAGAGAACATTTTTCCCATTATTAAGAAATTCCTATACTCGGATCATGAAATATTCCTTCGGGAGCTTATTTCCAATGCGGTCGATGCCACACAAAAGCTGAAAACACTGGCTTCAGTAGGTGATTTTAAAGGAGAGCTGGGAGATCTCACTATCCGGGTGGACGTGGACAAGAAGAAGAAAACCCTTACCGTTTCAGATGCAGGAATTGGGATGACTGCTGAAGAGGTAGAGAAGTACATCAACCAGATTGCTTTTTCCAGTGCCGAAGATTTTATGGAAAAGTATAAAAAGGACAGCAATGCCATAATCGGACATTTTGGCCTTGGATTCTACTCATCTTTTATGGTAGCAGATAAGGTGGATATTAATACCCTCTCCTGGGAGGAAGGTGCCAAAGGTGTCTCATGGAGCTGTGATGGCAGCCCGGAGTATAGCCTTGGAGAAAGCGAAAAGAAGGAGCGGGGTACCACTATTACCCTGCATCTGGATTCAGATAGCGAGGAGTTTCTGGAGGAGAACAAGATCAGCGAGTTGCTGGATAAGTATTGTAAGTTCCTGCCTGTGGAGATCGCTTTCGGGAAAGAGAAGGAGTGGAAGGACGGCAAAGAAGTGGAACTGGACAAAGACCGGATCATTAACGATATCAAACCGCTCTGGACCCTTCCGCCTTCAGAAGTAAAGGATGAGGATTACACTGAATTCTACCGCAAATTGTATCCTGTTGGTGATGAGCCTCTCTTTAACATCCACCTGAATGTGGATTATCCTTTTACCCTGACAGGAATTCTCTATTTCCCCCGCATTAAGAATAATATAGAGATCCAGAAGAATAAAATACAACTCTACAGCAACCAGGTATTTGTAACGGACTCGGTGGAGGGTATTGTCCCTGAATTCCTGACCCTCCTTCACGGGGTGCTGGATTCACCGGACATCCCGTTGAACGTATCCAGAAGCTACCTGCAGAGCGACTCCAATGTAAAAAAGATCTCTGCGCATATCACCAAGAAGGTAGCCGACCGGCTGGAGGAGATCTTCAAAAATGACCGGGAGCAATTTGAAAAGAAATGGGATGATCTGAAGCTTTTTATTGAATACGGGATGCTATCCGAAGAGAAGTTTCACGAACGCGCAGAAAAGTTTGCCCTGTTGAAAAATGTGGATGGAAAGTACTTCACCCTCACCGAATATGAGGAGCTGATCAAAGAGAACCAGACCGACAAAAATAAGTCGCTGGTATACCTCTATGCTACAGAAAAAAATGAGCAGTTTAGTTATATAGAGGCTGCCCGGGCAAAAGGGTATGATGTATTGTTGATGGACGGTCAGCTGGATACGCATTTCCTGAATCACATGGAGACCAAGTTGAAGGATTCCAGGTTTGCCAGGGTCGATTCAGAAATTGTTGAAAAGCTGATTGAGAAAGACGAGACCAGAGAGTCCAAACTGAGTTCCGCCCAGGAAGCGGATCTGACCCCTGTTTTTCAGGCGCATCTGCCCGGCAAGGAAATGAATTACTTTGTCAGCTATGAATCACTTTCCGAAGTGGATCCGCCGGTTATGATCACACAGAGTGAATTCATGCGCCGTATGAAGGATATGCAGGAGATGAGCGGACAGGCTTCCATGTACGGTAATTTCCCGGATACATACAATCTGGTGGTGAATGCCAATCACCCGCTGGTGGGTAAAATCGTGGAGCAAACCGAGAAGAAACTGGGCAAGAAGCTGGAGGAGCTTCGAACAGAGAAATCCGGGTTGTCAGAAGAGCAGCAGCTGCTGGAGAAGGCCAAAGAGGGCAAAAAAGAGGAAGAAATTCCCCAGAGCGAGAAGGACCAGATGGAAACGGTCAACAAGAAGTTGAGCGAGCTGGAAGATAAACGCATCGAAATGCTCAAAAAGCACGGAAAGGGTCAGAAACTGGTGAAGCAACTGATCGACCTGGCCCTGCTTGCCAACAACCAGTTGAAAGGGGAAGACCTCGCCGCCTTTGTTAAAAGGAGCGTTGAGCTGATCAAATAGTTTTTAGAAATACAAAGTTTTAACCTCCTGTTTCAGGTAGTCGATGGCTACCTGAGATGGGGGGTTATTTAATTCTGTAAGACGCTCCAGAATCAGTTTTCCAAGGGTGGGTCCGGAAGCATCGGGCTTTACTTCTTTAGCCGTTTCATTCACCAGGTTGATGACCTGGTTCTTTGCGGCTTTTATTTTCTCCCAGGCTTCTGTGCTCAGGTAGGTTTGCTGGGCTATGTTGTGTTCAAATTCCGAGGTGATGTTGCTCAGGAGCTCCTGTTGCATCTGCCTGGCGCTAAAATCAGGACGGCTCACTCGCATAATCATACTTTCCGGAGATATGCGTTCCAGCAGCAGGATACTGCGCTCATAGGCCTGGAGCCGGACCGGTAGAATTTCATCTGTCAGGTGCATATTAAATTCTTTTTTCCGCCTGCTTTCCTCGCTCCTGGACCAGGTTCTTAGCATCACCAGGACAGTCAGGAAGACAATTAATGCGGGCACCGTATACTTAAGGATTTCAAGTAATACCTCCATGTTAATTTTTTTTTGAAACTTGATCTATGCAATATTAATGCAAATTATCACGAAAAGCTTACTTTTAGGCATTGAAAAACAATTGACCACATTTTAAAATATTTACCTATGGAACAACTTTCAGCAAGAATCAAATCCCTTTCACCCTCCGCTACCATTGCCATGAATCAGAAGGGTCGTGAATTAAAGGAAAAAGGGGTCGACGTGATTAACCTCAGTGTGGGGGAGCCTGACTTTATGACTCCCGAACATATCCGGGAGGCTGCCAAAAAAGCCATTGATGGCCCCTGGCATCATTATGCACCCGTGGCTGGTTATCCAGATCTGCTGAAAGCCATTGCTGAAAAATTCAAACGGGAGAACAAGCTGGATTACAAGCCCTCCAACATCATGGTCAGTGTGGGCGCAAAACACTCCCTGGCCAATGTGATGATCTGCCTTATTGATAAGGGGGAAGAGGTGATTGTTCCTGCGCCCTACTGGGTAAGTTATGCGGAGCAGGTGAAGATTGCCGAAGGGGTGAATGTGATCCTGGATACGACGGTTGAGGATGAGTTTAAGATCTCTCCGGAACAACTGGAAGCTGCAATTACTCCCAGGACAAAAGCGCTGCTGCTCTGCTCTCCCTCCAATCCAACCGGAAGTGTTTACACCCGGGAGGAGCTGGCTGGCTTGGCTGCAGTGCTGGCCAAACATCCGGGCATTTACGTGATTGCCGATGAAATATACGAGCATATTAACTTTGTAGGTGGACATGAATCCATTGCCCAGTTTGAGGAGATCAAGGATCGCTGTGTGATTATCAACGGGGTTTCCAAGGGATATGCCATGACCGGATGGAGGATCGGGTATATGGCGGGCCCAGAATGGCTGGTTAAGGCCTGCACCAAGCTGCAGGGACAGATGACCTCGGGGGCCACCTCCATTGCCATGCGGGCTGCTCTTGAAGCGCTTGAGGGTGACCAAAGCTGTGTAAAAGAGATGCGTGATGCCTTCCTCCGTCGCAGGGACCTGATCCTGGGGCATGTGAACAGCATTAAAGGGGTAAAATGTGCCACCCCGGGAGGTGCCTTTTATGTATTTCCTGACCTGAGTGTCTACCTTGGAAAATCGGTGGATGGAAGGAAGATAGAGACCGATATGGATCTCTGCGTTTATCTTCTTGAGGTAGGGCATATAGCTACCGTTCCAGGATCTGCCTTCGGTGCCGATGGCTGCGTTAGGATCAGCTATGCCAACTCGGATGAGAATCTGGAGAAGGCGATGCAGCGACTGAAGAAAGCACTGGCCGCGCTCCGCTAGACCTCATTCAATGTTTCTGGATATATATTGGCTGTAGTCTTTTACCATCTTCTGGTACCTTTCCTCGAAGTGGGGCGAATCGATGAGGAAATCTGCTGTGGAACGATTACAGGCTGTAGGGACATTGTAGAGGACCGTGATCCTTAAAAGAGCCTTTACATCCACATCGTGTGGTTGGGCAGACATGGGATCCCAGAAGAAAATCAGGATATCAATTTTACCTTCTGCAGCCAGGGCACCCAGCTGCTGATCACCCCCAAGGGGGCCCGATTTCAGTTTTTTAATGGACTGCGGGGTATGCGATTTTGCAGCAAGGGTCTCCTCTACCATCTTCCCTGTGGTTCCTGTGCATATCAGGTGGTGTGTGGCCAGTTTGCTGGCATTGTAATCAACCCACTCCATGAGGTCAGGCTTCCGGTTGTCATGTGCCACCAGGGCAACAGTCTTTACTTTATCCATGAGGCAAAGATAGGCTCACTTATTGAATTCTGCTACATTTGTATGCAAAGCAAAGTTTAAGTTATGGCTAAGTTTGAAAGAAGACGGTCCCGGCAAATGGGCAAGGCGGTTAGAATATCCATGCTGGTGGTGTTTCTGGGACTGGTAATTATGGTGCTGGTTGTTTATAAACTCTATTCCAGGGTCTTTGTTCCAAATGTGATACTGGATACGGCACATGAACTTTTTTATATTCCAGGCGGATCCAGTTTTGAATCAGTGACTGATAATCTGATGGAGCAAGGGATCATTGAAGATCGGAGGTCCTTCGAATGGGTGGCCGCGAAAAAGGGCTATGACAGCCAGGTGAAGCCTGGCAGATATAAGATCCTCAATGGATTTACCAACAATGAGCTGGTGAATATGCTGCGTTCAGGGAATCAGGATCCGGTGATGGTGGTTTTTAACAATATGCGCTCATTGAATCAATTGTCTGGAAAGGTTTCACAATATCTGGAGGCTGATTCCCTTGAATTTGCCACTTACCTCGCTGATAGTGGACTCCCTGCCAGGTATGGGTTTGATGCGGCCAATTTTACTTCCATGTTTATCCCGGAGACCTACGAGTTTTTCTGGACCACTTCGCCGGAGGAGTTTACCGCCCGCATGAAACAGGAGCATGAAAAATTCTGGGAAGGGGAGCGGGACCGGAAAGCTAAAAATCTGGAGATGACGCGGGAGGAGGTGGTCACCCTGGCTTCTATTGTGGATGAAGAAACACTCTTCGATGATGAAAACAGCCGGGTGGCTGGATTATACCTGAACCGCCTGGAACAGGGAATTCCCTTGCAGGCCGATCCGACGCTGAAATTTGCACTGGGTGATTTTTCCAGGCAGCGGATCCTGAATGAGGATAAAGAGATAGATTCTCCTTACAATACCTATAAGTTCAAGGGACTCCCCCCGGGACCCATCTCCATTCCCTCGGTTTCGGCCATCGATGGGGTCCTGGAGTATGAAAAGCACCGATATCTGTATATGTGCGCCAAAGCTGACTTCAGTGGTTACCATGCATTTGCACGGGATTATTCCCAGCACCTGAAAAATGCGCGAGCTTATCAGCGAGCCCTAAATAAGCGAAGGATCTTCAAGTAAGTGAAAACTGGCTAAATCACATTCACCTCACGCTCCAGAGTAACTCCAAAAAGGCGTTCCACATCCTCTACGATCTTTTCCGAGAAATCATATATCTCCTGGCCGGTGGCTTCCCCGTAATTGACGATCACCAGGGCCTGAGAAGGCCAGGTCCCCACATTTCCGATCCGTTTCCCTTTCCAGCCTGCTTTTTCTATCAACCAGGCCGCCGGGATTTTCATCTGGTAGCCCTCGTTAGGGTAAAAGGGAACCTCCGGATATTCCACACGGATGCAGTTGTAGATGGTTTTGTCTACAATCGGATTCTTAAAGAAACTCCCTGCATTTCCGTACTGGGCCGGATCGGGTAATTTTGCTTTCCGGATCCGGCTGATTACCTTACGAAGGTCCAGGGCGGTGCTTCCATTGGTTTTAATAAACTCCTCCTTCACGTTTCCATAGCCAAGCTGAAGCTCAGGTTTCCGGGTCAGTCTGAATGCCACGTGGGTGATGATGTACCTCCCCGAGGCTTCCCCTTTAAAAATACTATTCCTGTAGCTGAACCGGCATGCTTCCTGATCCAGGTGTACCAGTTGATGTTCCTGCAAATCCCAGGCTTCCAGCCATTCAAAGCGGTCCTTGAGCTCCACTCCGTAGGCACCAATATTCTGTATGGGTGAGGAACCTACCGATCCGGGAATAAGGCTCAGGTTTTCCAATCCAAACCACCCCTGCTTTATGGCATAGGCAACCCAGTGATCCCAGTTTTCCGAGGCACCCACTTTTATCACCAGATTCTCCTCCTTCTCTTCCACTACCTCGATCCCCTTCATGCCGGGTTGAATAATCAAGCCCTCGAAATTATTCCGGAACAGAATATTACTGCCCTCTCCCAGGACCAGGAGGGGTAACTGGCGGGTGAGGTCATTTTCCAGAATAGCTCCTAGAGTTTCCAGATCCCCGGGCCTGGCATAATAAGAAACCGTGGAATTCAGGTTAAAACTATTGAACTTTCTCAATGATTGTTTGTGATGTATATGGATCATAGGAGTAAATATAGCAAGGATTTGTTCCGCTGCCATCTCTCTAATTCCTATCTTGTAATTTTTGGCTTTAGTCTTGAAACGGGTATACATATCAGTAATCAATGACCTGGCAACTGACCAGCGGGTCGGCCGGGTGGCAAAGCTCCTTGTTGAGAAGGGCTTTGAAGTTACCTGTATGGGCAGGAGATTTAAAAACAGCCCCGATCTTCAATTCAGGCCTTACAGGATAAGGCGTTACCGGATGCTGTTTGCAAGGGGACCATTTTTTTATGCCTGTTTTAACCTGAGGCTTTTGCTAAGCCTGCTAGTTTCCAAAAGGCCGGCACTGATGATAGCCAATGACCTGGATACCCTGCCGTCCAATTATTTGGCAAGCAGGATCAGAAAAGTACCCTTGATTTATGATAGCCATGAACTGTTCACCCAGGTCCCGGAATTGATTGAAAGGAAAAGAGTGCAGATGGTCTGGAAATGGATCGAGAGCTGGTTGCTGCCAAAGCTCAGCTATGCCCTTACGGTCAATTACTCCATAGCAACTATCTACAGGAGGCTCTATGGGACCCGTTTCAGAGTCGTAAGAAATGTTCCGGAAAAGATAGACTATGCCCCCCGGAAGATAAATGAGGAGAAAAGGCAGGTGATCATCTACCAGGGTGCCCTGAATGTGGGAAGAGGACTGGAATTGATGATTGATACCATGGAATATCTGGAGAATATTCTGTTCATAATGGTGGGGACGGGTGATATTGAAAAGGAGCTGAGAAAGAGGGTGGAGCAAAAACAACTTGTGGATCGAATTAAATTTACAGGAAGAGTTTTGCCGGAAGAGCTTTTGACTATAACCTGCCAGGCTGATCTGGGGATATCCCTGGAAGAGGACAGGGGTTTGAGTTATCGTTATTCACTTTCCAATAAATTGTTTGATTATATCCAGTGCCGGGTACCCGTGCTCTGTTCGGCGCTTCCGGAAATGAGCAGGATCGTTGATACCTACGGGATCGGAATCTCAACCAATGAAAGGAATCCGGAAAAGCTTGCATCCATCATCAGATACATGCTCAAAGAGAGGTCCCGTGGTGTCTGGAAGGAGGCTCTTCAAAAGGCAGCTCCTGAACTTTGCTGGGAGAAGGAGTCCATGGTTTACCTGGAACTATTGAAAGATTGCGGGATTCTGGACTGAATCTTATAACAATTAGTATCCTTGACCGTTATAGTCTCATATCCTTGTAACATATGAAAATAAAAAGCAATATTCTTACTCTGCTCTTTTTTGTCATTCCTTTAGTCTTGAATGCACAGGTCGAATTTATCGAAGTTGAAACTTCCGAACAGATGGAAACTGCGCAAAAAAAGGCATCGGACCAGATGTTGATGCTGTTCGTGGATGTTTATGCAGACTGGTGCGGACCCTGTAAAGTCATGGACCGGGAGGTCTATACGGACCCGTCGGTAGCTGAGTATATGAATTCCCATTATGTGAGTGTCAGGATGGATGGCGAGACCGATTATGGCCGGATCTATGCTTCGGAACAGAAGCTGGAGGGTTATCCGAGCATGTTTATTTTCAGTGATGATGGGGAGCGTGTGAGCAGAATTATGGGATTTACACCCCCTGAAGAACTAATTAGTTCCTTAAAGGCTATAAATGAGGGATTTAAAAAGGTCAGGGCTTACCGCGCAAGTTATTTGAAGGAAAGCCTGGATGCGGTAGGATTTGCTGATTATATCTCCGTACTGCGAGAGATGGGAAACCAGGAAGAGGCTGAGGCCTTGGCTGTTGAATATATGGATAAAGTGATGGAGTCAAAGACGAAACTTACAGACAACGATATCCGGGTAGTCGCTTTTAACATGGACCAGGATGATTCCTGGTGGGAGGGATTTGCCACAGATCCTGAACGTTTGAGGAGGGTACTGAAAGAAGACTACATGCTTGCTATGGAGAAGATCTATAATAACACCCTCGTAAAGGCCGTTGAGGAAGAGCGTATCGATCTGATCAGCAAGATGGCCAACCAGCTGGCTCCACTGGCAGAGGAGGAGAGTGGTGCATGGGATCTGCGATCGCTTCCTTTTATTCAATACTACTATTATACCGGCAAGAACGGTGAATTGATCGCCTATGTGGATGAGCGTTTCCTTACCGATCGAAAGAATGATCACCGTTGGCTCTATAGCGCTGCATCTCAAATCACGGATATGGATCAGCAATATCAGACAGAGCTGCTACTGAAGAAAGAGCTTGAATGGTATGCTCAATGTATCGAGATGGAGGAGCACTTTGATTACTTTTTTTACCAGGGAATGGTGCAATTTTTTCTAAAAGAAGGGGAAGAGGCAAAATCCTCTTTTATAAAGGCAGAATCTCTGGCTACCAACCAGGAGCAAAAAGAGATGGTAGCACAGGTAATGGGGTATATCAATAACAGGTGAGCAGTTCTTTTGTGATTCTGAAAGGGAACAGTTACTTTTAGTTCCTTAAAAACTAAACTGTCCTTTTATGAAATCACTTCCAGGCCTATCCGCATTAATTCTTCTTATACTGGTAACTTCCTGTTCGGGAGGATTAAACGATCTGAAGCGCAGGGGCTTAAAAGGGAAGGTCAAAGCAACTAACGAGTATCAGTGCGATGCCACTTATGAGAATGAAAAGTGGGTGGCCGGGGCAGATTGCGCCAATGGCTACCGTGTGGTGGAGTATGACGAGGAGGGGAACTACATTCAGGCTATGAACATGAGCGATAGCGGCGATACCACCAACCTTGCAACCGTAAAACGTGAGAATGGAGAGCTGGTGGAAGAAAACTATTATACCAGGGTTAATTTGACCCCTAAACACTCCACGATGGTACTGGTGTCACGCACAGTCATGGACAGAGTTTCAGAGGATCAGGTTAATTTTGAAGTGTGGCAGAACGAGCGGCTCACTTTTGAGGGTACCACCTATTACGATTCGAAGGGAAGGATTGAACGTCAGGTGCAGGTGGTGAATAACCGGGAGGTGATTGTGCACCACGTGTATGAAAAAAACCTGCTGGTAGAGATGTACCAGCAGGAGATGGATGGTTCAAGATCAGCTACTCAACTGTACGAATACAGTGGTTTTGATGAGCAGGGTAACTGGACGCTCAGGCTGGTCTATTCGGGTGAAGAGAAGATCACTCCGGAGATGGCCATCACCCGTGTGCTGGAATACTACTAGTGTAGGCCTTTAAATATCCAGTAAAAATTGCTCGGGCGACTGATCGCCGAAAATCATACGTGCCGGCTCTTCCAGCATCTCTTTCACTGTTTTCAGAAAGCCAACAGAGTCTTTTCCGTCTATCACCCGGTGATCGTAACTCAGGGCAAGATACATCATGGGCCTGATTTCCACTTTTCCTTTAACAGCTACCGGCCTTTCCAGGATATTGTGCATTCCCAGGATCCCGGATTGAGGCGGATTCAGGATGGGGGTAGAGAGCATGGATCCGTAGATGCCCCCATTGGAAATGGTAAAGGTGCCCCCGCTCATTTCTTCTATACTGAGTCTCGCTATACGTGCCCGTGCAGCCAGATCGGCTATAGTTTTTTCTATTTCCGCCAGGCTCATTACCTCTGCATTCCGGATGACCGGAACCATCAATCCTTTGTCTGTCTGCACTGCAATACCAATATCACAATAGGCAGGGGAAACTACCTCCTCTCCTTCCAGGTAGGAGTTCACGGCAGGGAAAAGCTGAAGGGCCTGTGTGACCGCCTTTGTAAAAAAGGACATAAAGCCAAGCTTCATCCCGTGTTTTTCAATAAACTGCTCCTGGTATTTTTTCCTGATGGCCATGATGGCGCTCATATCAGCTTCGTTGAAGGTGGTAAGCATGGCCGTTTCGTTCTTGACGCTTACCAGTCTTTCGGAGATTTTTTTTCTGAGCTGACTTACTTTCTTACGCTCTTCCTCCCTGGAAGCCGTCTTTTTCCTCTCAGGAATATTTACAGCAGAGCTATGTTCCAGCACCTTCCTGACATCTCCCGCAGTGATCTTTCTTAAGCCTTTAAGAATATCCTCCATGGATATTCCTTCCTGCTCCATCATCTGTTTGGCTACCGGGGTGAGCTTCACATGCTTCATTTCTGACGATGATTTCTCAGCTGGAGCTTTAAGCGGAGCTTTTTCCGGCATGAGCGCCGGGGTGTCCGCCGGGGTTTCTGCCGGGCTGTCCGGAACTTCCACACTGGTGTCGATGGAGGCCACCACCCTTCCCACCTCTATGGTTTCTCCTTCCTGTCACCAGGATCTTTAACTGTCCGGCCTCACTGGCAATCAATGGCAGGGTAGCTTTTTCCGATTCAATTTCACCGATCTCCTGGTTTTTTGATACCAGGGCTCCATCCTCCACAAACCAGGAAGTGAGTTCAACTTCGTAATGGATTCTCCGGGACTGGGTATTTTTATCTCCAGGGCCATGTTACTTTATTTTGGGTTTTTCTTTTTCGAAATAGTAATGCTGGTTCAGTATCTCGGTCCGTGAGCTTCCAATCATACATTGCAGCCCGCAGTACACATTCTGGAGTTCGCAGGTGCATTCCCGGAATACCTTGTCAATAATCTCCTTCTGACTGATTTCGTGCAGCTTGAAAAGCCCGGTAGCCGGACTTCCGGAAGGTTGGCGGGTAACCGGTATCACTTCTGTCTTTTTCAGTGCATTCCGGATATAATACCAGGCTCCCATATTCTCAGGCTCTTCCTGGACCCATAGCGTAAGCATGTTATTTCTGTATTTCTTCAGGATCTTTTCGATCTCTTTTCCGGGGAAGGGAAAAATCTGATCCAGTCGGATCAATGCGATGTCCCGCGCACCGACCTTCTGTTTGCGTGCCAGCAGATCATAATAGATTTTACCACTGCAAAGTACCACCCGCCGGACCTCATCCACTTCATTGTCGTCATCGTCATAAACAGGCAGAAACCTTCCCTGTTCCAGGTCGTCGAGGCTGGAAACACAGAGGGGGTGCCGGAGCAGGCTTTTGGGTGTAAAAACTACCAATGGTACCCGTGAGGGCTTCTTCATATGGTTTCGCAGGGCATGGAAGAGGTTGGCCGGAGTGGTGGGGTTAATGATATGCATATTACATCCTGCAGCCAGACTGAGAAATCTTTCAATACGGGCACTGGAGTGTTCGGGTCCCTGTCCTTCGAATCCATGGGGAAGATAAAGAACCAGGCCGTTCATTAATCCCCATTTCTCTTCGGCACTGGAAATATACTGGTCGAGGATGACCTGGGCTACGTTTACAAAATCTCCAAACTGCGCTTCCCAGATGGTCAGGTTCTGCGGACTGGCCATGGCATAGCCATATTCAAAGCCAAGAACCCCATACTCGTTCAGAGGCGAATTATAAATATTAAAAGGGGCCTGCTTTTCTTCAGGTATTTTAACGGGAAATAGATCTCCGTGGTTTCCTCCATGACCATTCCGGCATGCCGGTGAGAAAAGGTCCCCCTGATGGAATCCTGACCACTGAATCCTAACCGGATGGTCCTCCAGCAGAAGGGATCCGTAGGCCAGCAGTTCCCCCAGTGCCCAGTCCACCCGGTTTTCACCTATCATCCTGGCTCGTTCTTCAACCAGTTTGATTGTCTTCTTGAAAAAAACCAGGTCCTCAGGCAAGGAGTTTATTTGTTTGGCAATGCGATGAAGCGTAGACTCCGGAACCCCGGTTTCCCTGGATTCTTCAAAATCTTCTCGGAGGCATATCTCAGTCCTCTCCACCGCAACTCCAGAAATTGCTGAATGCTTACCCTTGTTCCCTTTCTTGAGGCATCCAGCTGTTTTTCCATTTCGGAATCAAATTCAGCCTCGGCCAGGCTAATATCCTCATTGCTTAGCACAGCTTGTTCCAGGAGTTCTTTTTTGTAGAGATCTCTTGGATTGGGATGACTGGCAATGGCCTTATAAAGCGTGGGTTGTGTAAACCGGGGCTCATCTCCTTCATTGTGACCGTATTTGCGATAGGCCAGTATATCGATAAAAACATCTGAATGGAACAACTGACGGTATTCAATGGCCATGCGCATCACATGCACCAGGCCCTCCACATCATCACCATTGACATGCCAGATGGGAGCTTTGATTACTTTGCCCACATCGGTGCAATAAGTACTGGAGCGTGCATCCCGGTAGTTGGTGGTAAATCCCACCTGGTTATTGATCACCAGGTGGATGGTCCCCCCGGTTTTATAGCCTTCCAGTTCCGACATCTGCACCACCTCGTAGACCACGCCCTGACCGGCGATGGCGGCATCGCCGTGAATGATGATCGGCACCAGGCTGTTGTTGTTTCCCTCGTAAACATGGTCTATCCGTTCCCTGGAAACTCCCTGGATAACCGGGGCTGAAGATTCCAGATGTGATGGATTGGGAACAATATTCAGGATAACCTTTTTCCCCGTGCTGGATTGTACAGTATTGCCGTACCCCAGGTGGTATTTTACATCCCCCAGGCTGATCCGCTCTTCATAGGATTCCCCTTCAAATTCATTAAAGATATCTGTGCCGGTTTTCTCAGAACATTGGCCAGTACATTGAGCCGTCCCCTGTGGGCCATCCCGATATTCAACTCCTTAACGCCCAGTTCTGCTCCCTTATCCACCAGGTCGTTCAGAGCCGGTACCAGAACTTCTGCTCCTTCCAGGGAGAATCGCTTCTGCCCTACAAACTTGTTGTGGATGAACTTTTCGAATCCTACGGCTTCCACCAGGTGCTGATAGATCTTTTTCTTCTCTTCCGGAGTAAATATTGTCCGGTTATTTCCCTTCTCTATGCGCTCGGTGAGCCAGCTGATTTTTTCCGGGATCCGGATAAACATAAACTCGGACCCGATATGGCCGCAATAGGTAAGCTTCAGGTTGTCGACGATCTCACTGAAGGGAATCTTACCCCTGCCAATTTCCCGTCCGGCATGATAGGTTGTACTCAGGTTCTCCTCGGCGAGCCCATAGTTTTCAAGGTCGAGGGTTGGAAAGTATTTTCTCCTGGTCCGTACCGGGTTGGTCTGTGTGAACAGGTGCCCCCGCTTCCGGTACCCGTTGATCAGGTTCAGGACTTTAAATTCTTCATCAAAAGTGAGGGACTCGGACTCGGGATGACTGTAATCTCTTCTGGCCAGGTCGAAGCCCTGGAAAAAATGGTGCCAGCTGGAATCGACTGAATCGGGATTCTCCCTGTATTTCCGATAGAGTTCGTCAATGGCCTCTGAGTCGAGGCTCTGCAAAAACGATAAATCGTCCATATGCTGACTGTCCAGATTTTAAATCTAACAACCTGGCGTGAGAATTGTTGTTTGCCGGGAACAGTTATCTTATTTCACTGAAATATTTCATGAATTGCATCCGCTCAAAAGCTGCCGGATCTTCTCCGTACTTCCGGGATATTTTCCCCCTGAACTGTTCCACCGAATCATATCCCTGTTCGGTCATCCAGGTCTCAAGTTTTGATCAGGATCCGTCCGAATTTGATCCGGCCCATTTTTATACAGGGTTGAAGCTACCTGAACCGCATTAGCTCCGGCCAGCAACATTTTTATCACATCTTCGCCTGTGTGAATGCCGGTGGACGCTGCAATGTTCACATTCACTCTTTCTGACATAATGGCTACCCAGCGAAGTGTTTCAAACTGTTCTTCAGGCGAAGAGAACAACTGGGGGCTGCTGAGCTCCATTTTTTCGATGTCAATGTCGGGAGCATAGAATCTGTTAAACATCACCAGCCCCGATATTCCGGTTTCGGAAAGGGCCTTCACGGAAAGCCCCAGCCGGGTGAAGTACTTGCTGATCTTGAGGGATACCGGAATCTTTACCGTGGACAGGACCTTCTCAATGATTTTGAAATAGGCTTGCTCAAACTCCTTGCTTTTAAAATCTGCCGGATTCAGAAAGATATTGAGCTCCAGGGCATCGGCACCTGCCTCTTCGATCTTTCTGGTAAAGTGAATCCAGTCTTCGGTGGAGATGCAATTGATGCTCCCAATAACGGGGATGGAGACAGCCTTTTTAGCATCTCTGATCAACTGCAGGTATTTTTCCAGGTTATCCTTACGAATATGCAGATCGATGTAGTCAAGGGTTTCCGACAATCCTGAATAAATCAGGGGATTTTTTTCAGCTTCTTTCATCTGCTCCTTGGCTTCCAGCAGAATTTCCTCCTCGAAAATGGATTTCAGTACCACTGCTGCTGCGCCATGCTTCTCCAGGGTAACAATTCCATCCAGGGTTCCGGTTAGACCACTGCTGACCGGCAATGATTGGATTTTTTAGCTCCAATCCCAGGTATTCTGTTGACAGGTCCTTCATATTTTGCTTGTAATGATTATAGCCAATAGTAAATGTATGAAAAACAGAACCTGTCCCCGCATATTTTATTTTTATTCTTTAGAACATGTAGTTGATCTTTGGCACCAAAAATGATCTTTTTTTCATGTATTATTATGCTCCAAATACCACCCTGACAAAACAATAGAGAATGAATCGAATTATCGAAAAGGAATATTTTTCAGAAGCTGTGGTGAAACTTGGTCCTTGAAGCCCCGCATATTGCAAAAAGCAGGAAGGCGGGTCACTTTGTGATTGTTCGAAGACCGGAGAAAAAGGAGAACGGATCCCTTTGACCATTGCGGCAGCTGATGTGGAAAAAGGAACCATCACCCTGATCATCCAGAAGGTGGGAGTCACCTCGACCAAAATATGTGAACTCGAGGTCGGGGATGAAATCACCGATGTGGTGGGACCCTTGGGAAAGCCAACCCATATTGAAAAAGTTGGAACCGTGCTTGCGTCCGGAGGCGGAGTTGGAGTAGCGCCCTTATTACCCATTGTGGAAGCATTTAAACAGGCAGGGAACAGGGTGATTACCGTTCTGGCTGCCCGGAAAAAGGAACTTGATTATTCTGGAGGAACAGATGCGCCAGCATTCCGATGAAGTGATCATCATGACCGATGATGGTTCCTACGGGAAACAAGGGATTGGTAACCAAGGGCATGGAGGAGGTCATTCAGAGGGAAAAGGTGGATCTGGCTGTGACGGTGGGGCCGGCCATCATGATGAAGTTTGCCACCTTGCTTGACCGGACAAATATGATATTCCCACGGTGGCCAGCCTGAATACTTTGATGGTGGATGGTACCGGAATGTGTGGAGCGTGCAGGGTAACTGTGGGCGGAGAAACAAAATTTGTCTGTGTGGACGGTCCTGAATTTGATGCCCATGAAGTTGATTTTGATGAGATGCTGTTGAGGCTGGATTCTTATAAGCCCTCGGAAACAGAAGCTTATGAAAGTTTCCTGAGTACATCACCCCAAATTGAAGTAAGGCAATGGCTGAAGTTTCAGAATATTTAAAGCAAGAAAGGGAGCAGGAGTGGAGAGTGGCCCTTCGGGGATCATATGAAAAACAAGGAGCGGACAGCGCTTGAACGGGTTCATATGACCGAGCAGGATCCGGAAAAGCGGAATAAAGATTTTACAGAAGTGAACATGTGGACTTGGCCAGGAGGAGGCCTGTAAAGAAGCCCAGCGCTGTCTCGATTGTGTAAATCCAACCTGTATCACCGGGTGCCCGGTAGGGATCAATATTCCAAAATTCATCAAGAAGATTGAAGCAGGTGAGTTACTGGAATCGGCCAGGGTTCTAAAAGAGACCAATGCCCTTCCTGCGGTTTGCGGCACGGGTGTGTCCCCAGGAAGTGCAGTGCGAAGAGGCCTGTTTTTATACCCAGAAACTTAAAAAGACCTCCGGTTGCCATCGGACACCTGGAGCGTTTTGTGGCCGATTATGAGCAGAACAGTGGAAAGATGTCAGTTCCGGAAATACCTGAAAAAGAATGGGATTAAAGTGGCATCCATCGGCTCGGGTCCCGCCGGGCTGGCTTTTGCCGGGGATATGGCCAAAATGGGATATGATGTGACCGTTTTTGAGGCACTGCACGAAATCGGAGGGGTACTGAAATATGGCATCCCTGAATTCAGACTTCCCAACCGTATTGTGGATGTGGAGATTGATGTGCTGGAAAAAATGGGGGTGAAGTTTGTGAAGAATTTTATTGTGGGGGCAACTGCTTCCATTGAGGATCTTAAAAGGGAAGGATTCAAAGCATTTATGGTGGGCAGTGGTGCAGGCTTGCCCAATTTCATGCATATTCCCGGGGAGAACTATATCGGGATTTATTCCTCCAATGAATATCTGACCAGGGTAAACCTGATGAATGCAGCCGATCCGGAGTATGATACTCCGGTACTCTCGGGAAAGAAAGTAGCTGTAATCGGAGGGGGAAATACGGCCATGGATGCGGTCAGGACTTCCAAACGACTGGGGGCTGAACGCTCCATCATTATCTACCGCAGGTCCATTGAGGAGATGCCCGCCCGAAAGGAAGAGATCAAACATGCTCAGGAAGAGGGGATAGAGTTTATGAACCTCCATAATCCCCTGGAATACTATGCAGATGAAAATGGCCGGGTAAATAAAATGAAAGTTCAGAAGATGGAGTTGGGAGAACCTGATGCCTCAGGCAGGCGGAGACCCCTTCCCATTGAAGGTTCGGAATTTATCATGGAGGTGGATACCGTGGTTGTCAGTGTGGGTGTCTCACCCAACCCCTTGATTCCGTCGAGCATGAAAGAGCTGGAAGTCTCCAGGTGGGGAACCATCGTTGTGGATGGTGATAGTATGCATAGTTCTGTGGAGGGTGTATTTGCGGGAGGAGATATTGTACGCGGAGGAGCCACAGTGATTCTGGCCATGGGAGATGGCCGAAAGGCTGCCGGGTCTATGGATCATTATTTAAAAACTAGTAAATAATTTAATTGTGAACATAGTTACCAGTGTGTTGTTGTGGGTATAACAGTTCTTAACGAAATAAATTTCCAATAAATGACAATCGGAGTATTCAAGGAAGGCGGCAGTGAAAAAAGGGTTGCACTCTTACCCGAGCATGTAGCAAACCTTGTAAAAAAGGAGTTCCAGGTCCTGGTTGAAAAGGATGCCGGTCAGGCAGCATTTGCCCCCGATGAAAGTTATGTAAATGCAGGAGCCACCATTAAGAACCGGACAGAGATCTTAAAAAGTGCGGAAATGATATTTACTATCAATCCACCTTCAGAGACCATTCCAAAAGGGAAAATCCTGATCTCTATTCTGGGTGCGCTTTCCAACAAATCCCTGGTTGATCGTCTGGCTAAGGAAGGGGTTACTTCTTACAGTCTGGATATGATCCCACGTTCCACACGTGCACAGGCAGTGGATGTTCTTTCCTCCATGGCCACGGTGGCCGGGTATAAATCGGTCCTGGTGGCAGCCGGATCGGTGCCGAAATTCTTTCCCATGTTTATGTCTGCGTCCGGGACCATTAAACCTTCCAGGGTGTTAATTCTTGGAGCAGGTGTTGCGGGTCTGCAGGCACTTGCCACTGCCAGAAAGCTGGGGGCCATTGTGGAGGTCTTTGATGTGCGTGCTGCCGTAAAGGAGGAGGTCCTGAGCCTGGGAGGAAAATTTGTGGAAGTAGAAGGAGCCAAGGATGAGGCCTCTGCAGGGGGCTACGCTGTGGAGCAAACAGAGGAGTATAAAAAGAAACAGGCCGAGTTGATACAACAACATGCCAAACAGGCAAATGTGGTGATTACCACTGCGCAGATACCAGGAAGAAAGGCACCGGTTCTGATTACAAAAGAGACAGTAGCTGATATGCAGGCCGGATCCGTGATTGTGGACCTGGCTGCTTCCACCGGCGGAAATTGTGAGCTCACCAAGAACGATGAAACGGTGGTTCACCATGGGGTGACCATTATTGGGAATTCAAATTTTGCATCCACCATGCCCTCTGATGCCAGTAAGATGCTGGGTAATAACTACCTGAATTTCCTGAACATGATGATTGGTGAGGATGGAAAGGTGAACCTGGATGTGGAGGATGAGATTGTTCAAAAGACCTGCATTACCCGCGATGGGCTCCTGGTAAATGAACGCTTAAAAGGATTATAAAAGACTATTCAACGAATAATTTACAGATATGGAAAGCGTATTACAATTTTTTTATTCTAATAAAGAGGCCATATTTATTATTGCCCTGACCATTTTTCTGGGACTGGAGGTGATTTCCAATGTTCCTTCTGTATTGCATACACCCCTGATGTCCGGTGCCAATGCCATCAGCGGGGTGATCATTATTGGCGGGATTATCCTGGTGGGTCATGCCGATCTGGCTAATCTGGGTGAGGGGTCTAACCTGCTGAACCTGGTATTGGGGATCTTCGCGCTGATTTTTGGGACCCTGAACGTGATAGGTGGATTTGTAGTCACCGACCGCATGCTTGAAATGTTTAAAAAGAAGAAAAAATAGGCCGGGGATATGAATACATTTAATATAACAAACGGAGATATTATACTTGAATTTATTTACCTGGTATCTGCCCTCTTTTTTGTGGCGGGCCTGAAACTATTGAGTAGTCCGGACTCGGCCCGGCGGGGCAACCTGTGGGCTGCTACCGGGATGATTATGGCCATGATCGCTACCATGATCCTTCACCGCAATGGAGAAGGAGGGGGGATAAAGGGTGCGAACCTGGCTATCATTCTTGCGGCCATTGCCTTTGGAGGGGTGATCGGTGCCGTGGTGGCGCGGCGGATAAAAATGACGGCTATGCCCCAGCTGGTATCTTTCTTTAATGCTACCGGGGGTGCAGCTTCGGCCCTGGTGGCGCTGATTGAGTTTTCAAATCCTGAAAATCAGTCGGCCCTGGTGACCTTGCTTGGTCTGACCATAGGCAGTATTGCGTTTAGCGGCAGTATGATCGCCTATGGTAAGTTAAATGGGAATATCCGGGACATATTTGCCAAATGGATGACCTATGTCAACCTGTTGATCCTGGCAGGAGTTTTTTTCCTCCTGTTCTTTATCCTCTTTGGCGGAATGCCAGCCGAAACTCAGCAGACCCTGGTTTATATCCTTCTGGCAGCTGCACTGGTCTATGGAGTAAGTTTTGTGATGCCTATCGGAGGGGCCGATATGCCGGTAGTGATCTCCCTGCTGAATAGCCTTACCGGAATTGCTGCAGCTATGGCGTGGATTTATTTATCAGAACCAGGCCATGATCCTGGGTGGTATTTTTGTAGGAGCAGCAGGAATGATCCTGACACTGTTGATGTGTAAGGCCATGAACCGCTCACTGATTAATGTGATAATTGGATGCCTTTGGTGGCGGAGGAGCAGGATAGACCGGAAGAAGGGCTTGTCAAGGAGGTATCAGCAACCGATGCGGCTGTTATGCTGAATTACAGCAGCAGGGTGGTCATTGTTCCCGGTTACGGACTGGCTGTTGCCCAGGCGCAGCATATCTGCAGCGAAATGGATGAGCTGCTTGAGTCCAATGGGGTTGAGGTTAAATATGCCATTCACCCGGTGGCTGGACGGATGCCCGGACATATGAATGTGTTGCTGGCCGAGGCTGATGTACCCTACGATAAACTCGTCGAGATGGACGAGATCAATCCGGACATGCCCAAAACTGATGTGGTGGTGGTCATCGGGGCCAACGATGTGGTGAATCCGGCAGCTCTGGACGATCCTTCCAGTCCCATTTACGGCATGCCTATTATCAGATGTCCAGGAAGCCAAAAATGTAATCGTCATGAAGCGTGGAATGGGTAAAGGATATGCTGCTATTGAGAACTATCTGTTCTATGCCGATAATACCCGAATGTTCTTCGGAAGTGCCAAGGATTCACTCCAGAAACTGGTCACAGAGATTAAGGCATTGTAATACTTATACTTATATTATCTGAAAAGGCCGCAACGACGCAACGTTGCGGCTTTTTTTGTGGTCAATTTTATGTGAAGACATAGTTAATTATTCACATAGGTGAATATTTACTTTGTCCACGGATAAGGTTGATTCATCAAATCAAGGCTGTATAGAACTCAATGTTTATAACCAAAGAGGCCCCGGGACGGTATAAGAAGATGAATACCGTATTTTTGAAACTAAGCGGTCATTCAAACGTAAAGATACTGGTACATAGTTGGTAGGAATACCTGTATGAAAGATGAGCCGAGATTGAATTTAAGATTCATGCTACAACTGACCACAAGAAGAGATGCTGGATTTTTGCCTGTGAGGATAGCTATTTTCCTGCTGGCACTGTTGATCCCCCTGAATGTCTTTACTCAGGACTCTACCCTTAATAACAACAGTGGTCTCTGGCTTGACAATGCTATATGGACAGATGGCACCGGTCCGGGGACCTCATCCATAGCTTCTGATGTTCATGTATTTGGGTCTGTGATCAGTGGGACGGACCTTGATTTTAGTGCAGGCGATCTGTATGTTCACGACACGCTAACAATTTTTGGTTCACTTACCCTGGCAGATACCCTTAACCTTACCATCGATCCTGGTGGAGTACTGATTATTCGTGGAGATTTCACTTCCGGCGATACGGTGGATGTATGGAGTAGTGGTGAGATGATCGTTACCGGTGAATTTAGTATTCTGGGTGATAATGACCAGGGATCCTTCGACAATGACGGACTACTTTATGTCTTTGATGTTACTCCAGTTCTGAAAACGGGACCTGGATATGGAGATTTTACCTGTGGGTTCCCGGTGGATTCATGCTCATTGTATGATGAAAGTGATCTGCTGGCAAGCGGACTGGCTGCTTTTTACCTCTCCGGTTCCTTTTCCATTTCTGCAGGAGGACCTTCTGTCTTTTGCCTGGGGGATTCTGTCTTGCTCTCTGTAACCGATACTGCAACAACATACCAGTGGTTTTCGGATGATGTGGCTATTTCCGGGGAAAACACCTTTGAATACTGGGCCAAAACTTCTGCTGATTATCATGTGACCTTCTTCATTGAAGGAGACTCCCTGATCATGGAACCGGTGAATGTAACTGCGAACGCCTTGCCAGTGGTGAATTTTGCCGGATTAGCTCCGGATTACTGTGAAAATGGTCTGCAGGATACCCTGATTGGTTCCCAGGCAGGAGGCTTTTACCAGGGTAATGGGATCACTGATAACACGGATGGAACAGCTTACTTTGATCCGACTGTACTTGGTACGTATAACATATCCTTTTCTTATACCGACGGCAACGGGTGTTCTGACAGTTCTATTCAGGTGGTCACCGTAAATCCATTACCCACAGTTGATTTTATCGGTCTATCTCCTGATTTGTGCCTGATGGATGATCCCGATACATTGATTGGGAACCAGGCACCTGCAGGCACCTTCTTCGGCGGTACCATTGCCGACCAGGGCGATGGTACCGGGATCTTTACTCCGCTGGTTGACGGATCGTTTGATATCTACTACGCTTATACGGATGTAAATGGATGTCGGGATTCCGCGATGTATAGTGTTACGGTGCATCCACTGCCAATGGTCTCCATAGGCAGCTATGATACCATTTGGGACGTGAATGATCCTGCTTTTGTCATCGCTGGATCTCCCGCCGGTGGGACATTTACGGGAAATGGGATTTCGGGGATCAATTATGATCCTGCCCTGGCAGGGGCGGGATTTGATACGGTTGTTTATGCTTATATCGATGGAAATTCATGCACCAACTACGATACCATAATCTTTGAGATACGGGATTACGATTTTAAAGCAGGGGCGCGGTACCTGTATGATATTGACAACTGGTGTTCACCGGATGCCTATTATACAACTTCAGGTGCTACACCCGATGAAACCAATGCCAGCTGCTGGGCCGCCGGACCAAATAATAACCGGTGGTTTACTTTTCAGGCCACCAGTGACCAGGTTTTTGTAGAGGTAAAGACGGGGGGAGCTGAAGGTACAAACCGCAACCCTGAGGTGGCCCTCTGGCAGGCCGATGGCACGGAACTGGCCTGTCAGCGTTACTGGTCCAGCAATTACGATGATATTTCCATCGGATATATCGGGTTAACTCCTGGCGACTGGTACTTCATATCAGTGGACAACTATACCGGAAGACAGGGAAGTTTTACACTTTGCGTGGATGATGAAGTGGATTATGATTTCCTGGAAGGAGCCAGAGTGGTTCCCCATACCAGTGACTGGCGCTCGGCTGATGCCGAATATACTACCTATAATGCGACACCGGACAGAAGCTTTGGGCCCTGCTGGAATTCAGTTGAAAATAGTAACCGATGGTTTACTTTTACAGCCCTGAGGCCTACCGTCACAGTGAATGTCCTGACGGGCGGATTGGAGGGCAGCATGCGCTATTCCTATGTGGCATTGTGGAATGCTGCCGGAGTCAATGTTGCCTGCGCCAGTTACACCACAGATTATGGTGATATCAGTATGGGTATCGATACCCTGACAGTAGGCAATCAATACTATATCTCAGTTGACCATTATGATAATAATAATTATGACGGAACCTTTACCCTGGAGGTGGATGACGAGGTTGACTACGATTATAAGGCAGGAGCCATCGAGATCCCACACACAGGTGACTGGCGCTCTGTTGATGCGGAATACACAACGATTAATGCAAGCGCTGACGGTACAATAGGTTCCTGCTGGAACACCGGTCCAACCTATACCCGCTGGTTCCGGTTCCAGGCAACCACGACTCAGGCTACTGCGGAGCTACTTACCGGAGGAGCTGAGGGCACTCTTCAGTATGGATTTCTTGTGCTTACAGACACCCTGGGGGCAGAGCTGGCCTGTGCAAGATATTATGCCCAATATTCAGATATCAAGCTTGGGTTTGACGGACTGGTACCCGGTGAATGGTATTACCTCATGGCAGATAATCATTCCGGGAATGCAGCCTACAGAGGTTCATTTTCCATTGGTCTGGATAATGAGGTGGATTATGATTTCAAAGCAGGAGCCTACGAGATTGCGGATCCACATAACTGGTGCTCCGCAGATGCAGAGTTTACCACCCTGAACGCCTCACCTGATGAAAATGCAGGAAGCTGCTGGCCCAACGGTCCAAGCTTCAACCGCTGGTTCAAATTCACAGCCACAACCACCGAAGTCATCGCACAACTTAAGACCGGTGGGGATGAGGGAACCCTGCAGTATGGATTAATCTCCCTTTGGGATGATGCGGGAACAGAGCTGGCTTGTGGGAGCTACAGCAGCCAGTACTCAGATATCAACATGGGGTATACCTCCCTCACCCCCGGTCTGACCTACTACATAAGTGTCGACAATTTTTATACCACCAATCCAGCCTACAGAGGGAGTTTCTCCCTCTGTGTGGATGACGAAGTGGATTACGACTATCCCGAAGGAGCAGTAATGCTTACTGATCTGAATAACTGGTGTTCCCCGGAGGCAGCCTATACGACCATAAACGCCACCGGTGATACGCTTTCGGGCTCATGCTGGAATACTGGCCCGAACTTCGATCGCTGGTTCAGGTTCCAGGCTACTACCAACGAAGTGCTGGTAAGGGTATTAACCGGAGGAACCGAAGGTACACTCAGGTATGGATATGTGGCTATCTGGGATGATTCCTTCAATGAAGTGGCCTGTAACAGCTATACGAGTGATTACAGCGACCTGTCTGTCGGGGCAACTACTTTAACACCAGGTGATTACTATTATATCTCAGTGGATAATTACTTTACAACTAACCCTGCATACCGGGGCACATTTTCCATCTGCATTACCGATGTGGTGGACTATGACTACATAGAAGGAGCCTATGAGGTTTCAGATATTGATGCCTGGTGCTCCACAGATGCTCAGTTTACAACCTTGGGAGCAACTGCCGACGGGGTGGCAGGATCCTGCTGGCCCAATGGCCCTAACTACAACCGCTGGTTTAAATTCCAGGCAACGGGTACAGAGGCCATGTTCACTGTTAAAACAGGAGGAGGAGAGGGCAGCGCGCGTTATATCATGGCGGCATTATTTGATACCCTGGGAACTGAGATCGCATGCGCTAATTATACTTACGATTATAGTGATGTGTCCATCGGGAGCACCAACCTGGTTCCGGGAGAGTGGTATTTCCTATCGGTGGATAACTTTAATAATACCGGCTACCGGGGTACATTTACCCTGTGTGCAGATGATCAGGTGGATTATGATTTCAAACTGGGGGCTGTTAACTTAACCGACATTGACAACTGGTGCTCTGCCGATGCTGCCTTTACCACCCTGGGAGCCTCTCCGGATGAGCTTGCAGGCAGTTGCTGGCCCAACGGACCGAATTTCAATCGTTGGTTCAGGTTCCAGGCCACCACCAGTATGGTAAACGCCACGGTAAAAACGGGCGGTTCCGAGGGTACTATGCGTTATGTTTTAACAGCTCTCTGGGACAGTATTGGAAACGAACTGGCCTGTCAGCAGTATACCTACGATTACTCTGATGTGAGGGTAGGCTATACGGGTCTAACACCCGGGGAATGGTATTACCTGAGCGTTGATAACTTAAATAATGCCGGATACCGTGGCAGTTTCACCCTTTGTATGGATGATACAGTGGATTATGACTTCCCGGAAGCCGCACACCTGGTCCCCAACATCGTTGACTATTGCTCAAGCGATGCCGAATTCTCCACACTTGGTGCCTCGGCAGATCATATTCAGCCTACTTGCTGGCCCAACGGGCCCAATTATAACCGCTGGTTTATGTTTCAGGCCACTGCAAGCGGAGAGGTGACAATTACTGCGAAAACAGGCGGGGCTGAAGGCACACTCAGGTATCCGATGATGGCCTTGTGGGATACTACTCTGTCCGAGCTTGCCTGCAAGCAGTGGGCCAGTGATTATGGTGATGTTGAAATCGCTTACAGTGGGTTGGTACCCGGGGACTGGTATTTTGTTTCGGTTGATAATTCGGCCAATACAGCATACAGGGGGACCTTTAGTCTATGCATGGACGACGAGATCAGTTATGATTTCTTTGCAGGGGCCCTTGAATTAAGTGATATTGATGGATGGTGTTCCGGCCCTGCGGTATACTCCACCATCAGTGCCACGCCTGATGAGGGCATGGGATCATGCTGGCCTAACGGTCCAAATTACAACCGTTGGTTCAGGTTCCAGGCTACAACACCCGATATTGCTGTCCAGGTTCGTACGGGAGGCATTGAAGGCTCTGTCAGAAGGCCCGGTATCGCTCTCTGGGACACTCTGAAAAGTGAAATTGCCTGTGCCCGCTGGGTGACTGATTACGGGGATGAGGAGATCTATGCAACAGGACTTACTGTAGGGGATTGGTACTACATATCGGTTGACAATGCTTCCGGTGGAACTCCGGGCACTTTCTCTTTGTGTGTGACCGATCATGCGGTAAACGATTTCCTTGCGGATGCCATTACAATAGATGATCTGAACAACTGGTGTGCTGAAGATGCGCAGTATAGCAATGTCCTGGCTACAGCTGATGAATCCGCAGCTTCCTGCTGGACAGGTATAGATAATAAGAATGTATGGTTCAGATTTATGGCTACCTCCAGCAGCGCCACCGTAAAAGTTAGCACCGGTAGTGATTATGGACAGATGATAAACCAGCAGGTAGCTGTCTGGGATAACCTGGGGGCTGAGGTTGCCTGTGCAGGACCATTTGCAGGTCAGGGGGAATTAACCGTGTTGCCAACCGGGATGACCATTGGAAATTGGTATTATATCTCTGTGGATGATGATGGAACACCTGGGACCTTTACCTTATGCCTCGATGATACTATCGCTTATGATTATCCTGAGGGAGCCTATGAGATAAGCGATCCGGTAAACTGGTGTTCTCCGGATGCAGCTTTTAGTAACAGTACTGCTACGGCAGATACTCAGAGTGGCAGCTGTTGGGATGGAAGTGATTTCAGAAATGTTTGGTTCACATTTGTGGCCCCGGCACCAACCATAAATATACAGGTTAAAACAGGGACCATCTATGGTTCCATGGACCGGCAACAAATCTTACTTCTGGATGAAACCATGAATGAGGTGGGATGTGCCGGACCCACCCTGAATGAAGGAATCAGATTTTTGATGATCGATACCCTGACCCCGGGCAACAGGTACTATATCGCCGTTGATAATGGGGAAGCCAGTGGTGGCAATACGGGGACTTTCACCCTCTGCACAGATACTACTCTGAATTATGACTTCATGGCCGGGGCAGAAGAAGTTCCGCACATCTACTGCAGTAGCGATGCTCAATACACACTGGTTCAGGCAACTCCGGATGAAGGGGCTGCATCCTGCTGGGGTGGAACAGAACTAAGCAATGTTTGGTTCAGGTTCCAGGCCACCACGCCGTATGTGACAGTTTCCCTTAAATCATCTGGTATCTACGGAAACCTGAGACGCGGACAGATGGCCCTCTGGAATGAAACCAATGATGAAGTTGCCTGCCGTGCTGCTGTAATTCTGGAGGGTACCCTGCTTATGATGGCCGATACGCTTACGGTAGGGAACTGGTACTGGATCTCGGTGGATATGGATGAGACCGCTGCGAATTTCAGGCTGGGTTCCTTTTCGCTTTGTCTGGAAGATGCCCTTAATTATGACCTTCAAGGGGGCGCACTGGAAATCCCCCATGATTATGGATGTTCGGCAGATGCTTCATTTTCCAACAGCCAGGCCACAGATGATGGAGGAATCGGAAGTTGTTGGGGATCCTATAATGCCAACAATAATGTATGGTTCAGGTTCCAGGCCACGACCCCTTATGCAAAGGTTGAACTGAAGACCGGGAGCGTTTATGGTAGCATGCGAAGGGGCCAGATGGCCATCTTTAATGCTGCTGACGTAGAAGTTGCCTGTGTTGGGGACATAGTTGACCAGGGCACTACCTCCCTGTCGGTTGATACCCTGACTGTGGGTGACTGGTACTGGATTTCAGTGGATGATGATTATAGAAGCGGCACCTTTAGTCTCTGCCTGGATGATGAGCTGGATTTTGATTTCCTTGTTGGGGCACTGGAGATCCCCCACGATTTCGGATGTTCCGTATGATGCAGCTTACTCCAACTACCTGGCTACAGATGACGAACTTCCGGGCAGCTGCTGGGGCAGTTACAACACAAATAAAAACGTGTGGTTCAAGTTCCAGGCCATGACTCCCTATGCCACGGTTCAGATTAAGACCGGAAGCATATACGGTAATATGAGAAGAGCTCAAATGGCCATATGGGATGCCACCCTGAACGAAGTTGTTTGTTTGGGAGATATTGTGGACCAGGGCTTGACCGAGATGGTCATTGATACCCTCACCCCCGGAAACTGGTATTACATCTCTGTGGATGATGATTACCAGAGCGGATCATTTACCTTCTGCCTCGATGATCAACTTACTTTCGATTACCTGGCGGGGGCCGAAGAGATCGCTCACAACATGGGATGCTCGGCCGATGCAGAATATACCAACCTTTATGCCACCGAGGACGCGATGCCTGGCAGCTGCTGGGGCTCTTACAATGGAACGAAGAATGTATGGTTTAAATTTCAGGCACTCTCCAGGTTCCTTACTTTTGAGCTAAAAACCGGAAGTATTTATGGGAATATGCGCAGGGGACAGGTCGCGGTTTTTAATTCCATTGGAGAGGAAGTTTCCTGCGTTGCAGACCTGGTGGATCAGGGGACCAATACACTTTCTGCGGACACTCTGAATCCGGGGGATTGGTATTATATAGCAGTGGATGATGATTATCAGAGCGGTGGGTTTACAGTGTGTATCACAGATCAACCCACCTTTGACTACTGGGAGGGAGCCGTAGAATTATTGCATGATAATGGATGCTCCCCCGATGCAGCATATTCCAACCTGACCGCTACGCCTGATATGGCCACCGGCAGCTGCTGGGGCTCATATAATTCCAACAATAATGTATGGTTTAAATTTCAGGCAAGTACTCCGAATGTAACTGTAGAGCTGAGGACAGGCTCTGTGTATGGCAACATGAGAAGGGGACAGATGGCCCTCTGGAATAGCTCTTTTGCCGAGGTGGCATGTATGGGTGATATCCTCGACCAGGGGATAAGCAGTATGAGTATAGATACACTCACGGTAGGCGATTGGTATTATATATCCATTGATGATGATTATCAAAGCGGATCGTTCTCCATTTGTCTCTCAGATCTGGCCACCTACGATTTCTTTGGAGGAGCCATTGAACTTCAACACAATGGGGGCTGTTCGGCCGATGCTGCATACAGCAATCTTCTTGCCACGGCAGATCGTTCCATGGCCAGTTGCTGGACAGGGGTGGATCCGGATGATAACAAAAATGTGTGGTTCCGTTTCCAGGCCATCTCCACCGACGTGACCCTGACTCTCAGGAATTACAGTATTTATGGCAATATGCGCTATCCTCAGGCAGCCCTGTGGAATGCCTTTGGCGGGGAGCTAAAGTGCTTACCCAGAATCCTTGACCGAAGTACTTCCACCCTGAGCTATGATGGACTAACCATAGGAGACTGGTACTATGTATCGGTGGATGATGCCAATACCAGTGGTAGCTTCACCCTTTGCATTGAAGATCAATTGGATTACGACTACAAAGCGGGAGCCTATGAAATTGTAAGTCCTATCCGGTGGTGTTCTTCCGATGCGCAATTCAATAACATTTTCGGCACACCCGATGAATTACCCGGAAGCTGCTGGGCTGCCGGTACAAACAACAATGTGTGGTTTAAGTTTACAGCCATTTCCCAGAATGTAAACATCGATGTGAAGAATGGAACTTCCCTTGGCACCTTGCAAGATTTGCAGGCATCGCTGTGGAATGAGAATGGGGATGAGCTTGCTTGTGCCACCACCGAGGGCAATAGTACAGATATTTTTCTGAGCTCAGATACGCTGACCATAGGAAATACCTATTATATCTCTGTGGACGATAGTCAGAACAGCGGCTCCTTCTCATTATGTTTGGATGCAGATCCCCTGGCTGCAACGCTGGTGGGAACCAACGTGACCTGCAATGGGGCGGATGATGGTACCATCACTGTGACAGCGGAAGGGGGGACCGGAGCGGGATATAGCTATGCCTGGTTAAGAAATGGTACTCCTATGGTAGGAGGTAGTAGCATCACTGGCCTGGATCCAGCCAATTACCAGGTTACTGTAGGTGATATTGGGGATCCTGGCACTACTGTAGTTCTTATTTATACGGTAACAGAGGATCCAGCTCTTACGCTGACGATGTCTAAAACGGATGATGGCTGTCCGGGAGAGGGAATTGGTTCGGTAACTGCAACTCCGGGCGGAGGGTCAGGAATGGGATTCACCTATGAGTGGTTCAGAGATGACCTGCCCATCGCGGATATTACTTCCACTGTACTCGGATTAGATGCAGCCGAATACAAAGTGATTGTCACTGATGCAGGTGCGATCACCTGTACTATATCTGATAGCATCGTGGTGTTGAGCACCAATAGTATGTCAACTGATCCCACTGATGTTTCAATCGTCAACGACAGTACCTGTGAAGGTACAAATAAGGTGCTGACCGTAATTGGTGGAAGCCTCGGTGACGGAGCCAGCTGGCAATGGTATTCTGATGCAGGAATGACTGTGAATGTGGGTTCCGGCAGTCCATTTATTGTTGATCCCGCTAGCAATGTGACCTATTATGTTCGTGCAGAAGGTACCTGTGGAAACACCTCAGAGATCTCTCAACTTGTTCAGGTCATTATACCTACAGCACCGGTTCCCGATATTGCTAACCTTGCAGATGTTACAGCTGAGTGCAGTGTATCGGCTCTTACAGCTCCTACGGCTACCAGTAATTGTGTTGGAACCATTACTGGCACGCACAACGCAACCTTGCCTATCAGCACCCAGGGAACGGTTGTAGTTACCTGGACTTACGATGATGGTATTGGGAATGTGAGCACCCAGGATCAGAATGTAATTATCGATGACCTTACCAATCCAACAGCGTCGGATCCCTTACCAATTACAGTAGAGTGTCCACCAGATGTTCCGGTTCCTGATGTAACTGTAGTCACTGATGAGGCCGATAATTGCGGCATACCTGTTGTGGCTTTTGTTTCAGAGCTGTCTGACGGAAATACCTGTCCGGAGATAATTACACGGACATATTCCGTAACGGACATTGGTGGTAATGTCATTACCGTTACCCAGACGATCACCGTAGAAGATATTACCGCACCGGTCTTTGCTGCGCCCCCCGCAGCAGTCAGTGTGGAGTGTATCGGTGATGTGCCTGCTATGATTGATCTGTCGTGGACGGATAACTGCGATGGTACGGGTACGGTTACTGGCAGTGATGTGAGTGACGGGCTTAGCTGTCCGGAGACCATCACACGAACCTGGAGCTACACCGATGCCTGTGGGAACAGCGCCAGTGTGACCCAGACAATCACTGTAGATGATACTATCGATCCTACGGCCAGTAACCCAGCCCCAGTCACTGTTGAGTGCATCGGAGATGTACCTGCACCGGATATCACGGTAGTCACCGACGAGGCGGATAACTGCACGGCAGCTCCTGTTGTAGCCTTTGTAAGTGATGTAAGTGATGGCAACACCTGCCCGGAGGTTATCACCCGTACCTATAGTGTTACCGATGACTGTGGCAACCAGATCCTGGTTACCCAGACTATCACTGTCGATGATACCATTGATCCCACGGCCAGCAACCCTGCTCCAATCACTGTGGAGTGCATCGGCGATGTTCCAGCTGCAGATATCACGGTCGTAACCGACGAGGCGGATAACTGCACGGCAGCTCCTGTGGTTGCCTTTGTAAGTGATGTCAGTGATGGCAACACCTGTCCGGAGATTATCACCCGTACCTACTCAGTCACTGATGACTGTGGCAATAGCATCACCGTTACCCAGACGATCACTGTTGATGATACCATCGATCCTACGGCCAGCAACCCTGCACCAGTCACTGTGGAGTGCATCGGCGATGTACCAGCTGCAGATATCACGGTCGTAACCGACGAGGCGGATAACTGCACGGCTGCTCCTGTTGTGGCCTTTGTAAGTGATGTTAGTGATGGCAACACCTGTCCGGAGGTTATCACCCGGACCTATAGTGTCACCGATGACTGTGGCAATAGATCACCGTTACCCAGACGATCACTGTTGATGATACCATCGATCCCACGGCGAGTAACCCTGCACCAGTCACTGTGGAGTGCATCGGCGATGTTCCAGCTGCAGATATCACGGTAGTAACCGACGAGGCGGATAACTGCACGGCAGCTCCTGTGGTTGCCTTTGTAAGTGATGTTAGTGATGGCAACACCTGTCCGGAGATTATCACCCGCACCTACTCAGGTTACGGATGACTGTGGCAACTAGCATCACCGTTACCCAGACGATCACTGTTGATGATACCATCGATCCTACGGCGAGCAACCCTGCACCCAGTCACGGTGGAGTGCATCGGCGATGTACCAGCTGCAGATATCACGGTAGTAACCGACGAGGCGGATAACTGCACGGCAGCTCCTGTGGTGGCCTTTGTAAGTGATGTTAGTGATGGCAACACCTGTCCGGAGGTGATCACCAGGACTTACTCAGTCACTGATGACTGTGGCAATAGCATTACCGTTACCCAGACGATCACTGTTGATGATACCATCGATCCTACGGCCAGTAACCCTGCACCAGTCACTGTAGAGTGCATCGGCGATGTACCAGCTGCAGATATCACGGTAGTCACCGACGAGGCGGATAACTGCACGGCAGCTCCTGTTGTTGCCTTTGTAAGTGATGTTAGTGATGGCAACACCTGCCCGGAGATAATCACCCGCACCTACTCAGGTCACCGATGACTGTGGCAATCGCATCACCGTTACCCAGACGATCACGGTTGATGATACCATCGATCCCACGGCCAGCAACCCTGCACCCATCACTGTGGAGTGCATCGGCGATGTTCCAGCTGCAGATATCACGGTTGTCACTGACGAGGCGGATAACTGCACGGCGGCTCCTGTTGTGGCTTTTGTCAGTGATGTTAGTGATGGCAACACCTGTCCGGAGATTATTACCCGCACCTACTCAGTCACCGATGACTGTGGCAACTCGATCACCGTTACCCAGACGATCACCGTTGATGATACCATCGATCCCACGGCCAGTAACCCTGCTCCAGTCACTGTGGAGTGCATCGGCGATGTACCAGCTCCAGATATCACGGTAGTAACCGACGAGGCGGATAACTGCACGGCAGCTCCTGTTGTGGCCTTTGTCAGTGATGTTAGTGATGGCAACACCTGCCCGGAGATTATCACCCGGACCTATAGTGTCACCGATGACTGTGGCAACTCGATCACCGTTACCCAGACGATCACTGTCGATGATACCATCGATCCTACGGCCAGCAACCCTGCACCCATCACTGTGGAGTGCATCGGCGATGTGCCAGCTGCAGATATCACGGTCGTAACCGACGAGGCGGATAACTGCACGGCAGCTCCTGTGGTGGCCTTTGTGAGTGATGTTAGTGATGGCAACACCTGTCCTGAGATAATCACCCGGACCTATCAGTCACTGATGACTGTGGCAACTCGATCACCGTTACCCAGACGATCACTGTTGATGATACCATTGATCCTACGGCCAGTAACCCTGCACCAGTCACTGTAGAGTGCATCGGCGATGTACCAGCTGCAGATATCACCGTTGTAACCGACGAGGCGGATAACTGCACGGCAGCTCCTGTTGTTGCCTTTGTAAGTGATGTTAGTGATGGCAACACCTGCCCGGAGATTATCACCAGGACTTACTCAGTCACGGATGACTGTGGCAACAGCATCACCGTTACCCAGACGATCACGGTCGATGATACCATTGATCCCACGGCCAGCAACCCTGCACCGGTCACTGTGGAGTGCATCGGCGATGTACCAGCTGCAGATATCACGGTTGTAACCGACGAGGCGGATAACTGCACGGCGGCTCCTGTGGTGGCGTTTGTAAGTGATGTGAGCGATGGCAACACCTGTCCGGAGATTATCACCAGGACCTATAGTGTTACGGATGACTGTGGCAACTAGATCACCGTTACCCAGACGATCACTGTTGATGATACCATCGATCCCACGGCCAGCAACCCTGCACCAATCACTGTGGAGTGCATCGGCGATGTTCCGGCTGCAGATATCACGGTAGTAACCGACGAGGCGGATAACTGCACGGCAGCTCCTGTGGTGGCGTTTGTAAGTGATGTTAGTGATGGCAACACCTGTCCGGAGATAATCACCAGGACCTATAGTGTTACGGATGACTGTGGCAACCAGATCACGGTTACCCAGACGATCACTGTTGATGATACCATTGATCCTACGGCGAGTAACCCTGCTCCAGTCACTGTAGAGTGCATAGGCGATGTTCCGGCTGCAGATATCACGGTAGTAACCGACGAGGCGGATAACTGCACGGCGGCTCCTGTGGTAGCGTTCGTGAGTGATGTTAGTGATGGCAACACCTGTCCGGAGGTTATCACCCGGACCTACTCAGTGTCACGGATGACTGTGGCAATAGCATTACCGTTACCCAGACGATCACGGTCGATGATACCATCGATCCCACGGCCAGCAACCCTGCACCCAGTCACTGTGGAGTGCATCGGCGATGTTCCAGCTGCAGATATCACGGTAGTAACCGACGAGGCGGATAACTGCACGGCGGCTCCTGTGGTGGCGTTTGTAAGTGATGTTAGTGATGGCAACACCTGTCCGGAGATTATCACCAGGACCTACTCAGTCACGGATGACTGTGGCAATAGCATCACCGTTACCCAGACGATCACTGTCGATGATACCATCGATCCTACGGCCAGTAACCCTGCACCAGTCACTGTGGAGTGCATCGGCGATGTACCAGCTGCAGATATCACGGTTGTAACCGACGAGGCGGATAACTGCACGGCGGCTCCTGTTGTAGCGTTCGTAAGTGATGTTAGTGATGGCAACACCTGTCCGGAGATTATCACCCGGACCTACTCAGTCACGGATGACTGTGGCAACTAGATCACCGTTACCCAGACGATCACTGTTGATGATACCATCGATCCTACGGCCAGCAACCCTGCACCAATCACTGTGGAGTGCATCGGCGATGTACCAGCTGCAGATATCACGGTTGTAACCGACGAAGCGGATAACTGCACGGCAGCTCCTGTTGTAGCCTTTGTAAGTGATGTTAGTGATGGCAACACCTGTCCGGAGATTATCACCAGGACCTATAGTGTTACTGATGACTGTGGCAACTAGATCACGGTCACCCAGACGATCACTGTTGATGATACAATCGATCCTACGGCGAGTAACCCAGCTCCAGTCACTGTAGAATGCATAGGTGATGTTCCGGCTGCAGATATCACGGTAGTCACCGACGAGGCGGATAACTGCACGGCGGCTCCTGTAGTAGCTTTTGTAAGTGATGTCAGTGATGGCAATACCTGTCCGGAGGTTATTACCAGGACCTATAGTGTCACCGATGACTGTGGCAATAGCATTACCGTCACCCAGACGATTACGGTCGATGATACCATCGATCCCACGGCGAGTAACCCTGCTCCAGTCACTGTGGAGTGCATCGGCGATGTTCCGGCTGCAGATATCACCGTCGTAACCGATGAGGCTGATAACTGCACGGCAGCTCCTGTGGTAGCGTTCGTGAGTGATGTTAGTGATGGCAACACCTGCCCGGAGATTATTACCAGGACTTACTCAGTCACCGATGACTGTGGCAATAGCATTACCGTTACCCAGACGATCACTGTAGATGATACTATCGATCCAACGGCCAGCAACCCTGCACCCATCACTGTGGAGTGCATTGGCGATGTACCAGTACCAGATATCACGGTTGTAACCGACGAAGCGGATAACTGCACGGCAGCTCCTGTTGTAGCCTTTGTAAGTGATGTTAGTGATGGCAACACCTGCCCGGAGATTATCACCAGGACCTATAGTGTAACGGATGACTGTGGCAACTCGATCACCGTTACCCAGACGATCACGGTCGATGATACTATCGATCCAACGGCCAGCAACCCTGCACCCATCACTGTGGAGTGCATTGGCGATGTGCCAGCTGCAGATATCACGGTCGTAACCGACGAGGCGGATAACTGTACCGCCGCACCTGTGGTGGCCCATGTGAGTGATGTTAGTGATGGCAACACCTGTCCGGAGATTATCACCCGTACCTATAGTGTTACTGATGACTGTGGCAACTAGATCACCGTTACCCAGACGATCACGGTCGATGATACCATCGATCCCACGGCCAGCAACCCTGCACCAGTTACTGTGGAGTGCATCGGAGATGTTCCAGCTGCAGATATCACGGTCGTAACCGACGAGGCGGATAACTGCACTGCAGCCCCTGTTGTTGCCTTTGTCAGTGATGTTAGTGATGGCAACACCTGCCCGGAGATTATCACCAGGACTTACTCAGTCACCGATGACTGCGGCAACTCGATCACCGTTACCCAGACGATCACTGTTGATGATACCATCGATCCTACGGCCAGCAACCCTGCACCAGTCACTGTGGAGTGCATCGGCGATGTTCCAGCTGCAGATATCACGGTAGTCACCGACGAGGCGGATAACTGCACGGCAGCACCTGTGGTAGCCTTTGTAAGTGATGTAAGTGATGGGAACACCTGTCCGGAGATTATTACCCGTACCTACTCAGTCACCGATGACTGCGGCAATAGCATTACCGTCACTCAGACGATCACGGTTGATGATACCATCGATCCAACGGCCAGTAACCCTGCACCAGTCACTGTGGAGTGCATCGGCGATGTACCAGCTGCAGATATCACTGTAGTAACCGACGAGGCGGATAACTGCACGGCGGCTCCTGTTGTTGCGTTTGTCAGTGATGTTAGTGATGGCAACACCTGTCCGGAGATAATCACCCGCACCTACTCCGTCACTGATGACTGTGGCAACTCGATCACCGTTACCCAGACGATCACTGTAGATGATACAATAGATCCTACGGCGAGTAACCCTGCACCAGTCACTGTGGAGTGCATAGGCGATGTTCCTGTACCAGATGTAACGGTTGTAACCGATGAAGCGGATAACTGCACCGCCGCACCGGTCGTTGCTTTTGTAAGTGATGTAAGTGATGGGAATACCTGTCCGGAGATTATCACCCGTACCTATAGTGTCACTGATGACTGTGGCAACACGATCAATTTGACGCAGCTGATCACGATCAATGATATCACCCCACCGATTGCTGTATGCCAGGATATAACTGTTCAACTGGATGCATCAGGTAATGTCACGATAGCAGCAGCTGATATTGATAATGGTAGCAGTGATAACTGCGGCATTGCTTCGATGTCGCTAGATGTAACTAGTTTTGATTGTACAGATATTGGTCCGAACCCAGTAATCCTGACTGTTGAAGATGATTGTGGTAATCAGACAACTTGCAATGCAACAGTTACGGTTGAAGATGACCTGGCCCCAAGTATTACTTGTCCTGTTGATCGTAATGAGGATGTTGATATTAGTGACGACTTTACGATACCTGATTATACTGGATTGGTTATTGTAACGGATAATTGTAATCCGGCACCTACCCTTACCCAGGATCCTGTGGTTGGAACAATTGTTAATGGAGTAGGAACTAGCCATACTATCACCGTAACAGCGGATGATGGAAACGGGAATAACTCACAATGCACATTTACTATTACACTATTTGATCCCTTAGTCTTATCAATAACTTGTCCGGCTGACAGAGATGAGTATGTTGATAGTAGTTGTGAATTTACTCTACCCGATTACACTGGATTAGCCACTACGGTTGGTGCTGTTAGTGTTACTCAGTCTCCTGTTCCTGGCACTGTGATTTCTGGAGGAGGAACAGTTCATGTTATTACACTCACTGCTCTGGATGCTGCAAGTAATAGTTTGCAGTGTACTTTTAATGTCACTCTGCTTGATACTATATCCCCGACCTTCACTGCACCTTCAGACATAACTATATACTCAGATGTCAGTTGTGCCTATGATCCGAGCGTAACGGTTACGGGTGATGTAACAGACGAGGCCGATAACTGTGGAGTAGGGGATGCTACTTATTTGGATGCTGTTGATGCGACTGATCCATGTAATATCATTATCACCAGGACATGGAGTCTGGTAGATGATAATGGAAATTCAGCTGCGGACCAGGATCAGATCATTACTGTAGAGGACAATATCGATCCAACGGCCAGTAACCCTGCACCAGTCACTGTGGAATGCATCGGCGATGTACCCGTTCCAGATATCACCGTCGTAACTGACGAAGCGGATAACTGCACTGCTGCACCGGTAGTTGCTTTTGTAAGTGATGTGAGTGATGGCAACACCTGTCCGGAGATTATCACCCGTACCTATAGTGTTACTGATGACTGTAGCAACTCGATCACCGTTACCCAGACGATCACTGTTGATG
>CAWBWE010000021.1:0-16280 GCA_963792395.1 uncultured Bacteroidales bacterium
TCCTCAGTGACCTTTGGCATGACAGCGGGTGATCCGGGAATGTCCTTCACATTTTTTCCCAGAGCAGCTGACCCGTGTTCCGGTTGTAGCAGGCCACCACAAAGCCATTTATATCCCCGCCTGATATAAAAATCTTATCTCCCCAGATGACAGGAGAATTGTAACCTGGCTTTGAGAAAGCCACCTTCCACTTAACATTCTGACCGGAAGGCCCATTCCAGTCCACCGGAATATTTTTTCTATAGGATACGCCCAATCCCATATAGCCCCTGAAGGTGGCATGGTTCAGCTTAAAATCTTCAGGATTGAAGGATCCGGATGAAGCAGTACTGGCTACCCCAGGGACAGGTGCCGAAACAGTTTCCCCTGCTGTTTTTCCGGCTGACTCATCTGGAAGCTCCTTCCGGGGATTCCTCCTGGTTGACTCCGTCGCCTTCATTCGCCTCTGGATCGGCAGTGTCATTCTCAGCGGACTGCTCACCGCCAAATACATCGATCACCTCCACATCACCTGGTTCCCCGGCGGATCGGCTCCCACAGCCATCCGGTCATACTCCTTCAGGTAGTCATTGGTCAGAAAACCGGCCACCAGTGAAAGTCCAAGGATCAGTCCACCGGTCATCATCAGCCAGTACTGGGAATTGGCCCGGGCCTTCAACAAATCCTCGGTGAGCTTTTCGGGCTCATCGATCCGGGCCCTCAGATCGGTATAGATCTTCAGTGAAACTGCCAGAACGATCCCGCCGATCAGCAGGAGCCAGGTTCCCGTCTTTCACCTGCCAGCTGGCTGGTGAAATAAGCCTTTCGTGCCAGCAGGTCAAAGCTGCGGATCTCCTCCTTCAGCTCTTCATTGTTGGGCTCCTGTGGCCAGGCGTTCCACCAGTGCCTCGATGGTTTTGCTCTCCAGCGGCTCATTCTGCTTCATGTGCCAGAAATTCAGAATCAGCAGCAGGGCCACCACCCCGCAGAAGATCCCGGAAATCAGCAGTCACCCTGTGGGCCAGCTTTATTTTATTTTCCTGATCCATTTTTTTCATTTTATTACCTGATCAACTTAGCTTCAGACTAGTTCATTGTACTCTATGACTTTTCCACCGGGACAATAGTCCATGCACCTTCCACAGGAGAAACAATCTCCCTTATGGGGTTCGTAATCCTCCCTGCGCCGGAACACCACCTGGTTCATCAGGGTAATTCCCAGTGCCAGGCCGATAAATCCACCCATGACCATGCCTCCTTTCCTGAATTTTTTCCGGATCACAGCAGCCTCTTCCACCAGTTGTTCAAAGGTTTCACCCGATTCCAGGAAGGCCTGGATATCGAGATTCTCTTCATCTTCTCTGAGTTCGGGATTGCGAGATCATCAGTTCGGCCAGGTAGACATCGGGGTGAACCCGGCTCAGGAAAACATGTGACTTTGACCCAATCCATCCACCCAGCAAAGGTCAGCACTGGGTATCAGTGCAATATAAAGAACAAATTTTCTCAGGTTCTTCCGGGCCACCTCCGGTGCTCCGGTAGCTCTTATCCACCGGTATTTCGATGGCATCGAAGGGACAGGAATCCTCGCATAATTTGCACTTGATGCACTCCGATGGAGTGATGCTCAGATGCCATTTGGAAAATTTGGACATCCAGCCCAGCAAGCACACCATAGGGACAGAAGACCCTGCAGTAGGGCCTGGCATAGAACATGCCCAGCAAGAGAAAGGTGACCCCCAGGAAGATCATCAGGAAAGGTCCATCCATGCGGAAGATCCCCACAAAGGGATCGTAGCGGCAGATAATAAAATCACTGCCGGTGGCTGCAAATAATACCGCCAGGGCCAGGTAGATCACCGGGATAAATCCCAGGGTTTTCCGGATCCAGCTGGGGATGGAAACGGGATTTATCACCATCAGGTCCTGTATGGCTCCCAGCGGACAGGCTGCGGCACAGAAGGTTCGTGCCAAAAAAAAGGGCAAACAGCAGGGGCAGGAGAAAAAAGAGCAGGGCTGTGATGGAAATGGCATAGCCCGGATCGAATATGGAAAGGGCCACGTTCTGAATGGCCCCGATGGAACAGATGCATCCATCGCGGTAAAACCCAAAATAGATCAGCGAAAAAACCGATAGCCAGAGCAGTCCGCGCCTGGACCGTTTCCTAATCGCCAGCCAGGAGGCCAGGGAAAGAACGGCCAGCAGCACCAGTACATCGAAATACTCCAGGGCCATGGCCCTGGGCTCGGGGGTGGTGGGATCGGGCTGAACGTAGCCGGAATCAAATTCCGGTTTGGGAAAGCGTTGCTGGGCTTGCAGGAGACTTCCGGTCAGGAGAACAATAAAGAATAAGCAGAAAGAGCAAGGTTGGGGATCTTCTTCAGCATATCAACCCTCCTCCTCCTTGATAAAGTCCCCCTTGATCTTATAAGGTTCATCTGGCCGAAACCCGGCTGATGGCATCGGAGGGACAGTTGGTGGCAATGGAACACTGGTTGCAGTTGACACAGAGATCGTGCCTGATCTGCAGGTGGAGGGATCCATTCCCAAAAGCCGAACAGCCCTTTACACATTTGGCACAGCCAATGCATAGCTCCTCGTCGATGATGTACTCAAAATAGGGTTCCTCGATAAACTTTCGCTGGATGGCTGCAGTGGGACAAAGCTGGTTCTCAGCTCCGGTTTCCGTTTTGGCACCCGGGTTTAAGATAGCCTCCGCACAGATCGCAGTAGCCGCAAAGGGCATAGGCATGAATACACTTTACGGCCGATTCGGCCTTCACACATTCGGTGGCACAACGTCCGCACTGGGTGCATTTGAAGGGATCGATCTGCCAGACATAGTCCTTCCCTGAGGCTGAACGTGCAGGGAAAATGCAGCGCCCGGTGCCCACCACGGAAACACCCAGGGCAAGCCTGACCCCGTTGTTGATAAATTTCCTCCGGCTATGTCCTTTATCCTTCTTATCCCTGCTTTCGTGTTGTTAAAGCTTCAGGTAACTGGCAGGCAGGCTGCGGCAATTCCTGCAGTGAAAGTTCACATCGCACTCCTGTCTCCAGGGAGACCTGTTTCCTGCCACAAGGATCCCGGCCAGTAAGGGCCAGTGCTGCCAGGTAACTCCCCTGCAAACGTTTGCATAAATGTTTTTCTATTCATCTGTTTCGGTTCAAAAATCCTGATCATATTCCGCTCAAAATCCAGGGCATAAACCACACCATTCTCATCGCCACATACCTCCGGGGCCTCGCCCTCCTCTTTAAAAAGATCGGGGGGCCACCACGCTTATGAGCTTTCCCGACTGATCGTAAATCTTGATCCTTACCAGTCCCTTTTCACTGGTAACAAAGGAGCCATCTTCCAGGACAGTAATCCTTGCCGGGTTGCAACATCCCAGGAAGCCGTCAATTTCCATGGAAGCATTCTCCCAGAAGCCCCTCATGCGGCCATCGTCGCTATAATTTTCCAGGGCATGTTTCCCGGGATTCACCACCCATAATTCTCCGAAACTGTTCACAACCAGGTCAAAATTGGCACTGGGAACAATAAAACCATGACCTGCCTCAGTCTCCGCCTTGCCTTCAAATGCCCTGAATTTCACCCTCCTGGTTGTATAGATAACTATCCTGGTTGCCTGCATCAGCCACGTAGATCTTCTCTCCTTTATGGCCAGGTTGGTAATCACGGTACGCTCGCCCAGGTCTGCCCACTCTTTCACCAGCTTCTCCGCGATCATATTTAGCCACATAGTTTCGTATCCTATAAAGATATATGCTCCTCCACCACCAGGCAGGAGGATCGGGAAAAATCTCCAATTGGCGGGTGATCCGTCTGATGGCATAACCACCATGGTGGAATTACCGGACACATAGAGTCTTCTGATAAAGAAGGGCAGATCCATAAGCAAACCCAGGGAAAATTTCCGGGTCTCCTTATGTGAAATCAGTTCGGGGTCCACCTCCTTATAGTGGTCCACCTCCAGAGCATAGGGATTCGCTCCCCTGCGATCGGGCCTGTTGTTCAGAAAATCAACCACGATTACAGCGATAATCACCGTCAGGATCACCAGAATTACAATGGTTAAACCTCTCTTTTTCATTTTCTTTTCTTTAGTGTTTTCACTGTCTCGTTACTGCCATGTCGAGACATACCATGGTTTTGGAATCACGCATCACCAGGTAACCGTCGGCTATGGCCAGTGGTCCCCAGGCATCATGTCCGTCCAGTACCTGGTAGCGGTCCAGCTCTTCATACTCCCGGGTGCTGGGCCTGGCTATTACAGGGTGCCGTCGTCGTCCAGTATAAAGAGTTTGTTATCTGCGATCATATAGGGACCCAGTCCAAACCTTGTTCTGACCACTGGACCAGACCACCTGCTTAAAATTATCGGGATGCACACAAACCAGCTGGTTGCTTAGGGGGCCGGCATCCTTGGGAAGGATCCCAAGAAAATGACCATTAAATTCCACAGGGGTTTGCTGCTCACAGGCAAGACCATCTTTGGGAAGATACTCGGAAATCACCTCCACTTGAAATTGAGGGCCTGCACCAGTGAGTTGAAATACCATGCCTCCTGCTCCGTATCCGGCAGTGAGAAATATCTTTCCGTCGGGCATGCAGACCGGTGAGGGAGCTACAATCTCGTGGTTCCAGGCGGCGGTTTCCCAGAGGATCTTTCCGGCATTCGGACCATCGGCAGCCACCCCGAATACAGCTCCGAAGGCAGAGTAGACATACATCTTGCCTCCCCGAATTCGTAAGGCATGATCGAGGAGTGAGACATTAGCCATTTCTCGATTGGGGGTTTCCCAGAGCACCTCCCCTGTTTCCATATCGGGTGCCACCAGCAGGGAACTTCCTCCGGTGGCAATAATGGCCTCGCCATCGATAAGGGGACACTGTCCGGTATACCACAGGGGAATGTCAGCCTCGTAATCCTTCTCCACATTCAGTCCCCACAAAAACTCACCGTCTGACCGACTCACGCACATCACATGGCTTGCGGACCGATGGTCAGGATATAATCTTCGGTCACAGCCGGAACCGTTCGTGACATTCCATGGTTCCGTTTCAGGTTGATTTGATAGCCCCTTAGCCAGAGCTCCTCGCCGGTCTCCAGGGAATAGCGCAGGAGGTCGGCCCGCATCTCCTCATCATAATCCATCACATACACCACGCCCTTGTAGATGGCTGCGCCGGCATGGCCTTCACCCAGGGCCAGCTGCCACTTTATATCAGGGCCCTCAGCCGGAAACTTTTCTATCAGCGGGACTGTGACCGGCTGATGTTATCAAAATACTCTCCCCTGAACCGGGGCCAGGTCTCATTCAATCCGCTGGAAGGCCCGGGATCGTCGTCCGTAGCCAGGATTCAAAGAAAGCCCCGATCTCAATATCGGCCACTACCACCTTCTCCCCGGTTATCCAGTCCGGGTTGGGTGGTAACCAGTTCACCAACCGGGTCCTTAGCCAGCCACCAGGAGAGAACCACGGCAAGAACCAGGAGCCCGGTGCTGATATTTTGGTGCTAATTTTCAATATTATTCTGCTATGTCGTATACAAACAGTACTGTTCCATGCCTTATAAAAAGCTTCTTGTCGTAAATGGACATGTGTGCCCAGAAGGGGCCCTCTCCTGCCTCGATCTGGAATTCGCTTATCAGCTTAAAACCCTCGGGGCTTGGATTTAAAAGTCCCACATGTCCCTGCTTCTCTTCAAAAATATAAAGCAATCCATCGGCATAGATGATCGAACCCTTGTTGTGCCATTTTTCCTCGTACATTACCTTCCCGCTTTCCCACTCCTGGCATACCCAGTTGCCGTTGCCGTTGTTGATCCAGTTGGCACCGTAGAGGTAGCCATCCAACAGCACAACACCCCCGTGATGCATATCCAGCCCATCGTTGTCCATTTCACTTCGGCAGATTTTCCGTCTTCCGAAAGTTTCAGCATCACTGCCTTGGTCATCATACCCGGTGGTGGTATAAATTTCTCCGTCCATTGTGATAGAGGGGGTATTGGTATTGTTCCTGCGCCCGCCACACCCATATTCGGTTACCAGGTCAATATTCCAGAATATCTCTCCATTATCCGGATCCACAGCCATAATATCCTCACTGGTGGTGATCACAATCATCCTGGTGCCGTTGTGCTCAATGAGTATAGGGGAAACATAAGACCTGACTCCTCCCGGGGCTCTGACTTCCATAGAAGGGCGCCATCTTTTTTATCCAGGGCCACCACTGCGGTCTGCTCCCCTGTGGGAGAGGATACCACCGCTTGCTCGGTGAGCAGCAGGGATTCTGTCATTCCCCAACGGTGAAATTCACCCGTCAAACTCCTGATGCGTATCTTTCTGCCAGATGATCTCTCCTGATCCTGCGTCCATGCATACCACCGTTCCCAGTCCGCCCATGATATAGATCCGTCCATCTTCAATGGTGGGGGTACTTCGTGGTTTCCGGAAAAGACTGGTTCCAGGCACTCCCGTAAACGGTTTCCCAGAGAATATTCCCGTCCATATCCAGCTTGGTCAGTACATCCCGCTCGTCCCTTTTTCCACTGATATAGATCTTTTCATCCACCACCAGCGGGGAGGAATATCCATTTCCAAGTCCCTCTTTCTTAAGGAGCAATTCAGGTCCATCCGCGGGCCAGCTCTTTAAAAGGCCCGTATCCGGATATTTGCCGTCCCGGTTGGCCCCCCGCCACTGGCCATCCTGGGCCTGAAGTTCCAAACCGCATAGCAGCAGAACCATCCATCCAATCACTGCAATATTCTTTATATATCTTTCCATGTTTCTTTTATGTTATTTGACTTTCTAAGTCTCCGATCGTTTAATGTTATAGGCTAACAGAACATCCCCATGCCTGACCAGCAGGGTCCGGTTAAATATGGTCGGTCGTGCCCAGTGCGGTCCGGCTCCTTCTGTTACCCTGAAGGAGCTGATGACCTTAAACTCTTCGGGATCAGCTTTCAGCCAGGGCCATATGCCCCCTCTTCTCTTCGTAGATATATAGCATCCCATCTGCATAAATAACAGGACCCTTGTTATGAAAATCGCCGATCCATTTGATCTCCCCGCTGTCCCAGTTCATACACACCCATTTGCCGCTGTTGCGTCCTGTGAAGTTGGATCCGTAAAGGAAGCCGTCTACCAGGACGACCCCATGGTTCTGGTTATCGAAGGTCCGGTCCCTGAATTTCTCAGTGACTGAGTTTCCGTCGGGGGCAATCTCCAGCATCACCGAAGGCACCTCCCAGCCATTGGAGATCCATAAACAGGAATCCTTGTAGGTAGGGGTGTTGGTAAGTATGGTCGTATTCTCATGGGCTGAATTCAGGAAATTGTAATGGTAGTCCCATAATATGGTCCCCTTTGCCGGGTCCACCCCGATCACATGCGTTTGCGTGGATGCTATGACATACTCCTTTCCGCAGTGCTCTATGCGAATGGGAGACATATTGGAACGGGATGCTCCCATGGATTCGGATTTCCAGATCAGTTCGCCGCTAAGTTTATCCAGGGCAATGACCTGGGTGGAATCACCTGCCGGGGAGGTAATCACCATATCGCCCACGATCAACACGGACTCAGACACCCCGAACATGTCCCACCTGGAATGATACTCCTTATGAAGATCCACGCTCCAGATAAGCTCCCCGCTTTCTGCATGAAAGCAAACCAATTTATCTTTGCCGCTTAAGATGTAGACTCGTTCTTCTTCCACTGTAGGGGTGCTTCTTGTTTCAGGGAAAGACTGGTCCCAGCAGGGGCCAATAGCTTTCTGCCACAGGATCTTCCCCTGCAGATCAAGAGCCGTGAGGTACTCCAGGGAGTCTTTGATCCCGCTTACATAGATTTTTTCACTGGTCGCTACCGCCGACGAAAATCCCCTGCCCAGCCCTTTCGTGACGAACAAGGTTTCAGGCCCCTCGGCGGGCCACTCTTTCAGAAGCAGGGTATCGGGAAAGATTCCATCCCTGTTCGGTCCGCGCCACTGAACATCCTGGGCAGTCAGCTCAGAGCCCAGGCAAGCAAAAGCACAAAGACTATATATAATGCTTTCTGATTCATATATCTGTGTGTTGCTGATTAGTTAAGAGCTGGCCGAGGCTATTTTACTTTATAGGCCACCAGTGCTCTTCCATGCCTGACATATAGCACGCCATCATAGATAACCGGATGCGCCCAGTGCTGTTCGGAGCCCTTGGCCACTTTCGTTTCACTGACCACATAAAAGCCTGTCGGGCTGGGTCTTACCAGGGCCAGTTCGCCCCGTTGACTGTAGCAATACAGCATCCCATCTGCATAGATCACCACCCCCTGACCAATTTCCGAGGAGGTGTACATCACTTCACCAGTCTCCCAGTCCAGACAGCTCCAGACCCTGCTGTCGCCCGAACCGTAGAGGTACCCATCCACCAGGACCGCACCGCCAATACGGCTATCCATGATGGTTTGACTCCACTTTCTTTCAATGGAATTTCCATTGGGAGAGAGTTCCAGCATTCCCCCTCCCTGTCCGTAACCGCTAAAATAGAATAGCTTGCCTTCATGGTAAATGGGTGTATTGGGATGTATGGAATACTGGTTGGGATGATACTGCTTCCAGAGCATCTTGCCGGTAGTTGCATCAAATCCCACCAGGTGTGATTCAAAATGCGTGGCCAGCAGCTTCTTTCCATTATGCACGAACAAGAGGGGGGTACAGTAGGCAGTAAGCTCACCCGTGCCGGGAGAACTCCATACTGTTTCTCCCGTATGGCGGTTCAGCGCCACCAGGCCGCTTCTTTTACCACCCGGGGTAATGAAAATTATATCTCCGTCTATCACCGGTGTTTCATTCATCCCCCACATGATAACCGAAGCGCCAAACTCCTTGATTATGTCCTTGCTCCAGAGTAGATCACCTGTTGCGTTTTTTAAACAATACAATGTTCCATAACCGCTCTGGAGATAGATCTTATCCCCCATGATCGTGGGTGTTCCCCTGGTGCCAAAATAGCTTTCAGAGAATTCCGGACCGTAGTTCTTTTTGTATAAAAGATTTCCTTTCAGATCGAATTTAAAGAGGTATCCCTCCTGGCTGATCATCCCGGAAGTAAACACATAGCCCTGGTCCACAATGGCAGAGGAGTGCCCCTGCCCAAGTTGTTCATAGGACCACAGGATCTCCGGTCCGCCCGCGGGCCATTGTTTCAACAATCCGGTTTCGGGGTAGTGCCCGTCACCGCTGGGGCCCCTCCATCTGGTGGGCTCCTGGGTAAATCCATTCGTAAAAATTAAATATAAGGCTATTAAGGCAAGAATTTTTTTCATCATCCATCCATTTAATTCCAACATCTTTTAGAATTTCAAAAATAATACTAATCGCACTTAAACTACGGTGCGACAGTCTCTTCCGGAGTTATTCAGAATCAATCTAATCAATCATTTTTAACCCGACTATCAAACTGTATTCCAATAAGTTGAAAAAATCAGTCCGGGCCTTCCTGCCCGACGGGTATATAAATTAAAAGTAACCCCCTTGCATTATAAACGTATATTATTATAAATTTGGCTATTAACTGATATAGATAATAATAGCCTGATCACCCAAATTACTTTTATTTAATCCAGAATGACGAATAAGGCACATTATGCTGTTATCGCAGGAGAACTCGCCCCTGTGGCCAGGGTTTCTGATGCTCAATTCAGCAAGATACCGGATCTGATCAGGGCCTCCTTCCAGGCATTAAACCGGTTGGTACCGCAGGAGAGCAAGCTTAAATATGAGATTATCCGAATGGATGAATTTCTGGCTTTCTCCGAGTTTCCGGCAGACTCGATGCGTTCAGTGATCATGTTGCTCAGCGCCTTTCGCTTTCTTTCATTTAAAGAACTTTCTGAACGCCTGGAGCTCAGGATTTGCCTTGGGATCGGACCCGTGGAGTATGCCCAGGATCACCTGAGAGAATCAGATGGAACCGCATTCCGGAAGGCTTCTGAAGGTATCGGGAAGATGAAACGGAACCAGCGGATCACCATAACTACTCCGGTGAAAGCTCTGAATGAGGAGCTGGCTCTCTCCTGTAGCTTTATGGATATCCTCATCCGCAGCTGGTCAGATGAACAGGCTGAAGCCCTTTTTCTAAATCTGACCGGAAAGAACCAGATGGAGATCAGTCAGCTGCTGGGCATCTCACAACCTGCTGTAAACCGAAGATTGAAAGCGGGTCATTCTGAACCTGTGCGCAAGTTTATCAATCGATATGAAGCCCTCCTAAAAGCAGAAAGACAGCAATGAAACTTTTCCACTGGATCATACTGGGCCTTGTGATATTTCTGGCCGTCCTGGTCGTATACCGGACCTTGGAGACCGAGCCCAGAGTGGACACCCTCCTTGATCTGAACTGGAAATTTATCCTGGACGATCCAGCAGATGCATCTCTGCCTGGCTATGATGATTCTGAATGGCGCTATCTTTCTTTGCCCCATGACTGGATGATTGAACAAAAAGTAAACAGGGAAAATCCCTCGGGAACGGCGGGCGGATTCTATCCGGGGGGCATCGGATGGTACCGGAAAGCCCTTGATCTTACAGAATACGAAAATGCCGAACAATTCTACCTGCTTTTCGAGGGGGTCATGAGAAATGCGGATGTCTACTTTAACGGAACACACCTGGGCAAGCAGGAGTATGGCTATTCCAGCTTCTATCACGACATCAGCGAGCTGGTCCGGATGGATACACTCAATATAATCGCAGTGAGAACCGATTGTAGTAATTTACCCGTGGATAGCTGGTACTCGGGTGGGGGGATCTACAGGCATGTCAGACTGATTACGACCAGCTCCCTGCACATTCAGATGTGGGGAGAAGTTGTAAGCTCTGTAAGAGAACAAAGCGGCAGTGCCAGGCTGGACATATCCATTGATATAAAGAATAATGACCGGAAGGAGCGTCGCTTTGAGGTGGGCTACGATATCCTGGGCCCCGATGGAAGACTGGTCGCTGACGGGAAAAGCAGTGAATACCTGGATCGGTATAGCGATGGAACGGTTACGAAATCTTTTACCATAGAAGATCCCCTCTCTGGTCCCCTGAATCCCCCGACCTGTACATGGTGCATTGTTACCTGAAGGATGGGAATCGAAAGCTGGACCATATAAGTATTCAACATGGCATCCGCTCGGCTCATTTTGATCCAAAAAGGGGCTTTGTTCTGAATGGAGAGAAAGTGATTCTGAAGGGAGTTTGCCTGCACCATGACGGAGGAGAGCTGGGGGCAGCTGTTCCCCTGGAGAGCTGGAAAAGAAGATTTGGGATCTTAAAGGAGCTGGGGGTGAATGCCCTGAGACTCGCCCACAATCCTCATGCCCCGGAAGTGCTTGACCTTTGCGACAAAATGGGCTTCCTGGTCATTGATGAGATGTATGATAAATGGGAGCAGGCCTGGAATGGAGCGGCTGAGGATATAAACCTGGAAGCGACCTGGGAGAAGGATTTGTCAAATTTTATTAAACGCGACCGGAATCATCCCTCGGTCATCCTGTGGAGTTTAGGAAATGAAACCATGGAGCAACTCTTTATCCCGGGCGATGGGGTGGCGTGGTACAGCAGAATGAAGGAGCTGGTACATTCCATAGATTCTTCCAGGGAGGTCACTGCAGCCTTACATCCCGGCGACAACGAGGGCTTCTATGAGCTTCCCTCTAGTCTGATGCACGTCTCACCGGTTGTGTCCTATAACTACCGGAGCGATTCATTCAGGATCTGGCATAACAGGTATCCCGATTTGGTATTTATTGCCACTGAGACAAAAGCTTATGGAACCCGGCCTCAAAAAGATTACCAGGTAATCGACTATAGCGATAACTCCTGGAACGATATGTATCCATTCGTGGCCGGCCAGTTTATATGGGCAGGGATCGACTATCTGGGAGAATCGGCGGGCTGGCCCGATCGCGGCTTTCGAAACGGCCTGTTGGAAACCAATGGCTTTGTCAAACCCCATGCCTGGTATATAGCTTCCCGGTACCGCGAGGATCCTTTGGTCAAACTGACTGTGCTGGATACGGTGATGGCCGATGCACAGAACAAACTCAAAAATTGGCAGAAAAGCTGGATGGGTGCACCCCTGGCAGATCACTGGACCTTCGGTCCGGAAACCGATACAGGAATGGTGGTGGTATTTACCAACTGCAAAAGAATTGATTTAAGCCTGAACAACAAACTGATATCATCACTGGAACGCAGTTCTTATGCCGACGGGGTCATCCGCTCGGCCATCCCCTACGAAGCAGGACAACTGGTTGCCACTGCATTTTTCCTTGATGAATACGGAAAAGAACAGCAGGTGACCGACACGCTTACTACTACTGAAAAGCCTTACGCCCTGGCCATGCACCCTGACAAAAAGCAGGTAAAGGCCAATAACAGGGAGGTGGTACATATCACCACAAAGGTGGTGGATAGTACCGGCACGCTGAATCATTTAAGCCAGCACCAGGTGAACTATACACTTGATGGTCCCGGGCGAATCCGCGTTATTGACAATGGCGACCTGGCCGACCATACTGCGCCGGGATCGACTACAAAACAGGTCAGAAGGGGAAAACAATTACTGATCCTTCAGGCCGGAGGTGAGCCTGGCGACCTCATTATCAATGCAAGTGCAGAAGGACTAAAACCTTCAAGCGTCAAAATAAAAACAACAGACTAATACTGTTATGAATAAACGAGTCGCACCTACTGTAATCCTGATCATAGTGGTGTTTTTTATCCTGGTTCAGACCGCAGTACTTATTTATGCATTTGCCGAGGAGGGTCTTGGTATATTCTGGAAGCTTATTATTGCCCTGGTTCCACTGGGAATCATTGTAGCCTTAATCGGGGTTTACAGGGAGCGAATCAGGGAGATCAAAGAGCAAGATGAGGAGGATCTGAGCAAGTATTAGCTCACTTCACCCACATCCATCCCGAACGAAGCCGTTCCTTTACCACCCCTTCCATGACGTGATACCTTTCGATATGATTCTTTTCCATATCGAGGTCATCGATTACAAAACCTATATCAGGAAACTGCTCGGTGGCTAAGATGACCATATCCACAACCGGCCCGCTTTCCTCCAACACTATGGTTGCCGAGTATTTCTGGGCTTCCCGGGGTTTAAAAACATAATCGGTATGGTGCTCCATACCAAATGCATGGTGTACTTCGGTCTGTTTATCCAGATCAAGAACCGCAGAAGACTTTATGGTCAGTACTTTCATTTTCATATATAGTGTTCAATAAAAATAGGTATTTTAGAATCAAAATATCTTAAATTATGGAAAAACTGATTCCACAATACAACACAGAAAATATTCCAGGGCAGAATTATGAGCTGATTGGCATCGTGAAAGGATCAATGATTCAATCGAAACACATTGGAAGAGACATCTCCAACATTTTGAAATCCATTGTGGGAGGTGAATTAAGAGGATATTCGGAGATGCTGAATGAAGCACGTGCTATTGCCTCGAAAAGAATGACGCAGGAAGCAGAAAAGCTTGGAGCAGATGCCGTGGTAATGGTCAGGTACACCACAAGCAATGTCATGCAAAGCGCAGCGGAAATCCTGGTGTATGGAACAGCAGTAAAATTTGTCTAAGCGTTTGTCTTTGCTGCGCTGATCCCGATTAATATGGTGGTGCCTATACCCGGCTCACTCTCGATTCTCATCCATCCCTTATTCGTCTGAATAATCTCATTACAGATATTAAGACCGAGACCGGATCCCCTCTCCCCTTTTGTGCCATTGGTGGAATAATGGTCATTTGAATCGAGCAGCTTTGAAAGCATCGATTCCGGTATGCCAATTCCTGTGTCACGGATAGAGGTCACAACCTCTCCATTCTCGTTTTTCGATGAGATGTAAACACTGCCCTTCTCAGGTGTGAACTTAATGGCATTGCTCAATAGATTCCTGATAACCACATAAAGCTGATCACGGTCCGCCATCAGAAAATGTTCTTCACTGATGAAAACCTCCACCTTCAATCCCTTTTCCCTGATACCAATGGTTACCAGTTCCAGACTCTCATCTATCAATTCCTTAAGCTGAAAGCGGGTCAGGTTAGCCTTTAACCTCCCGGTTTGAGAACGCCCCCAGACAAGCAGGTTATCCAGGAGGTTATAGGTACTCTCCGATGAGATGGCCATCATCTGCAACAACTCGTTTTGCTCTTCTTCCGGCATATTTCTATTTTCGATCATCATTTCAAGGGCCTGTCGAATATAGCCAATGGGTGCCCTGACATCGTGACCAATTATGGAGAAGAGCCTGTTTCGCGCATTCATGGCCTCAACCAGCTCTTTGTTTGATTTCTCGAGCTTCTTTTTCTGGCTCTTCAGCTGACTGGAAACTAACTGCAGTTCTGAGGTACGCACCTCCACCAACTCCTCCAGGTGATTCCTTACCTTGCTTAGTTCACCGGTCAGCTTCTCAGGGAGTGACTACAACAATAACAATGAAAACAGCCGATATCCACAAGATGACCTTAAAAGCCCATTTGGGAAAATCGGGAAAGATGGCCCGAATCATCAGGGTAAAAAACGGGGCTAAAAAATAGACAGACAACAAATTCAGCCTTGCCATTGTAAGCCCGTTAAAATTGAGTGTCTCGAGCAGGGGAACTTCTATTTCCAGGGCCACCCGCATGGCCATAAGCACACAGATCAAGGAAAAATAAAGCCGATATTGATCAGAACGAATCAGGTATAAACCCAGGAAATAAATACCAATAACCAAAAGTGCGCCTAAGAAGAAATGGCCCCGGAAAAGATCCCTCTGTCTCTGTGCGCTGATCTGCTCGGGGAGGCCCATAAGCACTCCCCCGACTATCCCGCTGTTGCGATGACTAAAATTAGATACTTTTATGAGCAACTCCACTTCTGTACCCTGGAAGCTTCCTGTAATAAGTGGTTTATCGTAAGATACCAGTGTCTGGTACTTGTTGACTCCAGGGAAACCCAGGTAGTCAATGGCTTTTCCGTTCAGGAAAAAACCCGAGGCAGAAAAAATATTCTCTACCTCAAAGAGAGTCTTCACCCCCTCGGGAAGCAGAATAAGTAGCCTGTAGGTGGCAAATCCATAGCGCTGAATCTCTGGCAAGGTCTTTCTTCAACCTGGTCCATGAACCCGGGAACATGATGAAGTTAGCCATCCCTGTATCCTTTTCTGTGGCCGGATTGAGCATTTGATTCCAGTAAAACTCAAACTCGCCGTCAAGGACAAGGGGACCCTCCGATTTGAAGTTATATTCACGCAGATCCAGCACACCGCCTACAGCCACAGGGATCGTCGTCCATTGCAAAGAGGCTGGTAGGGCTCATTAAAAGAAACCCGAAAATATATTTAAGGGATGCGGATATACATGGCTTTTATCCCGCATAAAGTTATGTTTTTTCTTGAATGATCACATGCTTTTTTCGGTTTACCAGGTTTAACCGTACCAGGGAAACAGCAATTACCACCATTCCGATAATTGAAAGGAGCTGCGGGTCCTCTCCGGGAACCAGGATCCAGCTCAATACAGCCCCAAACAGCGGGAATCAGGAATTTCCAAAGATTCAGATCCGACACTTTTATGCCTGGTCTTTTCAACAAGGTGATCCATATGGAGATGGCGACTGGCCGACAAAAGGCTGAGCCAGACCAGTGAGATATAGTAGGGAGCTGGCTTTACTTCAAAATGTAATCCCTCAAAGGGAATAGAAAGGATGAAACAGGGCAGCTCCGCCAAGGGTCATTGAAGCAGAGCTGATCACCAGCGGGGGAATCATTTTGCTCCTCTTTGCCACCAATACATTTGTAAAGCCCGAAAGAATATTGATAGCCACCATCAGCAGGATGCCCATCAATGCAATGATTCCACCTGCTGAGTTAGGATCCTTTCCCAGGCTCACCAGCACCACTCCCACAATGCCCAATAATATGACGGAAGTCTTCCACAGGGTCATCCTGTCGCCCGGCATTAGAAAATGGGCCACAATCGCAATAAACAGTGGCTGTGAACCAATACATATGGCTGCAACGGCCTCAGGGATCAGGTTAATTCCCTTGTAAAACATAACATATTGCAGAAAGGTCTGTAGAAAAGCAAAGAGCAGGATCAACCCCAGGTTTTCCCTGAGTATCCTGAAATAAGCGGGATTGTTCCTGAAGGCAAGCGGGAATACAATCATTCCCGCAATGAAAAACCTGATGCCTGCAAATTGTATGGGGGTGGTATACTGCAATCCTATTTTTACACCGGCAAAAGCCGACGACC